>JAZKAT010000013.1:0-10526 GCA_040389045.1 Pseudomonadota bacterium | reverse complement strand
GCTGTAATGCTTAACAAAAGTTGTCTTTTCAACCATCCTCATCAAGAACAACAAGTTGCTCAACAAGCTCCAGCGAATGATCGCAACTTAGTGCGTTTAGATAGATAAGAGTGTGTTGCAAAGACTCTGTCATGCCAGCGAAAGCTGGCATCCAGGGGACTTTACGCATAGTCACTGGATGCCAGCTTTCGCTGGCATGACACACGACTACGAAAACGATAACCTGCACAAATCAATAAACGTACTTGGCAACAAGCCTAGCACAAGCGCCGCGCTGCCATTAATACTGACGGCCACCATCATCTCTGGCCCTATCGTAATACGGCTGCCACGGTATTTATCCGCCGGTTCTTCGAAATACATTAACATGACGATACGCAAATAATAATACGCGCCGATGATGGCAAACAATAAAGCCACGGCCGCCAACCACACCAGGTGCGCCTCCACCAGCGCTTCCAGCAAGCCCAGCTTGGCGAAAAACCCAACCGTAGGCGGCACACCCGCCATGGAAAATACCATCAACAACATCATAAACGCCAGCCACGGGTTACGCGCATTCAAGCCACGGTAATCATCCAGCTGATCGAATTCCACACCCGACTTACTCAACAAAGCAATAATCGCAAACGCACCCGCCGCCACAATTACATAAGTCGCAATATAAAACATAGCCGCAGAATAACCTTCCGCTGAATTCGGCCCGGCGATAATCCCCAGCAACATATATCCAATATGCGCGATTGACGAATAAGCCAGCATGCGCTTGATATTGGTTTGCGCGATCGCCAACAGATTACCCGAAAACATCGATAGCACGGCGATAACAATTAACACATGCTCCCAGTGCACTTGCATACCCGGCAATGCCTCTACCAGAATTCGCATCGTTACCCCAAACGCCGCGATCTTAGGCGCACTGGCGATAAATAAAGTCATGCTGGTTGGCGCGCCCTGATAAACATCCGGCACCCACATATGAAATGGCACCGCGCCGAATTTGAAAAGCAAGCCAGCTAAAATAAAAACCAGCCCAAACAATACAATCGAACTTTGATCGGCATTAATATTGGGCATGATATTGGCGATCTGCAGCACCAAAATCGACCCCGTGGCGCCATAAACCATAGAAATACCATACAACAATAATCCCGAAGCCAGCGCGCCCATCACAAAATATTTCATTGCCGCTTCGGTCGCCGCCAAAGAATCTTTCTGCATCGCCACCATGGCGTACAAAGACAACGATAATAATTCCAGACCTAAATAAATCATTAACAAACTATAAGCCGACGCCATCACCATCATGCCCAATACCGCGAACAACCCTAAAATATAATATTCGCCGATGGCAATTTTGCGCTCTTCAATATAAACCCGCGAATACGCGAAAGCAAAAATACACACTACGCTAATATACATTTTAATAATAATCGCGAACTTATCTAAAATATAATTACCACTAAAGGTAATAATCGGATCGGGATAATTGCGGTATTGTGAAATCGTCATAAAAAAAGTGACGATCAAGGCAGCCTGCACCAGATAATAAGTCACATAGCGCCGGTTAGCTGGCAAAAATACATCGACCAGCAAGGCTAAGGCAACCATGCACAATAAAAAAATATCAGGGGCCGCAACTGAAAAAACCGGCATTGTAAAATTCATAAATAATTCCGTTAACTCAATGGCAACAAACCAGCAGGCATGCTAAGCAGCAATAAATGCCCGACGGTCGCATGCAATAAATTTAAAACAGGTGTTGGATAAAGCCCAAGAAAAAACACCCCTATTCCTAACAAAATATAATTGGTTTTTTCCAGCACGCTAATTTCTGGAAAAGTTTCTATATGTTCATTCGCCACTGGCCCAAAAAACACGCGTTTGTACATCCACAACGTATAAGACGCCGCCAGTATCAGCGTCATGGACGCGGTAAACGCCACCCAGAATGATCCCTGGAACGCGCTCATAATTACCATGAATTCACCGACAAAACCGGCGGTGCCCGGCAAGCCAACATTTGACATCGCAAACAACATAAAAAATCCGGCAAATATAGGCATGCGGTTAGCAATCCCGCCGTAATCTTTAATTAAGCGGCTATGATTATAAAGTCGGTCCGCCAAAATACCCACGCCTAAAAACATCGCCCCCGAGCCAAACGCATGCGCAATCATTTGCACCACCGCGCCTTCCAGACTCATATAGGCATCTTGAAAAGTCCCGCTATGCCGCACAATATCATACACCATGAAACAACCCAGGGTGGCAAAACCCATGTGCGCGATAGAGGAATAAGCGATTAACTTTTTCATGTCAGTTTGCACGATGGCAACCAGTCCAATATAAACAATCGCGATCAGCGATAAAATAATCATAAGCCACGCCAACTCCTGACATGCCATTGGCACTATCGGCATACTAAACCGCAAAAATCCGTAAATACCCAGCTTTAACATCAACGCCGCCAACACCACCGAACCACCAGAGGGTGCTTCTGTATGCGCGTCTGGCAACCAGGTATGCACTGGCCACATAGGCACTTTGACCGCGAAGGCGAGGAAAAACGCAAAAAACAATAATTCCTGGAAATGTAATTTGAGATTGATCCCATAAAATTTTTCAATATAAAAACTGCCGGTCTGATTATATAAATACAAAATCGCGATCAGCATTAAAATCGAACCCAAAAAAGTATAGAGAAAGAATTTAATCGATGCATAAGAACGGTTAGTGCTGCCCCACATACCAATGCTAAGATACATTGGAATCAACATCCCTTCCCAAAATACATAAAACAAAATCGCATCTGTCGCTGCAAACACACCTATCATCATGCCCTGCATGGTGAGAAACGTCGCCATGTACTGCGCGACCCGCACTTTAATGGCTTCACAACCGGCAAAAATCACCAGCAAGCCGGTAAAATTCGTCAGGATTATCATCGCCAGTGAAATACCGTCCACGCCAATTGCGTAATGGATTTTATAGACGCGTATCCATAAATGGTCCTGGGTGAATTGCATGGCGAATGAGGATGGATCAAAACCCAGATAAAGCGGCACGCACATGGCGAGATTGATAAGGCTGACCACGATCGCGATCTTGCGCGCGCTCGCAGCGTGATTGTCACCGCCAGTCAACAGTACAGCGACCGCGCCCAAAACCGGAAACCAAATCAAAAATGTCAGTATTGGAAAATGTGAAAACATAAATCAAAAAATCCTAATGCACCTGCCAAGCCAGGAAAAATAGCAATCCTGCGATCATAGCCAGCGTGTAATGATAAATGTAGCCAGACTGTAAATGTCTAGCAACCCGGGAAAACCATTGAATTAATCGGCCTGAGCCATTAACAAAAATACCATCAATCAAAATCAAATCGCTGATATTATAAAAAAAGTAACCCAGTTTACGCACCCCATGTACCAGGACTAATTGATTGAAATCATCAAATCCATATTTGTCGACGAGAATGGCATAAATACCCGAACAGGATTTTTTTAATTTTTCCGCCAGCGCCGTGAAACGCAAATTGAAGAACCACGCGGTGACAATTCCCGCCAGCGCCAACCACAGTGGCCACGTACTACTGGCATGCAGGGCCATGGCGCGCGCGCCATGAAACTCACCCGCTAATTGCTTCAGCACATCATGTTGTGGCAGGACAAAAATGCTGTCACCTAGCAAATGCGGCTGGCCAAATAACATTGGGCCAATCAGCATCCCGCCGGCAACTATGCTTGGCACCGCCAATGCTATTAACGGAACTAACACTACCCACGGGGATTCGTGCAAGTGCTTTTTGTTTTCCTCGGTCATACGCTCTGGCCCATGGAAAGTCAGGAACACCGCCCGGAAAATATAAAGCGGCGTGATAAAAGCGCCCGCCAGTAAACACCAATAAGCATAATGCGCGCCCGCCATCGTGGAAATATGCGTCGCTTCAATCAAAATATCTTTGGAATAAAAACCCGCAAAAGGCGGGATGCCTGACAATGACAATGCGCCTATCATAAACGTCAGATAAGTTATCGGCAGATAACGCGCCAGGCCACCCATTTTTCGCATATCTTGTTCATGGTGAAGCGCGATAATCACCGAACCCGCCGCCAGAAATAATAACGCTTTAAAAAACGCATGCGTGACCAAATGAAAAATCGCCGCATCATATGCCGACACACCTAAACCAACAGTCATATAACCCAACTGTGATAAAGTCGAATAAGCAATGACCCGTTTGATGTCAAAATGAAATACGGCCAATATGCCCATAAACAAACTGGTAGTCGCACCAATCACCACGATAAACGTCAATGCGTTATTGGAAAACTCAAACATAGGCGACACCCGCGCCACCATATAAATACCGGCCGTAACCATGGTTGCCGCATGGATCAGCGCTGAAATAGGTGTAGGGCCTTCCATGGATTCTGGCAACCACACATGTAATGGCACTTGCGCCGATTTGCCCATCGCGCCAATAAATAACAAAATACAAATTACCGTAATCGCGGAAGTGTCCACACCATGAAACACACTGATTTTTTTATCCATGATAGTCTGCACATTCGAAAAGACCGTGTGATAATCCAGGCTGCCAAAAAACAACATGATCCCAGCAATCGCCAGAATGAAACCAATATCACCGATACGGTTAACCAAAAATGCTTTTAAACTACCAAACGTCGCCGCTTCCCGCTGAAACCAAAAACCGATTAATAAATAAGACACCAGCCCCACGCCTTCCCAGCCAAAAAACATTAACAGGAAATTATCGGCCAACACTAAGATCAGCATCGCAAACGTGAATAATGAAACATAACTAAAAAAACGCTGATAACCCGGATCATCTCTCATGTAACCAACGGTATAGATATGCACCATGAAGGAAACAAAAGTGACGATAAATGCCATGGTCGCGCTTAAGCGATCAATCAATAACGCGACATCAATTTTAAACGCGCCAGCCTTGATCCAGTTATAAACCACCGCATCAACGGGTGCGTGACCCGCGATTAATATTTCGTACGCCATATAACAGGACAGCAAAAATGAAATGCCAACCAGCACAATCGTTGTTAACGCCGTCGCGCTGCGGCCAATTTTTTTCCCCAGGAGGCCAGCGATAAGCGCGCCACCTAACGGTAACAGAATGATGGCAAGCGCAATTGTTAAAAACTGATTGGCCATGTCTTATCCCTTTAATAAATCGAGTGCTTGCACTTCAATGGAACCGCGTCTTCTAAATAAAACCATCATGATAGCTAGCCCAATGGCGGCTTCCGCCGCGGCGACGGTTAAAATAAAAAATACAAATATTTGTCCCGTCACATTGCCTAGATAGTAAGAAAACGCTACAAAGTTGGTATTCACCGCTAATAAAATTAATTCAATCGACATTAATAACACGATGATATTTTTACGATTGATCACAATGCCAGCGATGCCTATACCAAAAATCAGTGCCGCCACAATCAGAAAATCCGCCAGTGATAACATATTATTGTCCCGTTGCAGTTGGTTTAGGGCGCGGACTGGAGGGCATATCCACCAGACGCAACCGGTCCCTGGGATTTGCCGCGTGTTGTTCGGCGATATTTTGGGTTTTGTGTTTCTTGCGTGGGCTATGCGTCAAACTGATGGCCGCCACTATCGCTGTCAACAACACCACTGCCGCCACTTCAAATGGAAAAGCATAATGCGTATATAACACTTCGCCCAGGCTCGCTGTGTTACTAAATTCCGGCCCCGGCGCGGGTGGTTCAGGCATTTGTAACAAACCCAGATGATTCGGATCAATCGCGGTAATCATGATCGCCACTACACCTATCACTATCAATAAACTAATCGGTAAATAGCGCACAAAACCTTCCCACAATCCTACCCGGTTGACGCGCAACATCATTACCACAAATAAAAACAAGGTCATCACCGCGCCTACGTAAACCAGCACTAAAATCAGTGCCAGGAATTCCGCGTGCAATAAAATCCATAAACCCGCCATGGCAAAAAATGACAGCACTAAAAATAAGGCGCCGCGCACCGGATTGCTCGCGCTAACCACCATCAAAGCCGAAAAAATGGCGACGGCTGAAAATACATAAAAAATTAATTGTAATACGGTCATCGATAAGGTGCCTCCGCCGCGCGATCGGCAGCGATTTCCGCTTCGTATTTATCACCTAGCGCTAATAATTTTTCTTTAGTAATAATATTTTCACCGCGGTTTTCCACGTGATAATCCTGGTTCTTGGTTAAAACAATAGCATCCACCGGACAAGCTTCTTCACAAAGCCCGCAATAAACGCATTTGAAAATATCGATATCGTATAAGGTCGTGCGGCGTGAACCATCCATACGCGGTTCTGCTTCAATTTTAATTGCCAGCGCTGGACAAACCGCTTCACATAATTTGCAGGCGATGCAGCGTTCTTCACCATTGGGATAACGACGCAAGGCATGCAAACCACGATAGCGTGGCGACGTCGGCGTTTTTTCTTCCGGAAATTGTATCGTCACTTTGGGCGCGACAAAATACTTGGCGGTTTGTTTCAACCCGGCCAGTAAATCCGATAATGTGAAAGCTTTAATATATTTTAGCATGCGCCGCATAATTTTCCCGTTAAGCAAACCATGGACTAACCTTAAAATGAATCGCGAAACTGAGTACGACTATCCAGACAATCGTCACTGGAATTAATATTTTCCAGCCCAAACGCATGATTTGATCGTAACGATAACGCGGAAACGTCGCTCTAATCCATAAATAGAAAAAGATAAAAATTGCCAACTTGGCTAACAGCCAAAAAAATCCGGGTACGAAGTCAAAGAGTGGCCCAAGCACCGGTATGCCTTCAAAAGGTGATAACCAGCCGCCCAAAAACATCATGGCAATCAGCGCGGAAATTAAAATCATGTTCGCATATTCCGCCAGGAAAAATAACGCGAAAGCCGTTCCGGAATATTCCACTTGAAAACCCGCGACTAATTCCGTTTCGCCTTCGGCCACATCAAATGGCGAACGATTGGTTTCCGCGACACCGGAAATCCAGAACACCATAAATAAAGGGAATAATGGCAGCCAGTACCAATGCCAGAAGCCACCGCTTTGCGCTTGAATAATAGTCTGAAAATTCAATGAACTAGCCGCCATCATCACCCCTACCAGGGCAAACCCCATGGCAATTTCATAGGAAATGGATTGCGCGGCGGCGCGCATGGCGCCAAACATGGCGTATTTTGAATTGGATGCCCAGCCGGCAATTAAAATACCATAAACACCTAGCGATGATATCGACAGTGAATACAACACACCCGCATTAATGTTCGCCAGCACATGGAGTTTATCAAAAGGAATTACTGCCCAGCCCGCCATGGCCGTAGCGATACTTATCATCGGGGCGATGATAAATAAATATTTGTTAGAAGCGGTAGGAACGATAATTTCCTTGGCGACGAGTTTGATGACATCGGCAAACGGTTGCGTCAACCCAAAAGGGCCTACGCGATTGGGGCCAATACGCGATTGCATGGCGCCGATAACTTTGCGTTCAATAAAAGTGAGATACGCAACCGATACTAGCAACACTAGCACGATCACGATAATTTTCGCGACTATCCCACCGACTAAAAATACTTGATCCATATTGCTTAAGACCTTTTATTTAAGACTATTCCATCCAACTTTAAACAACCGTCATTCCCGCTCTCTCTACTCTCATTCCGCTCTCTCTACTCTCATTCCGCTCTCACTACTGTCATTCCGCTCGCTCTACTGTCATTCCACTCTGACTTCTGTCATTCCGCTCTCACTTCTGTCATTCCGCTCTCACTTCTGTCATTCCCGCGCAGGCGGGAATCCATTCATTGTAACTGCAGAAGCTGCGGGCTACTTATAATGGATTCCCGCCTGCGCGGGAATGACAGTAACTCAACACTTCATTATCTCAACCGGCCCAACAATAATGACAGTAACTCAACCCTTCACCACCTCAACCGGCCCAAACAATTCTGCCAGTTCGGTGGTTTCAACAATGCCGCCTGCTATCATCAAGCCGCGTTCCGGCACACGTGCATCCAGCTTCACCAAAAGTCTGGCTTGACCATTTTTCTGTTTGATCGTAACCAATTCAGCATTTTGAATGCGTAATTCTGCCGCGGTCTTTGGATTAACATGCACATTGGCAAATTCCCCTTCCAAAATCGGCTGCGCCATTTGCAAAGCAGCGGCGCGACGCGTCAAACTGTCTACCGCATAAAGTGGGATAAACCCAATACGCGTCAGCCCACTACCCGTTATTAATTTTTCTTTGTCCAGCGTCACTGCACTGGTTTTTAATTCAGGTAACTCTTGCAGCATATTTTTTAATTCATGGTGTACTTCATCATTTGAAGTGTAATCAAATCCTTCAAGATGCAATAAATTTCCGAGTACGCGTAACACTTTCCACGCTGGGCGCGATTCCGCAAACGCCGACGCCACACCGTTAAAGCGTTGCCAGTCACCCGCCGCATTGACAAAGGTACCCGCGGTTTCAGTAAATGGCGCGATCGGTAAAATGACATGCGCATGCTGGTCTATTAATGGATTTCTAAATAACGACAATGACACAACAAATTCCGCCTGCTGCAATGACGCCGCTGCTGCCAATGCATGCGCGCAATCCAGATCAGGTTCTACATTCAGCAACACATAAGCATGGCGCGGCTCCGCCAGCATTTGTGACACATTCATTCCCGGCGTAACGGCTTGCGCCATGGGCCCTCGATGGGGGACCGCACCGGCCAGCCATGCGCCCGCCGCGTTAGCGCCTTCGGTTAACATGCCAAATACACCCTGACAATGATTGGCAATCTCTAGCGCCAGGGCGCGCACTTGCGCCGCCTCTTGATAATTCATGGCGAGATTGCCGAGTAATACACAAACTTTTTTACCTTCACGCAAATAACGCGCGAACGTTTTTTGCTGTTCGTCCGTGGCAACTTTACTCTCGGCCTGCAATTCTTTAGCAATGCCAGCCAGCGCCAGCAAGGTTTCCGACGGCGTGACAATATATTTTTCCGTGAGCGGGAAATTGACGGCGAAATCCAGCGGATTTACTGCCAATACTTTAGCACCGCGCAACGCAGCTTGGCGTATGCGCAAATTCGCGGCCGGAACTTCTTTTTGCAAGTTCGCGCCAATTAATAAAATGGTGTCGCATTCTTCCAATTCCGCAAACTGCATGCCTAGCGCGGGCGCGGCGGCGAAATTATCTTGATCGGTAAAATCGGTTTGTCGCAACCGATGGTCGATGTTGGAACTGCCTAAGCCACGCATGACTTTTTGCAATAAATAAAATTCTTCCAAAGTAGCATTGGGCGAAGCCAGCGCGCCTAACGCTGGGCCGCCATTATCGCTGGCGATTTTTTGCAAATTCATCGCCGTTTCTGCCAGCCCGGTTTCCCAATCCACTTCCTGCCACTGGCCATGACGTTTCATTAACGGCCTGGTGATACGGTCTGGGTGATATAAAGCTTCATAACTAAAACGATCGCGATCTGAAATCCAGGTTTGATTAATCTTGGTATTTTCTCTTGGCACCATACGCATCACCACGCCATCTCGCGTATGCGCATACAAATTACTACCCATGCAATCATGCGCACTAATCGTCGGCCGCTGTTCTAATTCCCAGGCGCGAGCGGTAAAGCGGAATGGCTTGGATGTCAGCGCACCTACCGGACAAATATCAATGACATTGCCAGAAACTTCTGATTTCATGGCATGCTCAACGTAAGTGCTGATTTCCATATCTTCACCACGTCCCACCGCGCCCAGCTCAGGCATACCCGCAATTTCCGCGCCAAAACGCACACAGCGGGTGCATTGAATACAGCGTGTCATGTCGGTTTGAATGAGCGGGCCAATGTCCTGGTCTTTCACCGAACGCTTGCCTTCATGATAAAAAGAATCGGGCGAACCAAAACCCATGGCCAAGTCTTGCAATTCACATTCACCACCTTGATCGCAGATCGGGCAATCCAAAGGATGGTTTATTAATAAAAATTCCATCACCGCTTTTTGCGCGGCCAATGCTTTCGCGGAACGGGTAAAAACTTTCATGCCCGCCATCACCGGTGTCGCGCAGGCGGGTAAGGTTTTGGGTGATTTTTCAACTTCGACTAAACACATACGGCAATTAGCGGCGACAGTTAATAATTTGTGATAACAAAAACGCGGAATATAAATCCCCGCTGCATCCGCGACTTGAATCACCATGTCGCTAGGCTTGGCGGATAATTTTTTCCCGTCTATTTCAATTTCAATGTCAGCCATAACAAAGCCTCAAAAAACATTAACCGTTCTGTCACCTAACTGTCATTCCCGCGCAGGCGGGAATCCATTCATTGTAACTGCAGAAGCTGCGGGCTACTTATAATGGATTCCCGCCTGCGCGGGAATGACAGTAAGTAGCACTAACCCACCAAACACCGCTTATTCTCAATATGATAAACAAACTCATCATAAAAATATTTCA
>JAZKAT010000012.1:0-1900 GCA_040389045.1 Pseudomonadota bacterium | reverse complement strand
ACACCGGCGGTGTTACCTTAGGCAGTGCTAGCTCTAGCGCCCTGACCTTTACCGGCGGCTTGACTAGCACGGCTAGCACCACCACCACTTTTGGTGCCGTCAATACCACTAATACGGCAATGAGTTTAGCGGCATTAACATTAGCCGGTAATACGACATTAGATAGCGGTTCTTCGACTATTGGTGTCAGTGGTAATGTCACCGGTAGCAAAACATTATCACTACAAGATGCAAGTGCCACCGGTGCTGTCACCTTGGGCGGCAATGTCACGATTACTGGCTTGACAACTTTTGCGGGTAACTACGCCGTTGCTTTAAATGGCACAGGTACCAACACCATCACTAATGCAACGACTTTTAATAACACCGGCGGTGTTACCTTAGGCAGTGCTAGCTCTAGTGCACTGACCTTTACCGGTGGCTTGACCAGTACGGCTGGCACCACCACCACTTTTGGTACTATCAATACGACTAACACAGCAATGAGTTTAGCGGCATTAACATTAGCCGGTAATACGACATTAGATAGCGGTACTTCGACGATTGGTGTCAGTGGTAATGTCACCGGCAGCAAAATATTATCACTACAAGATGCGAGTGCCACCGGTACTGTCACTTTAGGCGGCAATCTCACGATTACTGGCTTGACAACTTTTGCGGGTAACTATGTCGTTCTTTTAAATGGCACAGGTACCAGCACCATCACCAATGCAACGACTTTCAATAACACCGGCGGCGTTACCTTAGGCAGTGCTAGTTCTAGCGCACTGACCTTTACCGGCGGCTTGACTAGCACGGCTGGCACTACCACCACTTTTGGTACTATTAATACTACTAACACAGCAATGAGTTTAGCGGCATTGACATTAGCCGGTAATACTACTTTAAAGAGCGGCAGTAGTACGATTGGCGTTAGCGGTACTCTCAGCGGTAGCGGCAAATCATTAACACTACAAGATGCCACCGCCGGTTCCACTGGTGCTGTCACCTTGAGCGGTAATGTCACCCTGGGCAGCTTAGTAACTTTCGGAAGTTCAGCAAATTATGCCGTGTCATTAACTGGCACCGGCGCCAGCACCATCACTAATGCAACGACTTTCAATAACACCGGCGGTGTTACCTTAGGCAGTGCTGGCACTAGCGCACTGACCTTTACCGGTGGCTTGACTAGCACAGCTAGTACTAACAGCATCTTTGGAACTATCAATACAACAAATTCCGCATTATCGTTAGGTACCGTTACTTTGACTGGCATTAGCGTATTGAATGCAACCGGCACCGGCACAGTAAGTATTGGCTCAACCACTGGTGCATTCGGCCTGACTGCAAGTGGTGCTGCTGGCAATACTTTGAATGGTAACATTAACATTGCTTCCCTGATCGTAAACGGCGGTAGTACTGATTCAATTGCAAGTGGTGTCACTGCAATTACCACTAGCGGCAATCAATTATTTAGTGATGCGATTAATTTTGGTGGCTCATTCACTGACAAGAGTGGCAGTGGCACGATTACTTACAGTGGCAATGTGAGCGGTAGCGGCCAAACATTGACTCTACAAGATGCGACTGCTGGTTCCACCGGTGCTGTCACCTTTAACGGTAATGTCACCTTAGGCGGCTTAGTGACTTTTGGATCTTTAGCGAATTATGCCGTTGCTTTAAATGGCACCGGTACCAACACCATCACTAATGCAACGACTTTTAATAACACCGGCGGTGTTACCTTAGGCAGTGCTAGCTCTAGCGCCCTGACCTTTACCGGTGGCTTGACTAGCACGGCTAGCACCACCACCACTTTTGGTACTATCAATACGACTAACACAGCAATGAGTTTAGCGGCATTATCATTAGCCGGTAATACTACTTTAAAGAGCGGCAGTAGTACGATTGGCGTTAGCGG
>JAZKAT010000011.1:15724-17519 GCA_040389045.1 Pseudomonadota bacterium | reverse complement strand
AGGACTTTGCCTACGTTGGATTTGGGGAGGTCGTCGCAGAATTTAATGTGTTTGGGGACTTTGTAGGCGGTTAATTTTTCGTGTAAAAACTTTTTAACTTCTTCAACAGTAATACTAGAATCATCGCGAACAATAAATGCTTTGGGGACTTCGCCTGAATTTTCATCGACTACGCCAATCACTGCCGCTTCGCGTATGCCTGGCATAGTCACTAACACATCTTCAATTTCATTTGGATAAACATTAAAGCCGGAAACTAAAATCATATCCTTTTTGCGTTCAACAATGCGCACATAACCATTTTCATCCATGGTGGCGATATCGCCGGTTAACAGCCAGCCATCTTTGGAAAATACTTTTTTTGTTTCAACTGGATTTTGCCAATAGCCACGCATGACTTGCGGGCCTTTGATACCAAGTTCACCAGGATTATTAATCGGCACTTCATTACCATCATCATCTAAAATCGCCGCCAGGGTCGAGGAAACCGGCAAACCCACTGTGCCATTATAAGCTTTCAGATCGGTTGGATTAATGGTCGCGCAAGGTGAAGTTTCGGTTAATCCATACGCTTCCAGAATTGGTTTACCCGTTGCTTTTTGCCAGCGCTCGGCCACTGCGCTTTGCACCGCCATGCCACCGCCTAGCGTCAGCACAACATTTTTAAAATTTAATTTTAAAAATTCTGGTTGTTTGAGTAATGAATTAAATAAAGTATTCACACCCGTTAAAATGGTGAAATCAAATTTTTTCATCCCAGCAATGATTTCATTGAAATCACGTGGGTTGGTAATCAATACCGCCAATGCGCCGAGTTTTGCCAGCAATAAGGTAACTGTCAGCGAGTAAATATGATAAAGCGGCAATGCGGTGATAATGATTTCCTGGCCTTTTCTGAACATGGGCTGAAACCAGGCTTCAGCTTGTAACAGATTAGCAACCATATTGCGATGCGTGAGCATAGCGCCTTTTGAAATGCCGGTAGTTCCACCCGTATATTGTAGAAAAGCAATATCTTGAGAATTAACACTGACGCGGTTAAACGGTAATTTTTTACCGGCGGTTAGTACTGTTCGAAATGGAATGGAGTGCGGAATATTCCATTCGGGAATTTTTTTCTTAATATTTTTGAGTACGAAATTAATAATAAATGCTTTGGGACGTGGAAATAAATCACCAATGTCAGTCACGATAACATTTTTTAAGGGAGTATCGGCCAATGCTTTTTGTACGGTGCGCGCGAAGTTCGATAATACAATAATGGTTTCCGCGCCCGCGTCAGTGACTTGATGCGCCACTTCGGCTGCCGTGTAAAGTGGATTCACATTTACTACGGTCAAACCGGCACGGAGAATTCCAAACATGGCCACGGGATACTGCAACAGGTTTGGCATCATCATGGCAACACGGTCACCCGGTTTTAAATGTAACTCTTGCTGTAGATAGGCAGCTACATCGCGAGCATAGGCGTCGAACTGTTTATAGGTGATGGTGACACCCATATTGTAAAAGGCTGTTTGGTTTGCGTAAGTTTGACAACTTTCTTCAAGAATTTCTGTGACAGAGTGATATAAATCGGGGTTTATTTCTGCGGGAACACCTTTGACGTAACTCTTGAGCCAGATTCTATCCACGTTCAACGTTCCTTGTCATTTGTGATCGGGACGGCGGGATTTGAACCCACGACCACTTGACCCCCAGTCAAGTGCGCTACCAGACTGCGCTACGCCCCGTTTCTATTTCTACTATGATGGCCGAGAAGCGCCGATTTTCTGTGCTCCGCTGCTCATTTACT
>JAZKAT010000011.1:0-15624 GCA_040389045.1 Pseudomonadota bacterium | reverse complement strand
TTCTACTATGATGGCCGAGAAGCGCCGATTTTCTGTGCTCCGCTGCTCATTTACTCGCATGTAAACTGCGCTGCGGTGCTCGAAAATCGTCGTTCCTCGACTCAGTCTAGCGAAATTAAACTTTCTGCTAGACTGACTGGTTGCACACTGAATTTCTGCCCGCTACTCATTTACTTTATTCTTTAAACCACTTGTTCAGCGGTTTTGAGATTCTGCAGAAGCTGTTCGAGATCTGCAATAAGTTTTTTTATCACTACATCATTACTTGCGCTTGACTCTTGGGGAGTTTGTCCCAATTGGTATCGTGCGCCTTCAATAGTAAAGCCATCTTCATAGAGTAACTTGCGAATTTGACGGACTACCTGTACATCTTTGGCTTGGTAATAACGTCGATTACCGCGGCGCTTGGATGGCTTTAATTGTAAGAATTCTATTTCCCAGTAACGTAAAACATGCGGTTTCACCCCGCATAATTGCGCTGCCTCACCAATGGTGAAATAACGCTTGTCCGGAATAGGCGGTAAGGAACTGGCGGTAACTTCCTTACGTTGGCCATTCTTCGACAGCTTACTTGTCGTCTTGGGTTTCTTTTCCAGCATACTTTTCCACACGCGCCCTGAGTTTTTGACCGCTGCGAAAAGTAACGACGCGTCTGGCTGAAACAGGTATTTCTTCGCCTGTTTTTGGATTTCGTCCCGGACGTTCATTTTTGTCATGTAACTCAAAATTGCCGTAGCCGGAAAGTTTCACTTGTTGCGCACTTTCCAAAGCTCCGCTAAGCTCATGAAAAAATAACTCAACGATTTCCTTTGCCTCACGCTTGGTCAATCCTATTTCTTGAAACAAATGTTCAGAAATATCCGCTTTTGTCAGTGCCATTTAATTAGCCCCTTAATTCAGCGTTGAACCGTTCTTTAAGCGCCACTATGATGCGTTCCATTAATTTTGCAACTTCTTCATCTATTAGAGTGCGTGAAGAATGTTGCAAGGTCAAGGATAACGCAATGCTTTTCTGTCCCGCGGGAATTCCCTTCCCCTGATAAACATCAAATATATCAATGTTTTTGAGCAATTCTCCGGACTGTTCTCTTATTGTATCCTGAATTTCCAACGCCGGTACAGACTGATCTAACAATATAGCAATATCCCTATGTATCTCTGGGAACTTAGACAGGCTCTGATAGTTAGGAATTCGCGCATTTACTACAGAATCCAGCATTAAGGAAAATAAAAATACAGACCCTTCCACTTTCAACGCTTGACTGATGCTAGGATGTAACATGCCCAGAATGCCTATTTTCTGTCCATCTCTGATTATTTCCGCCGTTTGGCCTGGATGCAGGGCCGCATGGGTCCCCGTTTTAAAAATAAACTCATCCTGGTCAAAAGTCAGTTTGAAAATATTTTCCAGATCGCCTTTCAGGTCAAAAAAATCGGCGAGGCGATTGCTATTGCCCCACTGTTTAGGGAAAGCTGTTCCGCAAATTAAGCCGCTTAACATCATTTGTTGTTGTAATTGATTATTTTCAAAAACAAACTGGCGGCCGGATTCAAAAATCCGCACGCGTTCTTGCTGACGGTTTTGGTTATATAACAACGTATTCACCAAACCCGGCCATAAGCCGCCACGCATCACGGCCATGTCGGCAGTCATGGGATTCAGCAATTCCTTCACTGGTTCTCCGGGATGAAAAATCGCTTGCAGCTTTGGATCTATGAAACTGTAAGTTACTACTTCCTGATAACCTAAATCATAAAATGCGCGGCGTAGTGTTGATAATGCCAGTTGCTCTTCACGCCCAGGATTAATCTGCAGGGCGGCGACAATATCATGACAGGGAATTTTATCGTAACCATACAAACGGGCGATTTCTTCAATCAAGTCAATTTCTGTGGTGACATCCGAACGCCGTGGCGGCACGGTGACTTGCCAGGCAGGTGGCGTTTTTTTACTGGCGGTTTTTGCTTTGGTTTTAACATCGAATTGCAAACTTTGTAAAATTTTTTCAACCTGTTTGGCGGGGACGTCACAGCCCAGAATTTTTTTAATGCGTTCGGGGCGCAAGTTAATTTTGACTGGCTGCGGCAGGTTCTTATTACTCACATCAATTATCGGCCCAGCACTGCCGCCGGTAATTTCCAGCAATAATTGCGTGGCGCGTTCCATGGCTTTACGTTGCAGCAAAGGATCAATGCCGCGTTCAAAACGATAGGATGAATCCGAATTAATATGGTAACGCCGCGCGGCGCGCGCCGTAGCCTGAGGTTGGAAATACGCGCTTTCCAAAAATATATTTTGTGTGAGCAGTGTTACCCGCGAATCCATGCCACCCATCACCCCCGCGACCGCCAGCGCTTTTTGTTTATCCGCGATCACCAAGGTTTCCGTATCGAGTTTGACTTCACTGCCATCCAGCAATGCCAATTCTTCGCCGGTTTTCGCCATGCGCACTTCAATGCCACCGCTAAGAGTTTCAAGCGTAAAAGCATGCATAGGCTGGCCTAGTTCCAGCATGACGTAGTTCGTCACATCCACTACCGGACTAATTGAACGGATACCGCTACGACGCAAGCGTTCGCGCAACCAGATCGGTGTAGGCGCATCGGCTTGTACACCACGAATGACACGGCCAACATAACACGGGCAGGCTTGCTGCGCGTTTTTATGGATAGTGACGGGTAAAACGTCTTTGTGCGCAGGTTTAATGGTGGTGAATTTTGGCGGCGTGATTTTGGCCGCGGTCAATGCGCTGATTTCGGTTGCCATGCCTAGCAAGCTTAAACAATCACCGCGATTAGGGGTGATGGCAACATCAATTACATAATCGGATAATTTTAAATAATCCCAAAGCGCTACACCGACGGGCGCATCGGCTGGCAATTCAAATAACCCTTCATTGTCATCACTCAAACCCAGGTCACTGGCGGAACATAACATGCCAGCTGAGGGAATGCCCCGAATGTTGGTCGCTTTAATGGTGACATTATTTGGCAACACTGCGCCGATTAATGCCGCGGGAACTTTCAAATGCGGTTTTACGTTGCCAGCGCCACAAACTATAGTCAGGGGTTTACCACCGGCCGCGACTTCGCAAATCGTTAAATTGTCCGCGTCGGGATGTTTTTTGACGGCGAGGATTTCAGCAACCACTACTTTGGAAAATTCGGAGGCGACTGGAGCCAGTTCGTCAATTTCAAGTCCTGCCATCGTTAAACATTCGGCTAATTCAGGGCGTGACAACTTGGGGTTGATCCACTCGCGTAACCAGGATTCGCTGAATTTCATGATCGCCAGGCCCCTTAAAATTGCTTGAGAAAACGCAAATCGTTTTCAAATAATGCGCGCAAGTCAGTAATGCCATAACGCAGCATCGTCAAGCGGTCAATCCCACAGCCAAAGGCCCAGCCGGAATAACGTTCCGGATCTATGCCAGCCATGGTTAACACATTGGGATGCACCATGCCGCAACCTAAAACTTCCAGCCAGCCCGTGTTTTTGCAAATTCGACAACCTTTGCCCGCACATTTCAAACAACCAATGTCCACTTCAGCGGAAGGTTCGGTAAAGGGAAAATACGAAGGTCGAAAACGGATGGCCACTTCGGTTTCGAAAAAAGCTTGCAAAAAGTTTAACAGAATACCTTTCAAATCACCGAAGCTGACATTTTCATCTATCATCAACCCTTCGATTTGATGAAACATAGGCGTATGGGTAATATCAAAATCGCGGCGGTAAACTCGTCCCATCGCGATGATACGCAACGGCGGTTTATGGTTTTCAATGACACGTATCTGCATTGGCGACGTATGCGTTCGTAATAACTTACCGTCATCAAAATAAAACGTGTCTTGCGTAGCGCGCGCTGGATGTAATTCCGGAATATTGAGTGCGGTGAAATTATAATAATCCTCTTCAATTTCCGGGCCATCAACGACCATAAAACCCATTTGCTTGAATAAGTTTTCCAGACGTTCGCGGGTTTTCGTGACCGGATGCAGTGAACCAAAACTCTGGCCGCGACCGGGCAAAGTGATATCGATAGCTTCATTGGCGAGTTGACTGGCGACTTCCGCGGCTTGCAGTACCTGCGTGCGCTCTTCAATAAGGGTTTGGACTTTTTGTTTGATGGTATTAACTTTCTGGCCTGCTAAGGGCCGCTCGGTAGGGGGTAGCTGGCCGAGGTTTTTTAAATATTCGGTGAGATGGCCTTTTTTGCCAAGATAGGTTACACGAAAATGATCTAGGGTTTTTAAATCGGTAGCACTGCGTATGCTGGCTTCAGCTTGTGTTAGTAGTTCATCCAGTTCCATCATGGGCATGTTCCAAGCTGAAGCACTTGTGGCTTTTGTGTATCTGTCATTCCCGCGCAGGCGGGAATCCATTCATTGTAACTGCAGAAGCTGCGGGGTACTCATAATGGATTCCCGCCTGCGCGGGAATGACAGCTGCTTACGCCGCACTGTTTAAGCCGCTTTCAGGGTCTTAACTTGATCAACTATCGCAGCAAAACCTACTTTATCAAATACAGCAATGTCTGCTAATACTTTACGGTCAATTTCAATCGCTGCTCTTTTCAAGCCATTCATCAATACGCTGTAAGACAGACCGCATTCACGCGCGGCGGCGTTGATACGCACAATCCACAATGCTCTGAAATCACGTTTCTTTTGACGGCGATCACGATACGCATACTGACCAGCCTTGATAACTGCCTGGTTCGCAACGCGGAATACGCGGCTGCGGGCGCCATAATAACCTTTTGCCTTATCCAACACTTTTTTGTGTCGGGCGCGGGCGGTAACGCCTCTTTTAACTCTTGCCATGGTGGTTCTCCTCGCTAGTCTGAGTACGGCAGCATTTGCTTGACTGAAGGACAGTCAACTTTTGCTACGCCAAGTACGCCGCGTAAATGACGCTTACGTTTGGTCGATTTCTTGGTCAAAATGTGGTTGCGCGCTGTTCCACGATGCTTAAAGCCACTGCCAGTTGCTTTAAAGCGTTTCGCCGCTCCACGGTTAGTTTTTAATTTAGGCATTTCAGTAAAACTCCACTTTGTTGCATTAAATTTCAAAATATTAAGCTTTCTTCTTGGGCCCTACTACCATGACCATTTGCCGCCCTTCGAACTTTGGACGTTGCTCGACCACGCCATGGTCTGCTAATTCGGTCATGATACGTTCTAACAACTGCATTCCTAACTCAGGGTGCGCCATTTCCCGTCCGCGGAAGCGCAAAGTTACTTTGACCTTATCACCATCACTCAAGAAGCGAACGATGCTGCGGAACTTAACTTGATAGTCGCCTTCCTCAGTTGCCGGTCTGATCTTGATTTCCTTGATATGAACCTGTTTTTGTTTCCGTTTGGCAGCGGCTTTACGCTTGCTTTGCTGGAAACGAAACTTGCCAAAATCCATAATACGGCATACTGGGGGCTTAGCATCAGGCGATAATTCTACTAAATCTAAACCAGCTTCCTCGCTGATTTGTCTCGCTTGACGTGTGGGCACAACTCCTAACTGACCGCCTTCGGCGTCAATTAAGCGAACCTCATATACTGTAATTTCATCATTAACCCGAGGTTTTTTTTCGCTAATCTGGTCTTCCTCCTAATTATTGGATCCGGCTCCGTTGCGCAATGGCTTGCTTAATAAGATCCATACATTGCTCCAAAGGCATTGTTCCGAGGTCTTTACCCTGTTGAGTACGTACCGAAACTTCACGCGCGGATGCCTCACGATCGCCCGCCACTATCAGGTAGGGGACGTTCTGTAAGGTGTGTTCGCGGATTTTATAGCCGATCTTCTCATTTCTCAAGTCCGATTTTACTCTAATGCCCTGTTTTTTGAATAAATTTGTAATTTCTTCGACATAAGCACCCTGCTTGTCGGTAATATTCATAAAAACCGCCTGGACCGGGGCTAACCAGACTGGCAATTTGCCAGCATAATGCTCCAGCAATACCCCAATAAATCTTTCCAGGGAGCCTAGGATAGCACGATGTAACATGACTGGCACTTTTTTGCTGCTATCTTCGTCTATATAATAGGCATCCAATCGGCCGGGCATAACATAGTCCAGCTGTAACGTGCCACATTGCCACATACGATTGAGGCAATCTTTGAGATGGAATTCAATTTTGGGGCCGTAAAATGCGCCTTCGCCGGGACGGACTTCAAATTTTAAACCCGAATCGGTCAAAGCTTGAGCAAGCGCTTGTTCTGCCTGGTCCCATAGCGCATCAGTACCTACACGTTTTTCCGGGCGGGTCGCCAGGCGTACGGTAATATCGTTAAAGCCAAAATCTTTATAAACATCCAAAAGTAATTTGATAAACTTCAGGGATTCTTCTTGCAGCTGGTCTTCGGTACAGAAAATATGGGCATCGTCTTGCACCATCTGGCGTACGCGCATCAAGCCGTGCATGGCACCGGAAAACTCATTACGGTGCAACAGGCCAAACTCGGTAAACCGCAGCGGCAAGTCGCGATAACTACGCAACCCTTGTTTAAAAATCTGAATATGACACGGGCAGTTCATGGGTTTTAACGCATAGTGGCGGTTTTCATCCGCATCCAGGGTAAACATGTCGGCGCCGAACATTTCCCAGTGACCGGACTTTTTCCATAGTTCTAAATCCACTAATTGCGGGGTCGCTACTTCTTCATAATCACTTTCGAGTACGCGTTTGCGTATGTATTCTTTAATTTCCTGGTAAATAGTCCAGCCATTGGCATGCCAGAAAATCATGCCGGGCGCTTCTTCCTGCAGGTGGAACAAATCCAGGTTTTTAGCAATTTTGCGATGGTCGCGTTTTTCAGCTTCTTCCAGGTTCTTTAAATACTCATCCAGGCTTTTTTTATCCGTCCAGGCCGTACCATAAATTCGTTGCAGCATTTCATTGTCAGAATTGCCGCGCCAATACGCGCCAGCTAATTTCGTCAATTTGAAGGCTTTGAGCTTACCCGTGCTGGGCAAATGTGGGCCGCGGCATAAATCGATAAAGTCACCCTGCTGGTAAATCGTCAGCGTTTCCGTGTCGGGGATATCTTCAATAATTTTGGCTTTGTATTCTTCGCCTATGCTACGAAAAAATTTGAGGGCTTCATTACGCTCAATAACTTTATGGGACACTGCTAAATCGGCCTTGGCCAACTCATGCATTTTTTCTTCGATCAGCGTCAAATCTTCCGGGGTGAATGGGCGAGCAAAAGCAAAGTCGTAGAAAAAACCATCTTCAATGACTGGGCCGATGGTGACTTGCGCAGCGGGGAACAGTGATTTGACCGCTTGAGCCAGCAAATGCGCCGCCGAGTGCCGAATTAATTCCAGCGCGGCGGGGTCTTTGTCAGTCACGATGGACAGCGCTGCATCTTCTTTAATTTGATAAGACGTATCAACCAGCTTGCCGTTGATTTTTCCGGCGAGAGCGGCTTTCGCAAGACCTGCGCCAATGTTCGCGGCAACTTCGCCGACGGTTATCGGCTGATCGAATGTGCGCTGACTTCCATCAGGCAGAGTAATAACGGGCATACTCATTTCTCACAGTCCAAAAATAATATCCCCTGCCAAGGCAAGGGATGCGAATGACGATGGTAGGCACGAGTGGGATTGAACCACCGACCACCACCATGTCAAGGTGGTGCTCTACCACTGAGCTACGTGCCTACGAATTTTCTCAAATTTCACGAGCCGGTAAAGATAGCATTATGGAATGTTTGACGCAAGTTTGATATGTTATAATCCCAGCAAGTTCATCAAGTTAAAAGGATATTTACATGCAGCTCTCAAAGCATTTCGTTCGCTACTCGCGCTGGCTTATTTTTGCTCTATTGTTAATTTCTTTTAACGCGGGCGCTTATACCATTCTGGATACCGGCATTGTCACGGTAGTCTTGCCACCCGGCTGGAAAATGAAATCTATCGGGCGTCACAAAGATATTATCGCCACCAATTATGAAAAAGTGCTTTCCAAAACTGAATCTGAAAACCTGGCGGAAATTCAATTGGGCAGAAACCCGATGAAACCCATTCTCGATCTGGTGACGGAAATGAGTAACCGTATCAAAGATCAAGTCACGGTGGAGCATTGCGAAGTTGATCCGTTAAAAAAGCTGACCGTACCCGATAATATGTTTAACGCCTGGGAACAAGTCATTCAATGCAAAAATTCGGAATCCGGGATTATTCAACTCTATCTTGATACGGATGCCAAATCTATTTATCTCTTTACTTATACTTTACCGGGTTATCCTTTTACCAAGCAAAAACAAAGTGAAGCATTTGACATAATGAGCACTTCGATTCAAGTTTGTTATAAAGGCAAACCCTGTTATTCATTTAAAGCTTAATTATCAATGAGGTTGTGTGATGTTACGATTCAGCTTATTAGTTACCTTGCTTTGTGCAGTTGTAAATTGCTACGCCTATGCACCTACCGATCAATCCGCGGTGACGGTAAAACTCGACGAGCATTGGCACCCAATCGGTAAAACCGATGACGGCAACACAGCGCTCGCCGCGTATGTCAGCACGGCGCCCGGAGCGAACAATCAAACTATTTTGCAAACTTCTTCAAAAAAATCACCTTCCAAATCGGCTGAAGAGCAAGTCCAGCAACTTTATGACGACATGAAAATGAATCTGACTAAAAAAGGTTGCGAAGTCGCGGATTTAAAACCGCTAGGCGTGAGTGATGTTTTTAAGGAATGGAGCACTTCTTTCAGTTGTAAAATACCAGAGTTGAGCGGCAGTTTGCTAATAGTAGACGCTGACCCTACCCATATTTATACCTTTGCATTTAATGTCAATAATACCACTTACACGCCTGACCAGCATAATGTCGCGGTGGCTTTGTTAAAACAGAATATGCAGCTTTGTTATAATGGGAAGAATTGTTATTTTCTCTGAAATTGTTGACTATGATGTTGTGCTTCTAATGTTGGTAACGATGTGAACTGCGGACAGCTGGTTGAGAGTAGCGGCACCACATTGCTGATAGGCGAGCTGGTTTTAGCTTCAGGAGTTTGCGATGGAGAGATTCCCAAACTGTGATGGATAAAATGAGTAGTAGCATTAGTAAATTCATTTTGTTCTAGCGACTGTGACGTTTCGCCTTCATGATCAACCAATGCGCTTTGTTTAAAACGATACACATTTAAAAATACCACACTGGCTTGTAAAATCATCATGGCTACGCCTATCGCCGGATTTAATGATAAACCTAAACCAAACCAGCAACCCATATCTAAACAGAAAGTCGTAAAATTATAACCGAAACTCATAAACATATTTTGTTTGATATTGCTTACCATGTCATCAGCTATATCAAAAGTCGTAAGCACCGGCAATAATGAAGAGCTTTGGATAATGACATCTGCCTTGGCACCCATCATCTCCGCATTCGCGGCAGATTTGACAAAAATCCCCACGTCACTAGCCGCCATAGGGACCACATCATTATCCTGATCACCAATCATGGCGACTTTTTTCTTGCCTTCATTTTGTAAATTAACAATATAGGCTTTTTTGGAATTTTTTCCGGGCAGCGATGTTGATGAAGAGCAATCCGCCAAAAGATTGGCTTCTGCGATAACCTCCTGGTTCGCATTTAATTGATCTACATAACGTAAAGCGGTTTCGCGGTCTACGCCCGTGCAGATATGCACGTCTTTACCACGTTTTTTTAATTCACTAATGACTAAACCGGCGTCCCGCTTCAAAGAATCAGTCATAATGATACGAGCAACTAATTTATTATCACGCGCCAAAAAAAGCACTTGTCCGGGCGGTTTATCTTGAGGAAAAATCTCATACCTCCCTAACTTAATGTCCGCTTCTTTCATCATCGTGACATTACCAATGCGAAAGCATTCATTATTGATAAAAAGTTTTCTGCCGGCATGATGAACGATGCCATCATCATCAATTGCGGAATTAAATGAAAACTTGTCAAAATTCCATTCTTCCAGTTTTTTACGTATGGTAATACCCATGGGATGGGTGGCATTTTTTTCCAGCTCATACAAACAATAATATAAATATTTTTTATCGCCAGACGTGAGCTTGTTATCCATGAATTGAATGTCGTTAACTTGAAATTTTCCCTCAGTCAAAGTGCCATTTAAGTCGAATACCACGATGTCAGTTTCCGCCGCCGCCTGCAATGCTTCGCCGCTTTTGAAGAGTACATTTTCTTTGGCGGCTTTTTCAATTGCGACCGTGACTGCCAGCGGGACAATAGAGCCTAGTGTGCAGGGACACGCGGAAACTAGTAAGGATATCGCGCATTTGATCGCCATGGCTGCTCCCGCCACAAAACTGACACCCGTGGCAATAACAATAGTTAAAATAAATACCGCGGGAACAAAATATTTCAGGATTTTTTGCGCGGAAGCTTCCAGTGGCGCCTGCATTTTATCCGATTCTGCCTGCAAAATTTCAGCATCCATGCGCGCTAAATGGGATTCTGCTTCTATTTTTTTAACTTCAATTTTAATCGGCATAGCACTATTAAGCTTCATGCCCGCAAAAATTTCAGCACCGGCATTAATGGGTGTTGACTTGATGGAACCGTCGATAATACTGATATCCAGTTTGGCGGCTGCGCTTAAGCATTTACCGTCCAAAGGAATAATTTGTCCGGGTTGAACACAAATAATATCACCGACTTTAACTTCATCTACATTGCATTCTTCAAATTCGCCATCTTTGTTTCCAAGCAGAATTTTGCGCGGGGCACGTTCTTTGAAACTCATACTGTCGATTACTTGTTGCTTGGCCTTATCTTCAATGGCCAGACCCAGATGACGGAAACCAAATATTAATAACGCTGCATCCAACATGCAGGGCATCCAGGGTACAAAAAATGAAGCAATGGATACTGTCATCGCAGTTACCGCGCTGACACTGAATAAAGCATTCATGTCCAAGGTGTGTAGTCGGGTAGTTTTTTTAAAAGCTTCTACAAATATTTCTTTGCCTAGATATAACGAGAGGGTCGTGCTGATGGCTGTTAAAATGTAAGTGGCAATGAGCGGCAGGCCACCGCCAAATATAGACAGCAGTAAAAACCCAGCCCCACTGACAATGCCTATGATGGCTTTCAATACGTGGGGCGCAGCGGTTGAATCCGCAGTTACGCCAACTTCTGCTAATTCGTCAGTGACAAATTTTTGAATGAAAGCATCAGTGACACCTTCACTGTCTACTTCAATTTCAAACGTTTTTCGCAGCAAATTAATTGATAAGGCGGTGATTTGGATTCTTTCGTTGTTGCCCAATTCCCATTTTTTATTTTTAAGCGCACCTTTCACCGGTTCGATACAAGCAGCGCATTCTACGTCGGAAAGATTAAACTTAAAATTCTTAAGCATGGTAGATATCAACTATAAACGGTATTGTTTTGAAATGTTAGCGGGCAATCGTGTCGCGCTGCAAACGTTTAATTAAATCGCGCAATTTTGCGGCTTCTTCAAATTCCAGATTGTGCGCGTGTTCATACATGTCTTTTTCCATTTGCACGAGTTTAGTGGCGAGTTTTTCGGGAGACAGTAATAAGTACGGAGCTTCATCGCTTTCCGCGACTTTCGGGAATAATTTACCGCGCGGTGAATTGGGCGCATACGCGCCTTCCATTATATCCCGCACGGCTTTTTGCACGCCAATCGGGGTGATATTATTCAATTTATTATATCCTGCTTGATGCGCGCGGCGGCGCGCGGTTTCATCAATCGCATATTGCATAGAATCGGTGATTTTATCGGCGTATAAAATTGCTCGGCCATTGAAGTGACGCGCAACGCGGCCTATGGTTTGCACGAGTGAAGTTTTGGAACGCAGAAAACCTTCTTTATCGGCATCCAGAATGCCGACTAGTGATACTTCAGGTAAATCCAATCCTTCTCGCAGCAAGTTAATGCCTACCAGAACATCAAAATTTCCCAGACGTAAATCACGGATAATTTCGACGCGTTCGACGGTATCTACATCGGAATGCACATAACGCACTCTTATATTATGTTCTTCAAGATATTCAGTTAAGTCTTCCGCCAAGCGCTTGGTGAGTGTGGTAACTAAGACGCGCTCGTTTTTGGCAACGGTTAAATTGATTTCGGAAAGCAAATCATCGACCTGGGTTTTAGCCGGGCGAACTTCGACTAATGGGTCTAATAAACCAGTGGGACGCACTAATTGTTCGACAATTTGCGCCGAGCGCTCCAATTCATAAGGCCCTGGTGTCGCGGATACGTAAATCACTTGTGGTCGGCGTTCTTCAAATTCTTCAAAACGCAGCGGTCGGTTATCCAGCGCGGAGGGCAAACGAAAACCGTATTCTACCAGTGTTTCCTTGCGTGAACGGTCGCCTCTATACATAGCGCGTAACTGTGGAATAGTCACGTGGGCTTCATCCACTATCAGCAGGGAACCCTCGGGTAAGTAATCAAATAAAGTCGGTGGTGGTTCACCCGCTTTTCGGCCTGAGAGATAGCGCGAATAATTTTCTATGCCCTGGCAATAACCCAATTCATTCATTAATTCCAAATCATAAATAGTGCGTTGTTCAAGGCGCTGCGCTTCGACTAATTTATTTAAACTGTATAAATCGGCGAGCCGTTCTTTTAATTCTATTTTTATATCATCAATCGCATTGGTGACGGTGGCGCGTGATGTCACATAATGGGATTTTGGATAAATTGTCAAACGCGGCACTTTACGGGTGATTTCACCGGTCAGTGGATCAAAATAAGAAAGATTTTCAATTTCATCTTCAAATAATTCAATACGCACCGCGTCTTTATCGGATTCTGCTGGATAAACATCAATGACATCGCCGCGCACTCTAAAAGTGGTACGGTGCAAGTCAAGATCGTTGCGGGTGTATTGCAACTCGGCCAGGCGGCGCAACAAAGTGCGTTGATCGATGCGATCGCCGCGGTCTAAATGCAAAACCATACTCAGGTACATGCGCGGATCGCCCAAACCATAAATCGCGGATACGGTGGCCACAATGATAGAGTCACGCCGCTCTAGCAAAGCTTTGGTGGCGGACAGGCGCATTTGTTCGATGTGGTCATTTATCGAAGAATCTTTGGCTATATAAGTATCGGAAGATGGCACATAAGCTTCGGGTTGATAGTAATCATAATAAGAAACAAAATATTCTACGGAATTGCGCGGAAAAAATTCCTGCATTTCGCCATATAATTGTGCAGCCAGGGTTTTGTTGGGCGCCAGAATCAAGGTTGGGCGCTGTACCGCCTGGATCACATTGGCAATAGTAAAAGTTTTACCCGAACCGGTGACACCTATTAGTGTCTGGTCGGCGAGGCCCGAGTTTATGCCGGCTACCAGTTTAGCGATTGCCTGGGGTTGATCACCAGCGGGCTGGAATTCGGAATGGATTTGGAATAAGTCTGACATCGCGCTATTTTCCTCACAATAGGGAAAATAAGCAAGCTTAGCGCATTATTTTCAGACAATGACTTCTTTGTTTAGAGGTGGTGCAATTTTTTATAGATGACGGGCCATAAATTTATTATAATCTGCGCCCTACTTGAGTTTACTGTACATAACAAAACCGATCGGAGTAAGTTTTATATGGTTTCAGACCTATCAAATCGCGTCTCGCGGATTAAGCCGTCCCCTACTTTATCAGTCTCGGCACGCGCGGATGAATTGAAAGCTGCTGGCAAAAATATTATTAATTTAAGTGTTGGCGAACCTGATTTTGACACTCCTGAGCATATTAAAGAGGCGGCCATCGCTGCGCTGAAAGCCGGCCATACTAAATATACCGCGGTGGATGGCATCAAGCCGTTAAAGCAGGCTATTGTTGACAAATTCGCGCGTGAAAACGATCTGAATTATGCTTTGAACCAGATTATTGTTTCTTGTGGCGCAAAACATAGTTTCTATAATTTTTTCTCTGCGATCTTGAATCCGGAAGATGAAGTCATTATTCCAGCGCCGTATTGGGTTTCTTATCCAGACATGGTCAAGTTACTGGATGGCACCCCGGTCATCGTCTATGCCGGTCTGGAACAGCAATTTAAAATTACGCCAGCGCAACTGGAAGCGGCGATTACGCCTAAGACTCGGGTTTTTCTGATTAACAGTCCTTCTAACCCAACGGGTGTGGCGTATACGGAAGATGAATTGCGGGCTTTAGGTGAAGTATTATTGAAGCACCCGAAAATTTTAGTCGTATCGGATGATATTTATGAGCATACCTTATGGCGTAAAAAACCTTTTTGTAACATTTTGATGGCCTGCCCAGCGTTATATGACCGTTGTATTATTATCAACGGCGTTGCCAAGGCTTACGCCATGACGGGTTGGCGCATTGGGTACACCGCGGGCCCGGCCAATATTGTCAGCGCGATGACGAAAGTCCAGTCGCAGAGTACGTCTAACCCTACGAGTATTGCCCAATATGCCACGGTGGCTGCCTTGAATGGTGACCAATCGGGTATTGAAACGATGACGAATGCTTATAAAGCACGGCATGATTTTGTGGTGGGTGAATTGCAGAAAATGCCGGGGATTAAGTGTTTTGAGTGCGATGGCACTTTTTATGCATTTCCTTGCGCGGATGAGTTAATTGCGAAATCGCCGGGGATAAATAATGATATCGAGCTGGCGGAGTATTTATTGAATGAGGCTGGGATAGCGGTTGTGCCTGGTTCAGCATTTGGCGCCCCTGGTTTTATCCGGATTTCCTATGCGACCAGCATGGAAAACCTGAAAAACGCCATGGAACGCATGCACAGCGCCCTCGCAAAATTAAACACTAAGCTGCCATTATCGACTTAGAACGGGTCACCAGCGCCAGTTTAGGCTGGCGCTGAATTTCTTTTGATTTTTATATTGACGCAAGCCAGATCGGATATTAGTATTCGGTTTCTTACCAAAATTCTCCGGTAGCTCAGTTGGTAGAGCAAATGACTGTTAATCATTAGGTCACTGGTTCGAGTCCAGTCCGGAGAGCCATTAACTCGATTAGTTAGCCAAGCTCTAGGTTGTTTAGTTTAATCAAAACGATTTACTCTTATTTAAAACAGGCTATCATTTTATGGCGAATCCTCGTTCCCCGGAAAGTTTTTCCAGTAAACCGTTTGATAATTTTTTTATAAAAAAGATCGATGTTCAACCTACTAAGACAGGTATTCTCGACAATCTTACATTCGCTGTAAAAGATGTAATAGATATACAAAATATTAAAACAAGTTGCGGAAATCCAACTTGGCTAAACCAGCAATCACCAGCGACAGTTAATGCAACATGCGTACAACAACTATTGGCCAATGGAGCTATATGTATTGGTAAAACAGTACTTGGTGAATTTTGTTCTGGTAGCACAGGTGTAAATCATTTCTATGGCATGCCACCAAATCCTAAAGCCCCTACCCGAGTTCCGGGAGGATCTTCAAGCGGCTCAGCTTCTGTAGTAGCCGCAGATCTTGTGGACTTCTCACTAGGAACCGATGCTGCGGGATCAACCAGGTTGCCCGCCAGTTTTTGTGGAATTTATGGATTAAGGCCTTCTGATGATGCCATATCCATGCAGGGCATCAAAAGCTTTGCGCCAAGCTTTGATACTGTAGGAATATTTGCAAGAGATATAG
>JAZKAT010000010.1:22494-34896 GCA_040389045.1 Pseudomonadota bacterium | reverse complement strand
GCGGGAAAGATTCATTTGCCATTTCCTAGTAGATTTTATCTATCGAATAAATAACTCATACTCAATAAGACATTGTTGGATTGGTAAGTTCCGGAATGTAAGTGGACTGCCGACCAGGAATCAACCCCATTGCGGGTATTGATGCTGCCTAAGCCTTGGAATTCATAATTAAGTGACATGATAAGCTGTGATTGAACTCTCCAATCCAAACCTGCGCCTATACTGTAAGCAAAGCCATGCGAACTATTGTTAGCAAAACCGGGAGTATCACGCCCTGTCACGCCCGCCAACGGTGTTTCACTGTAATTAGAAACCCGATTAAACGAGATACCTACTCCAGCATTGATAAATGGTAAAATCTGGCCGAGTTGGAACAAATTCAATTTGGTCGCCAGCAGCAATACATCTGAGGCGACATTCAAGGTGTAATTATAATTGGTAAATTCGGGCGTTGAAAATTGCGTTACCTGCTGGCCGATATTGGTCGCAAACAAATGCTGATAGCGTAAGCCCACGCTGTATACAGGTAACCATCGTGCATCGCGTTGCCAGCGATAACCGGTGCCAAGGCCAATGCTGCCGCCCCAGCGGGTATTTGTTGAATAAGAATCTAAGCCAGCAGGATTGGGGAAGCCGGTACCATTATTGACGCGCATGGTATTACTGACTATCGGTGCCCAGACGCCAAGATTACCTGCTATATACCAATTGCCATGGGCCCGCAGTAATTTAACGTGTATGTAAGCATGGTCTTTATATTTTGCGTACTGGTTTTTTACGTATTTGTTTTTCTTGTGCGGATGATGAACTGCCAGTTTAGGTTTTTCAACGGGTTTTTCAACTGCGGCTGTAGCAGGAACTGGGACGACTTTTTTAGTTTCTGCTGGAGCTTCATCGGATTGGGTATTGGCCTTTAAGAATAACGCCAGAACATTACTGATTGCTCTGACATCCTCCGAGGAATGATATGGGCCTAGCGTTACAATAAACCAGCCATTTTTTTCCACTAAGGTAACTGGATCATCGGTCCTGAATTTAACATCTTGTACTAGTTTATCCGCGTGTTCTTTCGTTTTAAAACAGCCTAGCTGGATATAATAATTACCCGTGGCTTCGCTATGAAATTTTAGGGCGCTGTCTAAACTATATAGGGTTTCAGTGGGGCCAGGTACTAGCGCGGGCGCTGGAGTAGACACTGCGGCTGGCGCCGTTGCGGGCGCTAAAGTAGCGGTTGCAGCGGGAGTGGTAGTTGAATCTAACGCCAGAACTATTGCGGGAACCGTTACTCTAATTGCGTAAGCATGCATCGAAATTAAAAATAAAGCGGAAGCTATGAGAGATTTAGACAAAATCCATTTCATGTATCATCCTTTATACATTTAAAGATTAACTGCATTCATACACAATCGTTTGAATACTAAACCACATCGGTTAGCAGGTTAGCTTTTTTTTAGTTGATTTGCAAATGTAAAGTCAAGAGATTGTCATTCACGCGCTGGCGGGAATGACAAAATCAACATTAACGCCGTCGTAATTGAAAAATGGCGCGCTTTTCGGCTACCTCCTCTGGAGGTGCTTTCCATGCTTCAATGTAGGGGTTTAAGACCGTTCGCAAATTAAATTCCACCATTCTGTTATGATTAACACCCGAATAATCACGGGAAAAAAGCAAATTCAGATAAAAATTTATTTCACTTTGTAACCGACTTAATCCTTTGACCATTGCTGGAAAATAACTAGCGCCGTTATGCATCTCCGATTCATCTTTGAGGATAAAAGTCCTTGCCGTTCGATGATGGACTACCTCAAGCATTGCCCAAGGTTGGCGTTTGAATAATTCCGCTTCCGAGGTCATGCATATTAAGCGTCTTGCTACGATTGCCGGTTTATTTAGATTCAATAAAAGGCCATCGCGGGTGGCTCTAGGCAATGCAAAATTATCTGGTTCTTTTGCTGGGTCAACACTATGGGTAATAGTGATAACGATGCCTTCACTGCTTAGTAAAACGCTTCGGGTCGCAGGGTGATAACGCGGTTGATTAGCAGCAGTTGGAAAAAGTTTTTTAAGCATTAAGTCAATCTGTGCGACCGGTAAGTCGGTAATAAAGCAAATGTGGTTACTATTAATTTTATCTATGGTACCAACATAGGGTGCTTGACAGTTTAATAATAACTTAAAATCTTCCGGCGTTGTTCCTGGCATGTAATGTAAATTCTTTTGATACTGCCTCATCACGGTGTCAATTACCTGATCCTGGGTTAAATAGGTGGTGGCAGTTTCTTTAATTTCAGCAATGGCATCAAATATACTGATTACCAGTGGTGTTAATTCGATTTTGTTAGGGACAGCTTTTTCATTAACCTGTTGTGGAGTCAGTGGAAAAAGAATATGAGGATTTGTGCTGACATTTAAAGAAGGTTGGGGTTGTGGTGATGGCGTAATTACTTCAAGTGTCTGCATAGAAATAGCCAGTGGTTTTGGCAAGTCAAGCTCGGGGGTTTTGGTTTCGACTTTGGATTCGGCTTTTGTTTCTACTTCGGCTTTAATTTCGGTTTCCGCTCTAGTTGGGGTTTGAATTTCGGCTTTGGTTTCAGCTTCGGTTTTTGTTTCAATTTCGGGTTTGGTAAGTTCACAATCTTCTTCGTCATCACTTTTTTCTACTTTATAAGAAATAGGCAATTTACGTTTCGTAGCTTGCGTGGAATTTTTAAATACTTTGCCGTTCTTGGTTGCAGTCACTACATTCTTCACTTCATATTTTTCTTCTGTCTCCAAATAGCTGACATAATCAAGCCCAGCAAACATTTTTTCTTTTTGCGCCAAATACTGGGCCGATTGAACTTCAGGAGCAAGCCCATAAGCAGTACAGATATTTATTAACGCCGCTGCCTTATTTTCGCTTTTATAATTAATATCAGCCAGTAAGGCATAAGCCGCGTGATTTAATGGGTAAGAATTCAGTAACTGATGCAATAATGCCATTGCACTGGCGTATTTCTGTTTTGCAATATTGCTACGCGCTTCGCTTAAAATTTTATTTAGGGTCGTTGAAGTTTTATTGGTTTGCGGGACTTCATTGAGAAAAGTCAATATTTCACTTGGAATTTCACACAACTTTATTTGTATTATTTCATTACGAGATAAAGTTGCAACAGCCATTCGTAAATCTTTTCGCGCTTCGATTTTTTTGGTTAAATGAAAATTGACAAGACCACGCATAAATAACGCTTGCCTGGATTCGTTAGCCTTCACAATAACATCAAAGTCAGCAAAGGCTTTTTCCATGTTCATTAATGAATAATAACCCATGCCTCGATCAAAGCATATGGCATAATTATCCGGATTTACGCTTAGCACAGCATTAAAATAATAAATAGCTAATTGAAATTTAAGACGCGAAAAAGCTTCGTGCCCGGCGACAATACAGTGTTTCACTCGCTCCTCAACATTTAGCTGAGTCATCGTGCTGGAATAAACTTGCTGGACGAGGGTGAATTCGTTAATAAATTTTTGAATTTCATCTGGAGTATGAACCGAACTCACTGAACTCGGATTAAATTCAGTATCTATAGCAATAATCAGCTTCAGAAAATCTTCAAGTTTTCCCCAATAAGTATCCAGCAAATCATGATTATACATTAATTTATTTTTTAAAAAGGCAATAGCCATCAAAAGAAAACTGAGTGACTCGGCAATTAAATTATCTTCACATAAAGTCATGAAACAATCATAATAAAAATTGTTATCACTGGTTAAATATCTCAATAATAAAAAATCTACATTCAGATGGCCTACCGTTTTTGTTTTAAGATTTTGATGGCCTTGATTAAAATAATATGACTCAAGTTTGCTCGCATCCCATTGCAAATGTTCCACATAAACTTTCACGCTATTGATTTCAAAATGAGCCTGAGCAGATTTGCCAAGACGGAAGTAATTCAGCGCACGCTTGTTATGAATTTTAATCAGTTGATTGGAATTTTTGATAGTTTGCATGCTGGCCAACCATAATGCGGCCGCATAAAATAAACTCGCTTGCTCCTGATCGTTTTTAAGAGCATAACAATCGGCAAGGTTTTGGTATAAATCTATAGAATCAGGCCGTAACTGCAATGCCGCATGATAATCTTGAATCGCAGCGCCATAATTTTTTTCTTTAACATGTTGTTCAGCCTGAGTTTTAAATTGTTCAAGGGCGACTACTTGAGACTCGTTTATTGTGTTTGGGATGCTATCTAAATTATTAAGCACTTTAAAAATCGCATCTTTAAAAAACAGACGCATTATTACATAATCTTCTGGGGTTGAAAAACGCACACAATTACGGAAAATCCGCCCAGCTTCGTATTTATATTTGCTGGCTCTACTCTCGCTATATTTGTTTTTACTTTGCAGATAGTTTTGATAACCTAATGCCAGATAATACAGGGTAATTTTTTCTGTTACGCAGACCTTCTGATCAATATCTAATAATTGGTCACGCTCGGTTTCTTCGGTTAATAATATTTCTGCGATGCGCATACGCGACAATACATCATTCTTAAAATGCATGGCAGTATTTTCATGATGATACAAAGCCAGATCACGCTCAGTTTTATCTATTTTTTTGGCGCGAAAATTGGCTTTCCCAGCCGCTAAAGAAACAAAGGAATCACTATTATTTATATCCTCATCCGGATAATCTTCATGACCTTTCATAAACTTGGCAAGGAAATCCCTTTCCTCCTCTACCATGCGCGTAGCAAGTTCACGATATAATACTTCCACACTCTCTTCTTTGAGTTCATACGCTAAATCAGCGCATTTAGTCATAAGCGTATGATTGCCAGGGCTAGCTTTTATTGCCATTTCATAAAAGAGTATGGTTTGATTTAATAACTTAGTTTCCTGCTGCTTATTTTCCGGTAACCGCGCGTTACTCTCTTCAATTTTAGCCAGTTCAATATAAGCATCTGGAAACGAGGGTTGTAATTTAATGGCTTCATCATACTTTTGTTTTTTAATATAACTTCGATAAGCGGCGAATTGCTGAGGAAAATCTATTGCTTCATCTTCCTGGTCAGCATCGTTTTGCGCTAAGGTTTTAACTACGGATTGCGAATTTCGTTCCTGTTTGCATTTAGCTTCTAACTCAACCACTTTTGCGGTAAATTCGGGAGAAATAGCCTTTTGAGTTTTTTCAACTAAAACCAAGAAAATACGCGCTTTAACATATTTTTTTTCAGTTTCCGCTTGCAAAGAAAGTTCACAGCATCTTTTGGAAATATATCTTAAATCTTCTTTATTAATACTCGCTGGTAATGGCAGTTGTTGCAAAGCCACCAGGGGATCGTGCTCCATGCTAGCCAGGAATCTTTTTATTGAAAAAATTTCATGCTCATCACTGCTATCATCGGGCATGACCAACGCCTGCATTGAACTTTTCCCAGCGATTTTATGGGTATTATTTAAGGAAACCGCAATAGAATAATTTAAGACTGCCTCTTCCCACAACTTATCCTTAAAATAAAAATCACCCCGCATGGCGTGCAATTCAGCCACATCCGGTGACAACTCAATAGCAGTGTTCAATTGGGTGATAAATGAAGGCGCCACTTTCTTCTTCGGGACTTTGTTGTTCTTTTGCTCCGACTCAGCGACATACAAGTCCCGTGCTTTTCTTAGTTTGACAAGCACCTCATTCTTTGGGGCTTTAGCTTTGCTAAAATCAATATCTAGTAAATAGCCGATGATTTTTAACGAAACATTTAAATTATGACAACCCCTAATCAAACCTTGTCTTATATGGTATATCGCATCTTCTTTTCTATTTGAACTTTTATAAACACCACCCAGCGTCAACCACACATCACGGTCATTTGTTTCTTGAAGACATTCCTCTAAATCTTTTCTAGCTTCTTCAGGCCTGTTCAAAGAATAATAACTAAAACCACGATAGATAAGCGCCATATAATCCATCTGTTCGCTCGCAAGCACAACATTAAAAATATCAATGGCAGCCTCATACTCCTTCTCGTGATAAAGAATATATCCCGCATACATGCTGTCAAAATCAATTTTCCCGTAATCAAACTCTACCATTCTTCCTTGGGACTCGCGGTAAGCTTGGAAGTCATCATATCTTTCTAAGAGAGCAATTTTAATATCAATTTTGGCGCTAAGCTCATTTAATTCTTTAATTAATTCTGCAAAATCCGGGCGCCCCTCTATCAATATTTTGGCCTGGTCCAATAACAATTCCGCTTCAGCACAGACATTTTTTTTCAGCAATTTTTCGGCGCATTTTTGCAAAAACCTATAATCTTTAGCATATTCCAAGAGAATATCTAAACAACATTGGCTGATATTATCTTCCGCAACTGAACCTAATAATATCTCAAACGCATTACTGACTAGTTGTTGATTATAGTCCGTCGCGATTTCAGCAGAAGCATACTTATTTATAATGGCCATATCACGGGTGGCCATCATTAGATTATTCATCTCTAGATGAACTATGCTACGTTCTAAATACAATTCAAAATCAAGGTTGTCTTTGAATGCCAGCCACACGGCAAACGACATATCAATAACTGCAAGTTCATGGTTATTTTCTTGGTTTTCACGGACGGTGGCTCTATTCAGGTAAAAGAGATAATTTTCTGGCTCTGCCTGCACTGCCGCCGTCAGTTCATTTATTTCATCATTTCCTAAAGCGTTAGTATTGAGCTCAGGATCGTTATAAATACTAAGAATAGCTTGCCGGTATTTTGGAATATTGAGCGTAGCGAATTGAGCAGGATGCACTAACTTCAGGCATTCAATGAAACTGGTTCTGGCAGCGGCTTTATTATTTTCGTGTAGAAATATCAACCCTTGGTTTAAATAGGCCAAAGGATAATTATAGTCATTAACAAATGTAACAAGCGTCTCATGCGCCGACTTATATTGCTGTTGCTCGATAAATAAAGTGATTAATGCATTTACAGTATAACTATCGTTTAGGCAGTAACTGAGAGCTTGACTATAATAATAAACTGCAGCTTTTGGCGAACGCTCTTTAGCTTGATCACCTAAAAAAGCGTGGAAGTGTGCGTTACTGTCAATTTTTATAATTTTATTGTTTATTTTGCAGTTATCGTTTAGACAGTTTTCATAAATAATTCTGGAATTTTTTTCCAGCTTACTGGCAGCTAGATAAGCTTCGTTGTAACTATCGCATTGCGTAGTTCTTTCTGCTAATTGCTCTTCAGTTAATGTACCTTTTTCTTTATTCAATATTTGTTTGGATAGCAACAAACGTTTAAGCAAAGCAACCGTATGATTGGGAGCAATTCTAATTACTGTTTCATAATCTTTAAAAGCTTTCTTGTTGTTCCCCGCTTTTTGATGAATTTCCCCACGCAACAGGAATGCTGTGGGCAGAAAATCACATAATGCTAAAGCTGCTCCGCATAACTTAATAGCCGCCGTATAATCCGGTGTTTGTTTATTAGGCTTTTCTAGCAAGAGTTTCTGTGCAGCTACAATATTCTTAGTATATTGGCCATATACTATGCTAAGCGCATGATTATCAAAATCACGGTTAACAAAGTCTTCTAACATCATCGAACTCCTCGTTTGTATTATTTTTTAACAGACCCAAGTCTGCATCAATTTGCACAACAATAGTAGTTTTTGTATATTTTTACTAGGGTTTTGATAGAAGTTAATATAAAATCATAATCATTTGGTTTAGATAAATAAAGGACACTATGCGATCTTCATCAGTAGTCAATGTGACTCTTATAGGCGACTCAACGCTTGATAATAGGATTTGGGTGGACGGTATCTTTTCAAATTATCTTTGGAATAGAGTTGGAATAGTCCGAGATCCATCAGCGGAAATAGTTAAAAAATCGCAGCGGGTTTTTTTAAAACCCAGGTTATCAGTCATCGAAAGCTTAATGGTGATGCTGCCCGAGTATGCTATTCATGATTATACTAATGATGGTTTTACCACCGAAGATTGTATTCGTGGCGCACCTAAAGATAAAGTTTTTGGGAAAGGTAATGGTACTTTTTCATTATTTCCCAATGAATTTTTTATTCCTTTGCAAGCAGCTGAAGAGGATATAGAAAAATCGCAATTTGTTGTGGTAAGCATAGGCGGCAATGATGTTCGCGAATTTTTACAAGAAGTAGCGCGCACCAAAAGTAGCCCGCAAAAATCGCAGTTTATAAGAAATCAATTTAAAGCAGTCTTGAAAGAACTGAAAAATAATTATCTGCAGATTCTAAATAAAATTCGCGAATTAAATGCAAATGCGAAAATCATATTAATGTCGCAGTATTATCCTTCTGCAATACAAAATAACTATCACATACTCGAGCTTATGCGTGAAATTGGCGAAGCATTGTCAAATAACTCTAATCCTGATCCTATGATAGTACTGCACGATATAATGAAACAAACCTATACTGACATTCTTAAAAATTTAACCGACAGCAATGTCGCTATTGCCGATATCACTTCTACGCTCAATCCATTTGATAACAACAATCATGTTAGTCAAATTGAACCTAGCGCGACAGGTGGCAAGCAGATAGCGCAAGCGCTCAAATTTCTACTGACTACTTCAGAGAATACTGCAGGTAATGCTTATCGTTTTTATCCAGATTTTTTTACCACGACAGTCGCTGATCAACACAAATATGTACAAGCAAGTCCTTTTGATACTTGGGTAATTGCAAGTCCTTATGATCTTAGAGAAGGTTATTCTTTAGCGGAAGAAAATTTTTATCGGGAAAATAATCTGGAAATCACTAAAGCTACGGTGTTGTTGCAACAACTTGAGAATGCTAAAGCAAAATTCCCTGAAGCAAGTGCTACCCGCAAAGCTGCCGATAAAATTGCGCAGGAAGGCATTAAGTTATTAACAAAATTGATGAGAAGTCATGATTTTAAAAAATGGAAAATGTCTATGGGATTAGCAATAGCGGTTTTAAATCATCCTGATAACCTGGACACTATCCGCATGTTACAGGCGAATGGCCAATATCGCGCTACTGGAGCGGCAGATAACTGGAGCAGATTTAAAGCGGCGCTGGTTACTTTAACAGGAACTCTTATTCTTGGGTTAGCTGCAGCTGGTATTCCATTTACCGGCGGAGCGAGTTTAATTGCTTGCTATGCAGCAGGCGGCTTACTGACTGGAACAGGCGCAACATTCTTTTATAGAAACACGGAAAGAGGTCTGGCAAGTTCGTTAACACAGATGGCGAATGTGACGCAGAAGGTGCAGTTGCGAGCCAGGTAGTTGCGTCTGTGTTTGTTCGCGCCGATGCTGCGTAACTGTCATGCCAGCGCAGGCTGGCATCCAGAAACAGGCTTTAGCGGAGCATACCATCCTGGATGCCAGCTTTCGCTGGCATGACACAACATTCTTTACTCTTCATACCATCTATACGTAATCCCTGCCAAAGCCGCCCCCACTAACGGCGCTAACCAGAAAAACCAAAGTTGTGCCAGCGCCCAACCACCTACCATTAACGCTGGTCCAGTGCTGCGCGCGGGATTAACCGATGTGTTGGTGACTGGTATGCTAATCAAATGAATCAATGTTAAACCCAAACCTATCGCCAAAGGCGCGAAACCTCTAGGCGCGCGTGGATCAGTAGCACCAAGGATAATAATGAGAAACATAAAAGTCATAATAACTTCACAAACAAAGCCCGACGCCATGGAATAATGCCCGGGTGAATGCTCGCCAAAACCATTATTCGCCAAACCATTTGCAATATCAAAACTGGGTTGTCCACTGGCAATATAATATAACACCGCCGCCGCTAGCGTTGCGCCGATTAACTGGGCGATTACATAAGGAATAAAATATTTTGCTTCAAAACGCCCGCCTACCATCAAACCGAAGGAAACCGCCGGATTAAAATGACCACCTGAAATATGACCAAACGCATAAACCATCGTTAACACAGTTAACCCGAAAGCAAAAGCCACACCCACTAGCCCTATCCCTACGCCATCAAATTTCGCGGCGAGTACAGCGCTACCGCAGCCGCCTAATACTAACCAGAAAGTACCAAGAAACTCGGCACCCATACTTTTTGTCAAGTTCATAACATCCTCCATGATTGAAAAATATTTATAACCATTTCTTCTTTTTGAAAAATTTGTAAGGCAGCCACGATGATACTAACATCATACAAACCGCCAGAGAGTAACCCCAGCGCCAGGACAATTCTGGCATGTTATGGAAATTCATCCCATACATGCTGGCAATCAATGTAGGCGGTAAAAAAATCACGGCCGCCACTGAAAATATTTTAATAATATTATTTTGCTCTATGTTTACCATGCCTAACGTGGCATCTAATAAAAAATTAATTTTGGTCGATAGAAAAGTTGCGTGATCATTCAAGGAGGCAATGTCCTTACTCAATGAAGCCAGGCGCACCTGCCCTTCTTCATTAATGCGCGAACCCGCGGTTTGCAGAAAAAATACGGTAAGCCTATTGAATGCCACCAAACTTTCGCGGGCTTTGGAATTAAGATCACCATTCGCCCCCGCATGCTGCATCAGTTGACGGTAATCCAGTTTATGCGTTTCATCCGCCAGCGGTTGAAAAATCGCTTTCGAATAATCATCCAGCCTATGCCCCACCAATTCAATAATATCGGCCAGTCTATCAATGTTTGCTTCCAATAATTCAATAAACAATGAAATCACATCTCTATGCGTTTCATCGCATTTTTTAAGTTGTGCGGAAAATAATTTGAAACTCTGGGGTTCGATATAGCGTATGGTAATTAATTGCTTTGGAGAAACTACAAAAGTGACTGCGTCAAACAGCGGCGTGAGTGATTCGGATTGCGAAATCATCATTGCCGTCATGAATAAATTGCCACTATCTTTATAAAGCCGACTGGAAAATTCAATTTCGTGCATTTCTTCACGGGTAGGAATATCAAGGTCCGTGTAATGCTCTACTAAATCTTCTTCTACCTTAATCGGATTCAGCATATCAATCCAAACCGCCGTCTTCAGCAAGCTTTGATTTTCAGCATCGATTATGTGCTTTTCCAGGGTAATTTGATTTAAATAAGCAATAATCATAAGACATATCCGTTATGGCATCGCAACGATTTTCTAAGAATAACATTCTGGCCTTTTATAGCAAATAATTTATAATACCCCCTCTTCACAATCAGGGTTACACCATGCGAATCTGGGTAGACGCCGATGCTTGCCCCAAGACCATCAAGGAAATTTTGTTTCGCGCGGCCAAACGTACGCAAACTCAGCTTACCCTCGTGTCTAATCATGCATTATCTAGCCCGCCCTCGCCTTTTATCACCAAATTGCAAGTAGCCAAGGGATTTGATGTTGCTGATGATAAAATTGTAGAGTTGCTGCAACCTGGCGATTTAGTGATTACCGCGGATGTGCCGCTGGCGGATGCCGTGGTAATGAAAGGCTGCAAAGCGTTAAACCCGCGCGGATTTTTATACACTGAAAACAATATTAAAGAACGCCTGGCCATACGCAATCTGAGTACCAGTTTGCGAGATAGTGGCAAACGCATGGGAGGGCCGGATACGTTAAGTAAAACGGAAATTCAAAACTTTGCCAATTGGTTGGACCAGTTATTGGCAATGAAAAAATAATATTGTTACCGGACTACTTTTTTTCATTCTCATAATACTTGACGCCTATCTTGATGCGTTCTCTATTGTTTTGTTGACGCCAACTATTGGTATCGCGCAAAGAGTAAGCGCAACCACAATATTCCTGCTGATAAAAATTTTCACGTTTGGAAATTTCAATCATGCGCTGGGAACCACCGTCTTTGCGCCAATTGTAAGTCCAATACACCATGCCTTCATAAGGCGCAGCGGCGCGCAAACCGCTTTCATTGATTTGGTCCATGTTCTTCCAGCGAGAAATTCCTAAGGAACTGGAGATGACTTTGAAGCCATGCTCATAAGCATATAAGGCGGTGCGAGCAAACCGCATATCAAAACACATAGTGCAACGTATGCCACGCTCAGGCTCCATTTCCATCCCTTTCGCGCGCTTAAACCATTCTTCCCGGTCATAATCGCCATCGACGAAAGGCACATTATGCTGCTCGGCAAAACGGATATTTTCATTTTTGCGCAGTTCGTATTCTTTTAAAGGATGGATATTGGGATTGTAAAAATAAATCGTGTAATCAATTTTAGCTTCCAGCAGCCGCTCCATGACTTCGCCGGAGCACGGTGCACAGCAGGAATGTAATAGTAATTTTGTTTCATTGTTGGGGAGTTCGAATTTTTCTTCTGACATGGTGATGACTCTAGTTAATGTAGGCTTATATTACCTTTGTTGGTAATGGTAATCAATAAACAGCATGCTCAAATCAGAACACACTTCACCTCTCCC
>JAZKAT010000010.1:150-22394 GCA_040389045.1 Pseudomonadota bacterium | reverse complement strand
GGTAATGGTAATCAATAAACAGCATGCTCAAATCAGAACACACTTCACCTCTCCCACAGGGGGAGAGGTGAAGTGTGACGGGAGAGGTGAAGAGTGGTGGTAGAGGTGAATATTGGTGGGAGAGGTGAAGATTTGTTTATAGGTGAGTGTTAGCTTGAGAGTTGAATAAACGAATGGTGCGCATGATCACTAACCGCCTGCTGCATATGTTGCCAATCAGAAATTTCATTAAGCAAAGTCATTTCCCTCTTGACCATAAGCTTACGATCATCAACAGACAAATTATCTAAAAATTCCGCTATTGAATACATAGCATTATGATTCAACCGGGTTTTTAATTCAGTTAATATCGTAATACACCGCTCTTGCGAATGCGTGCTTGATACAAAGAAATTCGATCGGGTATACCGCTCGTTTCGCAAATAAGAAATTTCAGCATCCAGACGAGCAATAATATCATCCTTGGTCAATTCGACATTTTCAAAATCCTTCAACAATTCACCGGTTCGGCCTGTTGTTAACAAATGAAAAGTCTTACTATATTTTTTATTGTTGGAGATTCTTGCCAATGCCTCAGGCAACAAACAAACTTTTAATTGATTTTTCAATTCAGTCAGCAAAGCAATCGTATGCGTTTTTGTTTCATTAATACCCTCAGCAGTCAAACTTTGAATTCTCGCAGTAATTTTTCCTTGCACAAAGCCCGACTCTGAATATTTTTCCCGAATTGGCAAAGTAGGCAATTCATCAATGGTGATTTTACCTACTTGAAAGTCCGGGATTTGTTGGTCAATTTCACGAAGCTCAGCAATCAACTTAGCCTGAGTCGAAACAACAAGCTGATAATCCTCAGGATATTTGCCACATAATTCAGTCAATGCTCTAGCAATACGATAGCCTTTTTTAGCTAGTATCGCTTTGAATTTTTTCAAAGCCTCAAGTTCTTTAACACATTGCTTTTTGCTTTTAAAAAATAAGAAACTTTCACTCTCATGACCCAATCGAATAATTTCATGGTCAATTAACCGTAATGCTCCCTGCGGTGTGCATTGGATTTGCTGTATTTTCCTGACAACTTCGCCAGTGCGACCTGCAAATAAATAATGCATATAGGGTCGAGTTTTAGCATCCAGCAAAGGCTCAATCAGCACCAAAGATTCTGCTACCGTGTGGTCTTGCAAAAATACTCTTAACTGTCTTAACAAATTAATTTTTATGGTTTTTGTACCTTTAAAGGTATACCACTTAGCTAGCTCTGCTTTTAATTGCGCAATTCTTTGAACTATCAATATGTCAATTTCATTATTTTTTTGATTAGCTATTTTTTCCTCTTCCATTCTGTCAGTTAACAACTTCTCATCCTGCTGCATTTCCAGCGCAGTTTGCAGTCTCGCTACTCTTTGTATAGGTAATGCCATGGGCACACCAGGATCAAAATTAAATACTCTGCGTTTTTCAAGCAGTGTGAATAGATAAGGAGAAGATTCTTCTTTCTTGAATTGATAACCCATTTTATTAACTAATGCGTTAAAAGCTGAGAAAAGCTTGTTAATCGACATGCCTTCTTTAAATTGATATGCCGTTAATTCTTTAGCACCGCCATCCGCAAGAAACGCATCAAGCTTAATTTTATCCAAACCAATCATGATTTCTCTTGCGACCAGATTTAATTGCTGCAATGCCGTTAATAATAAATATTTAAACGCTACCGTTGAGGCAGCATAGGCTTGCTCATAATTCCGCGACAATTCCAAAACAAATGGATAAACCTTATAAATAAACTTGATAAGATCAAGCAAATCACAGGGGGACGCGGCGAATAGTCGGACTTCTTTAAGGATGTGACTAAGACATTTAATGGTCTTCATGGTAGCAGCCCCAACAACCATTCCTGATGGCAGGCTACCTTCAAGATTTAATAAAGTTTCCTGAAATGTATCCAGCTTTCGATTTATTTGCGCCGAATCCGCTAACCAATGCATATCCTGTTTTTGCATAGTCCGCATGAAAGAATTTTTTTCCAGGTTATTTTTAAGAATATTGGCATCGACGGGCAATAGATCAAGAAATATTTTTTTAATTTCATCCTGGCTAGTCAGTTTTTGTAAAAAAGGTAAAACATCCAGTCCATCCAAATCATAATAAAGATTTTTATATTTTTCCATTAAACCTAACACACCCCATAGCGCATTCCCTATGAGTTTTAGTATTGCTTTATTATCATAATATTGCATTAATTCAATATGCAATTTCGCCAGTTGATCCAGGCAAAGACGCGCACTAATTAAAAAATTAAAAAACTGTTTATACTGATGCACCCAGTGCGGTTCTTTGGTATTCGTATTTAAATCAAATTTTCCCTTTTCATCTTTGGCAGCATTTTCAAAAAACTCTGTGTAAATATCGGCAGCTAAAATATTTTTGAAGATATCTCCTACCTGCGCTTCCAAGCCAACCATATTATTGAGAATATCATGATACATTTTGGTAATGGCAAGAGTCTGAGAAACTGGCGCAACAACTGCAGCAGCTTGCACTGGTGAATCTTCTTCACTAACACCTAAGTTCGCTTCAATAGGAATAACTATAAGTTCTACTGGAAGTGTACTTTGAAACATTGCTTGTTCGAGTTTTGCCTGTTGCCAAATTAATAAAGTCTCTAAAACGGTTGCTTCGTAATTACTTAACACTTCTACTTCGGTTGCTTCTAACATTTCCATAATTTGATCTAAAGAAGAATCAGGATACTCTTGCATCTTGCGTTTTAATTCCGTTATCGCAAAAATTCGCTCTTCGATCAATGTCCCGCGCTTACTTCGCAAATCTTGCAACCGCAGGATTTGTACATCCAGATAATCCATTTTATCGTGGTCGGCGGCTAGCGCGTATTCAATTTTGCTTAGCATTTTACCGGTACGACCTTCACGTATTAAATAATAAATATCTTTTAACTGAGGGTCATTGGCCATTTCTTCCAATGCTTGCTCCAACGCTAGTCCTACTATTAATTTAGCTCTCAATTCATTCAACAAGATAATTTTATTAATTTTAGCACCTAGAGAAACATCCGCGAATTCATCTTCCTCCGTCAATTCTGCGGCCCGGTCAGAAATTTCTTCCAGTACATAACCATATTTATACGTTATTTGCTGTTCGGTCAGGCTTGCTTCAGGACTTTTAACCGCAAGATAATCAATAGGGATTTTTTTTACCATGTCCTTAGGAAATTGAGATTCAATAGCATGCAATTCCTTCAACAACGCTTTTTGCTGGCTTAGTAAAACTTGATAATCGTGGGGATGATTGGCATTTAAATAATTTTTAGCATTCCGCAATAAATATCCGGGCTTGAGCAAAGCTTTCTTAAATTTTTGCAGAGCAAAAATACTTTGTTCAATCGATTTTCTTCGCGCATTACTCCATGATAATTGATGCTGTTCACGCTCAGCGCGAAGTTTGTCAATTTCAAGATCTATAGTTTCAATTATTTTGACTGGAGAAACCTGGTTCTCAATCAACATTTTTCTCAGCACTACGCCAGTCTTACCTTCCCAAAGCAGGCTTAAGTGTTGGCGGAGAGAATTATCTTCACCCATCTCATTCAGTGCAACGTGGATTGACGAGGTAGTTGGAATTTTTCTGGCAAGTACATGCAGTATATTTATTTCTATCTCGCGTTTTTCGTGCGAAGTGAACCAGCTGTTGTCAGCTTGCAGTTCAATTATTCGCTCATTAATCATAACTAAAAAAGTATCGATACGATATTGCTCAAAATATTGATTGCGGTTATCAGCTTTAATCTTGCTTTTACTCTTCAAAGTATTTTTTTGCAAATCCGCAATTCTTTCTCGCAACATTACCTTGTCACAATGCCCTTGAGCCAGCAAAGAATTCCGATTTTCAATTATTGCATGGGTATAGGGAAATCTTTCATGTTTCAAAAATTGATGACCTGCAGCTTCGATACTGGCATTAAATGAAGTGAGTAGCGATTGCAGAGAATCATTGCTACTTACCGATACTGTCCCCAGATTATTCTGTTTCAAGATATCGTGAAAAATAACATTGGCTTGCTGCATCATCTTGGAAAAATTATTACTAAACACCGTACTTAGCGCAATAAAACTGTTAGGCAAATCCTTTAGCAATGAAGAAAAAGTAGGCGGGAACCGATTTACAAATTGCATCATGTCCGCAAAGGTCAAAGTCATTAAGCTATGCTGTTTCAAATGAAGTTTAATCTCAATTTGATCGAGATTGACCACAATTTGGCAAAAAATCAGGTTTATTTGCTGAGCTGTCATAAAGAAATGATCTTTGAACACGAAGCTCAATGAAACAAGGCTCTTGGGCAAATCTTTTAACAAGGTTAGGAATTTAGGATAAACCACGTATACCAGTAACATGACATCCCACAAACCCTTGGCTGAATTGGAAAACCTGTTTGACGCAGCCAAAACAATATTAATATCGTCAATTGTTTTTTGTATGGTTTCACTTGCTTCACCATCTTTTGGCAAATGCGAATTTAAATCATTTAATATTTTTTGCAACGCGATCAGTTTTTCCTCTGTTCCCTGCAATATGTTTTGCCAGCTGCTTTGATTGCTAGTATAGGATTGGTAAAGAGGATTAATGCGCAACTGATCTGCAATGACTTTTTTATCAATCGGTATATATTTTCCAAATTCATCTTGCCAGCCTTGCAGAGTACTCAAGTTTTGCAAAAATGGAAAAACCCCTAGAGGTGTTAATTCATCATAAAGTTCGCAATATGATGTTACCCATTGCGTATAAGCAGAATAAAGCCAGGGAGTATTCACCGCCAATTCCAAGGTACCATTAGCTTGAAATACCAGAATATGCGCTCTACTGCATTTTTCAAAAAAATCCTGCAACTTAATCAGCAAATTCAATATGCGCTGATAATTAACCATCTTATTATTTTCATTAGCCGAGGCTGGGATAATATAGCAACCCTGCTCATTCTTAGGCGCGGCTACGATATATTCTTGATAAGATTTTTCATCCAGGACTTTCGCAAATACTTCATCAACTTGTATTTTTATATTTTGGGCAACAATTTTGGCTTGCTGATAGATATTGAGTCCTGGCTTTGGCACATGACTCAGCTTGAGTTGTTGCTGTAAAGTTTTCTTGCGCTTCCCACTCAACACATGAACAAAATTCTGTAACCCTTCAACGGTGATACACACTTCTTCTGCTAATTTTTTATCTTTGAATTGGGCTGATTTAACTAAAATTTTATAAGACTTTTTCGTTTTATTATAAGTTAATAAATGCAATTTAATTTTTTTATCGGCTAGATAATAATGTAAATCATAAACACCGTTTCTTGCTTTAAAAAGTATATAAGTATCCTGGGTGATTTTAGCGAACATTTTTTGGTGCGCGCCTTTGCCTCGGCATATTTTGAAATTAACTTTTTCATAAGATGAGGCTAAATTAATTAATCCGGGAAATTCCGCACTAACCGGTTCAGCATTTTGGAGAGTTATATCATCAGCAACGGTTTTTATTCTGGTGATCAAATCCGGATGGATTTTAACGATTTTGTGCGTGAATTTTTTATCGAGTTCGATTTTTCGCAGCCATTTATCCGTGCCCTGGTCTATGCAATGCAGCGCAATATTCCCTTGTCGGTTTCGATTCAGGAAATAGGTTTTTTTAATTCGATTGTGTCGACTAAGTTTCAGTTTTTTTAAGGCAGAAGCAGATAGTATAAACACATCGCATTTATCATCATATTTTTCAACGAGAGGGCGTTCATTGCTCTCAGGTCTGTTCATTGATAACACTAGCCCATCCTCGTTATTTTTTTGGTCAGGAATTATACCATTTATTCGAAATTATCTAAACTTTCCTGAAAAAGCTAATTAAATCAATTAATTAATCATCACCGCCGCGTCTTCTGGCTTTTTTCTCGCCAAGCATTTTCTTATTAGACAGCCGTTTTTGTACTGAGGCATAGGAAGGCTTGGTTTTTCGGCGTTTTTTGGGCGGTATGGCTGCCCGCTGCAATAATTCCACCAGGCGGTTTATCGCATCCTGCTTATTTCGCTCTTGAGTGCGATGACGACTGGCTTTAATAATAAGTTCGCCCTGCGTGGTTAACTTACTGCTTAATACACTTAATAAACGCTGCCGCACTTCTTCTGAAAATGAAGTAGACTGCTGCACATCAAAACGCAATTGCACCGCCGTCGCGAGTTTATTAACATTTTGTCCGCCCGGCCCAGGTGACGCGACAAAAGTAAATTTTAATTCTGATTCATGGAGCGCGATGTTTTGCGTAATTTTTATTATCATCTCTGGCTCCAATATTTATTTTATGGGAGGCACGGCAGGCGCGTCTAATCTATTGCCTTGATAACCTTGCACTTCACCAAACCGTTCATGCTGTTCCCACTCGCGTGTCGCGGTTACCATTTCTTCGCGAGTACGCCCAACAAAATTCCACCACATTAAAATTTCTTCCGCAAATGGTTCACCCCCAATAATAATCAGTCGGGTGTCTGCGTCAAATTGCAATGGCAAGGTTTTTCTACCGCAACCTAAATACATTAGCGTGCCTGGCGTCAAAGTTTCTGCTTCAATAATAATTTTTCCCTGCAACACTAACACACCATATTCAAATTTTGGATTCATGGCTAACGTGGTACTTGTATTCTTTAACGCATGTAAATCCATCCCGATTAGTGGCGTATAAATTTTTGTTGGCGCGCGTAACTCGTCTAATTCTCCCGCCAGCAAAGTTATTTTTACTTCATCCTGTGACCAGGTTGGCAAATCGGTATAGTGCGCAAACTCAGGCGCATTATGACGCGCGGTATCGGGCATGGCTATCCACAATTGGACGCCTTCCAAAATCCCATTCGGCAGTGATTCTTCGGAATGCGAAATACCTTTCCCCGCTGTCATCAAATTAACTTCACCCGGATGAATTACTTGTTCGGACCCCAGGCTATCTCTATGTAAAATTTCCCCGTTGATAGTCCAGGTAAAAGTTTGCAAACCCATATGTGGATGCGGGCCAATACTCAAGCCGCCATTCTCGGCTAAATTCATCGGACCAAAATGATCCAGGAAACACCAGGCGCCAATCATACGCCGCGCTTTGCTAGGTAATGCACGACGGATGGTCAAGTTGTCACCGACCTGTGCGTTATGAGTAGGAATTTTCTGCAGTATAGGCCGCTGCGAAAAATCCGGACAATCCTTTGAATCCGAAACCGCTGATTCCGCAATCAAATCACTCATGGGTTTTCTCCAATAATACTTTGATATAGTATGTATTCATTTTTTAATTTGAGATAGCAGGCAGTTATGGGTCCGCGCAAACTTCAACAAAAGTACCAAGCACTTAAGGATGATGAACCACAGATTGAGCCAGGCTACTTGGCTGATAACGAGGATGGACTGATTACCCGCGTAATAGACAACCTGTATAAAAGTACGGGACATGAGCGTCCTGAAAAAAAAGTAAAAACTATCCCTGCCCTAGTGCCACCCCCCGCTGCCCCAGCAGTATGGACCGACCCGCATATTTTATCAGGTATACCTACAGCGTTTATGTCGACTTTATATAGAACAGCAACAGGAGGCGTGTTCAGCGTTTCCTCACATGAAATTTTTAATGCAGGTCAAAGGCAGCAGACCATAAATAATACAACCCCTGCTTCCACAAAACCAACAACTGGTCTTCCGCCTCGTCACAGTTAAAAAACCCAGCTATACTGAAAGTTAGTTATTACTGATAGCATTAATCAGGAGTACAGTTCATGAAGTTCGTACGTAAACACACAACTGTTTTTTCCGTCGCTGCGCTTAGTGTTCTCTTACTCAGCGGCTGTAACACCACTAATCCTTATACGGGCCAAACACAAATGGCTGATAGCACCAAAGGCGCTGGCCTTGGCGCACTAGGCGGTGCGGGCATAGGTGCGCTGGTCGGTGGCGGCCGTGGCGCATTAATCGGTGGCGCGATAGGCGCGCTGGGTGGTGGTCTGATTGGTCATAACCTGGATCAGCAAAATGCGGAATTACGTCAACGTCTGGTCGGCACCGGTGTGCAAGTTAACCAGATGGGTAACGAAGTCCAATTGGTCATGGCGTCTGATGTGACTTTCCATTTCAATCAAGCCAGCATTAATTCAAGCTTCTATCCTACGCTGGACTCAGTCGCGATTGTCGTGAAGAAATATAACAACACCAGCATTACCATTAGTGGTTACACCGATAATGTCGGTAGCAGTGCTTACAATCAAAGCTTGTCCGAAGCACGCGCCGCCAGCGTGGGTGATTTCCTGGTTTCCCATGGCGTTTCTCCAAACCGCATCTTCACTCAAGGCTTTGGCAAACGTTATCCGGCCGCATCCAATAGCAGCAGTGCAGGACGTGCCATGAACCGTAGAGTTGTTATTAGTTTACGCCCCCTTTCCTAAATAGGTTCTTCATCGTAGCTTTGCGGAGGAAGATATAATGACATCACATGCTTATCTCATCTGGCTTTGTCTTAGCGCTTATGCAATTTTTATCCTGGAAAAAGTCATGTTTGACTGGCAGAACTGGGCGCAAAATCGTTTAGGGTTAATGGATGTAAACTGGCCCGAGTTTTATTCTTCCTCTGCCGTTATGATTGTCGTGGGTATGTGTTGCGCGATGACGGGCTGGAGTGAACCGGCTTTTGCTTTACTGTTTCCCGCCCTCATGTTAATCAAGTCAGTGTTATTTTATCTGATCCCGTTAGTATTCAAAGCACGCTTCCGTCCTGGTGTGTTTTCATCGATTGTTTTATTTATACCACTGGCTTGCTGGACATTCAATGGCGCTTATAATGATGACATGATAACACCAGTGGTGGTGATCGTGGCATTTGCGTTGGGAGCATTGTTATTAGCGTTGCCAATGTTATTTTATAGGCTGAAGAGACGGTTTCATTAGCCTCCTGTCATGCCCGCGCAGGCGGGAATCCATTGTTGGTATTTCATAATGGATTCCTGCCTGCGCGGGCATGACAATATGAATGATTAAGCCTCAACCAACTCCCGCTTCACCACCGCAATAAACGCTTCCCCATATCGCTGCAACTTACTCTGCCCCACCCCCGAAATAGTTGCAAATTCCATCAAATCCTGTGGTTTGCGTTGATGTATTTCTATCAATGTACTGTCATGGAAAATAACATAAGGCGGTACGCCTTGCTGTTTTGCCAACTCCAGCCGACGATTTTTCAATGCTTGCCAGAATGCATCTTGCGGCGTGTCATTATAACGTTGCTCGCGCTTGGATTGGGCTTTGGTTTTGGGAATTTTTTCCGGATCTTTACGTAACGCTATGGTTTGTTCGCCACGCAATAACGGGTGGCTTTTATCCGTCAATCGCAAACTGCCAAAACTGGTCATGTCTATCGTCAGTAAATTAGCCGCGATTAATTGGCGATAAATGCTATGCCATTGCGCTTGAGAAAATTCCTGGCCAACACCAAAAGTGGAAACTTTATCATGGTTGTAACGTTCAACTTGCGGCGTAACTTTACCAATCAACACATCCACCAAATGCTTGACGCCAAACCGCTGGCCGGTGCGATAAACACAGGAAAGGGCTTTTTGCGCGGCAATTTTTCCATCGAAAGTGCCTAACGGCGCTAAACAATTATCGCAATTGTTACACGCCGCCAAATACGCTTCGCCAAAATAATTTAACAAGGCTTGACGGCGACACACAGCGGTTTCACAAAACCCCAGCAAGGCATCCAGGCGACGACGTTCCAGGCGTTTGTGTTGTTCATCCGCTTCGGAATTGTCCAGCATCTTGCGCATAGTGATAACATCATTCAAGCCATACGCCATCCAGGCATTGGCTGCCAGACCATCACGTCCCGCACGACCTGTTTCCTGATAATAACCTTCCATGCTTTTAGGTAAATCAAGGTGCGCGACAAAACGTACATTGGGTTTATCTATGCCCATGCCAAATGCTACCGTTGCCACCATGATGACGCCTTCTTCACGAATAAAGCGTTGCTGGTTATGTTGACGCAGCGTATTGCTTAATCCCGCATGATAAGGCAACGCAGTGATACCTTTCATCATCAACCATTCTGCGGTTTCTTCCACTTTGCGTCGCGACAAACAATAAATAATTCCCGCGTCACCTTTATGTTCGGCTTCCAGAAAATTTAATAATTGTTCGCGTGGACTTTGTTTTTGCACAATACGATAACGTATATTGGGCCTATCAAAACTGGCGACAAATTGTCGCGCATCGTGTAAATTCAAACGCTCAATTATTTCACGTCGCGTGGGATCATCGGCGGTCGCGGTCAGAGCAATGCGTGGCACGCTGGGAAAACGTTCATGCAAAACTGAAAGCTGCACATACTCCGGGCGGAAGTCATGGCCCCATTGCGATACGCAATGCGCTTCATCAATTGCAAATAAGGCTAGCGTGGTTGATTCTAAAAGTTGTAAAAAACGCGGCATTAACAAGCGTTCTGGCGCGACATACAGTAAATCCAATTCACCTTTTACTAATTTTTGCTCGACTCGCCAGGCTTCCTGCGCATCCAGACTGGAATTTAAAAAAGCGGCTTTAACGCCTAATTGCAATAAAGCATCTACCTGGTCTTGCATGAGTGCAATCAAGGGAGACACGACAATTCCCACACCCGCGCGCGCGATAGCGGGAATTTGAAAACACAGCGACTTACCGCCACCCGTAGGCATTAACACCATCGCGTCGTTACCAGCGATAAGATGTTCGATAATATCCACCTGGTTATCGCGAAAATGATTGTAGCCAAAAACGCTTTGTAATAATTGTAATGAGACTTGCATGGTACGGAAATCCTTTAAACACTGTCATTCCCGCGCTGGCGGGAATCCATTGTTGGTATGGTGCGATTTCTGCTAAGAACGGATTCCCGCCTGCGCGGGAATGACAGGAAGATTACTTTAACTTTTCAGGAAAATTACCTTAACCTTTTTTGAAATCCATCAACGTTACTTTAAATATCAAAGTTTCATTTGGGCCGATGGAGGGTGGTGCGCCGTTGGGGCCGTAGGCTAGATCGGAAGGAACATAAATTTCCCAGACGGAACCTTTTTGCATGAGCTTCAAGGCTTCAGTCCAACCGGCAATTACTTGGCCGACCGGAAATTCCGCTGAACCGCCATGGGCCGATGAACTGTCAAAAACTGTACCATCGATCAACTTACCTTCATATTGCACAGTGACAATATCACTTTCATCGGGACTTGGTCCGGCGCCAGGTGTAATCACTTTATATTGCAAACCATCGGGTAATGCGACCACACCGGGTTTGCTTTTATTCGCCGTCAAAAACGTCTGGCCTGCCTGCTGGGCCTTGTCCATCGGTGGCTGGGCAATTGCCTGGGCGGTGGCCGGTGAAATATCAACATTATCTGCCGCGTAAGCCTGGGTACCTAAAATGGCCAGACTGATTGCTGTGAATACCTTGAATTTCATTAATCTCTCCTTTTAATTAACAAATAAATTTAGAGAGTGGAGCTGGGGTATTTCGCTAGGCTGAGGGGTTACACCCAGCATAGTAGAAATACAACAGCCCCACTAGCCGAAAATCATCTTTCGAACTGTATCACGTCCTATCTTATCTACAAGTTCATTGTAAAAAATAAATAAGAAAAACAGTAAAAATAACCACAGTTCTATCGCCCAAAACTTCGACGATTGCAGCGACGTCTCCAGATGTAACCATCCTAACGACCAGGAGTGGTAATGCAGGCTGGCACGTACAAAATTATCCCCTATACGAAATAAAAACACCGCAATCCCGTAAATAAAAAACTTCCAGATAATATTATAAATAAGCGGTTTGTTGGGGAAAGCATTCAGGAAAGGAAAAGTATTAACGATAATAATAACTTTGCCCACTATTAACGCCCCCAAATCCACGGTCCAATAAGTATAGGGATTGGGTATGTCATGATTGCGGAAGATAAGTGAACCGGTAAAAAAAATTAAATTGAAACAGATCGCAAAGTAAATAACCGCCGGGATGATACTCCAGATTTCCTTTTTCATCAAAGTCCATAGTCGCGCCATATCGTTCTCCAATAAAACCCGCTTAAAATAAACCACCCTAACCAGTTTAGTCCGTTTTATTTACAACATAATAAGATGACAATTATTAGTCTTTTAATATTTATTCTTTCACAATACAATAACTTATATACCTTGCAAAAAGTTGGCGGTGGCAACGATTATGCAAAAGAAATTACATTTTTTTATCATTGATGATGATAAATCAGCTCTTCATATCTATGAAAACCTGCTCAAAAAAGCAGGTCATAAAGTTACTGCCACTACATCCAGCCAAACTGCTCTCGAAGAAATCACTGAATTACAACCTGATTGTGTTCTGTGCGATTTATCAATGCCTGGCATAGATGGTATGGAATTGTACCAAGCCATTCGCCAGCTGGACACTATCCAACAGCCGACTTTTATTATTGTGACTGGCAAAGTTTTTGAATATGACCACCGGCGGGCGCTGGAAATGGGCGTTGATGGGTATATACACAAGCCCATTAACCCTCAAACCTTTCTCGATGAAGTGTTATCCGTCTATCTTGGCACCATGAAAGTGCATTTTTGGGGTTCACGCGGCACTTTGCCAGTACCTGGCGAAAAAACTCTTAAGTTTGGCGGTAATACCAATTGTGTCACTCTGACTATTGGTAATAACTATTTTTTCATCTTTGACGCGGGCACGGGCATCAAGGAATTATCCAATCATTTGTTAAAAGAAAATAAATTTCCGTTAACGGCAAAAATATTTATTTCCCATCCGCATTATGATCACATCAATGGTATCCCGTTTTTTGTGCCACTTTATATGAGCGCCAATCACTTTGAAATATTTGGCACGCGGCATGCTGGTATAGGCATAGAAAAGTTGTTGGCTGACCAAATGGATAGCGTGTACTTCCCCATCACCATGAAAGAATTTGGCGCGAAAATCAGTTTCAGGGATTTGTGTGAAGAAAGTTTTAATATCGATAACATAAAAATTCAAACTATTTTGTTAAACCATCCGGGAAAATGTCTGGGTTATCGCGTGGAATATAAAAACAAAATCTTTTGTTATGTCACAGACAATGAATTATATCTGGAAGATTCCGACTCTTTTAATCAATTTGATGTGGATCAATTGATAGATTTCATCAGAGAAGCAGATGTGCTGGTGATTGACGCAACTTATACCGATGAAGAATATTTGAAGAAATCGGGCTGGGGCCATTCTGGCGTTAGTCGGGTAGTTGAAGTAGCAAATGCGGGCAAAGTTAAATTACTTTGCCTGTATCATCATGATCCGGATGAATTTGATAAACAAATTGCTGAAAAACTTAAGTCCGCGAAAGAATTACTGAAAAAACTCAAGTCGAAAACCATCTGCTGCGCTTCGAATGAAGGGATGGAAATCGTGTTGTGATTAGGATGAAGTCCGCAGCGTCACTATCCTGCCCTGGTTATCCAACTCTACACTGTCAAATTCAATCTTAATCAATTTCATGCCTTCAACATTATCACCGACCTGAAACGTCTTCTTATTAATAAGCGCGATTTTTTCATTCGAAGATAACAATACCCCATTCAGCGTTAAATTATTTGGCACCTCAGGCGGTGGGGCAACTGTGCCCGTACTGACCTCAGCATTCACACTAGCCGCCTGCACTACCGGCGCAGCAACAGTAGTTATCGGTTTTGGTGTTACTACAGCTTGTTGCACCGTGCGATGTTTGAAAATATGGGGTAAATACAAAAACATAATGACTAATAACAGCAGGAGAATAAAAACTACCAAGGCTTTATCCAACCAATCCAGATTGCGCGCTGCCATTCTTTCACGCGTGGGCATGTTGCGAACTTCGCGGTTACGCTGGGTCTTTCTCAACGCTTCGTAAATGATGCTCACAGTGCAATATCTCCTTTGCGCATTGCTGCACAATTTTTTCATCGATTGAATTGGTATCAGCAACAAATCCAGCGAGCAGCGCCCGGTCACATAAAATATTGATGGCGCGCGGTGAGCCCTGACTATATTCATAAATCAGATTTATCGCTTTTTCGGTAAAAACGATAGTCTGTAACGCTTCCGGATCCCGCATGACTTTGGTGATGCGATGATAGATATAAGTTTTTACGTCAGCCTGGTCCAGCGGACGCATGTGAAAGTAAACCGCGATACGTTGTCGCAACTGGCGGATTTCTGGTAATTGCAAATGGTCATATAATTCGGGCTGCCCAACCAGCACAATTTGTAAAAGTTTTTCTTTTTCGGTCTCAAGATTCGACAATAATCGAATCTGTTCCAATTGGCTGATTGATAAATTTTGAGCTTCATCAATAATTAATACTATATTATGACCACGCGTAGATTCCTTCAATAAAAAATTATTTAGGGCGTGAACCAGCCCAACTTTGTCATTTTTTCGGGTACGTACACCCAGGTCATGCAGAATAATTTGCAGCAATTCCACGTCAGAAAAATTGGGATTTAAGATTAATGCGAACTTGGTATGGCTATCGGCTTGTTTTAAAAGTTTTCGGCATAGCGTGGTTTTTCCGGTGCCAATTTCTCCAGTTATAACGATCATGCCCTTCCTTTGTTCAATTCCATAAACTAAATTGGACATTGCTTCGCTATGGCCTTTGCTGGAAAAGAAAAAATTAGGATCCGCGGTGACATTGAATGGGTTTTCTTTCAGTTGATAAAAGTCCTGATACATCGTTTTCCTTCCCTGCCAATCTGGATAATATGGAATTGAGTATAACATCAATCGTAATGGATTTAAGAGCGTGTCCGAACAAATAAACAAGCACTTAGTAATGATACTAGTTGCTCTTAGCTACATAATTAAATAAAATGTACTTCGGACTCTTTGATATGATCCGATTCAGGACATTAATATTTAACCGTAAGGAGACATACATGCAAAATAAACTTTCCACTATTACCTTGGCAGTTATAGCAAGTACATTGCTATTAGCTTCCGCCTCTGCATCCGCCACGAATTACAAAGGCGACTACAAAGGTGAAGCGATGCCAGCTCCAGCGCCATGCCCTCAGCCTTTAATGTTGAGAGATGGGTTTTACCTCGGTGCTCAAATAGGATATGACGCTTATAGAGTCCGAGCTTCTAGCGGTTTTGCTTTCCCAGCGATTGGTGCTTCAGCTGCCGGCAGCTTTGCTAGTAACCCAGTTATCGCAGAAAATGGTTTTGCTGGCGGGATCTTTGGCGGTTATGGTATGTACTTTAGCAATTGGTACTACTTGGGCGCTGAAATCTTCGTTAATGGCAGTGCTGCTAGCCAAACCCAAAACTTCAGTGAAACAACTGTTGGTGCTGTAGTTACAACCACCAGAGGATATGGCGACAAAGTATCTACTGGCATGAGTTGGGGCATCAGCGTATTACCAGGTCTGAAAGTTAACGACAGCACCTTGACCTACATCCGTTTAGGCTATAACCAAGCTAAACTGAAAGGCCAAAGCGCATTCGGTGAATCTTCAACTGTTAATGCGACAGGCGTTGTTACCACCACAAGTACATCTGCCAGCAAGAACCAATGGCAAGGTGGCTTTAATTATGGTTTAGGTATTGAAACAGCTGTATACCCAAATGTTAGCGTAAGAAGTGAATATAGCCACACTGGTTACAATTCCTTCTCCGATGCACTTGGTACCAGCTATTCACCATCTGATAACCAAATGATGGTTAGCTTGATTTATCACTTCGCTTAGACCCTGCGTTTGGAGCGGACAAAGTTGTTGTCCGCTCTTGCAGTTTTATCCCTACTCCCTCCTAGTAAAAACCCTAAATCGAAATAGTTACCGTCAACCCGCTTAATTTCTACTTAATTAAATAGAATGTACTTCGGACTTTTTGCTATGATTCGAGGCAGGGATATTTATATTTAACCGTAAGGAGATCTACGTGCGATACAACAAACTTTCCATCATTACTTCGGTAATCGTAGCAACCAGCCTGTTAGTGACTTCTGCCTTTGCTCAGCGCCATTATAAAGATTATTACAAAGATGAAGTGACGCCGCCCCCCTGCCATCATGTTTTATACCTTGACGATGGGTTTTACATGGGTATTCAAGGTGGGTACGATGCTTATCGCGTACGGACGACCAGCAATTATGTATCCCCTGCGTTTGGTCCCATCCCTGCCGGTACTTTTGCGGCTTCGGCAAACCCTATCATAAGCTCTAATGGTTTTGTCGGCGGTCTGTTTGGCGGTTATGGGATTGTCTGGGGCGATTTCTATTACACGGGTATTGAAGGATTTGTTAATGGCAGCAATGCTTATCAAAGTCAAACTTTTACCGCCACACTGAACGGTGCTGGTACGGTGACAAACACGACGAAAGTTTATGCTGATTTTAGTTATGGAGGTTCGGTACTACCCGGTCTTAAAGTCAATGACAGCACTTTGTTATATGGCCGTATCGGTTATACCGAAGCTAAATTAAGAGGCCAAAGCGCTGTTACTCTTGCGCCACCTGGCATTGGAGCTGTCAGTTTTCTTGCGAATGACAAGCAATGGACGGGCGGCATCAATTATGGTGTAGGGATTGAAACGACTTTTTATCCAAAGCTGAGTGTAAGAAGTGAATACGTACACACGGATTTCCATCCTTTCTCTGATCCCAATCGCACCAAGTACTCAGAATCTGATAATCAATTGCTGGTTAGTTTGATTTATCATTTCTTCACTTAAGGTTTTAGGTACCCGCAATGCGAAAGAACCGTCTGTTTAAAATCTTTTTTGGAACGATGGCCAGTGCTAGTCTGCTGGCTTCGTCTTCCGCTTACGCGACTTTAGGGGATTACGCGAATAATGTGGTGACCTGTCCTCGGGGTTTATTTCTGGAAGATGGGTTTTATATGGGCGCGCAACTTGGTTATGACTCTTTTAAACTCCGTGCCGCTTCGAGTTTTGAACTGGCGCCTATCGCCCTGGCACCGGTGGGTAGTTTTGGGAGTAGTGTCGTTATTTCTGAAAATGGTTTAGCAGGCGGGATATTTGCCGGTTTTGGTATGTACTTGAACGAGAGGTTTTACCTGGGCGGTGAAGTCTTCATGAATAACAGCGGTGCCAGCCAGTCTCAAAACTTTACCGTGAACACCAGTGACCTTGCTGGCACTGTTGGCAGCTATACGAAAGTTTCCGCGGGCCCTAGCTGGGGTATCAGCTTATTACCCGGCTGGAAAGTGAATAACAAATCTCGGGTATATGTGCGTTTTGGTTATAACCAGGCTTATTTGCGTAGCCAAAGTAATTATGCGGTGACTTCAGGCGGCATAGTTACCTCGGGTGCCAGCGCCATTCTAAGCCAATGGCAAGGGGGTTTTAACTATGGTTTGGGGATTGAAACGGCGGTTTATCCTAACGTAAGCATACGAACTGAATATAGCCATACGGGGTATGAATCTTTTGCGGATGGCAATGGCACTATTAATTCGCCGTCGGATAATCAATTGATGGTTAGTTTGATTTATCATTTTACCTAGCGCCTAGTCGTACTTCAGACTCTTTGCTATGATCGGCTTCAGGACGTTTGTGTTTAACTGTAGGGAGACAACAATGCAACACCATAAGCTTTCCACTGTTACCTTGATAGTTGTAGCGAGTACCTTGTTATTCTCTTCGACTTCAGCATTATCAGCAAAGAAATCGAAGTCTGCCTCTACTGCTACGACAACCACTACCACTACGACTACCTCCAGTACTGCGCCTGCGCCTACCGCTACAGCGGGTGCGGCTCCCTTGGCAGCCCCTGGCAAATTGGAAAAAGTCGGGTTTAAAGGCACGACGGCCCCGGGGCCATGTCATTATCCTAAAATATTACATGATGGGTTTTATGTAGGCGGTCAAATGGGGTATGACGCTTATCGGTTTCGTGTTTCCAGTGATGTTGCATTTCCTTCGGGAGGGCTTCCTACACCGAGTCTTGCTGCCGCTGGTAATCCAGTGATGGAAGCGAATGGTTTTGGCGGCGGCATTTTTGGTGGTTATGGTATGTATTGGCAAAATTACTATTACACTGGCGCTGAAGTATTTATTAATGGCAGCACGGCTAACCAGGCGCAAAACTTTTTTAATAGCGATGGTACGACCATGGCGGACTATACCAAAGTTTCTACTAATAATATGAGCTGGGGGATTAGTTTTATTCCGGGCGTGAAATACAGTGACAGCAGTTTAATTTATCTGCGCGTTGGTTACAGCAAAGCTAAATTGAAAGGCTTAAACACGATTAGTGGCACTGACCCTATTGTGGGTGGCGCGGCCAGTTATTCCGCCAGTAAACACCAATGGGCGGGCGGTATGAGTTATGGTTTAGGGATTGAAACGGCGCTTTATAAAAGAGTCAGTGTTAGAGGGGAGTATAATCATTATGGTTATAGTTCTTTCTCAGATCGCTATGCCACCAATTATTCTCCATCTAATTGTCAGTTGATGGTTAGTTTGATTTATCATTTTGTGTAGAGCACCCCTCACCCGCCGCTGCGCGTCGACCTCTCCCACAAGGGGAGAGGTGAAGCACGTGGTTAATTAACTAAGCTCTGGGTGTGACCGTTTTGAATGACTTCATCAATCTTTGGAATTGAATCTTTTGCTTTGAATAAATGTCCATGACGTAGTGCTCTTTCTTTTGAATAGGTCGGCTTCGTGGAATCCACGGGCATTATCACTTCATCACGCAATCGCGTGCTGGCGCCGAGTTTGCCGATCAAGAGTGAAACCTGGCTTAACTCACTGCCGGGGGCTATTCGATTGGCGGGGACTTGATAGACTATATTGAGTCTTTCACCATTAGCGACATGTTGGCAGACGCGGGTTAACATCATGCTGAGCGGTTTGTTTTCCTCATTCACAGTAATAATTTGCTGTTGCCAGGCGGGATCATGGCTGAGCAAATCTGTGGGCTGTAGCAAGGTCGGCGCATAGTGAATATCTGGATGCAGTGCTTTATTCACTTCATACATAAATTCACATGTTTGCTTAAATTCTTCTTCAATCAAAACAAAAAACCTTGATAAGGCATGCATTAATTCTGCTTTACCCGCCGCGGTTTTCATTTTTTCTTTGACTTTATCTTCAGTAAACAGACCTTCGTGTTTGGATTCGCATTCTAACAGCCACGCCTGGCGCTCTTCAGGGCTAGCAGGTCGTAATTCAGGATGCTCAGCAAAATACGCATCCGCGGCCAAATCTAAATTGGTTTTCGCCAGACCAAAACAAGTCTTATCGTAAATTTCGCGAAAATTTTTGGAATTGCTATACAAGGCGACAACACTGTCTACGCCTAATTGGCGCATAGCCCAGCCGGGACCGACCACATGAAAATTAACACTAAGCATTTCATTGGCCTGGGTCATGGTGATAGCGCGCAATTTATCAATTTTTACATAGGCTGCTGGCGGGATACCACCCTCTTGCACCGCGGAACTGCGATCACTATAGCCTTCATCTTCGTCTTCTTCATCACCTCTACGCGCCGCGGGCCGCGAACTGGAATTGATAATATCGACTAGCCACTTGGCACCAAGACCAAACATCAAGCCAACCTGAATACCAAAACCTGTCTCAATTTCATGTAAATATTCATAACGACCCGAAGCACCAATATAAAAAAGCGTGAGATCTGAACGTACCTCGGGCGGTAGATACTCATATTCAAATATGCCCTGCGCTTCGGCTAGAAAAGCCACACGCAATTGGCACTCGCGAAAATAAACAGCTTCTTCTAGCGTGTCAAAACGCCGATTGCGCATATTGCCTTGCACCGTCATTTTTGCCATTTCATAATCGGGGCCACTACGCAGCAAGTCACCACCCGCGCCGTGAAAAAACTTAATCCGCGTACCTAACTTCTGCCCTAGCAAAACAATAAGTTCCTGGGTCTTTTGCAGACGCAACAATGCTGCCAGGCCGGAAACTCTTTCCGAATCGCTGTAACCTACCATCAACTCAAATTCAAATTCCGCGTCAGGATCTGGGTTTTGCGCCAGCCATTCGGCTTTTTTCAATTTGATAAATTCTTGCAGAATTTCACTATAATTCGCCAAATCCTGACAAGTCTCAAGTAAGGGTACCACTTGCAATTGTTGCACCGGTTGGGACAAAACGCCTTTTGATAATTCTGGGGCTAATAATAAAGCCTTGATTAATAATTCTGGCCCAAATACGTCCGCCGCCGAAGTTGCGTTTGAGATAATCAAATTACGATACATATCAGGATGGTGTAAGGCTATTTCAATACGATCGAGTTCACGCAGTACGTTAGCAAACTTAGGGTCTTTTTTACTTTTCTTTACATAAATTCGGTGATTTTTTCGTGAGTAAATGGCTTCCAGTAACACATGGGCCGGATTAGTCGGGTCTTGAATCTGCTTGAGCAAGACGAAACGCTCATTCGCATCCATTTGCAGAAAAGATTTGTTATTCTGAAAGATAGCTAAACTGGCATAGGCGGGATCATTTTTTAAATCGGTTAAAATGGTATCCCATACTTCCAGATAAATGGAAGAATCCTGGCGCACATGAGCTTCGCCATAACTCATCCCATAGGCATGTAATTTTAAGCGAAAATAACGCATCGCGATTTTCAATTCTGGTAATTTATTTAAAATCTCGTGATGTTCTTTGAGTATATTTTCAAAGTGTTCAATCACAAATTCGGTGGCATTTCTGCCTTCAATTGAAATAGCATCTGATTGAATGCTATTGGCTTGCTTATAATTCGCAAAAATGTTTTTTAATTTTTGTAAAGCGCCTACTTCTAATTTATTTTTACTGGATTTAAAGGGCCGAAATGATCCGGAAAGTCGGGTTAGCTGGACTAAGCGCTTAGCTAAATCAAGATATTTCATTTTTATCTCGGCATTCGCCTCAGCATTTTCCTGGCCTGCCAATTCAGGCATGTTTTCATAATGGATTAGCAAACTACTAAATTTCCGTTTAATGAGATAATCGGATGCTTTATTTTGAAACTGATGGAAAACCAGGGCTGTGGTGACATCGGGCGAAATTCCCATTGCCCGTTCAAAGTGCCGAAGATTTAATTCAGAAATTTCCTTACGTAAATTCAACTCAAGTTCTTTGGCTAATTCAATCACGTCAGCTTCTAAACTTTTGCTATGTTTGTCAGCTACTTCACGGCGGCGAATTCGGGTCGCGCTCAATTGTTCGGTGGGGGTCGCATTGGGATTATTATCTGCGTCTCCGCCTGGCCATTGACCATCGCGGATTAAGGTTTCGAGCGCTGACCAAATATAATCTTCATATTGGTTAAATAGCTCTGCACCGTAGGCGACCTGGTAAGCTTGCAAGACTTTTTCAACAAAATGTTGCATGGAGTCATAGAGCGCTGCCAGCGTAAAGGTAATATCGCGATTCACTTCCTCGACAATTTTTCGACGGCTTTTGGGAATGGGATCAGCAGTGCGCATGTCTTCTAATATAACGGTGATAGCATCTATATCTAGCGCCTGGAACGAGCGTAATTCCTTGGCCAGCTTACACCTTAAATTACGCATTGCGGGTGACAATGCATCGGTGGGATGTTCGGTACCAATCACTTGCAGTTTAATTTTTTTGAGTATAGTGATGGAATCGGTAATCGTCATACCACCGTTGGCGGCTTCGACGATGACATTGACATGATTTTGTAAATTCTTTTCCAGTTTAAAGCGCTGTTCGGCTAAAAAAGTTAAATCACTTTTAATTAAGCGATAGCTTGCCCATTCTTGCTGCAATTCCAGACCAACCGGATTTTCTAATGCGGCAATCAGAATTTTTCCATTGGCTTCGGAGAGACCATTATACTTTTTATCAATATCTAAGATGTTTGGAGGGGTGACGGTGTCGAAAATAGCGTGCAATTGTTGGGTTAAGGTTACGGGTTCTCGTCCTGAGCTCATGCTGGGTTTCCTTTTTTTTGGAATATTTTTGGTGGAGGCATTATCTAGGAATTGGGAGGGAAAATAAATATATTTTAGGGAATAAACAACTGCAATCAAAAACCAACCACATTGTCATTACCCCGAACCAACCACACCGTCATGCCCGCGAACTAACCACACTGTCATTCCCGCGAACCAACTACACTGTCATTCCCGCGAACCAACTACACTGTCATTCCCGCGAACCAACTACACT
>JAZKAT010000009.1:0-2410 GCA_040389045.1 Pseudomonadota bacterium | reverse complement strand
CTTATGCGCAATCGCTGGCGCATTATTTATTGCAGGAAAGACCGGTGCATTGCACGCATGATTTATATTATGTGTATAACTACAACCGGTTTCAAAGCAGTCGCTATGGTTTTAAAGGTGATCTGGTTGATCCAGAGACGCTGCGTCACATTTCGATTAAAGAAGATATGCTGGCCACGCTGGATGCGGTTGCTCCCCATTCCCAGTTGCTGGGAAATGATGCCTACCTTGCGCAAGTTCGCGCCGAGGTAATGCGTGAACATAATGATGCGGTTGATATACATGAAATTTATCATCAGGAAAAATCTTTTCCCAAAGTAGTCAAAGAAGAATGTGCGATTTGGCAAACTAATGCGGATATAAAATTATGAATACAGAACTCAAACAAGCGTTACTGCAATCCAGTCTGTGCAAATACCTGGGTTTAAATGACCTGGATATGCTGATGACTTATAGCAAAACCATTAAATACGCGCCCGGTGATGTAGTGCTGGCGCAGGGTGCGGTCAGTACCGGTACGCATATTATTATCGAAGGTGAAGCGGTAGTGAGCGCTAAAGTTTTAGGCGTAGGCATGATTAATATCATTGTTTTAGATAAGGGTAGTTTTATTGGTGAAATTAGCCAGTTGCTCCAATCTCCCAGCACGGTGTCGGTCACCGCTAAAACACCGCTGGAGTGTTTCTTTATTTCCAAAGGGTATTTTGACATGTTGGGATCATTGTTCCCGGAAACGAAATTTAAAATTAATAAAGCAGTGATTGAAGATGTTTGCTTGCGTCAAAGAAGTCTGCATAAAAAAATCACGGCATTTTTATCGCGTTCGCAGATGGCTTCAAAATCAGTTTTAGGCGGCGTGTTGCACGCCTTGTCTAGACCCAAAGAAACCACGCTGACTGTTGTGCAAATGAAGTCAGACACACTGCAGCAAATGGAAATCTTTAATCATATGACCAAGGATCAAGTTGATGTGTTATTGAAAAGTTCGACGGTGCTGGATGCGCCACGCAATGCCACGGTTATTCGTGAAGGTGAAAAAACACCAGTGTGTTATCTGGTGCTGAGAGGTGCGGTGCAGTCTAGTGTTAGACAAATAAATAAAATCGCCAAGCTCTCGGTGTTAGCGCCGGGAAATTTATTTTGTTGTATGTCTATAGTAGATGGCACCCCTTCAATTTTTGATTTCACTACCTGTGAACATACCATTTTGCTAAAGTTGTCGGCTGAGAATTTAGCAGAACTGAAAATTCAAGACATAACTATCTGGTACATGATTCATGAAGAAATCTGTAAGTCTTTTGCTGCATTAGAACATGCCGCCAGTAAATTGGATATTCGTTTAAACAGTGAATTATATAATAGGTGATGTATGTGCCGAATGTTAGCTTATTTAGGTGATCCCATTCTCGTAGAGCCATTGCTCTATGTGACGGATAATTCCTTTATCAAACAAACGTATAATCCGCGTTATATGCAGCATTTGCTGAATCTGGCTGGGTTTGGCATCGTGGCCTGGGATGAGCGCGGACGCAATCCCTTGTTGCCGCATATTTATAAAACCACTAATTTGCCATTTTATGATGAAAATCTCTGGAACATCGCCAATAAAATTAATCCACAGTGTTTTTTAGCGCACATCCGCGGTGTTTCTTACAATGAAAAACAAGTAGTGAATGCGCAAAATGTCCATCCATTTATGTTTCCACACACCAATGTGGCCTTGGCGCACAATGGCGCCTTAGACCATTTTGAAAAAATGAAATATGATTTGCTGGAATACATTGCGCCGGATTTTCAAAAATGTATTTTGGGTACCACCGATAGTGAATGGATTTATGCAGTCTTTATTTCACAATTAAAAGAAATTAATCCTGGCAACCATTATGCCACGCCTAACATTATTACGGCTTTGACTAATACCTTAAAAATCCTGCAGAAAGTCCGGCATAAACATCAAATTGAAAGCGCGTCACCGGTGAATTTATTTATTACCAATGGTGAATTCATCGCGGCCACGCGTTTTGTTTTCGATTACGGCTGGCAGCCGCTGGACGCACCGCCTTCTACGCATTTTGCTTATCACTCATTATGGTATACCTATGGCGAAGATTATGGGTTTTACGACGATATTTTTCAAATGCGTCCCAATGGCAAAAAAAACAGTATTATTATCGCCTCCGAACCACTGACCCAGGACAACACTTCGTGGATTGAAGTGCCAGAATATACTTTACTGGTGGTCCGCCATGTAGGGGCGGAGATAGAAATTGTTTCACAGGATATCATTTTGTAGGAATGGATTCCCGCCTGCGCGGGAATGACAGGAAGTTCAGCCCTGAGTATGTTAAAATTAATTAAGAGGAAACGCATGAGTAACCTTACTAAAAGGCGCCAGCGGTTCAAATGGCTA
>JAZKAT010000008.1:47456-50957 GCA_040389045.1 Pseudomonadota bacterium | reverse complement strand
GGTCAGTTTTTTAAAGAACAGCTGTGTTAACAGCAGAGAGGCGCATTCTACCTTCCTCAGTTTCATTGTCAACTAGAATTGCCAGAAGATTTTTAAAATCGAATTATGGACTTAATTAGGCCAAAATTACTTTCGAAAATCGTCTTTTGCCAACTTGTAAGACGATGGTCTGACCAGCTTTTAACAACAAGTTTTTATCCGTGACTCGTTCACCATCAATTTTAACCGCACCCTGCTGCAACATGCGCAATGCATCCGAGGTACTTTCCGTCAAGCCAGCGGATTTAATGATCTGGGCGATTAACATACCTTCCCCGCCAGCCTGGAGTTGCACTTCCGGCAAATCTTCCGGAATACCGCCTTGTTGAAATTGCGCCACAAAATTTTCATGGGCATGTTTGGCACTCTCCATGTCGTGAAAACGCGCCACAATTTCTTCTGCGAGTAAAAATTTTATGTCGCGCGGGTTGGTGCCATTGGCGACATCTTCTTTGAAACGTTTAACTTCAGCCAACGGCCTGAAACTAATGACTTCAAAATACAGCCACATGGTTTCATCGGAAATCGACATGACTTTACCGAACATTTCCTTGGGCGACTCATCAATACCAATATAGTTGCCCAATGACTTGGACATTTTTTTGATGCCGTCAAGGCCTACCAACAAAGGTACGGTGATGACGACCTGAGGTTTTTGTTGCCAATCTTTTTGTAATTCACGCCCCATCAACAAATTAAAACGTTGATCGGTGCCGCCAAGTTCAATATCGGCTTTCATGGCCACGGAATCATATCCCTGCACTAGCGGATAAAGGAATTCGTGAATCGCGATGGGATGGCCGGCGTTATAGCGTTTATGAAAATCATCACGCTCCAGCATACGCGCCACCGTGTGGTGGGAAGCCAGCCGTATCATGTCAACGGCGGTGAATTTATCCATCCATTCAGAATTAAAGCTAATTTTGGTTTTGGCTGGATCTAGAACTTTGAAGACTTGTTTTTGGTAAGTTACCGCGTTTTCCTGGACTTGTTCACGGGTCAGGGGTGGGCGGGTTTCATTTTTTCCAGAAGGATCACCAATCATGCCGGTGAAATCGCCAATTAAAAAAACTACATCATGACCCAAATCCTGGAATTGGCGCATTTTATTCAACAATACGGTATGGCCTATATGTAAATCAGGCGCAGTGGGATCAAAACCCGCTTTAACACAAAGGGGTTTGCCGGTTTTCAACCGTTCGAGTAAATCTTCTTCCAATAGAATTTCATCGGTGCCCCGACGAATGAGTTCTAAGGTGTGAGCAACTTCCGACATGACGAACCTCTCGCTTTTAATAAGTGGCACCACATCTGTCATCAATGTGCGATCTACTAATAATGGATTCCCGCCTGCGCGGGAATGACAGAGTGAGCTAATAAGGCGTAATAATAACAGCGAAATCCTCTAAAATACCAGACGTTCTAAACTTGTCCGTATTTAACCGCCGTTCCCAGCCAGCGTTTGATGAGTGCAGGGATAGCGGCGCTATGCTGATCAAGCAAAATATCCGCGGCTTGTGAAACGGCAGGCAGCAAATCGCTATCACGCAGCAAATCCGCCATGCGTAATGACACTTCTCCCGTTTGACGCGTCCCTAGTACTTCGCCCGGGCCCCGAATTTGCAAATCCCGTTCCGCAATTTTGAAACCGTCTGTGGTTTCACGCATTACATTCAAGCGCGCTTTAGCGAGTTGTGACAAAGGTATTTGATACAGCAATACACAATGACTGGCCACCGCGCCACGTCCCACCCGGCCACGCAATTGATGCAATTGCGCAAGCCCCAGACGTTCGGCATTTTCAATTATCATCAAACTGGCATTCGGCACATCTACGCCCACTTCAATCACAGTGGTCGCCACTAATAAATTCAATTCACCTTGTTTAAACGCCGCCATGATTTGTTCTTTCTCTGCCGATTTCATTCGACCGTGCAATAAACCAATTTTTAATTCGGGAAGTGTTTGTTGCAAGGTTTGCGCCGTCACTTCGGCCGCTTCACATTGCAACACTTCAGATTCTTCAATTAACGTGCAAACCCAATAAGCCTGGCGGCCTTGCGCACACGCGGCGCGAATCCGCTCAAGAATTTCTGCGCGGCGCGAATTAGCCACCACGATAGTGACTACGGGTGTGCGCCCCGGCGGTAATTCATCAATTATGGAATAATCCAGGTCCGCATAAACACTCATGGCCAGCGTGCGCGGAATGGGTGTAGCCGTCATGATTAATTGATGCGGATAAAAATTTTCGTGTATGCCTTTTTCACGTAACAGTGCGCGCTGCTGCACCCCAAATCTATGCTGTTCATCCACAATAACCAGCGCGAGTTTATTAAATGTCACGCCTTTTTGAAATAACGCATGAGTGCCGATCACAATATTTGCCGCGCCGCTGGCAATATCTTCCAGCGCGCTGCGCCGTGGCGCGGTTTTTAATTGTCCCGAGAGCATGACTACATTCATGTTCAATGGCATAAACCATTTTTGGAAAGTCTGAAAATGTTGCTCTGCCAATAATTCGGTAGGAGCAAGCAAAACCGCCTGGGTTTGATTTTCCAGCGCATGTAGCATCGCTAACGCGGCCACTACGGTTTTTCCTGAACCCACATCGCCTTGCACTAAACGCAACATAGGATGAGGACGTTGCATATCAACGGTAATTTCCGCGAGACAACGTTTTTGCGCCTGGGTCAATGCAAAGGGTAATGCACTTAGAAAACGTTCTGTTAATACTCCCGTACCTGCCAGCGGGAATGCTTGCTGAATTTGAAACGTTTTTTTCAAATCCAGGAGCGTTAATCGATGCGCTAATAATTCTTCAAATACCAAACGCTTTTGCGCAATGTGTTGTTTCTCCAGCAAGGCATCCACCGGCGCATCGACTGGCGGCCGGTGCACATAACGCAAGGCATCGACTAACGAAGGAAAAGCAAATTGTTTTAACACAGCATCCGGTAAAATTTCCTGTAACACACTGTCTTGCATCAATAACCGCAACGCCTGGTCAGTTAATTTGCGCAACGTGCGCTGGCTCAAACCTTCCGTTGCCGGATAAATTGGCGTTAAACTTTCGGTATCGGGAACAATTTTATTTTCCGTTTGCAACTGATACTCAGGATGAATCATTTCCAAACCGTGAGTGCCGCGTCTGACTTCACCAAAACACTGCAGTTCCTGTCCTTCTTGAAAAGTTTGTTGCTGCAAAGCACTCATGTAAAAAAAGCGCAGCGTGATACTGCCGCTAACATCCCGCAACTGACACAATAATCGAGTGCGGCCACCTTTAGGCGATGAAATCTTTTCCAGCGTACCTTCAATTAACGCATGATCGCCGGGTTTTAAACTACGGATAGGATAACAATTGGTACGGTCCTGGTAACGCAGCGGCAAATGAAATAACAAGTCTTGCACGAAATGAATGCCTAAATTCGCCAGACGCTCGGCAATACTCTTGCCCAC
>JAZKAT010000008.1:2693-47356 GCA_040389045.1 Pseudomonadota bacterium | reverse complement strand
CTTGCACGAAATGAATGCCTAAATTCGCCAGACGCTCGGCAATACTCTTGCCCACACCGGAAAGGGTGCGGCAGGAAAGGGTGTGTAACTGTATGGTTTTTTTTGCTTCCATTCTACTTTACCAAGATATGAGTGGAGCTTTGTTAGGCTTGGGTGAAGACTACGATACCATATGTTGGGCTTCGCTGCGCTCAGCCCAACCTACTTCTCTTGCTAAGATAATTCTTTATTGACAAAAAAAATGGTTATCAGTAAAGTTGCCGCTCATGCCGGGGTGGTGGAATTGGTAGACACGCAAGCTTCAGGTGTTTGTGGGGGTAACCCCGTGGAGGTTCAAGTCCTCTCCTCGGTAGTTTCAAAGTTCATGCCATTTTTTGCAAATGGATGTTTCAAGATGATAGTCTGACTACGGTCCGGCCCCGTCGAAATCATATCAATAGGCACACCCACTAATTCTTCTACCCGTAACAAATACTTTTGCGCATTCAATGGCAAGTCCGCAAATTTCTCAACGCCCGCCGTAGTTTGTTCCCAGCCTGGCAATTCTTCATAGATAGGTTCGCAAGCGGCAAGCAGAGCGAGCTCGGTAGGCATTTCCGTGATGACTTCGCCGTGCAAGTTATAGCCCGTACAAATCTTAACAATAGCCAATTCATCCATCACATCCAATTTGGTAATGCACAAACCGGAAAAACTATTTAACTGGTTACTTCGACGTAACAATACAATGTCCAGCCAGCCACAACGTCGTGGCCTGCCGGTGACCGAACCAAATTCATTGCCACGTTTTGCTAATAACTTGCCAGTTTCATCGTGCAATTCAGTTGGAAAAGGTCCAGCGCCCACCCGTGTCGTATAAGCTTTGGTAATTCCCAAAATATAATCTAAATGACGCGGCCCAAAACCCGTGCCTACACAAGACGCGCCAGCAACGGTATTAGAGGAAGTTACAAAAGGATAGGTACCATGGTCTACATCCAGCAAGGTGCCCTGCGCGCCTTCAAATAAAATATTTTTACCCTGTAACCGTGCTTGCGCGAGTACCGCAGACACATCGGCTTTCATGGGTGCTAACTGCGCCGCCATCGCCAGCGTATCATCCAGTAATTGTTGAAACGCAATGGGTTCTTCATGATGATAATTGACTAACACGAAATTATGGTAATCGAGAACTTCCGCTAATTTTTCCGCGAATAATTTTTCATTAAACAAATCACCGAAGCGTAAGGCGCGACGTGCGGCTTTATCTTCATAGGCCGGACCAATACCGCGACCCGTAGTACCAATGGCCGCTTTACCGCGGGCTTTTTCCCGCGCCTGATCCAGCGCGACATGATAAGGCAAGATCAAGGTGCAGGCTTCACTAATGCGCAACCGTTCCTTGACCGCGATGCCGCGTTTTTCCAATTCACCAATTTCCTGCAACAAAGCAGTAGGCGACAATACGACGCCGTTACCAATTAGACATTGCACATGCGCATGTAAAATTCCGGATGGAATAAGTCGTAAAATAGTTTTGACGCCATCAATTACCAGCGTATGCCCGGCGTTGTGACCGCCCTGGAAACGCGCGACCACAGAAGCCTGCTTCATCAGCATATCAACGATTTTGCCTTTGCCTTCGTCGCCCCATTGACTGCCTAAAATAACAATACTTTTACCCATGACCTAGCGCCCTTAATGAATCCAATATAACAACACCACACCCATAATCATGCTGATAAAACCCATGACATGTAAGGCGCGGTCAGTTTGCATTAACATATGCTGCATGGCCCGACGCCAGATACGAGGTGATAAAAAAGGTAATATACCTTCAAAAATTAATATTAACGCCACGCCGATAAAAAATAACTGTGCCATGCATCACCGCTTGACGGTGGCGCTAGCTGTAGTACTCGCCGCCGCATTCATGTTATGAAAATAATTAAAGAATTGTCCTTCTGGTTTAATTACCATCATATCGTTTTTATTATTTAAAATTTTCTTGTAGGCTTCCATGCTGCGATAAAACGCATAGAAACTCGGATCCACACTGTAGGCTTTCGCAAAAATATCAGCAGCCTGCTGATCGCCTTTAGCGCGAATAGTCGCTGCCTGCATCACTGACTGCGCCTTAATAACGGTGGCCTTCTGATCGGCCAGCGCTTTAACTTCTTCGGATTTTTCTATCCCTTCCGCGCGTTTAGCTTCGGCGAATTGTTTACGTTCTGTCGCCATACGATTAAACACCGAATCCATGATTTCCTGCGGCAAAGTGATTTGCTGAATTTGCACGTCAACCACTTGCACGCCCTGGTCTTTACCAATATTGTCGGCTTGTTCCCGTATCGCCGCCATCATATTGGCTCTATCGGTTGAAACCGCCTGCTCACTGGTACGCTTACCGTATTCCGCGCGCACAATATCATTAATACGTTGTTCAAGCAGATTTTCCGCCCAACTGACGCTGCCGCCAGTACTGGTGTAGAATTTTGGTAAATTACTAATTCGCCATTTAGCAAAGTACTCAACCTGCAAATAAGTTTGTTCCTGCGTCACCACCACTAATGGTTGTGATTCCGGCGTTGCCATTTGCTGCAAACGTGTATCGAAGAACCGCACGTGATCGATAAACGGCGCTTTGAAATGCAAACCCGGCGCATACACAGAAGACGAATTATTGCTGCCAACAATTTTGCCCAGGCGCAACACTAACGCACTTTCACCTTCATTCACGGTGAAAAGGCTGGAAATACCCAGCAATACCAATATAACAATTAGCGTAGTGGCGAAAATTTTATGGTGTGACATTATTTCACCTCCGCGTCTGTTTCATCGTTGCTAGCTTTGGCTTGCATGATTTTATCAATCGGCAAGTACAGTAAATTATTGCTATTACTTACATCCACTAAAATTTTACTGTTATGACGCAACATGTTTTGCATGGTTTCAAGATAAATACGTTGTCGGGTCAAATCTGGTGCCGTCTTGTAAACCGAATAAATCGCGGCAAAGCGTGAAACTTGCGCTTGCGCCAATAAAATAGTTTGTTGTTGATAAGCCGTGGCATCCGCCAGCGTACGCGCCGCGAAGCCCATTGCGATAGGCACTACTTTGCTGGCATAAGCCTGCGCCTGCTGAATTGTCGTCGCTTTATCTTGATCAGCGCGGTTAACATCATTAAACGCCGCCTGTACCTGTTCGGGCGCTTGCGCCTTACGCAAAGTGACCGCTGTTACTTCCAGTCCCGCGTGATAAACCGCCAAGACTTGCTTGGTACGCTCCAACACCCCCGAGCTAATCATTTCTCTACCGGTGGTTAACACATCATCCAATTTCATTTTGCCAACCACAGCGGATAAAGCGCCCGCGGCAACTTCCTGAATCGTCTTGTCAGGATCAACAACATTAAATAAGAATTGTCGTGGCTCATTCACGCGATATTGCACGGTCATTTCAACATCAATCAAATTTTTGGATTTGTCAGTGGAAGCGGCAATTTCTCCCGCTGTTGGTTTGACATCAACATACTGGTTAGGTAAATCACCCTGCTCAGCGGATTTTGTCAGAAAATTTCCCTGCAAGGCAAAGGAATTAATTTTCTGCACATCCACCATATATTTGCTGTCAATGAAGCGTGCCATCCAGTGCAGCCCAGGACCGGCGGTATCACTGTATTGGCCAAAACGCAAAATCACCGCTTGTTCCGCGGGATTCACAATAAATAAACCGGAGACTCCCCACAACACCAGCAACACTAATAAAATCAGCCCCAGCCCAAAACCATATTCTTTTGAAGAAGGCGGCTGCCAATCCATAGATGGTTTTTTGCTCAAATGGACAGCATTACGCAGCTTGCGAAATAAATCGCTCAAAAATTTATCCAGATCAGGCGGGCCTTTTTTGCCGCCGCCCCATGGATCTTTATTATTGCTATCGCCGCCCGGCCGGTTCCACGCCATTGCGTTCTCCAATCAAATTAACAGTAGGGAGTTGATTCTAGAGGTCATTGCCACGGGAATCAACTAATGAGGGGATTATCGAAATAACTTTTCCATTTCAGCTTTGGATAATCTGATGAGCAAATGATAATTCCCATCTGCATCAATGGTTTCCGAACGTACCGCCGCCAATTCATACAAAGCCGCACGCAACCGGCTATCACCCGGCGCCAGCGTCAATTGACGTTGAATGATATCTTTTGCCAACACTTCAACGATTGCTGACTCAAGTTCATTAATGCCTAAACCGGTTTGCGCGGAAACCCAAACCCGGTGCAAGCCTTCGACCGCCACCTTATCAATCGACAGTTCCGGTTGCAAATCGATTTTATTAAAAACTTGAATTTGCGGAACCTTACCGGCGCCAATACCGGCCAACACTTCATTCACTTCATCAATGTTAGCCTGCATACGCACATCATGCAGATCAATCACATGTAACAATACTTCAGCTTCACAAACTTCTTCTAGCGTTGCCCGAAACGCATCAACCAGATCATGCGGCAAGTGGCGGATAAAACCTACTGTATCTGCCAAAATAATCTGACCTATCCCTTCCATTTGCATACGCCGCAGCGTCGGATCAAGCGTCGCGAATAATTGATTGGCGGTATACACATCTGCGCCGCTCAAACGGTTGAACAAAGTCGATTTGCCAGCATTGGTGTAACCCACCAGCGCCACGGTTGGCACAGATGCTTTACGCCGCGCCCGCCTGCCTTGTTGACGCTGTTCACGCACTTTGATCAAGCGTTCGGAAATAAATTTTATCCGTTTACGTAACAAACGCCGGTCGGTTTCAAGCTGGGTTTCCCCAGGGCCGCGCAAACCAATACCGCCGCGCTGTCTTTCTAAATGGGTCCAGCCACGCACTAGTCGTGTAGACATGTGTTTTAACAACGCCAGTTCAACTTGCAGCTTGCCCTCAAAACTGCGGGCGCGCTGCGCGAAAATATCGAGAATCAAACCCGTACGGTCCAATACGCGACAGTTTAGCAAGCGTTCTAAATTACGTTCCTGCGCGGGGGAAAGACTATGATTAAATAACACAATATCAGCACGACAAGCCGCACAAGCAGCGCGAATTTCTTCAGCTTTACCCGTGCCAACAAAATATTTTGGTTCTGGAGCTTGTTTATTGCCAGTGACAACAGCAGCGGAATTCGCGCCAGCGGCGCGCGCGAGTTCTTTAAATTCCATCAAATCTTCTTGCATGCCATAGTCAGGAAAATCAATGTGAACCAAGACTGCCCGTTCACCACTTTCTGGGCGATCAATCAAATATATAATCCTCTCTGGCTGGCTGGGTTACTCTTTAGGCGCGCTACCATTGGTGCTAGAACCGTTTTGACCATTGGAACTACTATAATCAAGCGGCGAAGATACGTTACGAGCAGGCACGACAGTAGAAATTGCATGCTTGTAAACCATTTGGCTAACGGTATTTTTTAATAAAACAACAAATTGATCAAATGACTCAATTAGTCCCTGCAGCTTAATTCCATTGACTAAATAAATTGAAACTGGAACCTTTTCCTTGCGCAGCGTATTCAAAAAAGGATCTTGTAATGATGGCCCTTTTGTCATGTCCTATCTCTCCATTTATTTCTAATTCTTGTCCTTAATCCTTTTAGATTAGAGAAAACCAGCATCACTGCTAGCTCAAAACTCTATCAACCCATCCATGGTTATTTTTAGCTTGTACAAACAAACACTCGAGGATATCCAATATATTTTTATGTAGCAAGTAATTCTTTATTTACGTTCAAGTAATAGTATTCGGTCATATAACTATCTGCTATAATTTAAAAATTGCACAGAGCTATCTCCTTGTAGGGCAAACAAACAAGCTAATTATCAATGTATTAGAGTCCTTATGACTAAAAACCAGCTGTCTAAAACTTGTATCAACTGTAACTTGCAAAAGCCGCTTACAGCTTACTTGCAGATTACCGGACCGCAGGGTAGTTCCTACGGCAATATCTGCTCGACTTGTCGCGGCAGTGGTTTAGCGAAAAAAGTTACCCTCCCAGTCAATGAAGATACCGGTTCAAGCAGCTCTACTGGTCTGAAGATTGATGCCAAAGCTAAAGTTCAAGCTGACCTTGAAAAAAAAGCCGTACTTGAAAAACGCCATGACGAAGATAAAAAAGAACGCGAAAAACTTGATTTAAAAAATGAAGACCTTGAAAACCGCAAAATTTTAAAACAAGAATTAGAAGACAAACATCGCAAAGAATTTATTGAACCCAACAAGGCAAAAAGCTTTCTGGATTATCAAAGCAAAAAACCAGAAGACAAAAGAGTTCAAATTGAAAGGCGCGCCATGGATGAAGTCATGCAACATGACGCAGAAGCAAAAGAAGACTTAAGAGTTCGTTCGTTTGATGATTTAACGGTTACCCGTCACGATCCAACGCAAGCCAACACCAAACTTGCCAGCGCGGAGTGGAAAAAGTTTCGCGCTTTGTTAGGTGGCAGCGCTGCCTTTAATGTCGTCGAACAACAATTGCATACGGAACAAACCAGACATGACACTTTACTTGAACCATCCGAATACGATGCGAAAACTCCAGGTACAGCGCTAAATCCAAAACAAGCACCCCAGACCATCAAATCACCCGATCCCCAACAAGTTAAAGTCGTTCCGCAACAACAGCCGAACGTTCAGGATAACAAACCTGTCAATGCTCCGCAGGCCCAACCCGCTAATGCTGTCCAGCAACCGCCCCAACAACCCAAGAATGCAGCAAAGCCAGAGGTAGCACTGAATTTTGGCATGAGTAAAAGAGATGCGCTGCTGAATTACACTCAAAAGAATTTTGAAAATGAAAAACCGGCGCCCACCTCGCCTTCTTCGCCAGGCTCACGACGCCGATAATAAAGAAAGGTTAAGAACTTCTGAAACACGGTGACTGTTTTTCTTGTTCCTCTTCTTCCTTGCTTAATCTTTCCGCCAATTCGCGGTCCCATTTTTCCTGGGTTTCCGCGCTAACTACCACACCTCGATTACTCCATAATGAATAAAGAATTTTGCGATCTTTAATTGGCGCATTAAATTCTTTGGCCTTTTTATCCAGAGAACTCAGATCAACAATTTTATCTTCCAGGTTCAAACTCTTAATTTCCTGGTTAACAAATTCCTGCCATTGCTCTTCAAGAGTGCCGGTCGTGGCCGCATGCGTATGCTGCAAAGACAAACTGGTGGAGGGTGTTATCACGGGAGGCGACGATGCACTACGAGTCGTCATCGGTACAAATACACTTTTTTCTTCTTCCTTCAATTCTTCTTTGGTTTCTTCAACACGCGCGGCGCGAATTTCCGCCAGGCTGGCGCGAATTTGTTGTTTCATTGCCGCTTCATCATCACGCGGCAACTGGCGATCGCGAGTAGCACCTGAACTAATTTGAGCTGACATATGAGAATCATGCAGCACGGCGTCTATTTCACTTGGCATCAGGCGATCATAATGAAAATCGTTCTTAATGCATAAGCGCCAAACTACTGACAATTGTCTGGGTGATTTTGAATTGATAGCAAGCTGGGGCATTTCTTTAATCACTATCTGGTCGGCCGAATTTTCATCCTGCTCAAGCATATAAAATTTAACGCCAAAATTCAGCTGATTAGCCAAGGGCCCAAACGCTTCAATATCCAATTGATTATCAGCAGCCGCTACCACCCCTGATTTTTTCAGATAATGCCGTAAGGCGCAGCCCAAAATTTCCTGGCTGTGATTCGGTGTAGGATAATATTTTTTATCGCTCAATAAGGTAATTAAATCCTCGGCAGTTAACTCCGGGATTTCGTAATAGTTTTTAACGATAGCCAGCAGGTTTGCCAGCGACTCATCGTCAGCCCGCTTTTTCTTACGCAATTCTTCCCCGAGATAGTCACCAATAACGGCAACTACACAATTACTTTTCCACTCGCTAATGGCAGCAATTCGATCGCGACTGATAGCCATAATTTAAACCCTCGGTTAATAAATAGCCACAACTAACATATTAGTTTAAATATATTAGATTAAGAAAACATTAAGAAGCTTGCGTGATAAAAAAGAGGTTAGCCGGTGGGTTTTTTCACTAAGGCACCTTGCTCAGTAAGCACAAAGTCCTGATCATTATGGGTCAAAGCGATAAACCTTTCAAACTTTAGCGAACCTTCGCGCACTTTCATTACTGTATTGCCCTGGGGATCTTTAGGGGCATTCTCATTGGTTATTAAGTCATTTTGCTTGATCGCGACAGTTAAATAAGCATGCTGAACGCGATTGGCCTTCGATTTAATCAATGATTCAATGTGGTTTTTATCAAGGTAAATAGGCCGGTTCACACTATACTCGTAAAATAGTTTGGGCGTCAACATGTTGATCCAGGTCACCAATGTCGCGCCCTGGGAATTATACAAATAAACATAGGCAAAAACTTCATCCTCTGTTTTAACAATGATCGTCTTCTTTTCCTCTATTTTTACGTTATCGACATGGGTTTCGAGTTGCAGCAGCAGGGAATCTAAACGGTCACGGACAAAACGGAATTTATCGCCTATTTCATATTTTTCACGTAAAGCTTTATCACGTGCCACTACGTCACGGATTAATTCAACCAATTTTCTTTCTTGCTCTTTTTCATCAGTGGACATGGTTTGCTAGCTCTCGATTAATAACGGTCACTAAACGTCAGTCGAAGAACTTGATGATGGAGCATCCACGTTTTTTGAAGCCTCTTGCAGAACTACACCTATTTCCGTTAGGTATAAAATCGATTTACCAGGGCCCGAATCTTGCGGCGGTGCAGCATTCTGCAAGCCTGAAGCCAGCGCATGAGCGTGTTTTGCTATGTCGCGTAATACCGTTTTTGCCGCTGCTCTTAAAGAATTAATCTCGGACGTCATTGCCTCATTCCTCGCGTATCTACTTGTATTTATTATTTATAATGTGTTAAGTGTCAAACTTTATCCTACTTAGTTATATTTTAATCTACTTTAATCATAGCACATAGTTATAAAGCTTATTTCGCCAAAAAACCTTGCTGTCGCCAAGCTTCATAAACCACGATAGCCGCCGCATTGGCGAGGTTCAGACTACGCGAAGTATCTTGCATAGGGATGCGGATAATGGTGTCCTGGGGCAAATCCTGTAATAACGCTTTTGGTAAACCACGCGTTTCCGGCCCGAACAGGAAAACATCCTCTGCAGCGTAACTGACTTCGCAATAATTACGCTGGCCATGGGTAGAACAAGCAAACAAGCGCTTACCCTGCATCGCGGTCAAAAACCTGGCGTAATTTTCATGATGCATGACTTGCGCCCAGCTATGATAATCCAGACCGGCACGTTGCAATTGCTTATCATTTGGAGCAAAACCCAGCGGATGTATGAGATGCAGTTGCGCGCCAGTATTAGCGCACAAGCGAATAATATTTCCCGTATTTGGCGGTATTTCTGGTTCATATAAAGCGATGTGAAACACGACTTATTTACTCGGCTGGTGGGCTTTCAAGGTTGCTTTTTACCAGATAGGGATCACCTAACTGTTTGTTTCGTTCAATGCGATAATTCCGGCTTTGTAGATAAGCATCGCGCATAAACACATATCTATCTAAAGCCGCCTGGTCCATGACATCGCCAAAACGTAATAATTCCGCACGTTTGGAAACGATACCCACACCATAAATGGTGTAACGCGTACTGACTGGATAAATCCAGGGGTAAATAGTCATGTATTCATAATTGATAGGCCACGCAATACCATCTCGTACGGTGCTGGGGCCGAGGAATGGCAAGACCAGATAATTCGAATCCTTCCAACCCCATTGCGCGAACGTCAAACCCAAGTCTTCCGCGTTTGGCTCCAGCCCCATATGCTGTGCGACATCAAAAAACCCGCCTATGCCTATAGTGGAATTCACCGCGAACCGCCAGGCGTCACTGGCCGCCTGATAAAAATTAATTTGTAACACATCGTTAATGACGGTAGGGATGGTATCAATGTTACTAAAAATATTATTAATGCCTTTAGCCAGGGGTTTAGGAATAATTTTATTATAAACCGTGGCGACTGGCTTTAAGATGGCTTTATCAATGAAGTCATTAAAATTAAACATAACCCGATTAAATGGCTCATAAGGATCAGCCGGATTCACCGTACGCGTTTCCGCAGCCATGCTTGGGGTCGTGAACAGCAAACTCACTAAACAAAAAACACTTAACAGGAACTGTTGTCGCGGTAATTTAATCATGATCAATCACGGTTCCTAAATTTGTTACTAGGCTTTTGGCATAGTTTAAAACGATATAGTTTAACATAGCTAGGTCATAAACCAACCCAATTTGCATAAATACTTCCCCGCAATTTTTATTTCAGCCATGCTAAACTACCCTTCCGAACCTGCCACACGGCTTAAATAAATACCAAGGAACAAGCATTATGCCCACCACACCGCGTCCATTCGTCCTGATCATTCTTGATGGTTGGGGTTATCGAGAAGATCACGACGCGAATGCAATTGCGGCAGCATCCAAACCCCAGTGGGATAATTTATGGGAACATTATCCCCATGTCTTAATTTCCGGCTCAGGCAGTTGTGTAGGCTTGCCCGATGGGCAGATGGGCAATTCTGAAGTGGGCCATTTAAACATGGGCGCAGGACGCGTGGTACATCAAGATTTCACCCGCATTGATGAGGCGATCACGACTGGGGAGTTTTTTACAAATCCAGTCTTGAACTCAACTCTGGACGAGATCAAACAGGAAAATAAGGCCCTGCATATTTTTGGTTTACTCTCACCCGGTGGTGTGCACAGTCATGAAAATCAAATCATGGCACTCATCAAACTGGCGGCACAACATCAACTCACTAAAGTTTATATTCATGCATTTTTAGATGGCCGCGATACTCCACCGCGCAGCGCTTCTTCCTCAATTAATGAATTAACTCGCGCTTGCACGAAAGAAAATTGCGGCAAAATCGTTTCACTCATAGGTCGATATTACGCAATGGATAGGGACAAGCGTTGGGACCGGGTACAAGAAGCTTATGACTTACTCACTATGGGCAGCAGTGAATATCATGCTGAAACAGCTTTAATTGGTTTGCAAATGGCGTATGAACGCGGAGAAAATGATGAATTCGTTAAGCCCACCAGCATCCACCCTAACCAGGAAAAACCAGTGCGGGTAATGGATGGCGACACGGTAATTTTCATGAACTTTCGCGCCGACCGCGCGCGCGAACTCACGCAAGCTTTCATCGCCGATGACTTCAATGGTTTTGAACGAAAACTTAGACCGCGCCTGAATAAATTTGTCACCCTAACAGAATATGACCAGACCTTTAAAGTTCCGGTGGTGTTTGCTCCAGAGCGTTTAACGAATATTTTAGGGGATTATTTAAGTCACCTGGGTTTGCGCCAATTACGTATCGCCGAAACGGAAAAATACGCTCATGTCACCTTCTTTTTTAATGGCGGGGTGGAAAAACCCAACCCCAATGAAGACCGCATTCTCATACCCTCTCCTAAAGTTGCAACCTATGATTTACAACCTGAAATGAGCGCGCCGGAATTGACTGACCAACTAGTCGCTGCCATTCAGAGCAAGGTTTATGATGTGATTATCTGCAATTACGCAAATCCCGACATGGTTGGCCATAGCGGAAATTTCGCCGCCACCATTAAAGCAGTTGAAGCTGTCGATAGTTGCCTGACTAAAATTATCGCCGCACTCAAAGAGGCTGGTGGCGAAGCTTTAATAACCGCTGACCATGGCAACGCTGAGTTAATGTTTGACAAAAACACCAGCCAGCCGCACACCGCCCATACCAATGAACCGGTACCCGTAGTTTATTATGGTCGCAAGGCGCATCCAGCAAAAACTAATGGTATATTATCCGACATTGCCCCCACCTTGTTATATTTGATGGGCATTCCCATACCACCTGAAATGACAGGTGTACCCTTATTTAAATTGGGATAATTTTTTCGTGAAACAAAGGAGTGTTCACCACGATGATGGAAACCACCAGCAAATTTTTTAAAATACTTGGCGCGCTCTGGTTAGCCGCCCAAATCAATACAGTTAACGCGGCGACAGTTGCCGAAAATAAACAACTTGAATTAACCAATATCACTGGTCACATTCAGCAAATCCAACAGAATATTTCCCGCGATCAATCCCGCCAACTTGACTTGCAACAGCAATTAAAAATCAGTGAATTGCAAATCGCCCAAATTAGCCAGCAAAGTGAATTAATCAATTTGCAACTTAACGCCAAACAAGAAGAATTAACTAAAATAAAAAAAATGCAGCAAGTCGCGCTGCTTGAATTAACCAAACAACAAAAAATTCTAATGTCACAAATTCGGATCATTTATCAATTAAAACAATCCCAATCCGTAAAAGCCATTTTTGATCCTGGTAATGTCAACCGCGCTAACCGCTATTTGACTTACTACAATCATCTCAATTCAGCGCGCGCCGCATTGATGACAAAAATAAAAAATATCCTGGATTCCCTTAATAAAAATATTGCGCTGATCAATCATGAAGAACAAAATTTAAAAAGCCTGCTGGCGCAAAAGCAACAACAGCAACACCAATTTCAAGCGATGCAACAACGCCGCGAACTTATTATTTCCGAATTAAGTCAAAAAACCTATAGTCGACAACAACAGTTGGCGGTACTCACTGAGAATCAAAAATCTTTGCAAACCATGTTATCGACGTTAGTAACAGATGAATCCGCTATACCACCTGAATTTCAAATTGCCCCATCGGAAATAAAAGAAGTACCGCAAACAGCACCGGCATCACCCCCACCCACCGCCCTGACGCACCCGGTAGAAGCCAGTACTATAAAAGATTTACCCACCGCCACCTTCAAACAAGTCGTAGGCCAGCTATCCTGGCCTATCAAAGGTAGCGTCACCCAAACCAGCGCCCCAGGGGTCATCATTAAAGCCCCGGCCGGGGCCCCGGTCCGGGCGATTTATGCCGGAAGGATCATTTTTGCCAGTTGGCTGAGGGGGTATGGTCTATTAGTGATCATAAATCATGGAGATGGCTATATGAGTCTTTATGCACGAAATCAAGCTATTTACGGAAAAGTGGGCGAAATCGTCCATCCTGGTGATATTGTAGCAACTATCGGTAATAGTGGTGGTTTTAGAGAGCCTAGCCTGTATTTTGAAATCCGCCGCAACGGCCTTGCCATAGATCCGCACAATTGGTGTGCATAAGAGGCAAAATATTGGCAAAAATGCGTTATAATTAGAGTAATTAGTAAAGCTTTAAACCTATTTATAGGAATTACTCATGAAACTTATGACGCAGACCTTTCCGCGCACAGCCCTATATTTAGGTATTTTTTGTTGTTTAAACCTGGGACTGTCCTATTCGCCTACCGCTAATGCTGAAGTTTCCACTCTACCCCCAGTAGCTGATCAACAGTCCTCCAGTGAAGACAACATCAATCGTTTTATTGACACCATTGCTGTCATCAAAAAAGAATATGCTTTAAAAGTAGATGACAAAAAATTACTCGAAAATGCCATACGCGGCATGGTCGGCAATTTAGACCCGCACTCTGAATATCTGGATGAAGATGCTTATAAAAGTTTAATCACTTCCACTACGGGTGAATTTGGTGGCTTGGGAATTGAAGTTACCAGTGAATATGGTGTTTTAAAAGTTATTAGCCCGATTGATGACACACCTGCTTCTAGAGCTGGCATAAAATCCGGCGACTATATTGTCGCGCTCAATGGCAACCCCGTGAATGAAATGACCGCCGACCAGGCAATTACCACTATGCGTGGCCCCAAAGGTAGTCAAGTCAACATGACTATCATCCGCAAGGGCATCAAAGATCCCATCAAATTTAATTTGACCCGCGCAATGATTCATATCGACAGTGTCAAAAGCAAATTACTAAACGGTAATATCGCTTATGTGCGTCTCAGTCAATTTCAACAACCCACCACTGCATTACTTAGCAATGCCATTACCGCTTTGAAAAAACAAGCGGGCGGTAATTTAAAAGGAATGATTTTGGATTTGCGTAATAATCCAGGTGGTTTATTAGAAACTGCTGTCGGTGTGGTGAACTTATTTCTCGACAGTGACAAACTTAATAAATTCGACAAAACGATTGTGTACACCGAAGGACGCGTACCGGAAGCCCAATACAAAGCACGGGCCACTGGCTATGATTTATTAAGTGGTGTGCCACTCATTGTTTTAATTAATGATGGTTCCGCATCCGCTTCGGAAATTGTGGCTGGCGCGCTGCAGGATTACCATCGCGCGGTGATTGTGGGTGAAACCAGTTTTGGTAAAGGCTCAGTGCAAACAGTACTGCCATTAGATCAAACCCACGCAATTAAATTAACCACGGCGCTGTACCACACACCTTCTGGACGTATCATTCAAAATCTCGGTATCACCCCCGATATTTTTATCGCCAATGTCAAAGTGTCGAATCTGGCAGAAGCTACGGGGATTGATCAAATCCGTGAAATGCAATTAAAAGACCACTTGTTAAATCCAAACTCGATAGCCAGTACCGCCAGCAGTAAAGAAAACCTTAGCAAACTTGCCCAGGAAGATTTTCAGCTTTATGAATCAATGAATATTCTGCAGGCTATTGCGATGGGGAATTTAAAACCATAATCGCTTCTACTTCTACCGCGCCACCTTTTGGCAATGCGCTGACTTCAATGGAGGTGCGCGCCGGAAAAGGTTGGTTAAAATATTTCGACATACTCTCATTTACCAGAGCAAGATGAGTCAAATCTACCAGATAAACCGTAATTTTCATTACCTCTGCCAGACTGCCACCCGCGGCTACAGCAACCGCTTGCAAATTTTCAAAAACTTGGGTGATTTGCGCCGCGACACCGCCTGCCACGAGATTCTGGGTAGCTGGATCAAGTCCTAGCTGGCCCGAGAAATACACGGTATTGCCGGTTTTAATTGCTTGTGAATAACTGCCAATCGCGGTCGGCGCTGCCGTGGTATTAATTGCTTGTCGCATTAAAGGATTCTCGATATTTAAACTCATATTTTGTTATAATGGAGCACTATTCATGGAAGAAGGTTTGAGTTTATGCAAAGCACTTTACGTTGGTTTATATTAACAGTGGTTGGTTTATTCGTCATCTGGTTTATGATTATGACCGTGGATATATATGTATTTTTGCATACGGATGCCGATGATGTGGTGTTTGGTACTGTTCCCATGAATCGCACTGATATTGCTGATCGTTGCGGCACCGAATACGTCAACAGCGGGACGATGGTTGACTTCAAACTGAATGGAGGCGGCCAAATTGTTTATCTCTGCCCTCTTGGCTTATCCCCAATTCGCAGTAAGGTGACGGCTGTTACCTTGCCCGATGCCTTCCGGAAAATATTAACCCCGGCACAACAAATAAAGGTCATAGCAACTTATCCGATGACGGTGCAATCGCTTACGCCACCGGCGGCACAACCCAGCAACGCTAACCCTACGCCCGACACTACCGCACCTGTCGCCGCACCTGCTGAACCTATGAGTAATACACCACCGCCAGTACAAAATAATTCTACACCAGCACCCACACCGGCTGCGGCACCTTGAGAATTACGGAGTTAGGGAATTACCCGCGTTTTTTATAAGTGCGATAGATTTCAAATAAATCCATCAGTGCTCTGACCATATAAACCAGCATGATAAGAGCGACCAATGTTGGCAATATTAAAGGTAGGGTGGAATACCAATTATGTCTTAACACTAAAACCACTGTGCTGGTTTTTTCTGGATCATACCAACAGGGATAATCTCCGCCTATATCAAACTCATCAAGATATTCCTGTTGCGCTGCCTGGTTTGTGGTATACGAGAAATCCATACCGTTTGCAGATGCAACCGAACTCTTAGAACCCATCTCAGTAGCATAGGTAACACGAAAATCAGCGCGATAACGATGCACAACCCGGCCAACTATAGCCATGCTTTTATCGGTTACCACACAACTTGTTACAGCGAATTCTTCGGCAACTCTTTTATCGGGTGCAATGTTGACGTTATAATCAAAAATAATGAATGCAATACAACAAACGATCAACGTCGCCTGTCCTATTAACAGGAGAATATCAGTCCGGACATCAGATAATTTTCTTACTCTCATAGATATAATCTTAAACTAGAAACAAGGTAAGAGCAAACCGCAACCATTCAGCATATAGAAAATAGCCTAAACGTTTAATTTAGCCTAGTAATTATTTAGTCTATGAAAAGACTAGGTTATGGTTGGATGTTTGATCTTTTGCAGCCACAATTTTTGCAGCAGCATTTACAGCAGCATCTGCAACAGTTGTAGAACAAAGCGACCAGCATTCCGAACACGAAACCATCCAGAAATCCCCAGCCTAATCCAAGCAAGCCGCCGACTACTGTAGGTGCATAGCCATGATACACGCTACTGACCATAGTAATAATGCTATCGCCCACCCAATTCATCATCGCCATATAGGCAAGCAGCATCATACCTATGCCATTGGTAAGACCTACGGCGAAACCTAAGGAGCAAATGGAAAGTTTGGAATATTTTGAACATTTATCGCATGAAGCGTTATCGATACCCATGTTGGTTGTCCTCCTGCAGTTGACTCTTTCTTTTATTATATCGCATTCTTGGGTGGTTGGGGGGTAACTTCCTGCAAATACCTTACCACTTGTTCCGACAAATCAGGCGCCATACTGTCAAACCATTCCACCGGCGTAGGCCACTGGCGCAGCCACGTCAATTGGCGCTTCGCTAATTGTCGCGTTGCCGCCACACCTTTCAAACACATTTCTGCATAATCATACTGCCCTAAAAGATATTCCCACACTTGCCTATAACCCACCGAACGAATTGACGGCAATTCTAAGGTTAAATCGCCACGCTCAAATAAATCTCTAACTTCATCGACAAAACCACTAGCCAGCATTTCTTCAAACCGCTGCGCGATCCTGGCATGCAGCACTGCCCGGTCAGCCGGCGCCACGGCCAGATTAATTACCTCATACTCCGATAACAACTCCACCTCCAACGCCTGCCACTCAGTTAAACTTTTACCGGTTAACTCGTGGACCTCCAGCGCACGCTGGATTCGCTGCGCATCATGCGGATGAATACGCGCCGCGGCGGTGACATCAACTTGTTTTAAGCGCTCATGCATCGCGTCCCAACCTTGACTATTCGCGTCCGCAGTTAAGCGTTTACGCAGTGCCACATCCGCGGCAGGTAATTTTGATAAACCTTTTTGTAAAACACTAAAGTACAGCATCGTGCCGCCCGTTAGTAACGGAATTCTCTGGTGCGCAACAATGTCCGCGATTTCACGCAAGGCATCGTTACGAAAAGCCGCTGCAGAATAGGCTTCGGCCGGATCAAGAATATTAATTAAGCGATGGGGGGCCGCCTGCAAAATAGCCGCGTCCGGTTTGGCAGTACCAATATCCATACCACGATAAACCATGGCCGAATCCACACTGATAATGTCCATGCCAAAACGCGCCACCAATTCCACCGCCAGCTGCGTCTTGCCTGCCGCGGTAGGGCCCATGAGACAAATGATTTGAGGTTTTCGTTTCGGTTGCATCAACGGCCGCGTAAAAATAATTTATCTAATTCTTGCAGCGATAATTGCGTCCAGGTAGGACGGCCATGCACACACTGGCCGCTGTTTTCAGTTTTTTCCATGTCACGCAGCAAAGCATTCATTTCAATCAATGACAAGCGACGTCCGGCACGCACCGCGCCATGACATGCCATTGTACCTAATATTTTATTCATTAACTCGGCGGCGCGAGAACTACTTTCCTGCGCGGTAAAATCAGCGGCAATATCACGCACTAATTGCGCGATATCGGTATCACGCAATAAGTCAGGCATTTCGCGCACGATAACCACCGTCGGGCCTAGCCGTTCAATTTTCATGGCGAGTGTGGCAAATAATTCCTGCTGGTTTTGCAATTGGTTAACTTCCTGCTCGCTTAACGTCACGGTCAATGGAATTAACAAGGGTTGCGCAACTAATTTTTGTTCCTTCATGGTCAGCTTTAAACGCTCATAAACCACACGCTCATGCGCGGCATGCATATCAACCAGCACCAGGCCCTGAACATTTTCCGCTAAAATATAAATGCCTTTCAATTGCGCCAGTGCAAAACCCAAGGGCGGCGCTACCGTTGCCGCAGGTGTGGCAGGCAACACTGTTTTACGCGTATCTTCGTGCAACTTGCCATAGACCGCCATTTGCTCGCGGATTTTTACCGGCATAGGCTGTGGTGACGGAACATAGTTGGTTCGCGCTGGCGGCGTGGTCGCACGCGTTGCGACTCGTGCATCCATCACTGTTTCTAATGCGGGTACAGTTTTTTCAACTGCTGTCGGGGGTCGCACTTGCTCTTGTCCCGGGCGCACACCAGTCAATACATTTTGTAATGCGCTGCAAATAAAATCATGCACCATGCGGCTTTCCCGAAACCGTACTTCATGCTTGGTGGGATGCACATTGACATCCACTTGTTGCGGCGCTATTTCCAGAAACAAGACATAAGCCGGATAACGGTCTTGGTACATCACATCGTGATAAGCCTGCTTGACAGCATGCGCCACCAGTTTGTCACGCACCATACGGCCATTCACATAAAAATATTGTAAATCCGCCTGGCTGCGTGAAAACGTCGGCGCCGCGATCCAGCCGCTAAGCTTAAGACCGTCGGTTTCCGTGGTGAGATGCATGGCATTATCGACAAAGGCATTACCACACAATAAACCTACGCGTTGCTCACGTTCCGCGGGTGAATGTGCCGCCAAATATTGACGTAACTGTCGTTGATTGTGTTTCAAGGTGAAAGTAACTGCCGGATGACTTAAGGCAATGCGTTTGATCAATTCATCAATGTGTTCAAATTCAGTTTTTTCACTACGCAAAAATTTACGCCGCGCCGGGGTATTAAAAAATAAATCATGCACTTCGACGGTAGTACCTTGCGGATGAGAAACAGGATTCACCTGCGGTAGATCCACGGTGCCGTTTAAAGTAATTTTCCACCCAGTGCTATTAGCGATAGCTGAGGCAATTTCCAAATGCGCGACAGAACTGACACTGGCTAAAGCTTCACCCCGGAAACCTAGCGTGAGAATTTTTTCGAGATCTTCAAAAGTATGCACCTTGCTGGTCGCATGCCGGTTGATTGCCAGCGGTAAGTCATCACGGTGAATACCGCTGCCATTATCACGCACTCGAATCAAGCGCACGCCGCCTTGCTCTATATCTAAATCAATTTTCGTCGCGCCTGCGTCAAGACTGTTTTCAACCAATTCTTTGACTACCGAAGCGGGACGTTCGATTACTTCACCGGCAGCAATCTGGTTTGCCAATAAGGGGCTTAATGTTTGTATGCGTTGCATGAGAATATTACCGGTAATTATGTAGTCGTTTCAGGTCGCGTGCTGGTGGCCATCATCGGGTGACTGATCATGTAGGAATGAATGCCCGCTAACAAAGCGTGGGCCAACTTATCGCGGTAACCCACTTGTTGTAAGCGTTCTTCTTCTTTTGGATTTGACAAAAACCCGGTTTCAACCAGTACCGATGGGATGTCAGGCGATTTTAATACCATAAATGGCGCTTGTTCCACTTGGGGATAATGTAAAGTCGTTACATTTTCCAAACCATCTAAAACATCAGTACCTAATTTTATACTGTCCGTAATCGTCGCGGTTTGCGCCAGATCAATTAACACCGAACGTAAGATATAACTTTTATCACCCAATTCATTTAAGTCTACACCGCCCAGTTCGGAATGATTTTCACGGTCAGCTAACCAGCGCGCCGCCATGCTGCTGGCACCGTTACGCGATAAAGCATAAACCGATGCGCCAATGGATTGATCGTTGAAATAAGAATCTGCGTGTATGGCAATAAACAAATCCGCTTTCGATTGGCGTGACAACATTAAACGGTTATGCAAAGTCACAAAATAATCGCCATTGCGCGTCAGGACAGCACGCATATTGGGCTGGCTATTAATTAACTCCGCCAGGCGTTGGGCGATGGCTAGCACAATATCTTTTTCCGCCGATCCATGCCTGCCTATCGTACCGGAATCTTTACCACCATGACCGGGATCAATCACGACGACGATTAAATGCGGCTTTAGCGATTCAACCAATTGAGGTTTAATTTTATGGGTTTTTTTCACCACGGTTTTGGTGACAGTTTTGATCTGGACGACTGGCTTGGTTGCGGGTTCGACGTTAGTGACGGTTTTGACGGTAGCAACCGGTAACGGTTTGGGTTCGGCAACAGTCGTGGCGGCGGCAGTGGCGGGGACAATCGCGGGAGTCGCTTGCGCATGCGCCGTCTTTTGGAAAAAATCGACGACCAGCTGCCCTTCGCCAGGATTATTGTCAGGAATAAATGAACTTTTCACTGACACGGCTCCCGCCACATCAAAGACAATACGCAACATGCTGGGTACTGGCCGTCCGCTACGGACATGGAGGATATCGGTATTGTCACCAAAATTTATTTCTTTAAGATTAGTGCGTAAATGGCCTTCAGAAAAATCCACTACTACGCGGTGGGGGCTGGTTAGGGTAAAGACGTTGTATTGCTCAGGCCCAGTGACGTTAAAAACAACCCGGGTATAATTATCAAAATGGTTGACCCGTATATTAGTAATCGAGGCGGCATGGCCCGCCAGGGAAATAAAACTGAAAAGGATAATCAGCAGCCAGCCAGACTTTGAAAAAAACTTATTATTCGCCATGTTTACTGTGTAAATCCTTTAGCATTTGCAGTCCGTGCGGCGTTTGGGCTTCAATACGAAGATTACGGCCTTTTGCTTCCGGTACAATATAACAAGACAGGTCTGCTTCGCGCAATAATCCAGCGCCCCGTTCTGGCCATTCCGCTAAAATGATTGCGCCAGTTTCGAAGTAATCTTGTACACCAATGAATTCTAAGTCTTGTGCATCCTGTAAGCGGTAAAAATCAAAATGATAAAGCTTTTGGTCGGCGATCTCATAGGGTTCGACTATAGTGTAGGTGGGACTTTTTACTTTATCCTGATACCCTAAACCCCTTAAAACCCCGCGTGCCAGGGTAGTTTTACCCGCTCCCAACTCGCCATATAAAAAAATTACCGCAGTGCCCTGGCAAACACTGGCGAGGGTAGCGCCAAAAGCTAGCATACTGGTTTCATCAGGGATATATTGCTCGAACCGCGTGGTCATTAGTTTTTCATATGAGTGGTGGGTGTTGATATTGTCGCGTGTACCCGCATCAGCGTCAAGGACTGGGGCCATTCCCTATCTGTCATTCCCGCGCAGGCGGGAATCCATTCATTGAAAATCGCAATACCTGATTTCTACCAACAATGGATTCCCGCCTGCGCGGGAATGACAGTTGCACACAGTCTACGATTTTATAAATTAACCAAGCGCCGCAAGAATGGCAGTAAATCTGTGGCGATCATGCCGCGCTCACCTCCGGCCGCGGCCGCAAGGTCACCGGCGCTGGCGTGCAGGCAAACACCTAGCTTGGCGGCATCCCCTACCGGAATACCCTGCGCCAGTAAGCCACCAATCACCCCGCTTAATATATCGCCCGTGCCGCCGGTCGCCATACCCGGATTGCCCGCTTCACAAATAGCCGGTGCCACATGCGGGGCTAACACCAGAGTGCCCGCGCCTTTTAACACACTGACCGCGTTATAGCGTTGTTGTAATTGCTGGACCGCATGCAAGCGATCGGCTTGTACTTGTTGGGTGGTTAAAGAGAGTAACCGTCCCGCTTCACCGGGATGAGGAGTGATGATCCAATTGTTGCGAGTCACTGGTTTTTTTGCCAATAAATTTAAACCATCCGCATCGACCAGCACCGGTAACTGGCTAGCCAGGGCAGTTTTTAATAATGACTTAGACCATAACGACTGCCCTAAGCCCGGGCCTATCACTATCACTGTGGCTTTTTGGATAAGCGGTTTAAGTGCACGGCCATTCCATACGCCAGTGCACATCACTTCAGGCAGCGCCGCATTCAACACCGCCGCGTGTTTTGGATGCGTGGCTACCGTTACCAACCCCGCCCCTACACGCAGCGCCGCCGCGGCTGCCATGCGTGGCGCCCCAGAAAAACCCGGTCCGCCACCAATAATTAATACATGGCCCGCTGCGCCTTTATTCATATCACGCGGCCTTGGCTGCAAATAATTTGCAAATTGCGCCAGCGATATTTTTTCCAAGACACCGGGCGTGAGTGAAAAAATTTCTTTTGGTAATTTTAAATCATCACAATACACTTCGCCCGCGTACGCCACGCCGCTGCCAGAAACCAGGCCTAACTTCATGCCGATAAAAGTAATCGTGGCATTGGCTTTGATGGCTGTGCCCAGGATGGCACCGGTATCCGCATTAATACCTGAGGGCACATCAATTGCCAGCACCGGGACTCGGGCTTGATTAATCAAATCTATAACATTGCCAATATCTTTGCGGACTTCGCCTTGCAGACCGATACCGCACAATGCATCGACAATAATATCCACCGTCTGCCAATGGTTTTGATTATTGAATGGTTTAAAGGCAATGCCGGATTTTTTACAAGATTCAAACGCCGCTCGGGCATCCACTTTTAATTTGGCGGGATCGCCGACTTGCCAGACATTTACTTTCATGCCCTGCTCATGCGCGGCTTGCGCCAGCACATAACCATCACCCCCGTTATTGCCAACCCCACAAAAAACCGCGATGGTTTTTGCTTTAGGCCAGCGTTTTTGCAGATAGCTGCAGGCGCTGCGACCAGCGCGTATCATTAATTCATTTCCCGCAATGGCATAACGCTGGCGGGCGAGTAATTCAAGTTCCCGAATTTGGGCGGTCTGGTAAATCTGTGGGGTTTGGGAAACCATAATTTTCTCACTATTATTATCTGATATATAGAATACCTTGATTTAGCCGAATTCGCATTGCCTACCTAATCAAAGCTAAGCCCTTCATTGAAATGAATAAATAATTTTTGGGAGTTTTCCTTAAAAATTCTGTTAGAATAGCAGCCCGCTACTGATATCCCTTTAAAATTATTAGATCAAAAAACGAGGTTTTAACATTATGTCATTATCAACCAGAACTATTTTATCAAATTTAGCTCGACCCCAAATTTCGCCCGTGTTAATCGACGCTCTCATTACTTTATTGCAAGAACTTGAGCCTGAAAATATAAAATTGCTGGGGCAACAGCAATTGAGAAATCTACAATCTAATACTTTTAATAAAAAGATTGTGAACAACTTCACTGACTTAGGTAGCTCACCTCTTAGCGTGCTGCCTGGCTTCTCCGCCGCGATCAAAAAATTCCGCGACTTTAAATCATCATTACCTGAGGCCATGCAGACGCAACTGGATGATACACGAATTCAATTACCCACTTTCCTGGGCTATACCCGAATTGAAAAATTTAGCGATATTTGTTTTAGTGAATCACCCAAGCGTACCCCCGAGCAGGCCTGCCTCTTCACTTCCCAGATTTTTCTTTGGCAACTTGTTATTAATACCGGAATTGAAGAGCTACAAGACATTCTAGTACCCGATGTGATACGACTGCTGGCAAAAGTATGGCTTTACGATATTAAACCTTTAACTCATATTGAAACCGTTAATGATAACAATGACCGAAAATTACAATCCAGAGCCATTTTAATACCAAATGTTTCTTATAGCGGACAACTGCTTCTTTTACAAACTAGACATGGAGACGACAAAAAAACAATTCCCTGTGACGGGGGACAAGTTATGCTTTTCAACAACAAGCAAAGGTCGATAAAACTAAAAACTGTCACCAAAAAAACTTTGGAACCTGTCATAGAAGAGGGCGAGGGCCAAGTTATGCTTTTCACCAAAAACAAGCAAAGGTCGACAAAACTAAAAAAAGTCACCAAAGTAACTTTGGCACCTGTCACAGAATTAGAAGAAAATGAGAGAGAAATATCTTGCAGAGCTTAATGATGCTGTTAACTAAACACAGCTTGATTAAAGAAATGTTCTCGGTAGTATTTTAATTCTTCTATGGAATCGCGAATATCGCTTAAAGCCAAATGTTTAGACTCTTTTTGCATACCACCATAAATGCGCGGCGCCCAGCGTTGCGCTAATTCTTTGATGGTACTGACATCCAGCAAACGATAATGAAAAAACTTTTCCAGTTCGGGCATGTAACGATATAAAAAGCGTCGGTCTTGGTAAATACTATTCCCACACATAGGTGAGCGACCGGGAGGGAGGTGTTGTTTCAGGAAAGCGAGAGTTTCTGCTTCGGCTTGCGCTTCCGTCACTGTGCTTTGCTGTACGCGATGCACCAGGCCAGAAGAATTATGTTGTTTGGTGTTCCAGTTATCCATGCCATCCAATAATGTTTGAGGTTGATGCACGGCAAACACGGGGCCTTCCGCCACCAGGTTTAATTTTGAATCGGTGACGATAGTGGCAATTTCAATGATGCGCTCTTTCTCGGGATCAAGGCCCGTCATTTCCATATCTATCCAGATTAAATTATTCGGGTTAACTGTCATGTTTGAGCCTTCTGCGACCAGCATAGTAGAAATGTTATCAGAACCTATTCTATCAGTTAGCTTAACGTATTAGAATCTCGTTTTCGTCTGCTTGGCTTACAGGAAGCTTATGCCTCATTTACCTCTAGCTACAATCATCGCCATCATCCTGGCGTACTTATTTGGTTCTATTTCAAGTGCAATCGTGACTTGTAAAATGATGGGTTTTCCCGATCCCCGCACGCAAGGTTCGGGCAATCCTGGCGCGACGAATGTGTTGCGGTTTGGTGGAAAAAAAGCGGCGATCATTACCTTAGCTGGGGATGTTTTAAAAGGTGTGGTCGTGGTATTGGCGGCAAAGTTATATGGCTTTGATGAATTAAGTTTGAGTTTAATTACTTTCGCGGTGTTTGTCGGGCATATCTTCCCGGTTTATTTTAAGTTTGAAGGCGGTAAGGGCGTAGCAACCGCGGCGGGTTGTTTGCTGGCATTGGCATGGCCGGTAGGAAGCGCAGCTTTGGCAACGTGGATATTGATGGCAGTGGTATTTCGTTATTCTTCTTTAGCGGCGGTGGTTGCAGCATTATGCGCGCCGGTCTATGCCTGGTATTTTACAAATTGGGATTACACGATTATGACGGCCGCGATGTGTTTGTTGCTGCTGCTCAGGCATCGAAAAAACATAGTCAATCTGCTGGCTGGTAAAGAAGATAAAATCGGCAAGAAAAGAGCTACTGACGCGGCGGGTGAGGGGTAATAAAATCACAATTCTTCAATCGACCACCTCGCCCTGACCTTCACCTGCAAATCATCCCGCTCACCCCGCAACAACCGCTGACACCCAACATAAGCAATCATCGCCCCATTATCCGTACAAAACTCTTGCCGCGGAAAATACACCGAACCCCCTTCTTCCACCATCAACTCTTGCAACCGCTGCCTTAATAGCCGATTAGCCCCCACCCCACCCGCCACCACTAACCGTTTCCAACCGGTAGCCTGCAAAGCCCGTCTGCACTTAATCACCAACGTATCCACCACCGCTTTTTGAAACGCATACGCAATATCCGCGCGCGTCTGCTCATCCAGCGTTGCTTGCGCCGCCGTATTCACCGCAAAAGTTTTTAACCCACTGAAACTAAAATCCAACCCCGGCCTATCTATCATAGGGCGCGGAAAAGTAAAACGCTTGGCATCACCCTGCTCCGCCAACGCTGCTAACGCCGCACCACCCGGATAACTTAAACCCAATAATTTAGCGGTTTTATCAAATGCTTCACCGACCGCATCATCCAGCGTATCGCCAATCACTTCATACTCACCAAACTGGGTCACTTTCACTAATTGCGTATGGCCACCGGATACCAGCAAAGCCACAAAAGGAAATTCAGGCGGCGATTCTTCCAGCATAGGCGCTAACAAATGCCCTTCCATATGGTGCACACCTAACGCCGGAACATTCCAGGCATAAGCAATACTACGGCCTATCATCGCGCCCACCATTAATGCCCCAACCAAGCCAGGACCTCGCGTGTAAGCGATGCCTTGAATATCTTTGGGCACACATTGTGCATCCTGCATCACCGCTTCAATCATAGGGATGACTTTGCGCACATGGTCGCGTGAAGCCAATTCTGGTACAACTCCGCCATATTCTTTGTGCATTTCGACCTGACTGTGCAAAGTGTGCGCTAACAAACCCTGTTCGGCATCATAGATGGCAGCCCCGGTTTCGTCACAAGATGTCTCAATTCCTAAAACTCGCATGATTTGCTCATTAATTTTTGCATTTCTATTCAATAGCCTTTAGAATTTGCCATTCTTCATAAATAGCCGCCGGAGTAAAGTTTTAAATATGCCAACTGTACGTGTCAAAGAAAATGAAAATTTCGAAGTGAGTTTACGCCGCTTTAAGCGCCTGTGCGAAAAAGCCAGTATTTTAGCGGACCTGAGACGCCACGAATATTTTGAAAAGCCTACCTGGAAACGCAAGCGTAAGAAAGCTTCCGCTATCAAACGTTACCAGAAAAAATTATTGCGCGAAATAATGGCACTGGAACGCGACCGCCGTAAATAAGTTTTATTGTTATCAATCCTAAGATAAGAGATCCCTCATGACTACATCAGCGATCAAAGGACAGATTACAGAAGACATGAAAACCGCCATGCGCGCGCATGACAAAGAGCGCCTGGCGACTATTCGTCTAATTTTAGCCGCCATGAAACAGCGCGAAGTCGATGAACGCATTGAGCTCACTGACGAACATGTGCTGTCTATACTGGATAAAATGTTGAAACAGCGCCGTGAATCCATTACGCAATACGAAGCTGCCAAGCGTCAGGACCTGGTTAATATAGAAGTCTCGGAAATGACGATTATTCAAACGTATTTACCCACTCCCTTATCCATTGAGGAAATTGGCGCGTTAATTGACGCGGCCATCAAGGAAACCAATGCCGCCTCCGTGCGTGATATGGGTAAAGTAATGGGCATCATCAAACCAAAAATTCAAGGCCGCGCCGATGTGGCTACCGTGAGCAATCAGGTGAAAGACCGCTTAAGCCAATAATTAGGGGTCCGTGTGGAACATATCCCTAGAGAATTCATAGACCAATTGCTAGGTCGTGTCGATATTGTTGATTATATCGATACGCGCCTCACTTTGCGTAAAAAAACCGGCAGCAATTTTTTTGCCTGCTGCCCATTCCATAATGAAAAAAGCCCCTCGTTTTCCGTGAGCCAGGCTAAACAATTTTATTATTGTTTTGGTTGCGGCGCGCATGGCAATGTTATTGATTTTTTAATGCAGTATGACCGTTTGAGTTTTCCGGAAGCGATTGAAACCCTGGCCAAACAAGCAGGACTGGAAGTACCGCGCAAAACTACTACGTTTTCCCCGGAAAAATCCGCTGCCCAGCAAACGCTTTATCAATTGCTCGAGCAAATCGCTAAATATTATCAAACCCAGTTGCGGCAACACACTGACGCCGAACGTCCAGTGGAATATCTTAAACAGCGCGGCGTCTCTGGCGCCATCGCCAAAGATTTTGCTATCGGCTTTGCGCCAGCGGGCTGGGACCATGTCTTAAACGCGTTTGAAAAAGACAAGACACAATTATTAACTTGCGGCATGCTCATCAAAAAAGACGATGGCAGTTATTACGATCGCTTCCGTGACCGCATCATGTTTCCTATTCTTGACCGACGCGGCCGGGTGGTTGGATTTGGCGGCCGCATCATTGATCAGGGTGAACCAAAATATTTAAATTCACCTGAAACACCCGTTTTTCAAAAAAGCCACGAACTGTATGGTTTATACCAAGCACTAAACGCCAACCGCCAGTTGCAGCGAGTCATCGTCGTGGAAGGTTACATGGATGTGATCGCCTTGTTCCAGCATGAAATTTCTTATGCAGTCGCGACCCTGGGCACCGCCACCTCCGCCCAGCACCTGGAGCGTTTATTGCGTCATACCGCGGAAATTATTTTTTGCTTTGATGGTGACCAGGCGGGACGTACTGCGGCATGGCGCGCCCTGCAAGTCACCCTGCCCTTGATGCGTGATGGTATGCAAATTCGATTCATGTTTTTACCCGATGGCGAAGACCCTGATTCACTGGTGCGCCGCATTGGCAAAACCGAATTTGAAAAAGCGATACAACAAGCGTCCACGATAGCGGATTTTTTCTTTCAAACCCTGGCGGCGCAAACCGATATCACCAGCACCGATGGTCGCGCCCGTTATGTGAAACTGGCTATGGATTTATTGAAACAAATACCGGCGGGAATTTTTCAGCAAATGATGCTGGCGGAATTGGCCAAACGAGCGCGGGTCGACATCGAACAAATCCAGACGCAAGTCAGCAGCACCGTGGCGCCGGTGAAAACACCGTTGTCACTCAAGGCCAAGTCGCCTTCCGCTTTACGGCATGCAATGGCCATGTTAGTCCAGCAACCCGCGCTAGTGCGCCTGATCACTGAACCTCTGCCTATGATAGATTTGCCCGGCTTTGATTTATTTCATCAAATCATTGCGCAATTACAGCAAAACCCGGAGCTCACCATGGGTGGTTTACTGGAATACTGGCGCGGGCAGGAAGAAAGTACGGTGCTGGTCAAACTGGCACAGTTAGAACATATGGTCCCGGAAACCGGTATAGAAGTAGAATTTTTAGGCGCGATTAAGCAGCTACGCCAGTTAGCTAACACCAAAATAATAGATGAATTATTAAACAAAGCCGCCTTAACTGGTCTCAGTTCGGAAGAAAAACAAACACTTTCGACACTGATTGGCACCAAAGCGACGGTTTAACTAAATAAAAGCGGCAAAATCCAAAACATGGTCTACACTTATCAGTACTGTCCTTCTGGCGCAGGCGAGTATCCATTCATTGGAAATCCCTGCTGACAAATAGGACTAACAATGCGTATAATAGTAAGTTATTTTTAGCTCAAAACTGATATACCCCCAATAATTTCAACTGATTAGCAGGTCTCAGGCATTATGGATCAAGAGCAGCAACGATCACGTTTAAAAGATTTAATCGCAAAAGGCAAAGAGCAGGGTTATTTAACCTATGCTGAAGTAAACGATCACCTGCCACCCGACATTGCTGATCCCGAACAAATTGAAGATATCATCAGCATGATAAACGACATGGGCATCCGCGTTGCGGAAGTCGCGCCTGATGTCGATGAATTATTATTAGCAGACAATGAAGCGACCGACGATGTTGCCGCGGAAGAAGTTGCGACCGCGCTGGCTTCGGTGGACAGTGAATTTGGCCGCACCACTGACCCAGTACGCATGTACATGCGGGAAATGGGCAGCGTTGAATTATTATCGCGTGAAGGTGAAATTGCGATTGCCAAGCGTATCGAAGAAGGCATGAATCAAATGCTTTCCACGCTAGCCGCGCAACCACAAATGATTGCGGAAGTTTTAGGTGATTACGATAGAGTTGAACGTGGCGATTTACGTTTATCCGATTTAATCAGCGGTTACATAGAACCGATTATTGTCGCCGAAGAAGAAGGCCACGACAAAGTTAAAGAATTGGTGGTAGAAGAGGAAGAAGAAGAGGAAGGCGGTGAAACGGGTGGTGATGCTTTCCTGGATGAAGAAACCGGCCCCGATCCTGAAGTCGCGCGCGCGCGTTTTGCTGAATTACGTGAATTCTATCTCGCGGCGATTGCCGCGGAAAAGAAACATGGTGCCAAACATAAAAAAACGTTGGAAAAGCGTGTGGCGCTGGCCAAATGTTTTATGGACATCAAGTTAGCGGCGCGCCAATTTAACAAGCTCTCAAAAAAAATGCGCTCGTTGCTGGATGAAATCCGTCAGCAGGAACGCCACATCATGCACTTGTGCGTGAACAAAGGCAAAATGCCGCGTAAAGCATTTATCAGCTCCTTTCTGAATAATGAAACCAATTTAAAATGGATAGATGACCACAAAACCAAGAATTATTACCGTGAACTTGACGGTCATATTCCGGAAATGCAACGCGCACAAAAGAAATTGATTTCGCTAGAAGAACAAATGAAGATGAGCATCGCGGAGATTAAAGAAGTTAACCGCCGCATGTCCATTGGCGAAGCCAAAGCCCGCCGCGCCAAGAAAGAAATGGTGGAAGCGAATTTACGTTTAGTTATTTCAATCGCGAAAAAATATACGAACCGTGGTTTACAATTTCTGGATTTAATTCAGGAAGGTAACATTGGTTTGATGAAAGCGGTTGATAAGTTTGAATATCAACGTGGTTACAAGTTTTCAACTTACGCCACCTGGTGGATACGTCAAGCGATCACCCGTTCCATCGCCGATCAAGCGCGCACCATACGTATTCCAGTGCACATGATTGAAACCATCAATAAATTGAACCGTATTTCGCGACAGATTTTGCAAGAGACGGGTGTTGAACCAACTCCTGAAGAATTAAGTAAGCGCATGGACATGCCGGAAGATAAAATCCGCAAAGTCTTGAAGATTGCGAAAGAACCGATTTCCATGGAAACACCTATTGGTGATGATGAAGATTCGCATTTAGGCGATTTCATTGAAGACACTAATATGGAATCACCCATAGAAGCCGCGACCAGCACAGGCTTATCCGAAGCGACGCAAAAGATACTGAACACATTAACGCCGCGCGAAGCCAAGGTATTACGTATGCGCTTTGGTATTAACATGAATACCGATCATACTTTGGAAGAAGTGGGTAAGCAGTTTGATGTGACTAGAGAACGTATTCGTCAAATCGAAGCCAAAGCCTTACGTAAACTACGTCATCCTTCACGCTCTGAACAATTACGCAGCTTCCTCGAAGATCAAGAATAATCATCGTAACTTGTGGGCTAACCCGTCATGTTTTTTTGACGGGTGAAGCCCAACAAATTCCTACCTCAAACCGAAAACATCGCATCCTTACGCTTGGTTATTTCTTCCATCGTTAAATCTTCCACATGCGTTGAGAGCGTCCACATATGACCAAAAGGGTCTTGCAGCATGCCCATGCGGTCACCGTAAAACTGGTCTGCTACCGGCTTAATTTCCTTACCACCCGCTGTGATCGCCCGCTTAAACCATTCATCAACATTATCAACATACAGATGCAAGCTGACCGGCGAGCCACCAAATTTCTTCGGGCCATAAAAACTCATTTCCGGGCATTCATCCGCCATCATCACCATGGAATTACCGATTTTAAGTTCCGCGTGACCTATGTTGCCATTAGGCATAGGCATACGAAAATTTTCTACAGCGTTAAAAGCTTTTTTATAAAATTCAAGGGCTTCAGCTGCGTTTTGCATAACTAAGTAAGGCGTGACCGTGGTATAGCCAGCAGGGATTGGGTTAACTTTAGATGTCATAATGGTTTCCTTTAAAGTAGATTTAAGTGTGACGAGTATAATAGGAACTACATAATAGAACAATATCGCGCAATTGGACCATTGTATTCTTCGACTTCATATACTTCGTCTGCTTCAGCGGTTGTTTCTGCGGGACTAGTAAAAGCACACTCCGCAGTGTAATCTTTGTTTTCAGTCCCAACGTCAACAAATGGTTTTAATTGAATTCCTAGCAACACTAACTGTTGCACCAGGACTTCTTTTGGAATATCAGTAGCATCACTAAATTTAAAAACTCTAGGATGAAACTGAATAAAATTTTCGCGTAAAAAATCAATTAACTTATTTAAATTGTCTGAAAATATTTTAAAAGCTTTCTTATCATATTTACCACTTTCAATTGTTTCTACAAAGTTCATCAATTCAATCGTTAATTGTTTATAGCATGCTTCTGTCTGAAACGACTTGATTAATTGACATTCTGCTTGCGTAAAAAGATAAACTTGAGAAAGAGGTTTGCATGAAGCCATTAAATCTTCATGTAATAGGGCGCGCTTGTTAAGTTGATCACGATAAATTTTAATATCCAAATTCATGCCTAACAAAAAATTTTCAAGATCAGATTCATTTAAACCAAACGGCCAATCATTACGAGGACAACTATGATTTTCATGTATTGTGATAAGATTATTGTAGGTGGCTTTATCTACGACTAAAAAACTCCAATCCCGCAACTGGCTTTTCTCAGCCGCTAATGCCGAAACCATGGTTGTTATTTTGCATACTAAATCATCAACACGCTTAGCCAAGCCCTGCTTCTTGCTAGCTAAAACCGTATCCCTGGAATCCAAACTGCCATAAGTCGTGGTAGAACTACTAGCCTGCGTATTACCTAAAGCCCTACCAAAAAAATTAATTGAAGAGAAAGAGAACATACCAACCTATTAAACCAAGAAAAACACCATATTACAGGGCCCAAGTGTCAGCATCAAACTATTCTCTATAAAGCCGAAGCTTGAAGTAGGTTGGGCTGAGCACAGCGAAGCCCAACAGCTTTTATAATGTTACCCCCAAAAAATCCTGATTATAGGATGACAAACCCATAAAAATCGCTATACTTCCCCGTTCCGGGCCCATAGCTCAGTTGGTTAGAGCAGAGGACTCATAATCCTTTGGTCCTAGGTTCAAGTCCTAGTGGGCCCATTGTAACTCCAAAGTTAAATTATATTTAACCACGGTCATTACGTGTTGGCGGAATTAATAAGGTCATGGTAGGAATATTTACAAACGAACTGATACTTCGCAATTTCACTATAAATTTATTCTATACTTTAAACCAAAAGTTAGTTTAGATCGTCAAGATATTTACCAAAATCTGTGAAACCCAATGCGCCTAGTTTATGGATAATATCTATTGTCTGACTTTGAACTTTTGATTTCAATAGGACAGGAATTACTGGATGTATATATTTTTCCCACATATAAATGCCATGATCCTTAATTCGATTGTTGACCACTAATGCTATTATTTCAACAATCATTTCAGGATACCCTGCTGCATACGGTTCAATTTCCTGAATTACCATATAGGCAGGGTCTATATTTGCAGCCTTACGCAAAACAACGATTATTTGTTGCAATACCCAACCTATGGGAAGTATGCCCGATTTTACCCACCAGCCGAAATCTATTAATTCGTCCCAGTCTGATTGCTGGTTACATACTTCAACCCTAAACTCCCAAAAACGCATAGCCTCATTGACTGAGTTTCTGGTCATATGGCGTCCCATGGTATTTATTATTGAGCCTCTAGACTCAGCACTGGACTGCTCGTATAAGCTTTTTATGAGCTCTGAGTTTAATTTTATACAGCCACCTAGATACAAATTGACTATGTGCCCAATAATTCTATCAATTAAATTATGCTTATCCACGACTGCATTAGACAATTCCGTTATGGATCGGAGATATTGGGATTCAATTATGGGGAACAAATCTAAGCTCACATCTCCGTATAGCAAATATGATATCCACAATGCATTTAAATATTTTTTATTATTTACATGATTTGGAAATAGCACATTAGAATGAACTCCTAACCAAGTGCTATCTAAATGATAAATCCAGTACAACCATCTGCCGTAGACAGCGCGTATTTTTCGCGATTTTGAAAAGCTCAAATCTAAATATTTCTCTAATACAACAAATAACTCAGGATAGTTTTGGTAAGATGAGGCCACAGGATTTATATTTTCTTCTTGCATGACCCAAAGTCCATATTGTATTGCACACTCAAAAGCAACCCCTTTTGGATCGTTTATTGCAGAGATGTAGTAATTCTTATTTTCATTAGAGCTAGCTGAGTCGTTAGTATCATTCTTTTCAATTCCTGAAATGATAACTGACCAAACCTGATTTTTTAAACAAATAGGTATTTGCTTGGAGTTGAAACCTTTCACGATTAACTTGAATGCTGCGTCTTTAGCTCCGCGCCATCCTGAATCAGTATACTCATCAGGTTTTAACAGATTATTATTCTGTATAACAATCCATTCTATATACCTTAAGACTAAAGCCCAATCGATGCTTAACTTATTAGTTACGAGCTTAAAATACCCACGAATTAATCCTTGGACTAAAGTACCATTCTGAAGTTTTAATTCAGATAAATTATGGGTAATTTCCATAGGTCTCTGAATAACTATTTCTTCCAAAATTTGTGATAACCCATAAGAATATTCACCAAATCGCTCATTTTCAGGCGGTAACCATGAATGTAAATAAGAATTAAATTCAGCAATGTTTTTTGAAGTTAACTCCTCTAGGCTTATATCACTTTTTGGTTTGACTTCTTCAACCAATATTCCATCAAAAAGAAAATCAGGATCTTTTTCTTCTTTATATTTTTTACTTAATTCAGTATAAAACTTTTTCCATTTCCCTTTAAGATGATCCTTGATGATACAAAAAATTCTAAATCTCCTGTAATTGTTTCCATTTTCGGATGAACTATCAAATACGAGTGATTTTAATTTTTCAAAAAGATTATTTTTTTCGGTTGAAGAGAGCTTATTAATTTTATTCTTTAATAAATTCGAATATTCATGAAAGGCATCAGTAGAAGTAGAAAATTTATGATTTAATAAACAAAACAGAATAAGTTTTTTGTTAGCTTTATTTTGATCGACTAAATGTAATCCTATTCTGCAAAAAATAGGATATTCAAAAGCAAATAATTTTTGTGACAATTGCAATAACAATTTAGGTGATCTATCAACTGCAGATTGGCATAATTGTACAATCTTAGCTACCAGGACGTCGCGAATGTCATCACTTCCTTCAAAATTATCTTCAAGTAAATATCTCCTCCAGACACTTGAAAAATCTTCAAAAACTCGATCTTTTGAAACTTCCTTCAAACCAGCTTTGATCACCTTCTTCAACTTATGACAAAGTATAATTATAATCTCAGCTAGAGAAGTGATTTTGTTTATTTTGGATATAACTTTTGAAAGTACATCATCATACTCCCATTCATTAATAGCGTAAAAACCTACAATTTTATTTGCATGTTTGCTATTAATTATATCAAACATTCTCATACACAAGGCTAACGCTGGCTTATCATATCCAGAAGCAAAAAAAACACTAACAAGATTGCCAGTCTTTGCAAATAATTGAAAATGATTTTTATCATTGAACCATTGAGTAATAATTTTTTCTAGCATCATTGATTGTTCTGGAGGCATATCAATAATTACATCCATAAGATCTTCAAAAATTCTCGAATTTTTAACAGTAGGTAAATTTAACAATACCTTTAGCACATCTTTAGGATGTTTCTTGACTATGTTTTTTAAAAAAATTATCGGCGGCCAATCAGGAAATTTAGTGACACCGCTTTTCTTATCATGAACAATCATAGGAATTGCTTTAAAAACATTTGATTCAGTTAATGCACTTAACCAAACAGGTTTCAGCATTTTATAAAAGTATTTTTCTTCTTCATCATTACTAATAACATCTAAAATAACTTGCACATCACTCTTTGATGGAGACTTACCGGCTTTCGTAATTAAGGTTTTTATCTTTTTGAAATTAGTGAAAGTGCGCGGCCTTAAAAGATCTAATAGTAATTTTTCTAGCATTTGCAATTTTTTAATGAATAACAACTTTTGCTTATCATCATGATGAGCTAACTTAACAAAATATTCCCATAACTTTTTCCAAGTGTACGTTTGCTTTTTTTTAATAGAATCAGAAATATTTCCTAGGCCACCAGTATTCTGTAAATGATGAATAATGGCTAAGCTTAATTCTTCTTTAATTTCAAGTATAGTCTCAGCATCGTCAAAGAATGTTTCCACGTCAATTAGAAAATTTTTAATTTGCTTAAGGGCATATTCAGTTAAAGTAACATCATCGCGATAGTATTCTTTATTTATCTTTTTATTCCATATGCTCTTCAAATTGATCGCTAAAGGCTTTAAATGCATCCCATCTCTTTCAGCTTTAACAATTAATTCGCCAGGCAATTTATGCATAATTTCACGTAGTGAATGCGAAGAGAGGTTTATATGATTAGATATAGTTTTTGAGTTATAGACTTTTACTGCGCTCGTATACAAATTACACAAAAGTTCACTTCTGACTTTTAAAATTGATTTTAGTTCTTTACGGCTCCGGTTCCAATTAAGCCGTTTAGTTGATATTTTATGCGAAGTCATTGCTATCCTACTCTCAGTCAAAAAAATAGAGATTATTATTCCTGATAACAGCTTTTTAAATTAAAAATGAAAACCTAAGACGCCTGACCCTGTTTCTATTTCTTACTCTTATTCTGTTAATCAATTTACCAATTTATTCAGCCAACACTGTAAGCGCATTTTTATTAACCTTAGAAAGGTATTCATTATCTTTGTCATAGATTTTAAATAAGTACCCTAGGTCTCCTAACTCGAGATTAATATTTTTAGTCTTTAGGACCAATGAAAACACAGACCCAACGCATGTAGCAAGATCGGTAGTTCCATCAATTTTTACAATGGAATTCTCGTTAGAAAAACATTCAAATATAAAATTAATAGGATGCTTATCGTTCTTCCTTAAACTAAAACGAACAAGCATTGAGAGATCCATTTTAATAGGCCATTCAAGCTTAGATTTATCAGAAGAACGAAAAACTATACGATCATTATATAATCCCATTATTGAAACTTTATTATTTAATTCAAGCCTAATATCATCACAGAATAGTACATCAATAAATTTCATCTATGCACCTGTTTCTATGTTGCGATTAAATAATAGGTGACTCGGTTGTTGATTTATTTCAACTTTTGAAGTTGTATATGATATTTCTGGATTCATTGATCTTTCAAGTTCATCAATTCCGACTTTGATTAGTATGAAGCTTGCATAACTGCGTTCAAATCGATTTTCTGCTACTCCAATCATCCATGGGTATGTCACAATAATACGAAGTAAAGCAAGAGCACTCGCAGAAAAATCACCATTTTTCCATCGCGTTAATGTTCGCTGTGGCAACTCAAATACACGCTCGAGCATGGCCATAGAGATACCAACATTGCTCATATCATCGATAATATTTTTTACAAGCAAGGCTTGCGCATTCTTTTGCGCAAACAAATAATTTTTATCTGATTCTTCAGTGAAGTCACCTTCCTCTTGGCACGAATTACATCTGTAAAGAATTTCCTTAAATGCAAATTCAGGTCCCAAGGTAAGTTTCCCAGAACCCATTTTTTCATGTCTAGCAGTATCCTTAGAAGCGCAAACTGGACAAGCAATAGTAGTCATATTTTCCTCACACGCCTTTGTCTAAAAGTTTCTTTAATGGCCCTAGAAAAGCCAAATTTCTTGAATCAGGGCCTTGATGCTTCTTAAATGATTTAATTAACCATCTTTCTGTTTTGGCAACATAAACAAATGCAATGTAGCCATAAATTAAACCCGAGAAAAAAGCATATGCATCAACCATAATTACAATATTTCGGTCTGGATTATTATCCCAAACCCTCTTATTAATAAAGACTGGCTTCTCCAGCCCTCCATTGGCAATAAACTCCAAAACATTAACCTGTGTGCCAAGATTGAAATCTGTGCGGGCTGTGCTCATCGCCCCATGGCTAACTGAAACCTTGGAAGTTCCCATTGCGCAATCATTTACAAAATCATCCAGTTCATATTCCGGCTCGTTGCTCACAAAAGCATATCCTTTAAGTAAGTATAAGACATTTTGTGGCGTATCGTAGCATAAAACGTGTTTTTTAGTAGTGTAAAATTACAAAAAATTAAATTAGGCTTTTCCATTAGCTTTAATTCTATTAATAATCAATAACTTAATCCAAATAAATAATTTATCTTATTACAACGCAAATATTGAAATTTGCAAGCCGATAACTGAGGATAACCTATTACTATGAAAATACCATTTTAGGATCTTGCCCCTACAAATGGCCAACAGTCCTAGTCCGGCTAATATAACTCCATTTCGATTAAACTGTATAATTATAAAACATATCTTGGAAGTTCTTACTCCAAGACTCTGAATTAACTGATTAAAACTTGAATATCAAGATTTCTGAATTTTAGTTGATTATTTAAACAAAGTACGTATGATTGAGCTATAGATAATCACATAAGCAGCTGCTGACAGAATCTGAGACTTTCAAAATGACTACAATTCTATATCTAAAAATTACCTTGGTTACCATATGTTCGCTTTTTATAATTAGCTGTACTCATTATATTGATAATCCCTACGCTAATGTTCCTAAAAATCAATTGCGGAATATCAACTCTTCAAAACTATGTTCTGTTGTAGCCAATAGTGCATATAAAATAAGCTCAAATGTAAATAATGAACTTACTACTAGAGGCTACAAAGATTGCTCTGAAAGCGAATTATATTGTCGTGAAACACTAATACTTACTCCCGGCAGCACGAATTTCGTAAATTGCCGCTTAGCACGGGACCAATATAATTTGAATGTACAATCACAACAAATTGCTACGTTTCTTGCATTACAACAGTTACAAGTACAACAGCAAGCAATTTACACGCCAAGAACAATCAATGTAATCCACAGCGGAACTGTTAATGTAAACCATAGTGGATATATTAATAACTACATGTATTAAATGAGTAGCGATGAAAAACAATTTTTTTAGACTAATTTTTACAGGAATGATAGGCAGGCGTGACCCCATAAATATTTCGAGTGAAGCACCGTGTAACCCGAATTTTCAGATGGAGTTTTACCTTATTCAATTTTTTTTAATTTCTGATTGTCTTTTTCATTAACTAATTCTATAAAGAAATTTGCTAATTTAATTTCATCAAATTGATCAAGCTCTGAAAAACGGAAATCTTTAGATATTTGACCTCCCGAAAAATTTATTTGTATATACACTATTTCTTTACGGTTGTCTTTTTTAGGTCTAAAAGAAGGAGTAGTATCTGAGAATATAACACCATGTTTCTTAGCTAAAGATATCGCATCTTTTACCATTTTTTCTTTGTCCATAATTTTATTCTCCTTAGGTTTGCTTACTCCACAAAATATCAATCTTAATCTCATCCAAATTTAAAACCTTAGCTATCTTCAAAACCGTTGATCTTCTTGGCATAGCGTTAGAATTAAAAAATCTTGATAGAGAGGACTGTGGGATTCCAGTTAATTCAGATAATTTATTAATTCCACCTTTTTCCATAACTATCTGATACAAACTATCTTTAAATGCTCTAATGTTTTTAGCAATGGCATCAAGATCATTAAACTTAATGTATATTTCTTCTAATTTTTCTTTTTGGCTGCATGCATCAATCATGTCTTGTATGTCAGCTATAATTTCATCTTTTTCCTTACTATCTTTTTCGTCTGCCCAAAGATTCATTAGGTCAGAAACACCCTCATACTCTAAAGCGGTTTGTACAGCATCTACAATAAAAGTATCAGCTAATTCTGCTTTTTTCATTTTAACAGCAATGTAAAACAATTTTACTTGTTCAGAGGAAGGAGAATTTTTGTTATCAACAAAGTGAGACTTATTGTCTAGAGCTATGTGAGTAACATGCGTTTTTTTAACTTGCCGTTTCATGAGAGTTTTCCTCTAACTGTATAGTATCCTTTCCGAATTAAGTCCAAATAAACTTTAAACTTTGCGAGTCTTCTTTTATCTTCTTTGTCGTCATACTTTATATATGCTTCACACAAAAAAGCTTGTCCTTCTATAATACCTACCGTCAATCTTAGCTGGACTAAATTATCACCCATCTGATGCCATTTCATCTTATAACCATCAATTATCTTATTACCATTTCTGTCAGTAGCTATAGACCAAAACTTACCATTAGAGAATTTGACATTGCACGGATAATCTTTCAACAAGGCCACATCCGGTCTAATAATCTTTTTATAATCTTCCATATTGAAAGTTCTAATGTTAACCAACTCCAAATATGAATTTAAAGCCCATTCTGTGATATTGATGTCCATTTTATCCAATCCGAACTGATTTTTACATGTATTACAAGTATATCATATATAACATTTATAGCAAATATAATAATGACCAGCCCTATATTCCCATGTAACCCATTGATTATTTATAAAAGGTAGGCAATGAAATTCATAGCTCATACTGATTCATTATTTACTAATTTAAGTTAGAATGATAAAATATTGATCCAATAGCTAACAATAAAGGGAAAATTCAATGTTTTGTAGGTTGTCGCTATTTACAAAAAGAGTCAATAAGCCAACCAATTGGCCAATGTTTACTCCGCATTCTCCTCTACACTACAAAGTGGTCAGTGAATTAGGAAGTGGCCCTTTCATTGCAGAGCTTAAATCGGACAGATTTGACTACGAAAGACCTGTGGTCTATTCTAATCGCTCTTGGAATGAGTTAACGTATAAATTACAAAACGATACATTTTATATTTTTGTAGATAAAGGCGTTTTGGGAAAATCATTAAAAGCGGGACATATTGCAAGCTTTTATACCGATGATAAGGGAAAGATTGTTAAAGACTCCTGCATTAGTTTGAGGACAGGAGCACGAACAGTAAAAGTATTGAAAGGCTTTTTCAGTCACGAATTGACCCAACCTCCAAGAACGAATAGTGTTTGGAAAACAGATGTAATTGATGATGTTGAGATTGAGTTTAGAAAATATAATTTTTTAAATTCCGCTCCCAACATTCCTTTAGAAAAACAAAAACCAAAATTTTTAATTGGATTACCCATAAGCTTGAATGAAAGGCTAAAACTTGCTACGTATATTCAGGAAGCCAAGCTAGAACTCACAGGCCAAGATTATATTCTTTTTAATGGGGAAGTTGATGGCCAAGATGTTGATGCATTAAATTGTATCACTGCATTTTATAGAGCTTTAAATCTAAAAGGCTCAGAACCTAATCCCTCGCCGCAGATGGCCGCGTGGAGTTATTTAGGCTTCCTATTAGGTTCCGTAGAATGTGATTGGTTAATCAAACCAACCAAATTAAAAGAACACGGTATCGAACGAACACATAATGATATTTTAAGAATTAGAAAGTAAAATTACATTTCTCGAGGTGTTAAAATGATTAGCCGATTTTTTAAATTAACAAAACATAATTTTCCAAGATATTCATTAAATAATATCCGTAGATTTCATCACGAGATTGACAGTGATAATTCAGCGGTAATACAACGCTGGAAAGGGCTTTCCGAACAAGACCGTCTTGACTACGCTCTTGCAGAAAATAACCCTCCTTTTGCTGAAGTGGCCTACTACAAAGGTTTAGCATTCAGCCAGTTAGAAGGCCATGACAGTGAAGCTATACAAGCTTTCACTACAGCAGGAGAAATGGATCCTGCAGGCTTTGCAGCACAGACAAAAAAGAAAATCGCAGACCTATACGCTGGGTTAGGTAATTTTCAAAAAGCATATGAAAATTGCACTCAGTTATGTCAAATTTATGAATCAAAGCTTCAGAGAGAACCAACTGATAATGATAATCGTCTACCGACTCTTTGTTTTCGTCCTTAATACCCATCTTATAAGTGTGCATGAACCTTTAGTGAACCTTTAGTGTCAAGTAACCCCAATCAACATCTTGATGAGATGACAGACTATTATATAATCTAAAGCATTTTTTTTGGCGTCATTAGCTAACACGTTAGATTTTATTTTTTCTATCATAGAACCCACGCCTTATAAACTAATTAAGCCTCTGAAGCTGCCTTTTAGCTCATTAAACCAAGATATTACTTTCTAAGATAAAAGCTGTTGGGCTTCGCAAGCTGTTCAGACTGGGGAAATAGGTAATAAAGTAAACGTACGGGCAAACACATCTGAAAAAGCGGCAACAAGCCGAAAGCCCTTTATTATGAGATTAATGTAAAATAGCATTAGCCTATCGATTAGGCCAAACCATTAAACTTCGTTAATACAATCGGGTGTCGAGTAACTTCAATCAATAATTAAAAATAATAAAACATTGACTATATTTTAACAATAAGGTAATATTTTGTACACATAAATTTACCCGGCCGAATCCATGAGAAAAAAGCGATCCTTATTTCAATTCTCTTCCAGGAGCGAAGGCTCAGCCATTGAAAAGAAAAGGAAATTTGAAACTCCTATCTCCTTCATGCCCGAGGATATTTGGCGTAATTTCTATTCTAAGTTTCTTGATGTTTACACAGCAACTGCTTTATCAGAGGTTAATGTATCGTTCCGGAAAGTCTTTCATAAAGTAGCAGTGCTAAAGCGCTTGTTACGTCTTATAATATTACACGATATGAAAATGGTGTCGAAAGAGCTTTTAGTTAACTTGCAATATAGTGATTTAAGCCCAGCTCTTAAAAATTTAATTACGAGAATAGAAAATTTCAATGATGTCACTCACATCAAAAAAATCAATCTGATTTTCCTTCAAGTCGATCAAATATTAAATGCTTTGCAATTTTCAAACGGCCGCCATCATCATCTTACTTTGCTGGAAGCCATGACTGCAAAAGAACATATTACAGATAATACTGATCGTCATTTTTATTATTCACCCTACGAGGCTGCATATTGGGCACAGTATGCATATATGAATGAATTGTTTTTGTTGTACGCAGTGATTAACGACGCGGCTTTATTAGATAATACAAAAGCGCAAGCTCCTATCTTTGCACGCGTTCAAATGCAAGGCATTGAGATGGAGCAGCAATATAGTCTTTTCTTGATGTCAATTTCAGAAACACATGATATTTCTAGTTTGAAATCAACATTAGACTGTAAAGTCACTTTAATTAAACAATTTACTAATGAAGACAATTCATTTAACTATTTTCAATGGGGTATCGTTAATGGCGAATGGCGGCTGACGATGCTTGATGATGACGATAGGGAAGATTTAAGTATTGATAAGTTCATATTTCCAGCGCCAGGCTCAAATGTGAATACGGAATTAACAATCAACAGAACAACAATTAATCCAGAAATACATGCTATTTTAAGTCGTGGTCATAGTTTTAAATTTGAAATAACGGAAAGTAATCGACTTATGGCAGCGTTTGATAAGAAGTATTACTTTCGTGGAGATGATGAAAATGACGAATTTGAAATCTTCGAAACTCCAGAAATGGATGCAGAGTGGGATGAGATTGTCAAAGCCCAGAGTCGATGGCCAACTTGGTTAGCAGCACTATTATGCAATAAATCCTTTACTTGCAAAGCTATATTGATGATGAATAATCTGAATTTAACTGTAGCAAAAAAAGAGTTTTATCCATTTTTGCTACAAGGTGATGATGGCGCTCCCAAAGCAGCTTTATTGTATGATGGAATAGACGTGAACCCCTACACTGTACCTGACACTGCTCTTGCTATAGGATGCCTAGCTGGAACTTACATGCATCTGAATGGTGTTAGATCGTTCACAGAGAGTAGATACTTTTTATTCAATTCACTTAATGCATCTAATTTTAACTTAAATTCCTTTGCAAACTCACAAGCCAATATAAACGGTGAAATGGGTTTGCTGCCTTTAGCTCCTTAATTCTAATTTGTTAATACCGCCCTAAATGATCAAGCTGGATCCACGAAGGCTCATCTTCCTAACTCAATAAAAATCCTGTCACCTGACGCTCTTATTGTATATGTTGCATTGTATCCGTTCAGCTAAGTGCACTTAGCTGAACGGATACGAATTTAAAACTAGACGATCTCTTGAAAACCAGATGGTCGAAAACAGGCTCTTTTCTGAAAATAACTAGTTTTAGCGCAGATTAATTTGGTTTCTTTTGATTTTCGACGCACTCTGTCGTCATTATTTGCGTAAATTTATTAAGATCATCTGCGTTACCAAAAGAGGCGCTCATACCGGATGCATATTTTTTGTCGGCTAAAAAATTCAAAGAATCTTGTGTAAATTCACAAGTGCCTTCATCGGCGGATGCTTCGGAGCCGATTAGTATAGAACATTTTCCATTCTTAAAACCTTCAATAGTTGCAATGCCAAGGTCAGCGAATGACTGCAATTTATTATCGCTTTGGCGCATACCGAAAAAATTATTTATAACTGGATATTTGTAACTTCCAGGCGTGCATAGCTTTAGCTTTTGATAATAATCAGACAGCAACACAGTAGCAGTCGCCTTTATTTTATCTTTTGGAACATCCAAGCCAAACCATTTTTTGAAATCTTTTGTTGCTTGTTCCAGACTTAAATTGGCATCATCTCCTGCAAGTGTAGTGGTTATCTTTACGAGGTCATTCTTATTTTGATTAGTTGGTTGTGTTGTTTCAGCCTGCTGTGGATTAGAGAGAGAGTTGATACTGTTATTATCATTACTTTGAGTAAGCATTTCTGAAAAAAGTCCGGCGCTAGTTGCGCTGCTATACTCACCGTTAACTTTGATAATTGTTTCATGTTGATCAATAGTAATAGTTAGAAAAACATTGGGCATTGATTGGCAATGCCATGTGTATTGTGTTTGATTTTCAGGAGATAATGTTTTTTTTACATTGCCTAGCTTTTTTTGAAGCCAAGATAAGTTCTGCCATGGAAAATTTTTGTTTTGAGCTGTCGCAGCGCTTTTCTGAACATCAGTATTGATGTGATTTATGACATCTTCACAAGTAGAAGCGTTAACGGGTAAAGTTGACATTATATAATCCTTGGTGTCAAGTAACCCCAATCAACATGTTGATGAAATAACAGAATACAATT
>JAZKAT010000008.1:1424-2593 GCA_040389045.1 Pseudomonadota bacterium | reverse complement strand
TCCTTGGTGTCAAGTAACCCCAATCAACATGTTGATGAAATAACAGAATACAATTATAATCAATTTAAGAACTTGTCTTCTTCAAAAGAACCCCTCATTTAATTCTCAACCGCTATTCTACTTTTTCGCTTTTCCAAACACCTTTCCATTCCATATAAGCAGCGCAAACTAATTGTAAGGAAAAATATGTCACGCCCCCTAAGAATTGAATACGAAGGCGCTTTTTATCATGTCATGAACAGGGGTATCGATCGACAAAAAATCTTTCGAACCACTGAACATTGGTTAATGTTTTTAGAACTGTTAAAAGAAATTTCGGTAAAATATTTTATTGAACTTCACGCCTACTGCTTGATGGATAACCATTATCACTTACTTATTCGCACCCCTCTAGCAAATCTTGGCAGAGCTATGCGGCATCTTGATGGAGTTTATACAAGACGTTTTAATATTTCAGAAACTAGAGATGGCTCTATTTTTAGAGGCCGCTATCATGCAATCTTAATTGAAGAAGAAGTGTATTTGCTTCAAGTTAGTAGGTACATACATCTTAATCCCGTGTCTGCAAAAATATGTGCTAACCCTATCGATTATATTTGGTCTAGTTATCGATACTATATAAACGAAAATATCCATTGTAGCTGGCTGAAGAAAACCACAGTTTTAGAATATTTTAGTCCTTCGCAATTAAATGAATACGAAGAATTTATTCTCGAAGGAGTGGATGACGACACAATGAAATTTTATAAAAAAAATCCTAAAGCTATTTTCGGAAGTGAAAAATTTGTTAAAGACAAATTAGAAAGTTTAACCGAAACTCAAGCAGTATTTTGTCGCCCCTCGATTAATCAATTCCAAAAAATTAATTCGCTTGAATCAATAACTTGTTTAATTACTCAATATTTTAATGTTAATTCTGGTCAACTAACAAAATCAAAACATGGCCAAAAAAACGTGCCTAGAATGTTTGCAATTTTTATGGCAAAGCAATATAGTCATCTAAGTCATCAGAAAATAGCCGATTACTTTACTAATATTAACCGTAACAGCATTAGCACCCAGATTAAAAGATTCGAAGCACTTTTAAAAACAGATGTTGAGATACAAAAACACATGAATAATTTAATTAATCTAGTATCTTCGAATGTTAATTGAGGTTACTTGACACC
>JAZKAT010000008.1:0-1324 GCA_040389045.1 Pseudomonadota bacterium | reverse complement strand
TTGAGGTTACTTGACACCTGAGAGTAGATATACCAGGCCCCGCGACAAGCGCGGGGTGACAGACACTTACGCTGCAAGCAAAGCTGTAGGTGCTAATTCTACTTTTTTAGTTTCAGTATTATCTACTAAATATTTCTTTCCAGAGAAAAATCCACGTTTAGTAGGACTGCAAACATCAGCAAATGAATCTACTGTCTTAACAATTTCTTCATCCATCGCATTCAGTTTAGCAGCAGGTTGGAAGAACCCGCAGTCTTGAACAAGATATGCGGCTGCTTCTGCAACTGATAGGATTACTAAAAATGCTGCAATACTTAATATGAGAGGAGGAGCTGAAAAAGCGGCTGCTATTAATATAGGTATACTCAGTATGGCGGCACATGCGATTAAGCAAGCAGCATAGGCGACACCTTCAACTAAGCGGTCTTGGATTGTTATTAATTTATTTGCATCAACTGAAATATTAAGTAGGTTTTGAGCAGCATCAAACAAACCTTTTCTGGCGTTAAAATCCTGTGAGTTGTTAACAAAGACCAAGGTTTTTTGCATAGTTTCAGTAAGAGCTATTATTTTAGGTGTGTTAGTTTTAATTTGTTGAGCATGATCCTTATCTGGTGTCACAAATATTTCTGCTAATTGAATCGAATTGAATAAGATGACTCGCATCTTAGTATACAAAATTGAATCTTGATTGATTGTGCGCAATTGAACGCTGTAGTCTGCCAATGTTTTTAGTAAAGCAGCAAATTCTTTATTCCATAAATCATTTTCATCATGGAGAAATTTATAAACATTAATATCATTGAACATATCCAACAAATCGGATTGTTCCGGGTAATGGCTTGTTATAAATTCGTTTAATATTGTTAAGTGTTTGCTATAGGCATTAAATTCAAACGCACGTTTAATACTTTTGCGAATGCCATCCTCATTATTAATAGGAAGACTATAATAATAAGCAGAAATCTCAGCTTCTAAAGCTCTTAAATTAAGCATATATACCCTATAAGTGTTGATTAGTTTAAATAGTATACACATTGAATCTTAAGTTTGCGTTAAGGCCTTGATTATTTTTGAAATATTAAGAAAAGCTTAAGGTTTTAATCCTTTCATTCCCAAAGGGAAATCCATTTACATACAATCACATATCGTCTTTCTTGCATGACCATTGCAATCCATACATTTAAAGTGTCAAGTAACCCCAGTCAACGTGTTAATGAAAGAAAGACGACAATTAGCACCTTTTAGTATCAAGGTCTAAAAGGGCTCTAATGTACTCAAAAGCTAATGTTAAATACAAGAACACATGAAAAATTTAATAAAT
>JAZKAT010000007.1:140620-156049 GCA_040389045.1 Pseudomonadota bacterium | reverse complement strand
GTCTATAACATTACTTACTTTGATTAGCATGTTAGTTAAGAATTTTTTTTGCTGTTGTTGCTGGGCAGGTTTGAGTGAATCTAGTACTTGTTCTGCTTCCGATAAAATCGTTTCTGCTAGCGGAGAAATGTGGTAGTGTTTTTTAAAATTAAGTTCCACTATGATACTTCTTAATTTCTCACATGCTTCAGTATAATTTTTTGCTTCGATTATATTTATTTCTGCTGTAGGCAATTCTGCAAATGGGTAAACATGATTAGTAATCAAGCCCTGATAGTATTGCTGACATTCATCATCACCAACAAATAGTTTTCGTCGGTCATCCAGTGAAAAGCGATTTTTTAAATCTGTAAGAGTTTGTTTAAAAGCAGCGGATACGGGTTGCTTAGCTTCATTAACAGGAATATTTTTATGGAAGGTAACTATCATTCCATATAGTTGGTAATAGGCACATTGAAGGGCTGTTATATCTTGCGAGTTGGATTGCGCTATTAAAGTAGCGATTTTACCATTCAAAAAAGTTAAACATTGTCGCACATAAGCAGTCTGGTTGACTGGATAAGCAGTTTCAAAATTATTTAATAAACTAATTGTCATAGCCTTAGCTAAATCGTTAAGTAACACAGCGGGTTCGGTGATAAGCCGGTTCTTTTCAATGTCGGTTTGGGTTTCTTCGAGTCGTCTTTTCTCAGCACTTTTGTGTTGAATTTGGTGTGTTAAACTTTCCATTTGTGAAGATAAATGGTTAGCATCACTTTCAACTTCGGCAAAGGTTGCTGAACTATATGAACCATCGGATGTAGTGTTTAGCTGACATGTTTTCAGATCAGCCTGATATTTTGCTAACTCACGCAGAGGGTGCGTCTGGGTTTCAATTTGTGTGTTTAAATTTGTTTGTTCACTGACTAATGTGCCAAGTAAGGTCTTCTGATCATTAAGAGTGGTTGTTAACTCTTGCAAACCGCTATTACTTTGTAATACCGGATTATATTCTAAGAGTGAACTTTGCAGTTGACTAATCATGCGTTGATTACTGCCGATAGTTTGCTGATTACTACTGATTCTGCGTCTGTATATTTCATTAGGGTCTTCTTCATGAATCACTTGATGAAGGTGATCACCATGGGGGACAAGATCAACATGAGCGGGGGGGAAGGTCATAACAGCAAGGTATGGCATGCTAGGCATTACATAACTAGGGCCCTGATGAAAAGGCATCACTCGCGCGCTAGCATGGTGATGATGAGTTAAAGTCAAAGCTAAAGTTGAATTATCTCTGTCAATATTAGTTTGAAGACTATTGTTTTTTTGGAATAGCTCGTTGATTTTTTTATTTTTAGCTTGGATGTTAGCTATTGATTGACCTAGTGAAGTCATTATCCTGTTAACAGTTTCCATTTGGCTCAAATTTAACTGCAATTGAACTCGCAGTTGAGCTAGATTCTGTTCATGCTGAGGCTTAGTCAAAGTTAAGTAATGGATTTTATTGGGCAATATTACGAGTTGCGCTTGGCGAAATAGTTTTTCCAATTGCGCAAAATTCTCTGACAAGCTTTGAATTTCAAGGCCTACAACTTTAATAGAAGAAGGCAGCGTGCCCCGTAAATTATTGTAGTCATTTATTGTTGTAACGGAGATAGTGGATTGACTTAACATTAGCACTCCCTTTTTTGGCTAAATATTAACCATGTTAGCGGAAAAATGTGATTTTGATAGGGCGTAATCTTAGCTCATAGAATAAAATTAGTCAAAATGTTGTCAGAAAAAATGAGCACAAGCGATGCTAAGGACGATACGATGCTGCTCCCAGCCAACCCTGACACTACAAACCTTTCCAGTAATTATTGTGTCGGGGAGTTAGACGAAGCAGAAATAGTAATAGCGTTGTCATGTGTAACCAGCAAAGGATGATCACTATTTAGGTTGGAAAAAAATCCTAGGGCCAATACAGGAGGGTTAACTTTTTTTTTAACATCGAGTTTTAAAATTGATTGTAGCTGTGAAGTAATTGCATAATCACCGTCTTGTTCATTAATAATAACTTGATGAGCTAGAGTAGCATCTTCAAAGTTTTTGCTGATTTGAATAGCATAATTTTCATCTACCCAGTTGCCTCTTTTTCTTAAGCGGGACAAAATAACGTCTGTGGAGGATTGTACTTCGATAAATAATATATCAGAAAAGCTTTTGTTAATTTGATCGCGGTTCACTTCTTTATATAGTGCTTGTGAAATAACAATAGATTTATTAGGAAATTCAGTTTGAAGAGCTTGGGTCTTTTTAATAATGACTTCACAAAAAGCATCGCGCATGGCTTGCGTAAATGGCGTTTTATTACTAATACTGGTTTGCATTTCTGTCGTTAGCCATTCATCGGCGTCATAAAATAAGAAATCAAATTTATTTTTTAAGATTTCGCCTACGTAATTTTTGCCACTGCCGGAAAGGCCAAATAAAATGAGTATCATTCATTAAATCCCATTAGAATTATTATAAGAAAGTGTTATTAAGTTAATTATATTTAGTTTTTGTTGGTTTAGCGCCCGATTAAAAATGCTGTAACTGCAGCCAGAATATTATTGAAGTTAAATTCTTTTAGACCAATTCTTTGGTGAAAAGACGAAGTAGTTTCTGCTGATTGCTCATGCAAAGTAGTTGAGGATATTAAGGTAAAACGATTTTTAGGATATTTATTAAAAAGCGATTTCAGCTGGGTCCTGATTATTTGACGGCTTTGAAGAACATATATGCTTAGCATGACTTACTGCCTAAAATGTACTACATTCAAGAAAATCGGTGTAGGATATCACAGAATTCTATCTATGCTATAGGCAAGTTACTGCGGCATTAGCTGGTGTCATGAAATAAAGCGTTGTTTTCTTGACCTCAACACGGTTCAGTATAATAATAGCCCATTATGTAAAATTATTTCAATATTTGATCAGGAAATATTCAAAATGAAAAAAACACTGTTGTTTGTAGCTTTATTTTTGCCCAGTCTTTGTTTAGGGGCTTCCTATTCAATTGCCATTCATAACGATCCAAAGGTAGTTAAGTATTACACGGGTAAACCTGGGCCGTGGTTATTCACCATCAAAACGAAAGAACCGGACACCACTGTTACTTGTAATGGTGCGCCTTGTCCTGATCAAATTAATGAAGATCAAACCATTACTTTTACCGTCACATCCCCAACGATTGAACATAATCTAGGGTTTAATATTGAATTTACGACTAAACCTTTTTTATTGGCGATGAATGTTTGTTCCCATAAGGAAACTTATTGGATTTCAAGCGGTGAAACGCCAGCTTTAGATAGTAAAATGGTTATCGCGGCTGAAGAACATCCTCAAAATGTGCTTAGGGAAGATTCAAGTAGCGATTGCACGCCTTATCCCTACGGCGAATTACCGGCAGTTAAGGCATAATACTGAATACTGATACGATATAATCGCGTTAACTAAGGATAGCTACGAGTTAATACGCAGGAGCATCACATGTCACAATTTAAATTTATCTGTTTCATCTTATTGATGGCCATGATGAATGTCGTAGCCGCGGAACCTCAATGGCAAACGCTGCCCGTTGTACCCACTTTACCTGCCACCACGCTTAGTGGTTTTGCACCTATAAATAAGGTGAAGATCTGGTATGCAAGTTACGGTCAAGGGCCAGTGGTGATTTTACTGCATGGTGCTCTGGCTAATTCAAATTATTGGGGAAAAATAGTTCCTGAGTTAGCAAAACATTATAGAGTAATTGTGATGGACAGCCGCGGCCAGGGCCGCAGCACTAGCGACAGTCAGGAATTTAGTTATGAATTAATGGCGGCTGATGTGCTTGGCTTAATGGATTATTTAAACATCAAGCAAGCGGCGATAGTAGGATGGAGTGATGGTGCAATTATAGGATTGACTATTGCCATTGAGAATCCGCAACGACTCACTAAACTTTTTGCCTTCGGCGCGAATTCAACCCCCGCTGGTTTAAAAGATGATTCGAATAATCCCATGCAAAAAAAACTTGCGACCAGGACCCAGGCGGAATATAAATCCTTATCAAAATCCCCAAATGACTTAAATGATATAGCAACCCGTTTAGACCAAATGATGGCAACCCAACCCAATTTCACCAAAGCCCAATTAAATTCCATCAAAGTCCCCACCTGGATAGTAGACGGCGACCACGACGAAGTCATTAAACGCGAAGACACTGAATACATGGCGGCAGAAATTCCCAACGCCGGATTACTAATTCAACCCATGGTCAGCCATTTCTCCCCGCTGCAAGATCCTGAACAATTTATTAAGGATGTTTTGCATTTTCTTAAGAATGTAATGTAGAAAAGTTTCCCCGTATGTCGCTACGCTAAGATCTTCACCTCTCCCCTTGTGGGAGAGGTCGACGCCGAAAGGCGGCGGGTGAGGGGTATTAAAAAACTGTTGGGCTTCGCGGAGCTCAGCCCAACCTACAAATATCGTAGCCCGAATGACTTCTCAATGCCTGCAAGATACGCTTTAATCAGCCAATTATGCCATATTGACATATATGCCAAATTGACATATACTAAATTGTAATGTTTGAATTTTAAGTAAGGATACATTTTGCGTATTATTTCAAAGAAGAAGATTCGAATTTATAGTCAAAAGAACGAGCAAGCGGAGTTGCCATTGTTAGAATGGTATTTAAAAATGTTAACTGTTAATTCAAAAAGTTTGACTGAATTAAGAAGAGTTTTTAACAGCGTTGATTATGCGCATGGTTATACTATTTTTAATATAGGTGGGAATAATTATCGCCTAATTGCGTCAATACATTATAACACGCAAATTTGTTATATCAGAAACATATGGTCGCATGCTGAATATAGCAAAAAAGAAAATAAGGCAAAACTAAGCGGAGAAAAGTTATGAAAGCATCGGCTTTAAAAATTGATTATATAGATAAAAAATCGTCTAGGGAATTTCATTTGCCTATCTCTGTTTTTAAAAAGCCTACCAATGATAAGGAGTATTCTTTTTTAGAAAATATCTTAGATGAATTGATTGATTTAATTCGAGATGATGAAAAACATCCCCTTGCAGAAGTTATGCAGATTATTGGGGAAAATCTCGAACAATATGATAATGAACATTTCCCAGAAATTGGTGCTGAAGTTTCTGATATTAAATTAGTAACATTTTTAATGAAGTCACATGGATTAAAACAAGTAGATTTAGCTGATATTTTTGGCGGCCAAGCAAATGTTTCAAGATTTCTAAATGGTGAAAGAGAGCTTTCAAAATCTCAAATTATTGGATTAAAAAATAGATTCAAAATTAGCGCTGTTTTTTTTCTGAAATAAATATAGTATTAAATATGGGTTGAACTCTGAAATAATTTAAAAAGATTTTGAAAAGATTAAATAATAGGCCGTAGACAAAGTGACGGTTTACGGCCTAAGTATTTATTTTAAAGAAGCTTTGAATTTACGCAGGGTGGTGCCAAGTTTATTTAATTCTTTTTTATCTAAAAAATTACGCGCTTTAGGAAATAATTTTGTTTCTTCTTCTTTAGCATGATGCAGCACATCTTTTTTTAACTTGGCAAATTTCAATTTCCATAATTTACCATAATCTGTAGCGAGAAGTTTTTTAATCGCTTTGCCAGCGGCTTTTTCTTCTTTAATAAGATGATTAATAATGCTTCTCAAGGCTGGATCTTTACGCAAAGGCGGGTACCATTTTTTTTCTTCGGTTTTTTCATGTTTGGGAAGATATTTACATAATTCTTTAAACTTTCTAAGTTTTACCTTTTCATTAGAAAGTTTATTGACGTTGATTAGCATTTTTTTGATTTTTCTATGTTCTTGTTTTAGATAAGTTACCGCATCCATATTATGTCTCCTGGGGTTTTAATATTATTTGCCGGGCATGTAAGGATAAATTGGACGGTCGATTTCGTGGGTGAAGTCGAAGAGTTCCCATTCGGCTTGCAGGCCTTTGTATTTGCCGCTTTGGATGATGATGATTGCTTCGGGGTGGACTTGGCTGCCGTCGTTGGGGACGTCGTATTCTTTTACCGAGAAAAGTGTGCCGGGAGGTAATTTTGCGACAAACCATTCTTTTTCCCAAAAGTCGCCGTGACCTTGTGGCCAGACGGAAGGTTTGGTGCGGTAAGCCAGGCTAAACATGGAATCTTCGCAAACAGTGCTGAAACCATGTGGGTCGCGGATAAAATAACGGTCTTTACCACTGCCACTAGGATAACGATACTGGACTTGGCAAATATACATGGTTTGTTTAAGGGGAAAGTTGTGGCATAAGTAAGGGCGCACATAACTGGGATTTTTTACTGCGCATGCCGTTAATACAGTGCAGACAATCACAATGAAGCCAAGCAGACGAAACGTTTTCATGGCCTGTCCTTTGCATGAAAAGTGTATTCAGCTAGTTTAACATAAAAATAAAAGAATCAAACGAGTAGCAAATCCGCATAAATACTATTCAATAATATCATTAAGCTCGAAAAGTAACCAATCCAATGGCTTAGTGCATAATTTTATATGAAGAATTACTGATATAATGGACTAAATAGATACTATTTTTCATAGCCATCTAGTTCGTCAGCGCTATTTACAATGTGAGGCCAACATTGAAAATTTTAGTAGCCGATGATTCGAAAACCAATCGCGCGTTAATTACTGACTCGCTAAATAAGTTAGGACATGATGTTTTGCCGGCCAAAAGCGGCGAAGAAGCGATTGAAATTTTTAAAGGCAACCGGCCTGATCTGATTCTGCTGGATGTGGTGATGGGTGGCATGGATGGTTTTGAATGCGCAAAACGAATTCGCGAAATAGATAGCACCGACTGGATTCCCATTATTTTTATTAGCACCTCGGTTGACGATGAAAGTATTTCTCGTGGCATTAATGCGGGGGGCGATGATTATCTGGCTAAGCCATTTAGTAATATTACCTTAGCGGCAAAAATTAAAGCCATGCAGCGCATTTCTGATATGCGCCAAAAGCTGTTTGAATACACGCAGGTTCTGCAAACGCTATCCAGAACAGATTCATTGACTGGATTAAATAATCGTTTTCAATTCGATATAATCATTCAAGAAAAAATTAATCATGCCAACCATCATGGCAGTATGTTCGCAGTCTTATTTCTTGATCTGGATCATTTCAAAGAAATCAATGATAACTTTGGCCATCAAGCTGGCGATTTATTAATTAAAAATGTTGCCTTACGCTTAAAAAGTTGTTTACGGTTAAGTGATTTTATCGCGCGCATGGGCGGCGATGAATTCGCGATTATTTTGTCTGAAATCGAAGATGTCGAAATTGTGAATCACGTTGCTCATAAAATCATTGCTGAATTAACGACGCCCTATAATTTATTGGGTAACCAAGTAACCGTAAGTTCTAGTATTGGTTCTTGCATTTACCCAACAGATGGTACCAAGGCTGAAGAATTAATGCGAAATGCGGATACTAGTATGTATTACGCAAAAGAAATGGGCCGCAATAATTATAAAGCTTTTAATAAAAAATTAGTGAAAGACAAAGGATAAACCATGACGATTAAAAATATCAAAAACAAATTACAAATCCTGCATTTTCAAGTGCAGGATATCTATCTGTGCGCGCATTTAAAATATATTAAAAAAGTTTTACCGCTGCCTTTATTGGAAACACTGCCGGGAAGTCCAAATTATCTGGCTGGGCTAATGAATCTGGCTGGAATCAGTGTTCCGGTAATTGATTTAAGGATGCGGCTAGGTTTTATCCGTGACGAAGATTATTCCATTAATGCGCCGCTATTATTGTGCGAAACGGATAGTGACCAAGCCGCGTTCATTGTTGATGATGTCACTGGTATTGTGGAAGCGGATAATTTTGATGTACAGGCTAAACCTGAATTCGCGCAATCAATTTCGATGGTGTTAGGAGCCATAACCATAAGAGAAAAACTCGCATTATTATTGGATATTGAAGGCTTGCTTAAAATGCAGAAAGGTAATCCTAATGGATAGTTCAGCATCGAAAAATAGCCCGCAACCCCAAGCGAATTTATCGAATGATAAATTTGAAGATGAATTGCTGGAAGTTATTAATCGCAGATTAGGCATAGTAGTCAAGCAAAGCCAGTTAACGGATTTGCACCAGATAGTCAAAGATAGCTGCCAAAAACTGCAGTGTTCCGAAACTGATTACCTTGATGCTTTAAATAAAGCGAGTGATGATTCATCCATATTAAAAGACTTAATCAATGGCATAACCATAGGTGAAACTTATTTTTTCCGCGACCAAAAACAAATGCATCTGCTGAAACAGATAATTTTGCCGGAGATCATTGCAAGAAAGCGCAAGCTTAACGATTTATCTCTACGCATCTGGAGTGCTGGATGCGCGTCAGGAGAAGAGTTATATTCCATCGTCATTATGCTGGATGAAATGCTGGTGGATTTAGATGCCTGGCATTTACATTTATTGGGCACAGATATCAATGCGAAAGTATTGCAGAAAGCCTTGAGTGGTCAATATAGCGAATGGTCTATGCGTGCAATTAATGATTTCTATAAAAATAAATATTTACAACATACTGGCCAATATTATTTGCTAGATAAAAAAATTATTAAGCAGGCGGAATTTGGTTATTTAAACTTAAATGATCATTCTTATCCTTCAATAGTCAATGGCACTAGCGCACTTGATTTAATCCTATGTCGTAATGTCTTAATTTATTTTGATGCGGTGCATACACGTGAAATTATGAAAAAGTTTAGCCTCTGCCTGGTGGAAGGTGGCTATTTATTATTAGGTGCGTCTGATCCGGTGGAAGTGGAAAATATGGATTTGGTGCTAAAAGCCGAACATGGAAAATTATTGGGTCGAACCAGTGTTACTCAAGCCACTATCGCTAAAACTGCCAGCAAAGATGTAGCCAAAATAAAAAGTAATCTTGACCAGATTGTTGCAAAGCCAAAACAAAAAAGCGTGCCCGTCACGAAAATACCTGAAGTTAATTTCCCCCAATTGATTAAACAATCGCGCTGGGCAGAAATACTCAACATCATTGATCAATATCCAAAAGAGAAATATCAAACCGCGGAAGTATTAAGCGCCAAAGCAGAAGCGCTGGCTAATTTAGGCAGATTGAAAGAAGCGGCAGAATACTGTGAAAATAGTTTAAAACAAGACCCGATTAAATTATCCACTTATTTTACTTACGCCATGATTTTAATTGGCTTAAATGAATATAAACGCGCGGAAGCGGCACTGCGAAAAACATTGTTTCTGGATAGGGATTTTGTGCTGGGACATTATCAACTGGGATTAATGTTAATACGCAATAATGAATTAGCAACTGGCTTAAAATCACTAAAAAATGCCTATGAAATCACCCAAAAAAAAGACGCAACTCTGGCTGTGCCAGGCTATGAAAATCTAACCTATGGAAAATTAACCGATATCTTGCAGAAAGAAATCCAACTGCATGAGGTAGAAAGTCATGAAACCGAATAATTTTGCCAAAGCGACGGAAAATCATGCGGCAAATTACTTGCCAAAGTCGCTGTCCGCGCAAAAAATTCTGGCTATGCGTGCCAAAAGTCTGGCTGAAAAAAAGGTAAATCCTATTACCAATGAGCACGGCAACTATATACGCTTTGGTTTAGGCAAAGAACATAATTTTGGTGTTGATTTTGATAGAGTCAAAGAAATTATCCGCCGTTCAACTATAACTCCCTTGCCACTAGCGCCTGACTTTGTTGCTGGCGTCATTAATTATCGCGGCAGACTGATTGCCATCATCGATTTAAGAGCTTTATTTTCTTTGAAAAAAGCCAATGTTACCAATAGTACTCATATCATTATAGTTGGCGTCAATCAAATAACGGTAGGGTTTTTAACAAGTTATATTGATAACAGCCGTAGTTATAATACTGATTCATTAGAACCACCCTTGGCAGTCACTAATAAACTGAAAAAGAATTATGTCATTGGCTTGCATAATGGTGCAACAGCAATTCTCAACACCGAAGTTATTTTGAAGGATTTTCAAAATCAATTAAACGGTTTGGTTTTAAGTAATCGACATTCTTAAATAGGATACCACTATGAATACTTCAACCGTCACTGACAATTTAGCTACCCGACATAGATTAGGTATAAGAGCTAAATTGTTATTAGGGTTTACGACCCTTATCTTATTGCTGGCGATTTCTATACTTTGGACACTTTATTTATTAGTGCCTACGAAAAACTTTGCCAGAGATGTAGTCAATGTTACCTTGCCTGCTTATGAGGCCGTTTATGCACTTGATAAGTCTATCTATATTACGCAAAGTGAAATGCGCGGCTGGCTTTTATACCAAAAACCTGAAACCAAAACAAATATCCAAATGGTATTAAAAGCGATGCTTACCCAGCAAAATGATTTGGAAATAGCCCTCAAACACGATGATAATAAAGCGATGCTTGAAAGCTGGGAGACCATCAAAGAATTATTAGCCAAACGTGCTGAAATATATCAAACTGCGTTAGATACAACTGATCAAACAGCCGCAAAAGATCTTGTTGAAACTACCGCTCAACCCTTAACTTATAAAATACTTGATATTTTGGATGGTAAGGTGGGTGATAGTGGAGTTCGTGAAGCTGGTATTGACGATAAGTTATCGGATGAGTTAGATGCTGGTGCGGAAAAAATATTACAAGATATGAGTTCAATACAAACTATTGAACTTATTATATTAGTTTGCAGTATTGTGCTCGCCTTGTTAATCGCTTTTATTACTGCTGGTATTATTGTTAACCCCTTACATCGTGCTATTGCTATTGCCAAACGTATTGCTTCGGGCGATAGAGACTGCCGCATCATTATTACCTCCAACGATGAAACGGGTGAACTGTTGCAATCTTTGGATGTCATGCAAAACTCGATTAAAGATAATGATAGTAAGTTAAAAGCTGCCGAACTTTCTACCCGAGAATTGTTCGATAAAATTGTCAAAACCGCCAATGAATATAGCGTGCATGCCAGTAAAGTTGCTAAAGGTAATTTAACCGACACTCTGACTATCAATGGCAGTCAAGAAATGCATCAATTAGGTGTGGACTTGAATTTAATGACTAACAGTCTTGGCACCATCACGAAACAAATAACGGATGCCGCCCACAATATGGCGGGGACGCTGGAAGAAGTGAAACAAGCGGTCGAAATGCAATCTACCGGCGCAACGGAGCAAGCGGCTTCAATCAATGAAATAACCGCCTCCTTAAGTGAAATTGAACAAAGTTCCAATCAAACCATGGAGAAAGCTAAAAACCTGGGTTTGATCGCCGAACGCACCCGTGAAAAAGGTGAGACAGGTTTGCAAGCGGTTGAGCAAAGTATAATAGGCATGAAAACTGTGCGTGAAAAAGTCCAGTCTATTGCCAGCAACATTCTTGAATTAAGTCGCCAGACGCAACAAGTAGGAGAAATAACACAAGTTGTCAGCACACTCGCGCAACAATCCAAAATGCTGGCGTTAAACGCATCTATCGAAGCCGCCAAAGCCGGTGAAGCTGGTAAAGGCTTTTCAGTGGTAGCAGCGGAAGTTAAAAATCTGGCGGAGCAATCAGAACATTCGCTCACGCAAGTCCAGAAAATTCTTGAAGATATTCGCCATGCCACGGAAAAAGCGGTGATGGTGACGGAAGAAGGCACTAAGCAAGTGGATTTTGGTACGCAATTAGTTGAGCAGACCGTGGATATTATCCGCAGCTTGAGCGATGTAATTCACGAAACCGCGGTCGCCACACAACAAATTGAAGCGGCGGTACGGCAGGAAGGTGTGGGCATAGAACAAATCACTGCTGGCATGAATGAAATCAATCAAGTTACCTCAACCTTTGTTTCCAGCGTATCGCAAACCACTGAGGCTATGCGGCATTTATCCAATATTACGACTAACCTTAAAGACTACATCAGTATTTATAAGGTTTAACATGGCGACGGATCCTGATTTATTAAAGCTATTAGTGGCAACGTTCACGACTGAACTTGAGGAGCAAACTCAAGTCATGATTGATAGTCTTTTGCAGCTTGAAAAAAGTCCTGGTTCTTCAAAAGATATTGATACCCTGTTCCGCGCCGCCCACAACATCAAAGGCGCTGCACGCGGAATTGGCATTAACAATGTAGGGGACATCGCGCACCAACTGGAAGATATTTTTTCCGCGGTACGCAAAAAAGAATTATCGCTGGATGCTTCAACTACGGATTTGATGCTGGATGCAGTAGACAAAATACGCGTCGCAATGAGCGCTTATTTGGAAAATAAACCGCTGACATTTGATATTGAAGAATTGAAAAAGCGACTTGCTAAAATCGCGGAAATGAAATCGCCTGCTCCGGTCACGCCAAGTGGCGATGCTGAAAAAAAAGAAGCTAAAACATTACCAGTAGAACGCGACGATTCTTTAAAAGAACCGGAAGTCATCCTTAAAAACGCGGAATCAATACGCGTTTCAATTGATAATATTGATAAAGTGTCCTCGTTGATGGAAGAAATCCAAGTCAATAAAATATCCCTTGATGATCAATACGCGAACCTTGATGAAGTGATCATGAAAACCAAGCATTTATTGGAATTTTGGAACCATAACCGTTATGGCTCTGCACCGAACACCGATGAATCACTGGCAAAAATGTATCAAGGTGCGCTGGACGAAACTACGGAAATCCACTATCTATTGACCCAATTACATCAACATTTCCGGGGCCATCTTAATGAATTGTCATTATTGTCAAATTCATTGCACGATGAAATCCGCCGATTGCGGTTGATTCCGGCTTCTCATTTATTACAAACCTTACCGCGATTTGTGCGTAACCTGGCGCAGGAAATGCATAAAGAGGTACATCTGCACATCAAGGGTGAAGATGTAAAAATGGATAAACTTATTTTAGAAGGATTAAATGACCCGTTGATACATTTGTTACGTAATGCGATTGATCATGGGATTGAAACACCGATTAATCGCCACAAGCGCGGTAAATCCGAACAAGCCAATATCAACATTGAAATTGTGGATGAAGGCAATGAAATCCTGATTATTTTTAATGATGATGGTAATGGGATTGACATTGATAAAATTGCTGAGAGTGCGTTAAAAAAGAATTTAATTACCGAAGCTGAGTTATCCGCACTGACCAATAATGAAATTTTACAATTGATTTTTCGGCCGGGTTTTTCCACAAAAGATATTATTACAAATATTTCAGGCCGGGGCGTGGGTCTCGATGTGGTTAAATCGAATTTGGCTTCCTTAAAAGGTTCGGTCACAGTAGAAACCATGCCGAATCTAGGTACCACTTTTTATCTGCGAGTGCCACTCACACTGACCAGCGAACGCGGCTTGCTGGTGCGCAGCGGTGATGAAAATTTTGTGATGCCAACCAATTCAATTATTCGAGTAATGGATATTCAAAGCCACGAAATGATGATGGTTGAAACCGAAGAAGTAGTCATGTTGGATCAGCATCCAGTGGTGGTGCGTTCACTGGCTAAAATCCTCAATTTAGCTGAAGCCAACCATAAGAATAAAATAATATCAGTGATTATTGTCAAAAGAGATTGGCATACTCTGGCGCTCATCGTGGATGAAATAATTGGCGAACGGGAAATTGTCGTGAAACCTTTACAAGATCCACTAAACGAAATGCCTTGTATAGCGGGAGGAACATTATCCAGTATTGGTGAAGTTATTTTAGTATTAAACGTAGGGGATATTATTTATCGCGGTTTAAATAACTCTTTTGAAACCGTGTTGACGACCACGGATGAAATCACGGTGAAAAAGCAAGATATCCCGCATATTTTAGTGGTTGATGATTCCATTACTACCCGGACTTTAGAGCAAAATGTTTTAGAGAATAAAGGCTATAAAGTCACGGTCGCTGTGAATGGCAAAGAAGCTTGGGATTTATTGCAGAATAATCAATTCTCTATGTTAATCACCGATGTGAATATGCCCATCATGGATGGATTTGAATTAACTGAAAGGGTCAAAAAAAGTGAAAGATTATCAAGCTTGCCGGTGATTATCGTTACTGCGTTAGGCAGTGATAATGAAAAACGCCGCGGCATTGAAGTTGGCGCGAATGCTTATATTGTCAAAAGTGAATTTGAATCCAATGTATTATTACAAACAGTTTCGCAACTGGTATAAAACATGATTAATGTCTTGATCGTTGAAGATTCTTTAACTGAGTCAATTTTGCTGAAAGGCATTATTGAAGCTGAGCCTGACATGAAAGTGATTGGGCATGCGCGTAATGGGCAAGAAGCAGTAAAAATGTGCGCAACGCTAAAGCCTGATTTAATTACCATGGATATTGAAATGCCAGTGCTGGATGGCATTGACGCTACGCGGCTTATTATGACACAAACTCCTATACCGGTTGTGGTGATCAGTTCAACGGTTAATAATAAATTGTTAAATGCAACTTTTAAAGCATTGGAAGCTGGCGCGGTGTCGGTTTTGCAAAAACCGGAAAATATAACTTCGCATGAATTTGTAGCGCAACGTACGGCGATGATAGATACTTTGCGCAGCATGGCGGAAATTAAAGTAGTAAAACGACGGTTTAATGTTAAATCAGCAGCGTCAGTGGTTAAACCATTTCATGTTGCAGTAAAATCCGAACATTATGAAATCATAGCTTTGGGCGTTTCTATCGGTGGACCGCAAGTATTGAATTTTATTTTGCAAAAATTACCGGTTAATTTTCCATTGCCAATTGTTATTGTGCAGCATATGGCGCCCGGATTTATTGAAGGTTTTGCGAAGTGGTTGGATGAAAATGTTGAAATCAAAGTGAAGCTGGCGGGTGACCACGAAATTTTACAAGCCGGTACTGCATATTTTGCCGCTGATGGTGCGCATTTGACAGTGGTTCGTGAGGGAAGTCATCTTAAGACTAAGTTAGTTAAGTCCGCGCCGGTATCGGGATTTAGGCCTTCGGCGACAGTGTTATTAGAGTCGGTCGCTACAGCTTGTGGGCAACGGGCGGTGGGTGGTTTGCTGACGGGGATGGGAAATGATGGAGCGCAGGGATTGCTGGAATTGAAAAACAAGCAGGGGACTACGTTTATTCAAGATCAGGACAGTGCGGTAGTGTGGGGGATGGCAGGCGTGGCACAATCGTTAGGGGCAGCGGAGCAAGTGGTGAAGCTGGATGATATTGCTAGTTATTTGCTGCAGATTGTTAAGAAATAATTTTGATTTCCCCTCACCCGTCGCCTTTGGCGCCGACCTCTCCCACAAGGGGAGAGGTGAAGAAAGTTTCATAATCTCAATACTGATTTTGTGTCGAAAACTTCGGCTATACGGCTGCCGTCCCAGGCGTAGCGCAGGTGGAAGGATTGGATAGGGATGGAGATAGCGGG
>JAZKAT010000007.1:59592-140520 GCA_040389045.1 Pseudomonadota bacterium | reverse complement strand
TGCCGTCCCAGGCGTAGCGCAGGTGGAAGGATTGGATAGGGATGGAGATAGCGGGGGGGCGCAGGGCGGCTATGCATTCGCCGCCGGGGTGGCGTACGCTGTTGTAAATTAAACCGTAAGATTTGGCGTCTTTTAATTGTTTGCCGTAACTTTGGGATTCACTGTATTCTTGCACGCGATGATATTTTTTATATTGCGGGGCGCGGATATCATGTAAGGGTTGGATAATTTTACCTTCATAAACCCGCATCGTTACTTCCCCCGCTGGCTCATGAGTCGCGGCAAGAAATTGTTCGCGGTGATAAACGGTTTCCCTGATCGCTGTTTCATAACTTAAACTTGCATAATATATCCCAAATGTCCCATCGCTAAAACGCGATGCTTTCCCTATATGCGTGAACGCCGCCATAATGACCGAAGAACCATGACCGCTCACCCGGTCTTCAGCAGGAACAAGAAAAATATCCCCTGTTTCCGCGCGTAATCTTTCATTGGTCATGCTTTCAATTTCCCATAAGACTTCCATTTCCGATGGATCAACCAAATCTTCAAAAAAATTGATAGGCATATAAATCGAGGGAATAATTCGATATTGAGTCTGCTGGTGCAGCGCGATGGTTTTGGGCATTTTTGTCATAAACTGTTAACCGCGTTCAGCATCCAGATAGCGGCGCACGTCCGCTAAATCAATGACGCGTCCTTGCATTAATTTTTCCAGCGCGCTGTGACCGTTAAACAGGATTGCCATATTCGGTTTACTGATCCAGGCGTTAGCAGCAGCTTCATTGGGAAGTAAAATACGTAAGGCTTTGTAAATGCCAAGCACGTAGGAAATCCGTTCTATAGTATCAGCAGGAAGCGTACCATCTCTATATTGTTTCCAGCGATAAAAAGTCGTGCGCGACGCGCCTAACAGGATACGCTCCTGTTCGCTAGTTAAACCCCACTTTTGCGTAATGCCAAAAAATGCTTTTAAGGCAATCGCATTGCGGCGGTTGGCATTGGAAACTTGTGGTTTTTTCAGAGTTTGCATCATGTTAGCACCTCCTATAGTTAGTTTAGTCCCAATCGGGAATAATTGCAACTTTAATCCCATTTGGGATTTTAGCTAAGATACTTATTGTATTAGTTTTTAGGCATTAATTATTTAAATACTTTGCACTTAATTGCCCAACTTGTATAATTGACATCCAAATAAAGAGGAGTGGGCGGTATGAGTAGCACGAGAAAAGACAAACGAAAAATTACCATTGGTGGGGAGCGACGCAGTAGATTATTTGAAAAAGATAATAAAGATGGCGAACCAATTCAACAAGAGAGCCAAGTGTCATCGCTGTCTTCATTTGATAATTCACAATCACCAACCAACCGTGGACGAGCACCCAGACGTAGTTCATCAGTTATTCCTGCCGCATTTTTCCACCGCTCCGCCAGCAATGTAGCGGCAGATGAAGAAACGGCACAAGATGAAAAAGCAGAAAAACTAGAAGATGCTCAAGAAACTAAGCGCCGTAAAATCGCCCACGCGGTTGCAGTTGCTGTTACCCAACCAGAAACCGCAAAGACAGCTTTTAAAGAAGCTTTAGCAGAATTTTATGCAAAAGAAATAGTACAAGGGTTTAACCAACGCCAATTAGCAGCCGGGATGGTTTGCTGGTTTGCTGAAGCTTTAGAAAAACCTAATATTTTAGTTTTTGCCCGAGCAACTCCCACAGCGGGTAGAGTCAAAAGAGCTAAAGAAAATAGTGCTTACAATAACCTGCTTGGTTTGATGACTATGCATGGTTATGGTACCGCGTTTGCGCTGCGTGCTGATAAGGTGAAAGAAAAATTTGAAACTTATATGCATAAAAATCTACGGATTTATGCTTCTAAACCATTGAGTACTATTTTGGGTAAATTCGAAGAACCTTATCATTCCTATAGAAAAGTCCTTAGAGAAAAATTAAAAGATAAACCTAATTTAGCTTATGAAACATCAGCAATGATACCTCATCTGCTAGCATTCGATAAAGAAATTATCAAAAAAATAACCGCAGCATTACCCGCTGATTTCGAAAATAATGAAAGAAAATTTGTGGAAAGTTTTTTTGAAGAAAAATTAAGACAAATAGAAGGATATTTTCATTTGCGTGCGGCAAAATTTATTGCCTGCCTCATGGAAGAATTTGGTAAAGTGATGGATAAACACAGAAGTACCCAGTCACTTGGTACTATTTTCAAGTCACGCGGTGCTGAACTGACTCGTCAATTTGAAATCTCTGTTGAAGCCCCTGCGACTAGCAGTTTATTTTTGCCTGCCAGCAGCAGTAGCAGCGCTTATGACAGCGACAGTAGTAGCAGTAGTAGCACTAATAGCAGCGACAGCAGCAGTAGTTACAGCAGTCCACGGCCTTCTTAAAGCTTAATAAACTACATTACAACTGGATTTAAAATCGGTGGGCACATCAGTGCCGGGGATAAAGATTTTAACTAACATACTATCGGTGGGTTTGACTAATTCGCGAGTATCAACTAGCAGGCTAACTGGAAAATGCTGACAAGAACCCTGGCATGACAAGCTTGCGCCATTCGGAACTTTCGCAGTGGTTATCAGCATGGTCAGGCCCGTAGAGTTTGACATCTTGCACTGATAAACATGTTCCTTAAGTAATCCGTCAATTTGCAGATAGTAATAACGGTCTTGCGTAGAATTAGATGGGATAGTGCAGACACAGCTTGTTCCAACTTCACAAATTCCTTGAGTCGCACATACAGGCATAGCTGCCCAAGCGGTTGCCGTGCTTAACATGAAAAGACACAGAGCTAATATTCGCATTTGTTGGTCCACTCTATTTAAAGGAACTGCAAATTAAATTATATTAGGACTCATTAAGCTATTATATCAAAAAGGGTTTGCAATGAATATGAGGATTTATCAACTTGGCGAAGAGGGCGGTGAAAGTCTTAGAAAAATAGCGAGAAACTTAACAGTAAAAGAGATAAAGAGTGCAAAAATTAGACAGCTCGTAGAGGACATGAAAGTCACTATGCGGACTGCCCCGGGGGTAGGTTTGGCCGCCCCCCAGATAGGCGAATCCTTACAAATAATTGTTATAGAAGATAATGCCGCCCGCCAAAATATATTTAAACCCGAAATCCTAAAAGAACGTGATCGCAACCTCGTTAATTTTCATGTCATGTTCAATCCTGAATTAACCCAAGTAACTTATGACCCACTCTATTTTTTTGAGGGTTGTTTAAGTGTGAAAAGCTGCGCCCGGATTACTCCGCGAGTGGAAAAAGTGCGGGTGAATTATCTTGATGAGGAAGGCCAGCCACAACAAGTTGAAGCGAAGGGATGGTATGCACGTATTCTGCAGCATGAAGTCGATCACTTGCATGGACGTTTATACGTGGATATTGCGGATGAATGTACGGAAGTCAGCTTGGGTGGAACTAGCGGGTCGCCCTGGATGAATGCAACCAAGGCGGAAATTATGGAGTATTACCATAAATGTATGGCGGTCAGCAAAAAGCATAAAGAGTAAAAACGCTTTATACTCTGTGATTTATATGTTTTGCAGCATCAGCGTCTAGAAGCGGTTGTGATTCCGATTTTGTAGCCGCAGGTTTGCGTTTTCTAAAACAACGACCAAAAACGCCTAATCTGATATGTGGGCTCCAATAAGTGACAACACCAACCAGAAAACAAACGATTCCAGTTATACCGATACCTGTCAAAATAGAAAGATCCAAATTAGTCATGCGCCCATTAATGAGAGGTTGGGAATATCGGGTATAAGCTGATTGGTGGATAGCCAGTGTATTATTAGCCGCAACAGCAGGTGTTGCATAAGCTACTGGACGCGGTAAAACAGCGCCGCCAGGACGCGGAGGGTATAATCTATGAGTACGGTTAACTGCAACGCCATCAAGATGAGTTAATTGCTTATCAAGTTTAGATTGATAATCTTGCGCGCTGGCGCTGGCTTCTTCAAATAATTTTAATTGGTCAGCTTCTGAAATTAATGGTAAGTGCCAGTGTTGAATTCTCTGGTCCTCAACAAGTAATTCATAATGGAGACGGTTGCCTACGTGATCGTAATTCCGTTCAATTATTTGTTTCATTTGGGCTACGGCGTCAGGATAAGATTTCAAGCTTGGGTCTATGGTAATAATTGCTTTCATGACTTCTTTCATCACGGGGATTTTAAGCTTCAACAAATAAGGAACGAGAAAGACCTGCTGTTGACTTAACTTGTCCTGGATCATGACTTGAGCGGTTTCCTGGGGAAAGCCTGTTTCGATTAATCGGTCAATGGATTCCTGGTATCTCGCCGCTTTTATTTCCTGACCTCTTTTTCCGATTTGATTACCAAACATCATACCAACGACAGGTATATTGGTATTTGCATCAAGTTTTGGCTCAATAGCTTTTGCGGCGAGAATCATTTCATCACGGATACTGTCACTTAGTAATTGAAAATACCATTCTTCAATAGTTACGCTACTGGCAGCGCTATAAAATATATAATTGTTTTCCGGTCGAAAACGATTTGTTGAAACTTTCCAAATCATGTTAAGACTTTCATCAAGTGTCTTGTTATGAAGGTACATGGTATGAATAGTCAGATTTTTTAAAATGTCGATAACACTCGTTGCGACAGCTGGAATTTCGGCAATAATATTTTCGGTAAATTGATTAGGAAAATTAGCAGCGCTCACATTGCTGTAACCTAAGGTATGTTCTGCCAGGTCAATAATATTAGCGAAGTAAAGTTCTCTGTTATGGTGATATTCGTAGTTTATTTTATTATTGGTATTATCAAAAACGGCTTTTTGCGCGGCAGCGGTTTTTTCTCTGTTTTCATTTCTGAATTTGTCAGTATAAATTTCTTTAATCTTTTTATCACTAAGTAACAATTCAATATGCCACATCGCCAAGCCGGATTTCTTAATATTTTCCGCATAATCATTATCTTCAAATGCAATTATATATTTAGGACCGGCGAAACGGGATTTGGCGATTCGTGTTATTTCTTCATGGGCTTCATCTAGAGTCAAAGACAGCGTTAACAAATATTCCGCGGTGTTGACATAAGTCGGGATTCCAAAATAAACCGCATTAGGTAAGTCACGAACTTGCATGGTATCCAGTTTATTATAAATGTCTTGAGCTTGTTGTTCATTCCAGCCCAACTTTTGTATTAATTGTAATGAAGTTTCTTCTATCTTGTAAACAGTACTGGTTGTAGTTTGGTTGGCTTGCTGCGAAATATAATGCTCCATGACCGGTTGAGCAGCTGCAAATGATCCTGGAAATAGTGAATGAATATCTTGAATCATCAATTTCGCCGTGGCTATTTGTTTAATGAAGGTGGGAGGAATTAATGGACGCCAGTTGGAAAAGCTGGGTTGCTCATCTAATACTTCAACCATGCGCTGTAACGTAATGGCAAATGATATGTTGTATTCTTTCATCATTCCGGCAGCAATTTCGAGAATAGCCGGTAAGTGTATGTTGATCGTAGTTGCTAAGTCATACAATGCGTCAAACGATAAATCATTCATTGTTGCCAGGGCTTGATCGCCGCTTAATTTATAACGAATGAGGTAATAGTCCAGCACCTGCAAGTGCAGAGGGTTTAAATTTGCCAGGTTCAAACCACCCTGGTTATGCAAGCTGCCACTAATACGATACACAGGAAGGTTGTTGGCAATGCCATTTCTAATAATTTTTGATACAGAGGAAGAGCAATAGCCTACCGTGTGCAGGGCAGTTTCAGGTTTTAATTTAAGCTTTTCTACTAATTCATCACCCAATTCCATACGGATTTTTTCACAAATTATTTCTATTACCAATTGTGAAATGGCCAAAGATAGACCAATCTCCAAGGTGTCATTAGGCAAATGATCGGACATTTTTTGATTAACAAACAACTCGCGCAAGACGTTAGCCGCCGCGCTGAAGGTTAGTTTTTTTTGTTCTACTAAATAAATCAATTGCTTATGTAGAAATTTGATTTGTTCTTGAAAAATACTCATTAGACTCTCTCGTGTAAAACCAGGTCAATAAGTTAACATGATAAGCTTAAGGAATGATTAAGTATTAAAAAAATACAGGAAAGAATTGCTCTACCAACTCACCCGTAGACCTAGGTCCAAGGACACCGGTTCACGGAAGTTTGTTCCAACTGAATAATAATATTCGCCATATAAAACCATTTTTTCACCCAATTTGCTGGCCACACCTGCCCCTAAGCGTTTGATAGTCTGAGGTAAATGAGTCTGGAACGACGTCGTGTTGGTCGTAATAGTGTTATATTTATTAAATTCCTGCAGCACGGCAGCCTGTAGATAAGGTTCAAGGACGCGATGGTTATTCAAAGGGACTTCTACCCCAGTACGCAGCCCTAATCGGCCTTCCAGCGATGTCTGGCTGCCGCCATGGACTTGTAAACCATTGCCGGCCCGGTATTGGCTGGCATCAACCCAGACGGTAGCCAACTGCAATTGTGGCTCAATAAAAAAATTATTAATTTTGCCCGGTATAGTAAATTTCTTTCCCGCTTCAAATGACCCACCCAGAGCAGGCACGCGGTAATTTGCATTGGAAGGTAAACCATTTGATGTAGTCGCCTGAAAATCATTCCAGTATTGGCTGTACTTACCGACAATATCGGCATACCAGCCCGCGGGATGTAACCAGGTAGCATAGACACCTAATGACATACTTTGCGTAGTACCAGAGGCATTTTGATGAAACTGTCTGGCGGCGTACAAATAATCGGTGAAAGCCCCCAGGTTGATATGGCCATTCCACACTGCGTTAAAACCGCGGTCAAAACCCGTTTGAATACCACCGCTGTTTTGGTTGAAGGCAGGGCTGACTTGATTATTGATTTGCATTCTGTTGCCAAATGCACGCACCCAGGTACCGCTGGCATCCCCTAAGCGCAAATCACCCATGCGCGCTGTTAACGTTTGCAGGTCAGAATAATACAAGGGCACGATTGACGAATAAGTTCCAATTGCCGCGGTCGCGGTGCCAGTTAAAACATCGAGTCGGATTAAATACCAGGCATGCGGATCGGGTGTTGTTAACGAATTATTACCACGACGCACAATATATTCAAATGTTCCCGCATCAACCCTACCACTGAAACTTGCCAGACCATCCGTAGTTTGTACGAGTTTCAAAGTAGTGTCAGTTGCTGGGTCAACATTTTGTTGCGGATTGTTTAAAACGAGTTGTTGTATGCCGCTACTGCTGCCGTTGATGGTGATGAAATCATTTAGGTTATTGACTAGATCTGCTGTCATGTTAATGGTGCCGTTACCACTAAAATTATTTACTACCAGAGTATTCGTTGTAGCGTTACCACCGTGAGACAGGGTGAGAGTGCCGTTATTTTGTAAATTATTTATAGTTTGTTGAAATCCAGCTAGATCAAATACACCCTTTTTAGCAATGCTCACCGTGGGGGTATTTGTTAAAATATTTTCTGCGCCAGTTGCTAATGTACCTTGTGAAATAACTGTGTTACCTGTGTAAGTCATAGGTGTATTAAAAAATACGGTACCCGCACCGGTTTTGGTTACATCGCCACTGCCACTGATGAGGCCGGAAAAATTTCCGTTTGTGGGTTGATCAAATATCAAATGAGAATTATTGATGATGTTACCTTGCAGTCCATTGCTGGTACCTTGCAGCGTGCCGGCGCTAATGGAAGTTCCACCCGTGTAGGCGTTGATGCCGGTGAGTACGGTGGTGCCAGTGCCTTCTTGCGTAATAGCACCGCTGCCGGTGATATTCGCGCTGACTACATTATTTGTATCAGTGTGATTAAAGAAAATATTGGCATTACTATTTAGAAAAATGGCCGGTGTATTTAATTGACCGCCAGCGACAGCGGGACTGCCGTCAGCGGCACCAATATTCAATACACTGTTAGCACCTATGGTTACGCCAGCGGCGCCAGTGACATTTAAAGTCGCGCTGTCTGAGAGGGTGACGTTGGCTGTACCGGCTTGCCCGATAATGAGTGAGGTATTATTCCAGACGGTGCCCGTATTTTCGAGGGTGACGGTGGCGGATGAACCTGTTTGATTGGCTAAAACAGTATTCACGGCGCTCAGGGTCGCGCCTTCACTAATGTCTAGAGCGGCGGCGGTATTAACGCCGTTGGCAATCGTCAAATTACCGGAATTAAGCCATTGTGTACCAGCACCTTCAATAATCACGTCGCCAAAGCCGGTGATGCCGTTTTGATTGCTAACGAAGCCATCAATGTTTTTGACGACGGCGCCATTGGTTAACACCATGGTGCCTGAGCCCTGGTCGGCGATGAATAATGTACCGGCATTATTCCATTGTGTGCCACTGCCATCCAGCGTGACGGTACCGCTGCTATTGCTTTGTGAACCTACATCAGCGGTAGCATTGTTTACCACCGCGCCATTTAGAATAACCAGTGTGCCGGTGCCATTGTTCCCAATGATCAAATTGTTTGACATGGTCCAGAGGGTACCGGGATCGCTAATGACCGCGGTTCCCGAAGCAACGCTTCCATCTCCCATGGTGGTTGAGGTATTAGTCAATTGGCCGCCACTGGCCATATTCAACGTACCTGAACTGGTCAAACCTAGAGAAATAGCATGGGCCACCGCGCCAGGTGTGCTGACAGTTGGACTGTTTACTGGCGGATTATCAATTGTTATATCAGTTGCGGCAGTGGGTAGGCTCAGGCTGGCCCAATTGAGTGGGTTAAACCAGTTACCGTCAATATTTCCCGTCCAGTCATCTGCATATGTCGGTGTTACTATCAACCAGCAAAAAATGATGGTTAGACAGCGATAAATATTTTTTTTCAACATTTCACCTGAAAATACTGAGTAGTCTTGTCGAGGGCTAATGTTAAAGCGATTTTGCGAATAAAACTATATAATATTAATAAGCATATGTTTTACGTAGTATTCATCAAGGGCAAGCCACTCTATTTTGGCATTTAACTATACTCAAATAAATGTGCTGAATTTCTAAATCGTGATATTATGCACCGCTATTTAATTACTAAAGAAGCTTTAAATATTTATGAATAAAAAATTATTTCAAAACAAATTGGCAGTTAAGAAATCCACTATTCATGGTTTTGGGGTCTTTGCTGATAAAGATCTTCGAAAAGGTGAAAAAATCGAAGAATGTTGTTTTGTTTATTCGGATACGGAAGATGAAGTGGTTATTGATTATATTTTTGAGGCGGGGAAAAAGTTCGCTTTATTATTTGGCTATGGGAGTCTGTATAATCACGCGGATGAACCAAATGCGGAATATGAATTCAATTTAAAACGACGGGTTGCGACGTTCACAGCGGCCACGGCGATTAAAAAGGGTGAGGAAATTTTTGTTTCTTATGGGGATGAGTGGTTTACGACCCGGGATGTTAAGAAGAAGCAGTTGGCACCGAAGAAACGTAAGAAGCGTAAATAGGTTATTGTTTTTACTGTAATTTCCAGCAGAAATCGCTGCGCCGGGCATGGTTTCAATGAATGGATTCCCGCCTGCGCGGGAATGACAGGGTGTGTGGAATTATGTTTCGGGAATGACAGGCAGGGTGGAAGAAGGTTTGGGAATGGCAGCGGTGTGTGGGATAGGGTTATGCTACAAAGAGAGAATTTTATGTCTGAGATTTTGATGGGTAATGATGGTGGTGTAACGATTAATCTGGATCATGTAAAGAAGATCACTATCGATCATTTGCCTGATGTGCTTTGCCACCGTGTGATTCGCAGCGATGATATCACTACGCATGAATTGGAATTTATTAATAATGGCAAATGTCGACTTTCTTACACGGCGCAGGGGAAAATTATTGCCTGCACTTTCACGCATCTCACCACTGAAGTGAATTTGCAGGAAGGTACTTTATTGCTGAAACCTGTGATTGAACAACCCGTTGTGTAACCGGCTGTTAACATTCCAAGGCATGACAATAGTTCACGTCAGGGGCGCAAAGGTGAATCTAATCGGGGTCAAAAGAAATCTTAGGTAAAATCCGGCTTAGCCATTTGGGTAAATACCAATTCCATTTATTTAATATCACCATGGTGGCGGGAACTAGCATGGTGCGGATGATAAAGGCGTCGACAAAGACCGCGACTGCTATGCCTAAGCCAAAAGCTTTCACGATCAGAATATCGGCTGACATAAAAGAAAAACAAATAAGAATGACGATGATCGCGGCGCTGGAAATAATTCTGCAACTACGGTCTATTCCTAAAACAATACTTTTTTCATTATCACCGGTTTGCTCATGATATTCTTTAATACGCGTCAACAGGAAAACTTCGTAATCCATGGAAATACCAAACAGGGCGCAAAAGATAATTATCAGTAAGCTGATATCTAAAAAGCCCTGCGGCGCAAAATTCAGTAGAAGATGTAAATAACCGGTTTGAATGACCAGGGTCAATACGCCATAACTGGCGAATAAGCTTAACATGGCGGTGACGATGGCTTTTAATGGCAAAAATACCGAACGCAGCAAAATTAATAAAATAAGATAAGTAAACCCCATTATCCATAATAAGGCGTAGGGAAATACGCGGGAAATACTGGTTAACGCGTCAAGACTATTCACGGTAGAGCCGGTGATCGCCACGGTTAAGTGATCACCCGGATTGCTGACGCGCAAATCTTGAATGAGCGCGGTAGTCTCGGGAGAATTGCTGGGAAATTTGCTAATAACCTGCATCAGCGTTAAATCATCTTTGGTCGTAGTATTTAAAAATTCTATTAATTCGGGGGGCCAATCCTTTTTTTGTTCGAAATAAAGCGTTTCATAATCTTTCTTTTCTAAACTTGGATCCAGACTGGCAATACCTAACACTCGTTCAACCCGTGGATCTTTACGCAAAGTGTTGGAGTAATCGTATAAAGTACTAATATTACTGGCCGTCATAATATTCTTTTGGGGCGTGGTGATTAATATCATGATGGGCGATAAATTATTTTCGCCAAATTGAGTTTTAAAGTTTTCAAAAACCTGACGGCTCTCCATGGTTTTTGGCAAAATCCGAAAATCGGAGAAGCCAAATTTAGCATCTAAAAATGGATAACCCATGGCGATTAAAAGAAATAAAATGGTAAAGAAATAGAGAAAGGGTTTTTTCACCACTTTATTCACTAACCAGCGCCAACAATCACTGGCGCGGAATTTTTTTGAATTTAATATGGGTATGCTCAGGGCATTAATTTTGTGGTTGAGAATGGCTAAAATGGCGGGTAATAAGATGACGGCGATTGCCACTGCAACAGACACGGCGGCTAAACCACCTATGCCTACAGAAAACAAAACGTTAATTGGGAATAATAATAGCGCGCTTAAACTAACGAAAACCGCCAGCCCGCTAAAGAATACTGCTTTGCCAGCAGTGGCTTGGGTGACGGCGATGGCTTGAATGACGCTGCGTCCCTGGTCTAATTCATCGCGGTAACGATTTATAATTAATAATGCATAATCAAGACTAAGACATAATCCTAATAACAGCGCGATATTCAAGGTAAAAACCGACAGCGTGAGTACCTGGCCCACACCGTATAGCATTAATAAAATAACTAAGGCGCAAACGCCGCCCAGTACAATCGGTAAACTTGCCGCGACTGCCGAGCCAAACACAAATAGCATAGTAATGATGGCGACAGGAGTTGCTATATATTCTGCATTAAATAAATCTAGCTGGGTCTGGACTTTGGTGTCTTCCAGGAATATAGGTTGACCGCCCATATGCATAGTTAATGATTCTGGTAGTTTAACTGCTGACTTAAACTGCTTTAATAATTTTGGGTCAACTTCTTCGTCACTTTTAAGTAAGACTACGGCGTAGGCGGTGTGTTTATCGGCGGATATTTGTTTATTCGCAACACTTGGATAAGAAATTTGATTTTTGATGGGAAAATCTTTTAAGCCAGTTAATGATTCTTTAATTTCATGGGAAAATTGTGGTTGGGTGGCAAGTAATTTGTCGCTGTGGTACATGATGATAAATTGGTTGTAGCTGAAACCTAATTTATTATTCAAAATAGCGTTAGCTTTTGCGCTGGCGGAGTTGGGGTCGGTGAAGCCTATGGCTTTAAATGAGCTGATGAATTTGGGCGCGAGTGGTACACATACCATAAATACGCATAGCCAGAAGATTATTACTAACCATCTGCAGCGATATATGAGTTCGCCAAATCGATAAAAAATGTCTTTCCGCATTGTCTAATCCTTTCTAACCATAAAAGCTTAGTTATTATTTTGTGACCTTTTATGAAAGTAGGCTGACTTTATACAGGAAACGCTGTGATATTCCGCCATGCTGATCAAGATCCGTGCACTAATTTTATGTTATATCTCTATTATACCATAGTAAAAAGCTAAATTAGAGAAGGAGTTACGGGCTACCACCAGCATTAATAGGCGATATGTTTTTCGGCCAGCAATTTTTTTATCTGCGGCATCGCCTGTTCTGCCGCCGCTTCCCCTTTGCGCATTAGGTCGGCGCGGCCTTCGCTTTCGAACATGTCGATATTTCCGGTCTGCGGCGTAATAACAACGTTGGCTTGTTGGGCGCTGTATATATTAAGTCGTTGCAACATCAAGTCAAAGCCGCGCAGGAAAAATCCGGGAGAGTGGGTGGGCATGTCTTTGGACAATGGCGAATCCAGTCTGACCGCGATAATTATTTTTGGGTGAAATTGCTGGGCGACATCTACGGCCACGGGATCAATTAAACCGCCATCGGCATATAATCTGCCATACATTTTGACGGGACGGAAAAACGGTGGCGCGGCGCTGGAGGCGTTGACCGCGGGTGCTACCGGGCCGCTTTTAAATACATGCAATTGACCGCTTTCTAAATCCGTTGCCACTGCCAGAAAGTGAATTTGCAATTGACCAAAAGTCTTGCCGCGCATATTGGTGATTAGGAAATTTTGCAGGCCAGAGCCGCTAATCGGCCCGGAACCTAAGTTTAAGACAGAAAAATCGATGACATTTTCGCGTTTAGCTTCCAGCAATAACTTTTGAACGCGTTCGGCGGAAGGCTGGTCTGCATACAATGCGCCTACTATACTGCCTGCGCTGGTACCGACTATCATATCAATCGGGATGTGATTGCGTTCTAACACTTTTAACACACCGACGTGGGAAAAACCGCGCGCGCCGCCACTGCCTAGCACTAATACTACTTGGGGATGAAAGTTTTTTAAGTAAGGTGCGGGTGGTTCTGTGGCTGGGGTATTAATTTGTGGTGCGATGGCGGTGCAGCCAGCCAGGAGAGTCACGCACAACAATCCGCATAGGCATTTTAAAAAAGATAATTTAGGCATTTCGGGTCATAAAATTGGAATGGGGTTTGAATGGTATAGGTAAATCAGTGGCAGGTCAATAAATGGCTACTTGGATTTGAGTAGCAAATATTTTTTTATATTTCAGAAATCGTTAAGAATATTTTAAGATTCGCAACTTATACTCCTAAGCTTATGTTTATTTTAGTGAACTTAAATTAATCACTGCTATTGTTAATTAAGGATAATTCCATGCGTTCAGCTCGTAAGCGTCAAGGTAATCAAACCGGGGTCGATATCCAATTTTCATCCTCATCCTCATTTCCAACTAGTAAATATTCACAACTTGCTAGTGATGATAATGGCTATGCATCAGAGGATAGCGATGGGGTAGAGGAAGATAATTCTAATGGAGAAAATCCTAAGTGGCTGGCGCATGAACAACGCAGAGAAGGTTTGGCGAAAAATGCTATCGCTGACCAAATTGCTGGAATGTCTGATGCAACAGTTCTGGGTATTATTTTTTCGCTGTTTTTGACTAAAGCGACTGAGTTATTTTTGCATGTCACCGGAAAATTTATATTTTTCAGCTTAGCCGCATTAGCAAATATAGCATTAAGTGCGACGGCCTGGAACCAGGCCAGATTAGATGGCTGGAAAAGAGGGTCCGTGGTTAAAGCGGTTATGCAAACCTTGTTTACCATACCTATCACTATTGCTGTCGCGGGTTCTTTGCTGCCATTTGTGGGCGCAGCCTTTCCTCTCTTTCCCACAGTCATTGCGCCAATAATGTTTTCTGCGACCTTGAGCATTAAATTTTTATATCAAGCAGGCGCGGCAGTTTATTACTGGGGTAAATCCACCGGCGTACACTGGGGTAATTCCAATAGCGATCTGCCTGATCTTGAAGAACCAGAATTTAAGAAAATTAAATATCAGCAAATGTCAAAGTTTAATGCGATATTCGCGGTTTCAACTGCGTTTGCTGTAGGCGCTATTATGACTGTATTTCTGTATCTCAAGACTGAATATGCACCCTTAGGTATTATTGCCGCGGGTATAGGTTTTGGTGCTAATGGCTGGTTATTAGGAAGAAACTTTTTTGGTAGTGCTGAAGATGTTATTGTGGGGCAGCAGACTGTTATAGTCCATGATCAACACCAACACCAACACCAACACTTGGGGCATGACCATGACCTCCGTCATGAACACCAACACGAACACCAACATGATGATGACTTAACCCCAACTCTAAATGGTGATGAAGAAGATGATGATAATCAACTAACCATAAATTCTACAGATGCACTGCAACAGCAACAAAATGATAGTTTATTATCTACCCCCCCAAGTTCAACTAAAGGTAAATCTACTTTTACTACTCTTCAATTGATGAGTGCGAGTTCAAATGGTTCACCAAGTACGACGGCTACAGTGCAACAGTCAACGAATGGTAATCCAAGTACTCAAGTACCAATACCACCACGCATTCCATTTGTAGCAACAGGGGCAGGTTTTGTTCCGGGAAAAGGGAGGGCAACAACTACGAATCTTCCGTTTAACCGTTTTTCATTGCCTGCTGCTACTACTCCTCCTGTAGGCGGTACATCACAAGATGATGATCAACTTAATCAACAAGGTAAAAATACAACTTCTACAGTGACCCGAAGAAAACGCCAAGGTTAATCGGTAAGGCTCAAAAATCAGTAACTATATCACTGATTTTTGAGCCAAAACCAAGGTTTTTCCAATATACCCTCTGTTAAACCCCCGTCTTAATTCATTGAAAACAAGTACATACTCTCCTCACCCGCAAGGTCTGTTATTTGCTTTATAATATAAAGATAACCTTTAAGAGTAGCGCATATGCCAAATCCCAAATCCGCAGGCCTGAAAGAATTGGTTGCTCAGTTGCGTGAAATTGGTGATCTTTATCTGGAAAATAAACCTTATGACGCGAGTGAAAAAAATATTTTTATTGCCGAAGCATTGTCGATTATTTCAATTCCTAAATTCAATTACGGTACCCCTGATGAAATAGTGTTATTGGAAAAATTAGATGATCTTTTTATCTCGGACTTATTCAGTGATGAAGTGGAGCCAGCGGATGAAAAGCTGGTGGCACAAGTACGGGAAGTCTTGACGAATTATCAATCTTTTAATGATTTAGATTTAAAACTTGATTCTTACTCCAGTCTGGGATTTCTAATTGCCGCGCTTAAAAATGAAATAATCGAATTATATAAAAAATATACCTACGAACAAGTCCCAGACCCTACCCAAGCGTTTAAAAAAGTAGTGGCGCAGGCATTCTATGGCTTAATCATTCCCGAACAACCTTACGTTGGATTAACCAAGTTAAACAACAAATTATTGATGAGAACAAAAAAAAATGCTAACGACCAAATTCTTGATGATGATGAATTGGTTGCTAAGGTCAATGCGGGGGAAATAACCGGTGTGGTTAAAATTCAAGTATTAAATTTATTGTTGAATGAACAGGACTTTGACTTATCGAAGATTGCCGTTACCAAAAATAATGTAGCGGTTAAAATCAATTCCAATTGCTATTTACCGGAATCAGCAGATGAGTTTAGAATGTTTGCGGAAGAAGATATTGAAAATTTATATTATGATGATGAACCTCTTTGGAGCGAAGGTTATTTCAGTATTCCCCCAAATGTTAATATTAGAGAAGTAGATGAAACTATTTTGCGGTTGATGATTTTGACGCCGGATTTGATCAGCAGGTTTCTTAGTGATTACAGTACATCGCCTGAGGTAAATGAGCAGATAAAACATTCGTTTGAATTATTGTTAGCTAGTTTTAATGGTGCAGCCATGAGTAATGCCAGCTTCCAGCAATTTTTAATATCGCCAGCGGCTGAGGAAGGTTTTAATAAAATAGTTAAAGTCTGGCAGCATAAAGAAACCAATACGGGTACCCCTTTTATAAGTGAAAAATTAAAAACGAATCTGACTGAAAATTTTGTCAGGTTGAAGACAATGGCGAGTAAACTTGTTGCGGGTGAGAGCTTTGAAAGCGTCAATGCGCAAAGCAAAAAGCCGTTGCCAGAAATTAAGAAAAAAACTTCTCCATCGGCGTTAGCATCATTTAGGACTTTATTTAATAAAGGCCCAGTTGTTCAAGATACTCCTCCGCCTGCTAAACCGACTGGTAAGCTGGGGCCAATTATTAATCCTAAGAAGAGGTGACTGCGATAGCGGGCTGCGATATTTCACCTCTCCCTGGTGGGAGAGGGCTACGCGAAGCGGCGGGTGAGGGGATTTAAAATCTCAAATCTGCTATTGCAGCACTTTCCAAGCCGTTATTACTTAATATAAGTTGATCGTACTTGGATTCTTTTGGCATTTGATTAAAAGTCAAAAAGCTCGGATTTTGACGATAAATCTCTGACATGTTAGCGCGATGTTGCAAGATAGCACGGACTTCTTTGATAAAATCCATAATCTCAGGAACGTAATTTCTACTGAATGAAAAATTAGTTGAGTTAATTTCTAATTCTGTTGAGTGTTCCATTATGCTGGAAGTCATGTTTTGTTCTATCAATGCTTTCAAGACGTTATAATCATAAGTAGTCGCGGTAGCGATAGCAGCAATTTTGGTTATTGTAATAGGTGCTGTTATCGTTTGAACTGATTGGTTTGCAGTGAAGGGACAAAGGGCATCAACAGCAGCCTGGTAATTGGCAATTTTTAAATTTATTTCTGATATTTCCTGGGTCAGGCTATTTTGGACAAGGATTTTATAATCTCTAAATTCTTGTGGGGTTAACAAAGGCACTGACTTTTGTTTAAAAACTTTTTCTAACTGTTTAAGCGTTTTAGCGTTGCGCTTAGTGAGTTCTTCTGGGGAATTTGGATCAATCCTGGTGTTACACAGGTCGCCGACAAATCCACCTATCATAGCGAAGGCAAAAATGGCCACGGCATAGGCAGGGGCGTTAACTTCCCAATCCGTGTTATGTTGGGCATATTCAACTGCCAGCCAGCCTAGCATGCCGCCCAGGGTGAAGCCTGTTGCTGGTTTGATGTATCGGTTATTCATTGATAATCCTGCTGATAGGTTTTAAGTTGGCAAAATAATAAGCATTTCTGTGATTGTTGGCAAGTGTTTTTTATTTATTTTGAGTAATATTTAAGCAAAATCACCCCTCACCCGCCGTTTCGCGTAGCCCTCTCCCACAAGGGGAGAGGTGAAGAGTATGTTAATGTCAGTTTTCGCCGGCATTACAGGAGAATAAATTATAATCAATAAATATATAAAGAATTGATTTGAATACATTTGGGGTTTTCTGTAAACTGCCACGTTCAAAAAATTATTATTATTATTAAAGGGCAGGGAGGCTCAGCGCAAACCTGGAGGGGGCCTCGTGTCTATAGACAAGTTTAACAATTTAATCCGTGATATTTTATCATCTAGCAAAGAAATCAGCAGGCCGCCGTCGCCTGAAATTGATAAGGCGAAGAACCAAGCCGAAGTGAGTTATATTTCCAAGTTTGATACATTGAGAAATACCGCTGGATTTAAACAAATAAAAGATTTAATTAATAACCTACAATCAAATAATTTGAGTTCACGAACGCGGGCAATTGCAAAATTAAAGAATGAGTTGAACGGGCTTTCATCGTGTAAATCTTATGAAGTAGTTAATAATTTTATTTGTTTATGCAGGCGTTATTTTCTGTTTTGCGAAATGGACAGAATATACTTGCAAATTAAAGATCATCCCAAAAGATCGGACTTTGTCTTAGATATTGCCGTTGTTTATTTTTATCTTGGCGAAGCTGCGGTGCGTGGGGATGTTTCTGGCAAAGTTATACCTAATTTGTCTGATGAGAAAGTCGAAGAGTTTATCTTTGAAACTGAGGCGAAAAAGCATTGGTTAGAAATAATGAAGACCTTGGCTGCGCATCATCTGGAAGGCATTTTCACTAAATTGCCAGAGTATACGAAAATCAATCTTTATAATAATTGGAATGATTTGACGGAAGAAGAAATTCTTTGGAAAAAGCGAAATAAGTATTTCAATGAAACGTTAGAGTATGTCCAAGAAACTTTGAATATGAAGTTTGATGAATATTATATGAGAAAATTGTTAGCGGATTTGTCTAGCTCTGCTTCAAAAAGACTTATCGATAAAAAGCTCTTTGCGCTAGAGGAAAAGATTGACTTGCTGATCACTCCTCCGGAACAAATGTCTCGCACTGATGCGGTTTGGAAACTTAAACTTACTATCGCCGAATTTTGTGATTCTAAAAGTAGTTTTGAGGATATCTATTTAGCTTCTTTGCAGGAATATAGCAAATTTGCTGAATTCGATAAGATGTTAATTGAGTTCAGAAATATTATTGCACGTTTGTATAGAGGGGTTCGCTCTTTGGATCCCATATACTCAGCCGTTAACAGTGCCTATTATGCGTATGCTGGTGATGCGGATGTAGTTGCTGCAAAACAAGCATTTTTGGTTGAGGTTGTGCAGATTAGACAATTTGTAAATCAAGATCATGTCAAAAATGGTTTGTTAAGTGGTTGGGGAATGTTTCAACCGCGTAGTAATTTGGTGTTTGCGATTAATTCAGCGTTGGAGACCGTGGAGTTGGAAGAGACGGTAGTTTGTTTAAGGTTATGTATTTAGGCTTTAAAAGCACCCCTCACCCGCCGCTTCGCGTAGCCCTCTCCCACAAGGGGAGAGGTGAAGAGCCAAAATTACCTTCGCAATGTCTTTGGGATTAAGTTGGCGTTATCCTCGTTGACTCTTCTTTTAAAAAAATTTAAAAAACTTTGAAATGATAACTTTGAAGTTGATGTAGGGTGACCGTTTGTTTGAGGAAGAATTTGCGGTGTGGTTTTTTGTTCTAAAGTTATGATGGGTACTTGATAAGCTGTTTTGGTCGTGGGTAGTTGTAATTGGATATCTTTCATTTCCACTAATGGCGCGATACTTATTTGTTCGCGTAACTCATGATTCAGTGGTACACCTTGCATTTGCTGTAAAGAAACAAAATGCAAGCCTCTTTCATAGCCTAGGTAGAGTATGGGTTTGGAATTATTTGTTTTAAAGATAAGGATACGCTCATCATTTTCTACCAAAACCAGCGTGATATTCAATTCGCGGACTAATGCCGCAATTTCAATATTGTCTCCCCATTCACCCGCATTCGACAATCGCTGGGTATATTGTTGTACGGTAATACCGGAAAGACGTTCTTGATAGTAAAGCGTATTTGCTGCTATGTGTTTGACTGCCAGTGAACGTAGCAATACATGTAACTCAGCATGGCTGGGCTGTTTTATAGTGATATGATGCATATTAAGTTGATGGGCAATGGCATGGAACAGACAATTGCCGTCCATGGGAATGTTGTGACAAAGAAAACCTCGGTTATGTGCCGCGATTAACATTTTATTTTGATGATTTAAATAATCAATTCTGGCTTGAGAAGCTGCCTTTGCTGAGTCATTGAGTGAACCTAAAGCCTGTCGGCATTGATCTATTTTATTTTGAATTTCTTTTGCTGCAGCAGGTAAATAGTTATTTATTAATTCTTTAATATGTATTTCGTAATATTCTATTAATTCTTCAAGACAATCTTGATGATCATTAATAAGTTGGCTGTCGCGCTTTGCATCTAAGTTAAGAATTTGTCTAAAATAACTATGGACTTTTTCATAAGCTGTTATGATTTCAAGAAGGTCATCTTCTTGACTGGCAAGCATGTCTGCTTCTGCAAATGCTTCATTAAAAAATTCTCTTGCCTGCTGACTTGAAATACTAGCTACGATCACTTCGTTTCCTTGCCCAATGCTGGTTCCTCAGCACATGTCATTTCAATTGCGCATTCGTCAGTACTGGTATAAGAACCATATTTAGCGGATTTGACGATAAATTCGCAGGCTTTACCGACTTGCTTTTTAGTTAATTTATATTTGATGGTATTGGTACACTCAACGGTAGAACCCAATTCGCCGGTAAAGTCATTGATGTGTATTTTAACGGGGCCTGCTGGGATTTTGGCGGAGGCGGAAATGGTTTTATCCGTGCAGTTTTTCTTGGTGCCGGAACTGCTGGCCGATATTTTCTGCTTTTTACCATGCGCGTCTTTGTAATCCAGGGTAAAACCATAATCCTTAAAAGTCCATTTATCATCGGGTGAAATGATATAACAAGCCATTGAAAAAGTGGTAGGGGTAAGGTGCTGATGGGCATACATCATCATCGGATAAAGTAATATAAGACATGCAAAGATCAGTTTTTTCATTTTTGTCCCCTATTGATTACTATTAAGCTAATAGTAAATGAACAATAAGGTTAGTTGCAACTGGGATTTAGCGCTTAAGTCTTTTTATGATTGTTGAATTGAAGGAGGATGATTCATTATCAGCGGCCGGTTCTTCCGGTTTTAAGACTTCTTCCGTTTTACGTTTTGTCTGCAGCAGAATTAAACGTGGGATGACAGCAAGATTTGCTTCTTTGAATGCACGTACTGGTGAAGCAGGAACTTCAAGTTTAGCCATCTCCTTGCTAACATTTTTAAGCAGTGGTGCCAGAGCTTCAAGTTTTATAGCCTGAAAACTGTATATTTTTTCTTTAATAGCGGCATTTAGTGGCATTTTACCAAGCCACTTTGCACAATCGCGTTGATCAGTCAATATCGCATAGGTCAGACCCGTTAAAACAGTATTTCTAAGAGTTTGGTCAACTGGCAAATAATTAAAACAAATGCATTCTACTAACAATTTAACATTATCCAGAGTTTTAATCTGGCTAGATATTATTGACAATAGATATTCGAATACCAGAGGACTTCCCCACCGTGCGGCGATCATTAAACTATTATAAGTATTGATGGGTTCGCTGCTATCAGTTGGTCTTAGGGTTATATGGTTTGTTTTTTCTTTTTTGGTTTTTTGAGGAGCAAGTAGTGTTTTCAATACGTCTTCGTCTTGGCAATACTTTGCCGCTATCATTAACGGCGTAAAGTTTTTTTCATCGTCACAAAAATTATTGGCATGTGAAGTGGCTATTATAGTTGGGTCGGTAATGACAATTTCTTCAATTATAACCAACCTTTCAGTTTTTATGGCATCGACTAAGCGCAACCAATCATTTACGCAGACAAATTTATCATTTGCGGTGAGTTTGATGTTATTGCAAAATAGGAGCAAATTTTCCAGTGATTGTTTATTTCCCCAGTGAAACTGTGCCGATTCTTTAGCGTATTCACGAAAAAATTGTTTGAATTCTTCGAAATTTCTCGCTAGTGCTGGTTCGTGACTTTTGAGTAAAGTCGGATTTTGTTTGAGGGTCTTTCTTTGTTCTTCAGATAATTCATATTCAGGAAAGCAGATTGTCCAGCCATGATCATTTAAAAATTCAAGATATGACAAAAAATATTCGGCAATTGTTTGACGGATAAATGGGTTGAAAACATTTGTTATATTATTTTTTTGAGCGCGAATAAAACATAAATTATTAATGAACATATCACATAGTTGGCGGTCTTGTTCAGGGTCTCTGTCTAGATTATTTTTAATATTTGCTGTTATTTCCAACTGCCTGGCAAGGGCAAATTTAAAAGATTCTAGAAGTGCTGCTTCGGGGCCGTTGTTAAGAAGTTTTAGCAGTTCCGGGTTGGAAATCAACTCATCTGAAATTAAATAATATTTGTAAGTAGCTAAATAAAAATTTACGATTAATGGTTCGGTATTTTCATTGATTTTTTTGTTTGAGTTAAGCAGCGCAATGCAATGGGTGCCAGCCTTGTGAAGGTTTACGGTTTCTGGATTATCTGAAAGTATTTCAAGCATAAGATTTATGTTGGCAATACGTAATAAATTTTCTTCGCTAGTTTTCATTTTGGCTATTTTTCAGAAAATGGGTTAGTAAATAGTATACTTTTATAATCTTAAGAGTATATTAAGCAGAATTTGAACAGAAATTGGTTTGGAATCAATTACTTGGAGGGCATAGAAGTAGGTTGGGCTGAGCGCAGCGAAGCCCAACAGCTTGTGTATACGGCCAGAAAAACTGTTGGGCTTCGCTGCGCTCAGCCCACGTTTTTTTAACAACAGTTTTTAATGTTTTTCTCAACCTATATTAAAGTATGATTTTACCGATGAAAATGCCGAATAATACCGCAATGCCCAGCGTTTGCAGGGGTTTTTCCGTGACATAGTGTTCAACTTCATCTTGTAAAGTTGTCCCTCTGGTTTGTAAATCATCAAGTAAATCAGTCACTAAAGTTTCAGCGCGTTCTTTCACACCATCAGCGGTGTCGGTTAACGCGTTTTTAATGTTTAAAAGGTCATGATATAAATCATTTTCTGTTTTTTTAGTTTTCCGTGTTTTTAGTTTTTGCATTTTGATGTACTCCATTTTGTGAGGGGGAATTATTTATCATAACCCATTTTTCAGGGTAATAAAACCTACCTGCAGCCGATGACAGAATGGTTGTTCAAAACCCTTAAATTATTAAGCAGTTGCAGAAGTGAGTTGTTTTACTAATTGATAAAGAAAAGCTTGACCTTCATAGAAGGATTGAACACCCATACGCTCGTCGCGGCCATGGCAGCGTACATCGTCACGGTCCTCGAAAAAGCCCTGGACGCCATAAGTCTGAATGCCAGCGGCGCGGAGAAAACGTCCATCGGTCGCGCCCATTACCATAGTTGGTATGGTGATGACACCGGGCCAAATCGATTCAGTAATTTGCGTCACGGCTTTGAATACATCATTGCGCATAGGTGAAGCGGGGCCTTTGCCTAACTTGCCGGAAAGGATAATTGCAACTTGATCATCGGCAATCACTTTGCGTAATGTATTCAAAACATATTCTGGCGATTCATCCGGTAGCACGCGGCAATTGACAGTAGCGACCGCGAGTTGTGGCAGCGCATTCATGGCATGGCCACCTTCCAGCAATGTAGGCACGCAAGTGGTGCGTAGCGTGGCGTTCCATGATGGAGACACTGCTGCTACATGTTGCATAGCGGTTTGTGAATGTTGAGAAATTTTAGCGAGGTCAACTTTAACGGGGCTGGTATCAACTTTTGCTACTTGATCGAAATAAGCCGAAGTCACATCATTGAGTTGCATTGGAAAACTAAATTTAGCAAGACGTTGCAGTGCGTCGGCTAAACGATAAATGGCATTGTCGGGAACGGGCAGCGAACTATGGCCGCCTTTGTTGCGTACTTCGAGACGAAAATTCAAAACATATTTTTCGCTGACTTGCACATTATTGGAAATTTTTTTGTTGGCGACGGATTCTCCCCACGCGCCTTCGTTAAGAGCAAACTCAGCATCGATTAAATTACGATGATTTTTGAGTAGCCATGCTACGCCGTTGTAGGGGCCACCACCTTCTTCATCAGCGGTGAGCGCTACAATAATATCGCGGTCAGGTTTGAAACCTTCACGCTTGTATTGAATTAAATTGGCAATCCACACCGCGGCTTGCGCTTTATCATCACTGGTACCGCGACCATAAAAATAACCGTCATGTTCAATAAATTTAAAGGGGTCGCTGTTCCAATCGCTGCGTTTGGCTTCGACTACGTCAATATGGGCCAGTAACAAAATGGGTTTTTGCGCGCCAGTACCTTTATAGCGTACGACGAGGTTGGCTTTATTGGGGTTGGCGCCGCCAATAAAAATATCGGAGTCGGCAAAGCCTGCAGCTTTAAGGCGCGCGGCCGCAGCTTCCGCTACCGGTGTGGTGGTGCCAGTCGTATAGCCAGACTGGATTTCAACAAATTGCTGGTAAATATCGCGGGCTAATGCTTTTTCATCCGACGGACGTTCGGTTTGGGCGAGCGTCGCCCCAGCCCAAAGCAATAGTGAAATTAAAGTGGTAAATAACGTGTATTTTTTCATGGGAGAGATTTTTGCATGTTACAGGTTTCACTGCAACTGTTCTTTCATTTTTCATTGTGTCATATGATCGCGCACATTAACTAGAATTTGATCAAATCCATCGACTCGAATGACGCCGGCGCGCGGAAATTCCAAGTTTAAAATGATAAATATAGTGAATACGGTAATCACTATATAACACATTACATGTATGGGATTTTTGGATTTACTTTCTGCGGTACTGTAACCGGCTAAAAAACCACTTAGCACCGCAAGGCCGATCAGCAAAATAAATATTGCACCGGGTGGATGAATTCGGGTAAGTGCTATGCCAGAGTTTTCATTATCTAACATGTTGCTTATCACGGGTAGAAACACCTGGGTCACAGTGGGGTCGTTAGTCGTTTTAAGGGCAGCAACGGTTTGTGTCCATATTTGATCTTCGAGTTTGTTGTGTTCCGCCAATTCTTTTTTATAAAGTCTAAGGCGCGCCGCCTCTTTATAAAATTCTAATTGCGCATCTACATACTGACGAAAACTTTCCCGCAAAGCGGGTTGGGCTGCGGGCGCGAGTAAATCAATTCTTTGGTAAGCGGTGCTGATGGCATTCGCTTCTTCTATGATATGTAGTTTACGATTTTCGAAGCGCTCATAGGCGCCCGAGAAAGCAAATGCAACTAGCAGTGCGAGCAGGGTGAAGACGGCGCCTTCCGCCACGATGACTACTTCAAGTTGGTTTTGGGCATGTTTTTCAAGCTGCGCTTTGCCATAACGCCGGCCGGCCACTACGCTTAGGGAAAGTAATACAAATAAGATCACAAGGACAATGGCGGCTATAATGATATTAAACATTTTCAACCCCCGCTATGCTGGTTTTTAATGCTCAAGAAGATAAAAACTATTTTATTTGATCAAATGACTAAGTGCTGCAAGCCAATAGTATTATCATAGCATAAGAACTTAGCGGCGTTGATAGGCTGGTGGACGGGGAACTCTATTGTTATCTAAAGGCAGGACCGTCCAGTTACGGTAAGTATTATTCCAGGTAAATAAATTCTTTTTAGCAAAATAAAATCCCTCTGTGGCAACGAAGCGATGGGTTTTAACCGCTTGTAACAATTCGTTGTAATCGCAATTTAATTCCTGGTTAGCCGGGTTGCTGATAAAAAGTGGTTTTTCGGGTTTATTAATTTTTATTTTATGCAGCATTAAGTGAATGCGTTGTGTGTCAACAGGCCCTAGCATTGCAAAGCGCTGTTGCTGCTGGTTGTTCAAACGGTATTTGTTGGGATTAGTCGGGCTGGTATTGTCATTATGGTTCCATAACCAGGATGTCAATCGTAGCGCGTGTTTGGTAATGAATACGCCCACACCACTCAATAGGGTGGCACCGATAATGCCACCAACAATTGCGCCAGCCAGTGTGCCAAAACCAGGAATCAGAGAACCTAAAGCCGCGCCTGCCATAATGCCGCCAAAAGTACCGGCAACCGCGCTGCTAACCATAGCAGTTATACGGAGAAAGCTTGCTACGAGTTTTTCACCTTTACTGATGCTATTTAATGAAGATGCGGTTTTGGTAACAGCGTAATAGGTGCTGGCAACAGCGGCTGCGGCCGCGGAGAATAGGATGGCAATTGCAGCGATGGCTAATAGGGCTTTATGGCCATTACCGCCGCTGCCATGGCTTGCGCCGTGGTTAAGACTTTGTCCTATCGCACTGCCTGCTTGTAGACTGGAGCTGGCGATGTTCATCAGGCCTGGCAATACGTAACTTGCAGTGCGAACCACAGTTTCCAGGATATATAAATTTAAACGCCACTGTAATCGGATTAATACATCTAAATCACGGACCATGTATTGCATTAATAAAAAATCATCCAGGGTGGTCATAGGATAGAGAGGATGGTCCAAGCAAAATTGACGTTGGGTAGCGAAACGTTTTTTCAATTCTTCACTGCGCATACGGTGGTAAATTTCATTGTATTTATGTTCATCCAGTAAAATATTCTGATATTGCGTTTGTAAGGTTATGCGTTCTGATGTTTCTAAATCACTCTCATACCAGCCTTGTAAGACTTCAGGTGATGGTGGTGGGGCGCTAGGTGCATTTAGATACTGGGAAAATAGCTGATGTTGTTCTACATAAACTTGATCATAAGGCGGTGGTGCATCATTGCCTGCTTCAACTTCTTGTGGAGGAGCAGAGGGTTCTATTTTATAGGTGGCACGCATCGCTTCAGCCGCTTCTGCTCTGGCTTGTAACTCGCTTTCTGAGTATGTGGGTGGCCGGTCTGAAAACATAAAATATTTCCCCTTTAAAGTTGGTTTATTGTAACTGCCCTAACTTAAGAAAATATTAATTTAGATTAAGGGAGTATTAAGACAGGCTAAACTCTAATGAATTTGCGCGGTTCGGCGAGGTGGCTGTGGGGGGAAATGGTGCGTTTGTTATATTCTATCCATTCGATAGCTTGTAATGGTATTGGCCCTATTTCTTTTAAAGCGGTAGTTAATTGGTTGAGAATAGTTGTTAAGTGTTCTTTTGCGTAGTTAGAAAGTTTTTCATGGTCGACTACGGCGATGACGGTGGCCAGGGTTTTTTGTTTTTCTGGGTCATGGTAGCGGTTATAAGTGGCACCAAAAATTTTTGATATTTTTTCTTTGCAACTTAGCATTCCGTTAGCAGTTAGTATTTCAACGCGTACTACAATGTGACCGTCAGGGTTCAGTTTGCATTCCTTGACTATGCCGCGCATTTCGTCAGGCTGGTTTATTAAATTAGTTAATTCTTCGTTGGTTTGCTGGATTTGCTCGTTGGTATGAGAAGCTTTTTGTTCGGCAAAATCGGCTAACGTGGAAGGTGGAATAGTGCTTAAAAAAGAGAGGTGAAGTTTTTTATGGCGCTTAAAAAATTTTTGTTGATGACGCGATGTTGCACTGTCCCAGGTTTTGCCGACTATATTAAGATCGTTTTCTATTAATTGATAAATAACTTGCTGGGCTTGTTTTATGGTGGAAACGGCAGTTGAGCTGCTAGTGTTTTCTTCCAGTGGAAAAAGTATTACATCACCATACATACGGGTGCGTCTACTTTGTAAAGTTTCGGCGGGTGTGATGGGTAATTTTCTTAGGTCGGCTGATAGCATGGTTTAAGTCTTTGATATTGGTAGTTTTTTTAAAATATGCATATTTCTTTATAGATTGAGGACGTATTGTGGATAAATCCTATTTAATTTGGAAGCTTATATTGAATTATTGTTTAAGTAAATGTTAGTCTAGCGCAACAATAATGTGTGTGAACCCTTCATGAAAAAATTAACCGCCGGATTTACCAATCTTGTCGCTATCTTAAATGATGGTCATTATCACGATGGTACGACTATCGGAGATAAATTAAAAATTACGCGCAGCGCGGTTTGGAAAACCATTAAAAAACTTCAGGCTTATGAGATAAAAGTCGATTCCATTAAAGGTAAAGGCTATGCTTTATTAGAACCGTTGATTTTGCTGGACCCAAAAATAATTAAGCAAGGTGTCGCTGCTAAAAAAATTAATATTGAAGTATTTGAAACGATAGATTCAACTAACGATTATCTACGCACTACGCTCAACGGTCACAATATAAAAATTTGTCTGGCGGAGCAACAAACCCGAGGTAAAGGGCGGCTGCACCGGCAGTGGCATTCCCCTTTTGGGCAAAATATTTATTTGTCTTGTCAGTACAGTTTTCAACGAGATGTCAGTCAACTTGCGGGCTTAAGTTTGGTAGTCAGTCTTGCCATTGCCAAAACTCTGGCAACTTATGGTTTACCTAAGTCACTCGCAGTCAAATGGCCAAATGATATTATGTATGACAACAAAAAATTGTCAGGGACGCTGATTGAAATACAGGCTGAATCACATGGGGTTTGCCACGCTATTATTGGTGTGGGGCTTAACGTTAATATGATGCATGATGAAGAGAGTTTTATTTTGCAGGATTGGACTTCATTAAGAAAAATAACCGCCACCTATATTGATAGAAATGAAGTTTGTGTTTTATTGATTGATAACTTGTTAACTTATCTTGCGCGTTTTGAAAAACATGGCCTAACTGCTTTTGTTGATGAGTGGAATGATGCGGATTGTTTGATGAATAAAGAAATTTCTTTGAAAAACGCTAGCAAAAAAATCTATGGCAAAGCCAAGGGCATTGATACGCTGGGGAATTTAATTCTGCAGGCTAGTGATGGTGTGTTGCAGACATTTTCATCCGGTGATACTACATTGATGAAGTAGCTGGTTCATTTGCAGGTATTCTTCAGGTTTTTTCTGGTGTGGCACCATTCCGAGGTAAGGAACTTCAAGCCATTGCTGCAAGGTGTTAATCACGCCAGCGGGTTCCAATTCGTTAATTTCAAAACAATTCGCCAGCCAGCCTACTATAGGTAAATGAGTTTGTTTGATAGATTGATAAGTCAGTAATGCATGGTTGATGCAACCCAGACGAATGCCAACTACCAGGATAATTTTCATTTGATGATAACTGACAAAATCCATTAGCGCTTCACTCTCATTTAACGGTTGTAACCAGCCGCCAGCACCTTCGGTTAATAGAATATCGCAGGGGTAGTTTATCGTGTGTTGGGATTTTGAAATTAATTCATTTAATGAAAGTTTTACCCCGGCTTGAGTGGCTGCGATATTGGGGGAAATAAAAGGTTCGAAGACGATAGGGTTGGTATGGTGATAATCCAGTTTAATGCTTGACGCGGTATTTAAATCAATAGCATCTTGATTGCATAAGATATTATTTTTTTTAACAGCACCGGCGGCAATGGGTTTAAACCCAATAGTGGAATAGCCTAGTTGTTGGAAAGCATTTAATAAACCAATACTGATATAGGTTTTACCTATGCCGGTATCCGTTCCGGTAATAAATAATTTAAGTGACATTATATATTTTTCTCCCAATGAAATATCCGATATGGTAGGAAAGGTTAGGTTTGTTGGATAAAGATAGGCTGCCGGTCAGAGATTTTTTTTCTCTATTAAATACATAGTTGGCGCCGGTGGCTTTAATGGATTTTAATGCTGTTATCCAGGAACTATATATAAAGGTCAATGATTCATGAAAACAGCTTAGGGGTTCAAAGCCAGCATCAGCAAGATGATTTAGTATGTCTTGGTAACGGTGGAAATTATTGCGTGATGCGCAGGCTAATTCAGTAAAAGTCCCATCCAGCGGGATAGTGAAAGCGATTATGCCATTGCTGGCCATATTATTATTGATGGTTAATAAATTTTTTTGCAGGTTTCGGCTCCAATGCAAAGACATGTTGGAAAAAACTAAATTAAATAACCTATTTTTGAAATTAAAATTTTCAAAATCCTTATGAAAAGTTTGAATGTCGCGTGCGTGTAACCGACTGTCAGCTTGAGCAATTAATTGATCGGAAATATCAATGGCGTAAAAATTTTTATAACTTAATCTTCTGGCTAGTAATTCGGTCACTAAGCCGCTGCCGCAACCTAAATCAATAATCAATTCACTGGCGGATATATGTTTGCCAAGTAAATTAATCAAGTTGTCGCCAATCATTTGTTGTGGGTAACTGCGCTGATCATAGGTTAAGGCTGCCCGATTGAAGCAGCGGCGGATTTTATTTTTATGAAAATTTTCGGTGCTATTCATGCAAAATGCCTGTTAATAATTGAGTAAATACTTCTTGATGGGTCAGGAATGGTAAGTGGCCGGCGTTAGAGATGATGTTGACACTTATGTTGTTGTTAAGTGCTGATAATTGGGTAATAGCATTGTGCGGTATAATGGGGTCGTTAGCGCCAATTAAGCAATATACAGGCATGTTGAGGTTAATAAAAAGTTCGCAATAATCTGTGTTAACCATAAAATGAAGATAATTTATCAGCATAAAATTATTTTCATGGGCACTGAGAATATGTAAAGAACCAGGATATTGAATCAAACTCATAAATCGGGTTAACAGACTTTCAAGATTGGTTTTTGCTAGTTGTTGAAAACGTTCAGCGATTTTTAGCGGAATACCAAACCAATCAGAAGCAGCAATAAATTTGGGGAGGCTGCTCACTAAAATTAACTTGGCGCATTTGTGCGGCAAATAATAGCAAAAATAAATGGCGATTAATCCGCTTAATGACCAGGCGATAAGGATAGAATTTTCTGGGATAGCTTTATTTAAACTATTTATTACTTGGTTAAGATCATGGTTTTCATTCAGAATGGGTAAATCAATTGTTTTAACGTCATAGTCAGTGAATAAATTTGCCGTAGCATCCCAGATTGAGGATTTAAAGCCCCAGCCAGGTAAAAATATTAGTGATTTTTTAACTGAATTTGTCATGGAAAAAAGCCATCAAATCTAATAAATCAATAATATCTTTTTCATGGTGCAGACAATTGAGTGCTACGCGAATACGCGCAGTGTCTTGGGGAACCGTTGGTGGCCTGATGCAGGATACAAAAAATCCTTTTTGCATTAAGGCTTCTTTAATTTGCAAAGCGCAATCATTGTCGCCGATTAAAATGGGTTTAATCGGCGTTAAATCTTCTGATAGTAAAGCTAAATTACGCTGCTTGGCTTGAACGATAAAAAATTTAATTAATTCTTGTAGTTTGGCGCGACGCCAGTTTTCGGTTTCAACAATTTTTAATGCCGCCAAAGTAGCGTTGGCGATGGCGGGTGGTAGTGCAGTAGTATAGCAATACGTTTTTGAAAATTGGATTAAACATTCAATTAAATCCTGACTGCCAGATACAATCGAACCCATGCTCGCGAATGCTTTGCTTAATGGGACTATTAAACAGGGTACATCCTGTTGCGAAAGATTATAATATTCACATATTCCTCTGCCATTCTTGCCTAATACGCCAGCCGCATGGGCGTCGTCCACCATTAATTTAATTGGGTGAGCTTGCGTGGTTGTTACGATTTGGTTAATAGGACTGATCTTGCCTTCCATGCTAAAAATACTTTCGGTGATTACAAGACTATTATTTGACGATTGGCTTAATAAAGTTGCAAGATGATTTACATCGTTATGAGCATAGCGTACAAACTTGGCCCTTGATAATCGTATGCCATCAAGTGTGGAAGTATGACAAAGTTTGTCGACGAATATTTTTCCGCTGCGATTAGCTAAAGCAGTGATGACACCAATATTGGCTAGATAGCCTGAGTTAAATAAGATGGCGCGGTCACGATTGAGAAATTCTGCAAACGCATCTTCCAGCATACGATGTGAATGATAAAATCCACTCACTAACGCTGATGAACTACTGCCGTTGCCATATTGTTGTATGCCGTTGATAAACGCTTGTTTAACTACTGGATGTTCGGCAATACCCAAATAATCATTACTGCTAAAATTAATCAGTGATTTATCGCCAATCGTGATCGTATTATCATTTCTGTTGTTAATGATATAGCGGTTTCTGATTAAATCTTTGGCCTGAGTTAACATCATGCGTGCTGTCCGACAATTTTTTCAGTGAGACCCAGTTTTCGCAACATAGTGAGATCTTTTTCCTGGTCTGGATTTTTGGTAATTAAAAGTTTTTCGCCAAAATGAATAGAATTGGCGCCCGCCATAAAACACATGGCTTGCATTTCCTCGGACATTTCCGTGCGGCCAGCGCTTAATCTCACCATGGCGCGTGGCATCATAATTCTTGCTACCGCAACGGTACGAATGAAATCAAAACTATCTAATTCACGCTGGTGTTCCAGTGGAGTACCCTTAATTGCTATCAGGCGGTTAAGCGGCACGCTTTTAGGAGGACTGACTAAATTAGCTAATTGCAAAAGCAATTCCATGCGGTCTTCTACGGTTTCTCCCAGGCCAAGAATGCCGCCGCAGCACACATGAATTCCGGCAAGACGCACAAATTCCAGTGTATTTAAGCGATCTTGGTAAGTATGTGAAGTGATGATGTTATGGTAGTAATCCGGTGAAGTATCTAAATTATGATTGTAATAATCCAGACTAGCTGCTTTTAACGCCAGGGCTTGTTCTTGCGTTAACATGCCTACCGTCAGACAAGTTTCCAGGCCGCACGCTTTTACCGCTTTAATAATTTCCAGTATTTTTGGAAAATCTTTTGCCGGCGGATTACGCCAGGCCGCGCCCATGCAAAAACGCGTAGCGCCAGATGATTTTGCTAACAAAGCTTTTTCTACAATGACATTGGTATCTAATAATTTTTCTTTTTTTACGCCAGTTGCATAATGCGCGCTCTGTGGGCAATACGCGCAGTTTTCTGGACAAGCGCCAGTTTTGATATTGAGTAATGTGCAAAGTTCAATTTCATTTGCATTAAAATTCAGTCTATGAACGGTCTGCGCTTGAAATATTAATTCTAATAAAGGATGTTCGAATAATTTTTTAACATCTGCTTTACTCCATAAAGTTGACGACATTTATTCTTCCTCATTCTGGCGTTGCATCTTGCGCGCACTATATGATAGCCTTCCGCAACAGTCAACCAGTAAAATAATTAAGGTTTACTAAACAATGACGCAGTTATCGTTAGTAGAACGTGGCTTAAAACATATCTGGCATCCATGCGGACAGATGAAAGATTATGAAATTTTTAAACCGCTGGAAGTGACAGGTGCCAAAGGCAGTTATATAGAATTAGCTACGGGTGAAAAAATTATTGATGCCAACTCAAGCTGGTGGTGTAAAACGCTAGGTCATAATCATCCGCGTTTGCAAAAAGCCGTATTAGCGCAAATAAATAAATTTGAACATGTCATATTAGCTAACACAACTAATGAAACTATTACCTTGTTATCGGAAAAACTCACCAGTTTGACCACTTCATTAAATAAAGTGTTTTATGCGGGTGATGGTTCTTCGGCAGTTGAAATCGCCATGAAGTTGAGTTTACATTCCAGGGTAAACAAGGGTGAAACGAAAAAGACTAAATTTATCGCCCTGAAAAATGGTTTTCACGGTGAAACCTTAGGCGCGTTGAGTGTTAGCGATGTAGGTATTTATAAGACACCTTATCAAGCTATCGTCTTTGATACTTTTTTTATTTCCCCGGTACCTTATGTTTCATCGAATGAAGACCCGCTCTGGTTAGATTGTTCCGAGCAATGGCAGGTAATTGAAAAGCAGCTTGAGCAACATATAGAAACTACAACTGCGGTTATTTTGGAGCCTATTTTGCAGGCCAGTGGTCATATGAAAATATATAGCCAGGATTTGCTGCAACGCTTACGGGCCTGGACTTATAAGCACAATATACATTTTATTGCGGATGAAATCATGACAGGAATAGGTCGTACCGGGAAGATGCTGGCTTGCCAGCATGCTGGTATAGAACCCGATTTCATTTGCCTGGGAAAAGGTTTAACTGCTGGCTGGATGCCATTTAGCGCGATATTAACGAGTGATGAAATTTATCAATGTTTTTATGATGACTATAACAATGGTACTTCATTTTTTCATTCTCATACTTATGGCGGCAATGCGTTAGGGGCTAGTATTGTACTGGAAGTGTTGAATATCGTGGAAGAAGTTAATTTATGTGAACAAGCTAATGTATTGGGAAAAATCATGTTAAGTGCCATGCGAGAAATTGCGCATGAAACTGGAGTGCTGGCTAACATCCGACAGATAGGCGCGGTAGTTGCAGCCGAGTTAATCGTCACTGATCCCAACCGGCGTCTAGGCTTTGAAGTCTATCAAAAAGCCGTGCAGCTAGGCGCGCTGTTGCGTCCTTTAGGCAACACCATTTATTGGGTGCCACCGTTAAACACGGAGGTGGAGACCATCGATAAGTTAAAGCAGATAACTAAAGCTGCATTACTTGCGGTGATGATAACCAACTTAGCGTCGTGAAAACAAAATGATAATTAAGCCCACGACCGCCAGACCGGCGCCATAATAAGTCCATTTCATTTGACTGATCATGAAGCTGCTGGCTGGCCATTTGATGTAACCCAAGCCTTGCCCAATCCAAAGTAAACCCATGGCTAATGCGACTAAGCCGACGGTCAAAAGTAATGTTTTCATGTTGTATCCTCTGGTAATTTACTATAAGTTCAGTTCATCCATGCTGGCATGACACAAAACACCATTTATTTCCCATTGTATCCATTGGGACTGCCTAATCCCGTAATAAAATCATAACCCGTCATCGCCGGAAAACCATTGTTACCTTGTAAAATATCATGCCAGTTAGCATGATAATTTTTTATTGCGTTTTGATAAATGTAAGTGAGTTCATCAACGGTAGAGCTTGCTTGATGATTTGCAGTATTAATAATTCCTGATAATCCAGGCGCCGCTAAACTGGTACCACCATCCGTAAACCAACCTGGCTTAGGTGTATGTAAACTGGAATACACACAAACACCCGTACTAGGGTCTGCATCGAAAGAAATATCCGGTGTGCCGCGCGCCGTGCCTACTATTTTCATAATTGCGTTTTGATAAGTAGGTCGCGCTTCATAAATACTGGGTCCACCACTGCCACCATTTTTATTACCGGCAGCGACATTAGGATTAGTACTCCAGGCCGCTTCACTTTGAAAATTCCCCAGTGCATTACGTTGAATACTGGTGCCACCGGCAGAAATAACAAAAGGCGAACTGCTAGGATAATTCGCCGGCGCGGATTTATCCCCGCTGCTACCTACGTAAATAACACTAGTCGGTCCTTGAAAATACAAGTCATAACCGGTTTCTCCTAAAAATTCCGGCACACTCCAACTCATTGAAACTATACCATGTCCACCCTGATTTTTTACCGCCTGAGCGGCATAACATACGGCATACATCTTATCGAAAATATTATCACTAGGCGCTTCAACCATAATAATTTGCGCATTAGGCGCCATGGCGTGGGCCCATTCAATATCCGCGACATGCTCATCACAAGGGTCATTGTTAGGTGTTGCATCTAGCTGACAATTGCGCGGCGCCGTCAATGACACGGGCAACAGATTATTACAGCCGGAAGCGAGAGGAAATGAAGAAGGCGCAGCGGGAGTATAAATCACCGTAATATTATTAAGCGGCAAACCAAATTGACTTGAAAACACATTCAAATCATTTTGCGCAGAGGCATTATCCAGTGCTTCCACTACGGCAATCGCGCCCGAACCACCTACCGGATTGGCGGAAGTTCCATTAATTGGACAGCCAGCGACTGGGATAGTTAAGCTATAAATACAAGCAATAGAAGCGGGTGTTTCACAGTTGTCGGGTGCATTTTGCGCAAAACCAGGAGAAATGCTGCTTATTAATAAAATATAAATTCCCAGCTTTTTCATAAGCAGCCTTGAGTGTTTAGTTGAGAAAAGCATTATAATTCTCGCTAGCGGTTTTGCCAAAGAATTTGCCGAGTACATTTTTGTAGCAGGCATTAGTTAAAATCCTTAAGCCTTTCTTAATTTTTTAATGTTATTCTTTGGCAAAATTAGACTTAGAAACGGGGAAAAGCCAGCAATGAAAGTTAAAGAATTACTCATCGAGACCAGCAGTTTAGTTCGCCAGCACAGCTTAAATAATCTACGATCCATCCACCACTTTCCGCGTGGCGACCTCTATAATAGATTAATCACTATGGAAGAGAAATTATCCTGGGATAATTTAATTGAGTTATTTAGTAATTCTGATATAGAAAGCAATCTAAAAACTATTGATCCTTTTGTAGATTTTCTTGCTAATCGTTGGACGCGCATAAAAGATATTTATCAGTTGACTTATCCAAAAACTTCTAACAATCCATTGACGCAGGTGTGCGTCAGTCTTGCCCGCGAACTGTCTGTGAAATATTTTGAAAAAAGATTCCATTATCTTGAATTATTAATGCCAACCATTAACACCAAAAACGAAATTTTGTTAATGAGTATAAACCAATTAGATGAGACAGTAGAACAAGAAAGGATTGATGAAGCGACTGCGTTGTCAAGAGCTACATTGGGAATTCATCAAAGTTTACCGTTGCCACCCAAAATCCTGCATATTGCCAGGTTAAAAGGAATTGAAGCGTCAGAAAAAGATAAAATTCATCTGCACCATTTTATCTTGGACCGTTCAGGATATGTAATTAATATTCAAGATTGTATTGCTAACGTAGCCTTCGATCAAATTTTAAAACATCCTAGTGGATTGGAAACAGTGGTTGACGAATTGGGTCAAGTACCCGGATATGAATTGCGTTTAATGTCAAAACGCATGGCGCGAGGAAGAACGCATGCTAAAGTAAGAGGCATAGTTAATATTTACCTGAAGCATGATTCTTTTTCCTATCTTATTGCGGGTATGGGTGCTTACGATATAATTGATGCAATTGAACTTGGTCTTACTACCTATCCTTTAACATTCGATATGTTAGTACCATTGCAACCGCAAATTTTAGAAATAACTTCAAAACGCGGTCATACTTACATAAAAAAACAACCAAGAGAATTGTTACCTGAAGAAGAAATCCGTATTCTCCATCATTCCAAAGAAGCTAAAGCTTATCATCAAGCTCTTATCGAAGAACTACGAGAAAAAGATAATGCTTACAATGCGGTGGATGCTCTTAATATCTTAGTCAGATATTTGAATGAAGGTGGCATGAGAGGTGGCAAAGGTGGTACTGACAGTACGAGTGGATTATCATCGTATGTAGGTATCCGCGTTTTTTATGATTTTACTAAAACTATAACCGCCAAAGAGTGGACTACTTTATTAGAAGCGGGTGGGAATTATCAGGGTAAGTATCTTACCTTTAAAATGATTTGGTGCGAATTATTAGGTACGGCGATAGAAAGAAAAGAATGCAATTTTTCAACTGAGGAAAAGCAAGACGTTATCAAGTTGATAACACCACATTTTGACGCCATTGAAACAGAAGCTGAAAAAATTGAACAAATAAAAATGGGCTTGTCAAAACGACAATTAAAAAAACAAAAACAAACATTAAGAGTTATCCGTCCAATATTGTGCTCTGAACAATTTGCCCGACAAATAACTGAAATTATTAAGGCCCCCGCAAATGCTCACCTGGTAGCAATAATACCAGAAAAGTATATCGGAGTTGAGATAAATAGGGCACAAATACAGAGTTCTCTTGAAAAGGCTAGCACACAAACATTGGCAGCGCTAAAAACTGCAATTCAGCTAAACAAATTAACCCATTATTCTGAGGAAGAAATAGCAAAACTGCCCTCTGAAATCGGTAAAGCGCTAGTCGATCCTATTTCAGAAAGTTTTATCCGAGGATTGGTTACTTCAGTTAAGACTTTTATGAATTTACTAAGGAGCTTGCCGCGAGAGCATCATGTTGTTGTCGTCCAGCTCTTGACCGGAAACTATTTACAGGAATCTATCATTAATACGCGGGAAAAAGTGCATCTGCTTTTTAGCGGGGTTGCGCGAGAACCGCATTTAAACCTGATGAATACAGCGCGAGCCATTTTGTCTGTGTTAAGTAAGAATTTTTTACAAAGCATTGTTGCAGATGAACACCTGGTTTATCAACTCAAGCTTGTTTTGCCATCTGAAGTATATCGCCAATTTTTGTTACCCCAACCGGGTTCGCCGCAACGGATGAGTTTAGGATTTTTAACAACACCTGTAGCGTTAAATCAACCTTCCGTTGCGAGTAACGATAATGAGAATAAAGCATCTAACCAGGAGCTGAGACGTTAGAGTGAGTTATAACAGACCGTTTAAAATTCATCCCGATTTTTTTAATAATAATCCCGTTGAATCAAATCGACGTTCTATTGAATATGATACTAGTCTGACAATGCGGCCCCGATCTGGGGGGCACGTTAACCCTCAACCTTAACCACCAAATCCCTGGCATCTGACCGCCCATGATCATCTGCAACCCGCACTACAAACTGCCCGGGTTTGGCTTTCCACCATAGCGTCTGATCACGTCGGGTTTTACCTAAATACGTTTCATTCACAAACCAATACAAATTTGCCACATCCGCATCCACGGTGGCGCTCAATGGTATCAAGGTTTTTTGCGGCGCACGCGCGCGTACTACATAACTTAACTCCGTTTGTGGTGAAGTAATTTGCGGAACCATTCCTACATTCGATTGCGCAAATACACAAGCAGGGTCAAAGGGTGGAGGAGAGCGCCGTTCAATGCCAGCTTGTTTGAAAATCTTCAACAAATCCGATGGCCAAAATTCAAAAATTTCAAACCGGGTATTTTTAGTAGAGTGACAAGCGCGCAATCCAGTTATCTTGTTAATTGCAACTTCTCGATAAATCGTATCCGTTTTTATCGGTGATTTTCCCGGAATAAACCAGGTTAACTCCGTGTCTTGACAATAACGTGTTGGCAGCATGCCCGATGCTCTGCACACCGCGACCCGTGACAAATTCATCCGCGCCGGATTTTTTTTCAATAATGGCAATGGTCCAGTCTGGGTGTTAACCGCGTCAATGATATCAAATAATAACGGCGCCGCCGCGCTTCTGCCGACTAATGCGGCATTGCCGCTATTATCAAAATTCCCTATCCACACTGCTAAGACGTAAGGCCCAAATACACCAATCGCCCATGCATCTCGATAACCCGAAGAAGTCCCTGTTTTCCAGGCTACCGGTAATTGCTGGTTTGCCGTTAACAAATAACTAGGTGCCAGCCGCGGTGTATTTTGCAACATATCCAGCACTAAAAAACTCGCTTCTGGACTTAACAAACGTTTGCCGACCAACGCGGTTTGATCTTGTAGCATACGTAAGGGATGCCAAACGCCGTCATTCGCCAACATGGCATACAAGCTCGTTAATTCCTGCATGCTCAACTCAGCGCCGCCTAATACTAACGCCAAACCATAATAAGCTTGCGGTTTTAAATTACGAACATTAGCTGCTTCCAGTAATTGATACAAATCCGGTTTGCTTAATTGATCCGCGAGAAAAATCGCCGGAATGTTTCGGCTTAACACTAAAGCATCTTTCGCTTTGACCGGCCCCATAAAATCATAATCAAAATTTTCTGGATTATAACCACCGAAACTATGCGGGACATCTTTTAACACGGTGTCGGGATGGATTAAACCCTGGTCTAAAGCCAACCCATAAATAAACGGCTTCAGGGTAGAACCTGGCGAGCGTTTAATGTCAGTACCATTAATTTGACCGGCGATGTCGTGATTGAAAAAATCCGCCGAGCCAAGTAAAGCTTTCACATTCATATTGCGTGTATCCACCAATAACACCGCGGCGTTATAAATTCCTAACGCCTTTTTTTGTTTTAAATATTGATGAGTAACTCGTTCCACAATTTTTTGTAAGCGCAAATCCAGGGTAGTGGTAATTTTTAATTGTTCAACCGAAGTCAGTGTTAACACGGCGTCAACAAAGTGTGGGGCTAAAAAAGGCACGCTACGCACGGATTGAATTTGTAACGGTAAATTAATCACTGCTTGCTGGTTACGGTCTTGTGGATGGTGTTGCAGCCAGCGCGCAAATAATTTGTTACGGATTTCTTTTAAGTGTAACTGACCTGGTACTCGCCGTGCGGGATGTTGGGGAATGACGCTGAGAGTCAGTGCTTCTGGCAATGACAATTTATTCACCGGCTTGCCAAAATAAATAATGCTGGCTGCGCCTACGCCTTCAATATTATTGCCATAAGGCGCGAGATTTAAATAAGCTTCAAGTATTTGGTTTTTGCTGTAATGCATTTCAATTTGTAAAGCGCGCACCAATTGCCAGAATTTTCCGCCTAGAGTTTTTGAATTAATGCCAAAACGTATGCGCGCCAATTGCATGGTAATAGTCGAAGCGCCGATACGCCGGGTTTTAAGAATATAAGTTTGCCATCCGGCCTTGACCATGGCTAAGGGGTTAATGCCGAAATGCCAATGAAAGTATTGGTCTTCTTCCAATAAAGTGGCTTGAATTAGCTGCGGGGGGATACTGGCCAGCGGGGTGTATAACCGATATTTATCATCATTACTTAAGGTCAAGCGCAGTAAATCCTGATGGTCAGCATAAACCGCACGGGAAAAACTCCGGTCATTTAACAAAGGCGGCAATGGCGAAAAAAATAATGCCGCCACACTGCTGACAAGGATTGAAACTAGGGTTATGCTAATCAACTTCATATTAAGGGTGTCGAATAACCGTAAAAAATCATAGGTAAGATATCACAGCTACAAAAATAATAAGAGTAACAAGCCATGCCAAATAAATTTCTCACCACCCTTCAATCCTTTCTAGCTATCATTTTCGGCAAGCTATCATGGCAATACCCACCCTGGCTGTTGTATTTACGCCGCAAAAAGCCGTCCACGCCAGTGTGCATAGCCATTGTTATTCTAGCGGTAGTGACAGGGCTGACTTACTCCTGGTATAAAAATCACCCACATCCCCAGCTGATCACCGCCCAAATTTCCGTTCCGCAAATCACCCCAAATAACAAAGAATTAGTACCCGATGTGTTAACCCTGGATTTTGGGTTGCAAACCGCTAGTGGTTTTACCACCCAATCCGTTGCCCCCTTAAAAATGCTAGGTCAACCCGTCACCGAAGGCATTACCTTGACCCCGCCCGCGGCTGGCAAATGGGAATGGCAAAGCGACAGCCGGCTGGTTTTCTCTCCTAGCCAGGATTGGCCAGCAGGGCAGACTTATACAATCCATTTTGCCAAAAATGTCTTTAGCGACCCGGCCAAACTGCAAAGTCTTGATTATGCATTCACAACCCTCCCCTTCGCCGCGACTATTAGCGAATTAAAATTTTATCAAGACCCGGTTGACGCGCAGTTAAGACAAATCATTATCACGCTTAAGTTTAATTACCCAGTAGATATGAATAGCCTGGAAAATAGTATTACGTTAATGGAGCAATCCTTAAAACAGGGCGGTCTGGATTTCGGGGCGCCACATTTTAAATTTACGCTGACTGCGGATGAACATAAACGCCTAGTCTATGTGCATTCGGAACCTTTTCCGCTGACAAATACGGAACGTTACTTTACCTTGATAGTCGCAAAAGGAGTCAAAGCCAGTAGTGGTACCGCTAAAACCAATGTCGCTGTCACTGGTAAAGTTATTGTTCCTGACTTAGCGAGTTTTTTTAAAGTTAACGTAGCGAACGCGAGCATAGTCCGCAATGCCAAAGACCAGCCCCAGCAAGTGTTAACGGTAGAAACATCGGTAGGTGTAAGCGATGCGCAGTTGACAAAATCCTTACACGCTTATTTACTACCACAAAATTATCCCGCTACCGCCACCGAAGCAGCAAAAACCAATTACCAATGGTTAAACCCCGGCGAAATCACACCGGCTATTTTAGCTTTGGCTACACCTTTAAATTTAAACGCGCTGCCCGCAGATCGTGATTATGCTACGTTACACAGTTATCAATTCAACGCCGTTACGCCACGCTTTATTTATTTTAAATTGGATAAGGGCGTCAAGAGTTTTGGTAATTTTGTGTTAAGCAATGATTTTGCCGCCGTGATTAAAGTCCCGGAATATCCACAGGAAATTGGCTTTTTGCATAAAGGGGCTTTGCTTGCCTTAAATGATCAGAAAAAATTATCGGTGCTGGTGCGCGGTTTGCCCGCGGTAAAATTTCAAATTGCGCGGGTGTTGCCTGCGGATGTGAATCAATTGTTGACCCAGACCCAGGGTGATTTTAATAATCCGCGTTTTGTTAATCCGCACTTCAATCAAGATAATATCAGTGAAATTTTTTCGGAAATTCAAAACTTTGATAATAGCGATGCCGCAAAAGCACAATACAGTGCTTTGGATTTAGGAAAATACTTATCCGCCGCTGGCAATACCAGTGGCCCACAAGGTTTGTTTTTACTGGAAGCCCGTGGCTGGGACCCCGAGAGGAAAATACCCTTGGATGTAAAAGCCAGTCGCTTGATTTTAATTACCGATCTGGGTTTGTTAGTGAAAGATAATAGTGATGGCAGCCACGATGTTTTTGTTGACTCAATTACCCAGGGTTCACCCGTTGCAAATGTTTTAGTGTCGGTATTAGGCAAGAATGGCTTGCCCATTTTAACCCAAACCGCCGATGCACAAGGCCATGTGAATTTTCCTACGCTGAAAGATTACACTGATGAACGCGAACCTACCGTTTATCTGGCGCAGCAAGGTAATGATGTAGCGTTTATTCCTTACGGTAATTTTGATAGGCAATTAAATTTTTCTCGTTTTGATATAGGCGGTGTCTATAACAATGATCAGGAACAACAAAGCTTAAGCGCTTATGTGTTCTCTGACCGGGGAATTTATCGACCGGGTGACACGGCCCATATCGCCATGATTGTGAAGCAAATGTATGCCAAGGCACAACCCGCCGGTTTGCCATTAGAAGCAACAGTGATTGATCCACGCGGCATGACGATTAAAGATGAAAAATTTACGTTGGACGCAACCGGTTATTTAACGCTGGATTTTGCCACCGCCGATACTTCGCCAACCGGTCAGTACACTGTCAATCTGTTTATCGTCAAAGATAATCATCCGGCTAATTTGTTAGGTTCAACGCAAATACGGGTTGAAGAATTTCTGCCGGATAATATGCGTATCAGCGCGCATTTATCCGAACAGCATTTGTCAGGGTGGGTTGCGCCAGGTAATTTGACGGCTACCGTAGGTTTATGGAATTTATATGGCGCCCCCGCCGCCGATCGCAAAATATCCGCCAAAATTTTATTAACCCCGCAAACGGTGAAATTCAGTCAATATCCTGACTATACCTTTATTGATCCATTACTGGATCCACAAAAACCACCCAAAGTTTTTACCGACACATTGACTGACATGCATACCAATGATCAGGGACAGGCGCAATTTGACTTACGTCTGGACCGATTTGAAAAAGCCACTTACCAATTGACGTTTTATGCTGAAGGTTTTGCGGCAGAAGGCGGTCGCAGTGTGATTACCCAGACGACAACGCTAGTCAGTCCTCTGGCTTATTTAGTTGGGTATAAACCCGATGGTGATTTAAGTTATTTAAAACAAAATGCGCAACATCAAATTAATTATATCGCCGTCAATCCCGAGTTAAAAACTCAGGCAGTGGCTGATTTGAAAATTCAATTACTGTCATTGCATCCCGTGACTACGCTAGTAAAAAAAGCCGATGGCACTTATCAATATCAATCACTAATACAATCTACTATTGTTAATACTACTGCTTTTGCCATTAGTGAAACTGGCACCTCTTATACTTTACCTACCCAGCAGATTGGCGATTACGCGCTAGTGGTGCTAGATAAAAATAATATTGAATTAAGCCGGTTAAAGTTCAGTGTAGTCGGCGCCAGTCAACAACCGCTGCCCAAAAACGCAGAACTGACCATCAAATTAAATAAAACAGAATTCATGCCGGATACCGATATTGAAATGCAACTGACCGCACCTTATACGGGCGCAGGGTTGATTACTATTGAACGTGACAAAGTTTATGCTGCACAATGGTTTAAAGCAGACACCACTAGTTCTATGCAAAAAATTCATGTGCCAAAAGATTTTGAAGGTAATGGTTATGTGAATGTCGCCTTTGTGCGCGATTGGAATTCACCGGAAATTTTTATCAGTCCGTTAAGCGACAGCATAGTGCCCTTTATGGTGAACCATGCCAGTCATAACATAGCTATCAGTCTGGATACACCAGGCGTAGTACGACCGGGTGAATCCTTTACCATTAATTATAAGAGTGACAAGCCAGGAAAAATTATTGTCTTTGCAGTGGATGAAGGCATTTTACAAGCTGCGGGATATCAAACCCCTGACCCTTTGGGTTTCTTTTTCCAAAAGCGTGCTTTAGAAGTTTCAACTTTGCAAACGCTGGACCAGATTTTACCGAAGTTTATTCAAGACCGTGAACTGTCTGCGGCAGGTGGTGATAATGGAGAAGCCGCGGCGTTAAAAACGCAAAACCCTTTCAAACGCAAAACCGATTTACCCGTAGTCTATTGGTCAGGGATTGTGGATACCGATACTACGTCACGCTCTGTAGTTTATCAAATTCCTGATTATTTCAATGGCGCGCTTCGAGTCATGGCTGTTGCCGTAGCGACGGATGCCGTAGGCGCGACTGCCAAAACCACTGAAGTACGCGGCGATTTTGTTATTACTCCGAACGTGCCAACTTTTGTCGCGCCGGGCGATGAATTTGAAATTACCGCCAGTATCGCCAATAACCTGGCGGGTTCTGGAATTGACGCACCAGTGATAGTCACAATGAGCACCACACCAGCGCTGGAAGTTATCGGTGACACAATTCAGAATTTAAAAATCAGCGAAGGCAAAGAGCAAACTGCGCATTTTAAATTGCGCGCCAAAGCTTTACTGGGTTCAGCGACTGTTACTCTGGTTGCAAACAATAATAGTAAATTTAGCAAAATGGCAACGACACTCAGTGTGCGTCCCACCAGTGCTTATGCGACACAGGTAAACAGTGGTTACGCGGCGAGTGGCAAGCAGTCGCTGACCGTTGATAGTGTATTGTATCCAGAATATCGCACGGTGGATGCGGCGTTTTCACCGAGTCCGTTAATTTTGATAGTGGGTTTGCAGCGCTATCTGGATAATTTTCCCTATGGCTGTACCGAGCAATTAACTAGCAAAGCATTACCACTACTGGCGCTGGCTAATCAAACCTGGTATGGACAGGATACGAATGCAATTAACGCAAAGCTACAGCAAACTTTCCAGACATTAGCGCAGCGGCAAATGTCCAACGGTGGTTTTAGTTATTGGCCTAGTGAAAATATGAATGCCAGCAATCAATTTGCTTCCGTGTATGCTTTGCATTTCTTAACGGACGCGCGTGTTGCTGGCTTCGCGGTGCCGCTGGATATGTTGCGCAGCGGTATGGATTACTTAAAAGATTTGGCCACCCAGGATGTCTCCTCCCTTGATGAGGCGCGCATCCAGGCTTATGCGATTTATGTGTTAACCCGTAACGAAATTGTGACTACCAATTATTTAACTAATTTATTATTGTATTTGAATAAAGATCCTGCGCATGCTTGGCAAAAGGATATTACCAGTGCTTATATCGCAGCGACTTATCAATTAATGAAAAGTGTTACCGAAGCAAACCGCTTAATTGCTTACTATCAGCCACAACCCAAAATTAACGTTAGTATGGATTTTTATGATCAGAATATTGCTGATGCCCAATATCTTTATTTATTAGCGCGTCATTTCCCTGAACGTTTGACGAAAGTAAGAGATCAACTGGTAATGCCTTTGGTGTCCGCTTTGAATAGTGGGGATATGAATACTATATTATCGGGTTATGCCAGCATGGCGTTTGCCGCTTACGCGCAAACTTACGCAGTCCCAAATGGCAGCGGTTATGCTCTGACGGCGACCCTAAATAACGATAGACAACTAGTCTTGCCAGCCACGAATGATATTTATCAGCACGTCAGTCTGGATGAAGCCGTGAAAAAAGTCGAATTTTCTGCCCCAAAAGATACTGGTATTTTCTATCAGTTGACTCAAGCCGGTTTTGATAAAAACCCGCCCGACTCCGTGTTGAAAAAGGGTTTGGAAGTTGCGCGAGAATATCGCGATGCGCAAGGTAAAACCGTAACCAGTGTGGGCCTTGGTAATGAATTGGAAGTGCATATTCAAATTCGCGCGTTGGATAATCAATACTTAAATAATATTGCGATAGTGGATTTGTTGCCGGGTGGTTTTGAAGTCGTGCGCGACTCTGTTAAAAATGATCAAGTCGATTACGCCGATGCGCGTGAAGACCGTGTCATATTTTTTGCGAGTGTAGGGCCAGATGCGAAGGAACTAGTTTATCGCATCAAAGCGACTAACGTTGGTAAGTATACTGTAGCGCCGATTTTAGCGAGTTCTATGTATGACCCAGCGCGCATCGCGCGCGGACTAGGAGGTAGTATGCAGGTTACTCAAGGATAATCCCAGTTATCAACAACAAGCCATATACCGTCATTGCTGCTTAAGGCGAACAGTTCCTTAAGCAGCAATTCATTATCAAGTGGACCATTAACCGTTTTTGCTAAGACCATATTTAACGGTGATACGTTCTTCCTGTTCCACTGCTGCTTGAGATTCTTTGGTGCGACAAAAACCTAACACTTTGCAGCCCGCGCGTTTTACCAGGCTTATCGTACTCACTACAATAGGTGGGCGGTAATAACATGCCATTGCCACCATAAAAGCTGCCGCTTCAATTCCAAACAATAGAGTAGAATTATTGATGCCGGAGATTAAATTTCTGGAATTGCTTGGCGTAATTTGAGAATTTAATAAAGTAAACTGTCCGGGTGACATCAGTGCAGATGTTTTGGGGGTTGGTACAAAAGCCTGGTCTTGATTTGGCTGGTTCAAAGCGGATTGTTGTTTATCAAATTCTTTCTGACTATTTAAAATTTTGTCTTCAACAGCAGGGTTTTTTAAAGCCTGGATTTGAGGATCTTTTAACAACAAGACTTTCTCATACAAACCTTCAATAGTTTCATTCGTGCTATTACTTAAAAATTCATTACATTGCGCTAAGGTAAAGCCTAACTCGGTTAAGCCTCTATCAACTTTAAAATATATTTCATCATGCTCAACCAGAAGTTTCGCATTTTCTCTAAGTAATTTGTCCGGCTGACGCTCATTGTCATAGTTGTCAACGCCAATCACCAAACCCACTCGCGCATGCATATATAATTGAATTTTCGCTTCTTCACGCAGCAAAAGATTGACATCTTCTCTAGTAATATGCGTAACATGTTGTGGGTGGCTGGGATTTAACGCCTGGTCTATTGCTTTCTGCAAAGAGAGTTTTTGTGGGCCAGACATAAAGTTTGAAACACGGCTTAACAATAAAATCGCTCTATCAATAACGCCCGTCAGATAGCTAAAGTTATGCTGTATTAAAATTTCATATGACTCAGCTTGAGAAATTTTCAATGCTCGTAAACGGTCCCAGAGATTAGTATAAATTTTGGCATAAAAGTTATGGCTCAACCGCATAATCTGACCGAAGGACTTGCTATCAACGTTGGCTTCTACCAATAATTTTAAATGCTGGTATTCAGTGCTATCGTTAGGGGTAATATCTTTGAAGTTAAGAAAATCTTTTTCTAATTTTGATAATGCATTATACGAAGAAAGTTGTGAATCTTGAAACATTAAATATGCCGCGCTTACTCTAACCGCTGTTAGATGAGTTTCGTTAAACATTGCTAATCTCTCCACTTACGTTTTAAGGTTACAAAATATGTGCAATTGTATAAGAAAAGCCTCGCAAAGTAAAGGAAGTATGAAGATTAATCAAAAAATCCACATATTTTCAAAGGCGTAGCAATGAAAATACGGCAAGCTGGTAAATTTTGATGTACCATGCTGGCGATGGAGTGTCTATTATATAAGGAATGTATTATGAGAATGAACTATTTGCCTGCCTTAGTTGAATTTTCGAAAATCGTTTTAATCACTTTATTTTTTTCATTACCCGCTCATGCTGAAGCTATTGTATTCCAACCACCGCTAGTAGTAGATCAAACTTATATTAACAAAAACGGTAACGTGATCACCGGCAATTATCAAGGCACCCTTTCCCAAGCCGCTATTACTATAAAGACACCAGCCAGTGTGATTATTGCGAATTCGATGTTACAAGGGCCTGGCGATATGATCCAGGCATTGAATGTTCCAGCCAACATTACCGTGAAGAACACTATTGGTATTGGTACAAATCCAAATACACCTAATGTACAAAAAGGCATGTTTTTACATGTTAATTCATTCGCCAATATCAATATGCAAAACAATAATATTGTGGGTTTGCGCATAGGATTTTATTGCAGCAGTTACGCGGGAAATAAAACCAGCAGTAATACCTTGGTCATTGATAAAAACGTTTTTACCAATGTTGACGCGCGTCCCAGTCTAGGACCAGGTCTTTATGCAACGACCGGCCAATACAATGGTCAGGCAGTCCATACTTGCAATATGTTTGGTGTTCCGGGCATTGAAATTGGTTGGAACCAGGTGATGAATACGGCTAACCAAAGCTCTACTGGCGCCTTGATCGAAGTGAATGAAAGCAGCGGTACCAGCGCTAGTCCCATGTTGATTCATGATAATTTTATTTCCGGCGCATTCCCTACTTTTCCCGGTAAAGATTTGTATGCATTTGGTGGCATATTAATAAATGGTGAACCTAGCGACACGGCTGCTACTGCCAGTTCTTTTATAAATATTACCAACAACATCGTAGTCGCTACTGCTAATTATGGTATCACGATAGGAGCGGGACATAATATTACGGCGGCAAATAATCGCGTTGTGTCTAGCGGCTTTTTACCGAATGGTACGACTTTTTATCCTATGTCTAATTATGGCAACGCGTTTGGCGCGGTGAATAGTAATTTATATAAACAAGCTAGCTCGGTGTTCTTCAATAACAGTGTCACGAATAATGTTTTAGGCTTGATAAAAAATAATGGCAGCAATGCGCCAATCCGTTCCGACTGGAGTCTGCCCGGTCAAGCTGGCGCGGTGGCAGGGAATACCAATTATATTCCTAACGATAATGCTGATCCCACTGTGTATGCTGAGTCGCAAGAATTTGCCAATTGGCACCAGGCATTAAAGTTAAGCAAAATTACCATTGGTACGGCTACCGCCGGTTATATCCCGGACCTCGTACCGCTGACTCCCATGCCGCCGGTTAATTTTAGTGCTTCCGGGCCCTATACTTTGGACCATGTAAGCATTACCAATCCATCTGGAGATTGCATAAACGTCGCCGGTGGGCCATTAATTACTATCACTAATAGCGTAATTGGCCCTTGTGGTGGTAGAGGCATACATGTCGCCAGTGCAACGCAGGCGGTCATTCAAAATAATTATGTTCATGACATCGTCAGTCAGGGAATTTCTGTGGAAGTGGTAAATAGCCAGAGTGTTCACGGCAATACGATAGAAAACGCGGGTTCGGGTATTTATCTGGCGAACAATAATTCGAATGTAACCCTGGCGAATGTAGATTATAACCAGTTGATTAATATTATTGGCATGACTACGCAAGCCACTTCAGCCATTCAATTTAACCAAATTTCAGGGCCGAACAATAGTGTTCGCTGTAATGTGCTGGTTGAACCTACTACGCTGCCATCTGGATTTCAGGGGCCGTGTGATTCATTCAGTTTATATCTGTCAAGTGGAACCGCGGCTTCACCTATACAAATGGTTGGCAACCGACTTAACGGCGGCGGCGATTTTTGGAATTGCGGTGGCATGATGTTAACTGACGGAGATATGGGCCCAGGTACTTCCGGGCCGGGCTATGTGCTGGCGCAGGATAACTTTCTGTTGAATGCGGGTAATTATGGCATAGACGTATCAACCGGCCATGATATTACTATCAATGATAATTATGTTTATGGTGATAATTATAATTTTTATAATCCTGCCAATGATACTTACGGTCCAGGCCGCATTGGCATCAACACTTTTAATGTGTACTCCAGTAGTTGCTCGAATATCACTGTCACCAATAACACCGTGTTTTTCCTTTCTAGCATTAATGGCTCAGTATTAAATTACGGGCTTAATACGAATGCCTGTCATCCTACTTTCCAAAGCAACAACATAGGCTATTCGATAGGACAACCGTTTCAATTTCCTTCGATTTATACGCCGCGTCCATCTTGCTAATAATGCAACCTGTTAGGCCTGAATAGCTTTATTCGGGCCTAAATACTATAGGAACGTGTGCGCGGTGCAGGTAATTTGTAAACATAATCTGCATCGGTAAGCAGTATATGTTTAATAATTTTTACGATCAGGGGAATTTCACGAATTGGTGTATAGACACTATCTGAAAGATAACAATCAAGGCCTTCTAACGCCTCCTTCAACATTTCTCTGGTTTTATTATGTTGCAGGGGTGCAATGTGATTATAAAAAAGTGATCTTAACACGTTATTATCTTTTTGACGTTCATTTACATTACTAAAAAAATAAGGTCTACGCAGGATTTTCTTACTAATTGATTTAATCAATGCATCACACTTATCGCTGGCATACTGATACATTTTATCTACTTTTACATCGATAGCAAAATTGTACCATGTGTCCAATGGATAACTTCTTGTATATTTAGCATTTGACAAATCATCTTGCAGTTGTTCAAGCGATTCGTATGCTTTGCGAAAAGTCTTGCTGGAAATTTTTTCATTGATACGAATCTCAATAGCTACATAGTCGTAAGTTTTATTATATACTTCCAGATTATTACATATATCATAAGTTCTATAGGCAATGGGAACAATGGCGAGAGTATTTCTGGCGTATTCTAGAAACTCAAGGGTAATGGGATAGGAATTGGGTTGCGGTAATTTCATTGCATAATTATAAATTTGATCGGCAACCTTACTTTGCCAAATACGGAAAGTAAAGTTTTGATCTGGCGCAATAAACTTTGCTTTCAAATTTTTAGTGATGAATATTTTCGCAAGTTTTATATTATTTTTGGTGCCTGGCTTGGCGGAAAATAAAAGGGTTTCTAAACCATTTGCCGCGTAAAGTTGATGAAATAATTGAAATGTAGCTTCTTCCTGGGGGGAAAGCGTTACCGGATCAATTTTGTTACAGAGATTAATCAGCAGGCGATATACATACACTGCGTTTCTAAATGATAAATTGTCGATTATTAGAATATGGAGATAGCAAGCCATGTTCTTACGCAGCGCATTATAATATCCATTTAACTCCTCATCAGTGGATTCTGCTTTAAGTTTAACAATCATGGGCTCAAATTTTTCGATAAAATTGGCCATCTTTAAAATATCGTATTTCATATAAATTAAATTTAGCGCATCGGTGAGCTTATGTAAAAATAATTTTAGATAGAAGATCTCCAGCTTATTATTGTAATAATATAAGTTATGATTACTGTTTAAAGCCATCGCTTCAAAAATAGAGTCCATCATCAATTCTGGAGCTTGATTAGGATTAGCAATTAAATGACTCATCATATTGACGGTAATGAATTGGAAGTTCATATGAATCTGAGCTTGATCGAAAGCTTTATTACTGTTTGCCGGGGTAGATGCGAATAGGTAAATTAGTTTATAAGATAAATTGATACGTTCACTTAAATCAGTACAACGATTAAAATATTCAGTATAAATGTATATCAGATATCTGACATTCGGTTCGAATTGGAAAAGTATTTGCTCACGGGTATTTGGATAACGAGTAATGATTTTGATCATTAGTAACATCGAAGATTCTAATAGCTCAACGGTTTTCTTTAAATCACTCATGAATAAAGTTTCTGCATAACATTTTTTAAATTCAGCCAAACTATTGTGTGCTTCAATCCAAGTATTAAAGAAATGATCTGGTTCAATGTCTTCGGACGTTTCAATGGCAAGCTGGTAATAGGCTTCGCATTCAGTGGATCTTTGGTAGAATAATTCTCGTCCATAGCAATGATATGCTGAAGCTAATTCCTGGTGAATTTTTTTAAAGTAATAATCCGGATTGTCAAAATCTTCACTTTTGCTCGCTTCGAGAACTGCTTTGGCATTTGCATAAAGTGTTATAACAATCTGCCAATTTTTTTCCCGAATAAAATAATTGGCACTATCCATTAATTTGTCGACAGATTTTTGCGAGGATTTATGAATGTAAACTAAATGGCTTAATATTGGAGGATAATAAGTTGATGATGTTGTTGCGAGTAACTGGTGGGGAGTGTTATTCTGCACCTGGGTTCGCACGTCTTTTAGTCTGTTGATAAATGCAGGTGCTTCAGTCATATCAAATTTTGATTCCAACAGAGCGCCATCGGCTTCAATATCACGACAAATATTGTTGATTAAAAGATTGTTTTCTTCATAGGCTTCGGACTTGATCAAATAATTTATTGAACTTATCAAAAGTTTTTTATGGGGCGCCCACGCCTTGTCACATGAAATTAATCCTAAGACATGATTAAGATATTGTAGGTAATTATCCAGAATTTTTTTAGCAATAGCCGCGGTGGCGGAATTTTCTTTATTAGCAAATGTTATAAAAATTTGATAAAAATTTTCAACATGGTCAATTGTCATTTCTAATTGTATGGGTTCGGGTGTAGGCATGGCTTTCGAACTCGGTCACTGTTGTAAAAAGGCTAATAAAAATACCATATGCACAAAAAAAGGTCAAGCCTCGACTTCACCCTATTTTCTAACATTCTATTATTGTATGCTATCGCGGTTCTTAACTCTGGAGCACATATGTCTTCTCCCGCCTGGCCGCATAGTGAAATAACAGAAATATTCCCTAATATATTCATGGTGATGGGAACTAATATAACTTCGTGTAGCAATGTGGAATTACAACATAGCAGAAACATGATTATGCTGCGTGACGGTGATCAACTCTCGCTGATTAATACCGTAAGATTAACTGATGCCGGGTTAGCCGCGCTGGATGCCTTGGGAAAAGTAAGCAATGTCATCCGCATTGGGGCCTTTCATGGCAGAGATGATGCGTTTTATCTTGAACGTTATGATGCGAAACTCTGGGCCTTAGCGGGCATGCAACATGAAAATAATCGTGTCGCTGATTTTCTTCTGCAACCAAATGATAAAATGCCATGGCCGAATAGTTCGATTTTTATTTTTGAAACGTCAGCATTTCCTGAAGGAATTTTGCATATTGCGGACGAGGGTGGAATTTTAATTACTTGCGACAGTATAAAAAATTGGGTTAAACCCGATCGATTTTTCAGTACGGAAACCGCGAAATTATATGAAGAGCAAGGTTTGTTTGGGGTTGCTAGTATTGCCAAAGTTTGGCTGGAAGCTTGTCAGGTTAAGCCTGCGGATTTTGACAGATTGAAATTTTTAAAATTCAATCATCTGCTTAGTGCGCATGGGGCGCCGTTGATGGATATTGCGGATAAAAAAATAGCTGAAGCGATTTCGGGATTATGATACACCATGGATCATGGTAGGTTGGGCTGAGCGCAGCGAAGCCCAACAAAACATTGATTACATATCTCTTATGACCCCATTACAAAATGTAACGCTTCCTTAATTTTTGAAGCGGCTACATTTTTAATACTCGACATTTCAAGATGGGGCAGGTTGGGTACCTCGTAGGCAACCACGGTGGCATCAACAATCGTTGGACCATCACATGCTAGCGCTGCTCGTATAATTTCCGGTAAATCCGCAGCTTGCTTCGTTGAAAACCCAACACTCCCACAAGCCCGGGCAAAGCCCACGTAATCAGGATTTAAAAATTGAATAGCATCCTTGAACGGCCGTAAGCCCGCACTTTCCGCTTCCAGCGTAATCAAACCAAAAGCAGAATTATTATATATAATAACTTTCACCGGCAAGTTATGTTGCACAGCAGTTAAATATTCTCCCATCAACATATTAAATCCACCATCACCGCAAAGTGCAATCACTTGACGCTTACGATCAACCGCTTGAATGCCATTAGCTTGCCCCAGCGCAGTACCCACTGCGGCATTATTAAATGAACCAAGAATTCGCTGCTTACCCGTTTGTCGAATCCAATTCGCCGACCACAAAGTATTAAGCCCCGTATCTAAAACAAATATTGCATCGTCCGCTGCCGCATCACTCACCGCGCGCGCCACCGCCTGCGGATGAATTTTATCTTTACTGCGACCAAGATCAGCCTGCTTATCCAGCATTTCATCCCAGCTGCGACGTTCCGAGCTAACTTTTTCAAAAAATGTACCATCCGTTTTAGGTCCTGTCTGATTGATGAGAATATCCAGCGCCGGGCTGATAGATGAAACCACACCTATTGCCGTAGGTGTGCGCCTACCCAAAACTTGCGGCCGTTCATCAATTTGGATAACCGCACCATGCTTAGATAAATATTCAGAATAGGGATAATCCGTACCTAACATAATCAGCAAATCACAATTCATCATCGCATTGTAAACTGCTTTGGTGCCTATCATACCTATGCCACCCATCCAGCAGGGCGTATCATAAGCCATGATTTCCTTACCTTTTACGCTGTGTATCAGTGGAGCTTTTAATTTTTCGGCAAGGGTTTTTAATTTTTCCGCTAAGCCAATACATCCCGCGCCACACATGATAAGAATTTTATTCGCCTGCTTGATTTTTTCTAAGACCGGTTGAAAATCCGCGGGATGTGCGGCAATTTCCTTACGCGGCTTTAATGTATCAAGACTTTTTACTTTATGCGGCGCTTTATCCATAAAAATATCTTGGGGTATGGTCAAATGCGCAACCCCACGACCTGCATAAGCGGCAGCAATAGCTTGATGAATAATGCCGGGCGCATTGTCAGCGACGGTGATGGTTTCGGTAAACAGAGAAACATCTTTAAATAAAAGATCTGGCTTGGTGGTTTGAATGAAATCGATGCCTTGCATTTTTCGCGGCATTTCTCCGGAAATTGCCAGCACCGGCGCATGATCTCGCGCCGCTTCATAAAGTCCCGCGACTAAATGGGTACTACCCGGCCCCGTAGTACCTACACACACACCCAGGGTACCTGTAAGTTTAGCTTGACCTGATGCAGCCAGCGCCGCACCTTCTTCATGCCGCACACCTATCCATTCAATTGAACTTTTGCTGACGGCATCCCCAAAAGGATTTAATGAATCGCCGATGAGACCAAATATTTGTTTAACACCAATTTGTTCTAGTGCTTCAACCAGAATTTCTGCGACTGTTTGCGACATGGGCTTCCTTCCCCTAAATACTCACGAATTATTATTCTAACCCATCCAAGTGTATTTTGGCACCAGCCTGCGCTGGCATGACAGTTGCGCAGAAAGTAGGTTGGGCTGAGCAGAGCGAAGCCCAACAGTTTTTGTTGGGCAACAAATCCTAAGCTTTCATATTCACTGCAATGTCCGTAGGATAATCATAAGCAGCTCCATCCGCCATATCCACACCCGCGCCAATCACACCACCAAATACAAGATTTCCAAAAGCCATTCCTTTAGTGGAAGAAGCAACTTGTTTTAAGGATGATTTATACCCTGGTTTAGTACAGGTAACTGCTAAACTTTCAAAGCTACGATGTACCACTGCGCTACCTGGGGTAGATGAAATGTACCACTTGCCTTTGTTATTTTCTAAAGAGCATTGAGCCCCCGCTGGACTTGTTGTAACAGAAACTGGCTGATTTTGACCGTTTACAATGGAAGCACAACCCGTTGATAAAATCGTGAAGCCAATTAACCCACTGAATAAAACGATATTCTTGATTGAATTTTGCATTGTTTTGATCTCGATGATAAAAAGAGACTGAATTATATACAAATTAATGGTGTCTGTAAAATAATTGATTAAATAATCACTATATTGAACATATTTTAATCATTGATCCGCATTGCTTTAACCTATATGCTCCCCTTTTTAAATTATTGAAAACTCCATGGCAAAACCACCTAAAATTTTAATTATAGGCGCCGGTATCGCAGGCCTTGCCGCCGCGCGAGTTTTAAAAGCAAATCACTATGATGTCACCATCCTCGAAGCCCGTGACCGCATTGGCGGGAGAACCTGGACGGATGATTTTTATGGCGCACCTTTTGATTTAGGCGCGTTTATTTTTCACGGCACAGAAAATAATCCCATTGTAGATTTAGCGCGTCAGATCAATGTCAAATTTATCAGCCTGGAAAACCCCGCATTTTTTCTGAATGCAAAACAACAATATTCCGCAGATCAATTAGATTTTTATAAAGAATTATTTAGTTCCTTATTAAATGATGCAAGTGATTATGCCCTGCAAGCGCCCGTGGATATGTCATTAGCGCAGGCGATAGAATTAATCAAACATAAAGAAAAATATGCCGCTATGCCAGCAGAAATTTTTAACTGGCAAGCTTCTTCTTTACCGCTTTGGTCTGGTGCTGATCCAGACCAACTGTCAGCGCATAATTGGAACCGAGATGAAGCGCCATCAGTAGGAGGAAACCATTTAATTCTGGATGGTTACAAACCCATAGTGCAATATCTCGCGCGTGAATTGCAAATCAAATTAAATACCCTCATTACCAAAATTCAATATGATGCAAACGGAGTGACGGTATATTCCAGTAATGAAACTTTTCATGCTGATAAAGTCATTATTACCGTCCCGCTTGGCGTATTAAAAAAAGAAAACATTATCTTTAATCCACCCTTGCCAAAAAATAAATTAACATCAATTCAGCATTTAGGCATGGGTTTGTTAGATAAAATGATATTGAAATTCCCGCAACCCTTCTGGCAATCTGACATACCATCATTTACCTATCTTGAGGCTCATGACACACCCTGGTCACGATTTATTAATGGCGTTTATTTCTTTAAACAACCCGTTTTAATTACCGCGGCAGGCGGTCACTATGCCAGTGAATTTGAAACCTGGGATGTAAGTAGAGTAGAGCAGTTGGTAATGGCTAATTTACGTAAATGTTTTGGTAATGAAATTCCTGATCCCAACGCTATATACATGACCCACTGGCAGCAAGATGTTTTTAGTTATGGTTCTTATTCTTATATCCCCGTAGGGGCTAGTGGCGAAGATTATGATGTACTGGCACAACCTGTTGCTGACAAACTTTTCTTTGCCGGCGAAGCAACCAATAGATGCTATCCGGGGGTAGTGCAAGGGGCTTATTTATCAGGTGAAAGAGAAGCGCAAAGAATAATCGATCATTGAGATTAAAATGTAGCTTTTTCTGCACAAGAAAGTATAATTATGCCCATTTTAGGGTAGAAATATGTTTTCCTTTCTTAATAACCCTCCTAAAGACATTAGTCATTGGTTGTCGAAAGATATACCACCGCCGGATGGCTTCAAAGACTATTACAGTTTTTGGATAGATAAATACTATAAGATTTGGTTTAGTGATAATCCCGAAGTTTTTCTTGGCATAGAAAACGAATTACGTTTCATACGCATGCGGGAAAACAATAAAGACCATCACTTAGTTTTCATCTATAGCTCCAAATGTCTGAATAGCAACGCGCTCGATAAATTAATAAAATTCTGTGCGAGATATAATATTCAGCCTGTGGATTTTGATACCGAAGTGCCAGGCATGCTAACCGAGCAACTGGATAAAGACATATATAATATCGGCCAACTTGAAATTAACAATACCCTTGCAAAGTCTTATGGGAATCTGGCAGCAGCCTCAGATTGCGCACGGCTATTAATTCCTGTTATCAAAAAATTTGGTATCTATTCTGATTTTGATGTTGAGCATACTCTCTCAACACTAAAGGCGAATATCGTAAGCGTGCGAGCACCAGTTTTGCTGAATTCACAAATCAGTTACGATGATCAAAAAGCCTCGATTTATGCAAATTCGGATTTCCTCGCTTTTAGTTTTGATGCTGATAATCCGGATGAGTTATCAGCAGAAGCATTAACCGCTATCAGAAATTTGCAGCAAATGATCAAGGAAAAATATTCAAAACCGTTAACACTCTATTCATTCACGGCCGACCCTACCTGCAAAATGGATTTTGGGCCTACCGAAGAATTTTTCCGTCAAGCCAGCGGTAATCCTACTATCTTTGAATACAGAAAATTTATGAGTAATTTTGACTCCACAGACCGTAAGATGAAAGCAATTAAACAATATTTATATGATATTTCTGTTCTTGCTATAACCGGCCCTGATATTTATCCTGTTATGTATAAACATGTCATACCCGCAAAATGTAAATTTGTCCCCTATCACATAGCGAGAGATGACGCCTGGGGAATGTATATTTCAATTTTTAATAAAAGCAGTCTTAAATTTTATGATCCCATAGCTGATAGAATTACTCTTGCAAACAGCGTTGCCGAGCTAATGCAATCGGGAAAGTTTGCAAGTGTTGGTATGCTTGCTGATAAATCGTGGACTTTGCGAGGTTCGTTAGCCAAGCAACAACGCGAAAGCAATATGAATGCCGCCGCCAAAACTCTTCAATCATTCTGGAGAAAAAAGCCCGATTACCATACCATTCTTCTCAACCGCGCCAAACCACTTTGCACACCAAATTATTTGCATTATCTGCAAGAAAAAAAATATGCTTTAGTGTTAAGAAACGCTTGTAACGATTTAAATTTTAAATTAATTAAGCTATTACTGCATTATAAGACGCGTTTAAACATTGATGTGAATGAACCCTCAAAAACAGGCAACAAAACTGCTTTGGATTGTGCAAACGCATCGACTAAAGGTACTAAAGCAAACAAAGAAATGATATTGAATTTATTGGCAGTGGCGGGCGCAAAATCTGGCTTAGAACTAAGGCCAAATGTAAGGCTTGCTTAGGTCAAAATAAAATCAATACGAGCGAAGTTTCATCACCAAGCTTGAAAACACTACCAAAGCTGTTAAAATACGCGCAACTTACTCAAAACAGGTACAAAAATGAATTTAAAAAAGAGCTTATATTACTTGCAACAAAAAAATCTGGACACGGTCCCTAATCTACTACAATTAACCCAGCTTGATAGCGGGCATCTGTATATTGCTATCGAAATCGCTGGTGAAAATAATTTTTTATCTCAACGTATTCTCGATGAATTTTATGCGAAGGTAAAATTTGTGTGGAATTTTGCTAATGTACTGGCACATTTAAAAAAAGCTGACCTTATTCCTAATTTCCAAACCAGCAAACACTCATTACCAGCCATCGCCGCCTCAACTGACATGATAGCAGCAAATCTTGAAGCTGAATTACAAATGAAAGTTTATGAGACCTTACTTAAGAAAAATAATATAGAAAATCTGCATAGCTTCGAATTCGTATTAAGATACATTTCTCCCGATTTGATGAAACAGAAAATCAATCAACTACTAGCAATTATTGGCAAAGAAGGTCACCTTGGTATTGCTTTACATAATCTTTATCACTCGCCAGCAATCATAAATGAAGAGACTTTTGATTTGTTATTTGCTGATCCTGTCAATGCCGTTGAAGCTGCCAATAAGCTTATTAAAGCGTCTCAAGTTTATCAAACTAAAAAAAGCGCGCCACTACCTACTATAATTGAAGCAGCTGTTACAGATGAAAAGCAATATCCAAAACCTCCAATAATCAAGATCAGATACGGATAGTAGGTTGGGCTGAGCAGCGAGAAGCCCAACAGTTTGCCTATAAGCTTGCAGAAAAACGGTTGGGCTTCTCTGCGTTCAGCCCAACCTACGACAGTTTTAGTTATCGCTTACTGGTTCTTGAATTGCGATATACCTCTCTCATTCCCTGTGCTTCTATAACTGCTTCGGTATAAATCGCCTGTTGTTCCTCACGAGTAAAGCGAGAATTCGCCAAACTCTGCGCTTGCTCTAAATAGCTTTCGCGTTGCTGGTTTGATTGGTCTGCTAATGTGGCCAATGTATACAAACTCTTAATCTTATCCCGTGCGGTTTGAAGATCATCTTTTTCAGGTAAAGGTGTAAATATATTTTGACTAGAACTCATCTTGGCCTCTTTTTTAATAGTAAAGAATAGTGCTGCGGGAGTATAACCAAGATTCAAACACGAAAATATAATTATCCAAAAAAAAGGTTGGGCTGAGCGGTTTTATATATCCATTAATTTTACTCTAAAAATTCAATTTTTAGCTTCTTCCTTTCAAAATAACTTTTACCCTAATAGGGTAATAGTGATTGGAATTTAATACCCCAAAGGCTATACTAATGTAAAGAGAGTTAGGAGTTATAAATATGAAATGTTTCGCATGTTCTAAAGGTACTTTAGAACAGAAAATAAAAAAGCAAACTTATACCTATAAAGGAAAATCTATTGAATTAGAACAGCCTGGCTTATGGTGTGATTCTTGTGATGAAGGTATTCTTAGTGGGAAAGATATTGCTAAAACGGAGAAAGCTTTTGAGAATTTCAAATCCAAAGTTGATGGAATATTACTTCCAGAAGAAATTAGATATATTCGCAAAGAAATCTTGAAATTAACTCAAGAAGAAGCTGGAAAATTATTTGGTGGTGGTAAAAACGGCTTTAGCCGCTATGAAAGAGGTGAAGTTAAACCACTTCCTGCAATAAGTACCTTATTAAAAATGTTTGAAAGACATCCTGAAGATGTAAAGTTCTTTTTAGGTGAGAAAAAGTCTGCGTGACGGTCTAACTCCTAAATGTTTAAACGATTAATTAAAAATCATGGGTCGCGGCAACCACAAATGGGTAGACCATATCATCTGGATTTGCTCCAGTCGTTGTGCCGGGAAGCACATACGATCGCTCCGTCACACTAAGAGGAAATCCAGCCGGTACCAATGAAGTACCCATTAAATTGATACAAAAATTATTGGCAGCCGCAATGGTTGGATTATTACAATCGCGGGCAATAAAGGTCACATATAAATTGTTAATATTAGCAAGCAATGCTGTGTCACCACCCGGAATACTAATCCCAAGCTCAGTCAAAATTTGTTGCGCGGAGCCGGTGAGATTTCCACTATTAAAGCCAACGGCTGTGGGGTTGGTTTGTGAAGTGCTGGCAATTCCGGATGATGTTGCCGCGCTATAAATATCAACGGAAACATATCGGTTATTATTTATATTGGCCAGGCTGTGATTAACGCCGACAATAAAAGCAGTTTCTTCAAGCCCCAAGGTCGTTAATAATAAATTGGTATACGTACTCGTATCTTGATTATCAGCTTCACAATTTGTGCCGACCGCAATACAAAATGAACCGACTAATCCTGATATAGGCACTCCACTGCTATTCACCACCGTCGTAGCGACTGTTGGCTGATTACTGGAAGGTACGGCTTGTTGAGTAGTCAGATAACTTTGTAATAAAGCAATTAATTGTGATAAGGCGGTACTTAAAGCTGATTCATTATTATTGATCTGATGCGGTGTGTATTGATTCATACCGAATCGAGACACACTGATATTAGGATTAGTCACTTTATACACGGCGACATTTTGACTAACCTGTGCATTCCATAAATTTCCCGCTGCTGTATCTTGTGGGATAGCAAAGCGCATCAACGTTATCATATCATCCGCAGCAACGCCGTTTCCGGTGATGACATTGGAGCCAACGGGTTCAATAAATATTGAATTTCGACTAATACCTGCCGCAACCGCATTGGCGATTAAAGCATTCGCAAGATTAGTATTTGAAGTCGTAATAAATACCACAACATTTCCACCCCAGGGAAAGCCATACTGACTTTGAGTAATGATATTGTTAATGTCATTCCCTACACTGCCGACAATTTCATAACGAGTGGTATCAGGCGACACAGTTGGCGCGCGTGGTGGGGTTATGCCAATATAATTGCTAATTTGCCGCGAAAATACATAACTTTGGAAGCCTACATAGGCAGCTAGCGGTGGGTAAGAAACAATAGTGATTAATGCATCATTATCACTTAAGCGATAAAAAATATCCGTCGTACCACCTGGGCCTGGCGTTTCTAATTGTGTAGCGTAGAACGGATCAACATAAGAGTCTTCTATAGGTGGCTGTGGAACCACATAGGGCGCCGCAGGATTTTGCCCAAAGCAGCTATTGAAGATAGAAACAAACAATGGACAAACGGAATTCTGCAATAAAAATACATTGCCTTGCACGGGATGAAAACCACTATTTGTCAAACTACTTATCCAGCTCGCGGTGGAAGCAACATTAAGTGAATAATTGGGCGCAGGTCCGGCACAAGTCACGTTGTCTGACATACAAACCATTAAATGACTAAATTGGTTACCATCATTACGGTTAATACCGCCCGTGATATTTAAGCTTAATACACAACTTTGGCCGGGAGCTAAATGAAAACCTGTGGCAGGCGTGCAAGTTGTTCCTGCCGTATTAACAGAGGTATTCGGCGGCAAAAATTTAATTGAAATACTGGGTGGATTCAATCGCGAGGTGTTGGTAATCGTATAAGATATAGTAGGTGGTGTGGTCGCGCCCGGAAGTGCCAGAGTAGGCAGTGTGCTATTGGCTACAATATTAAACGGCAACGCGTATGCCATTGTTGAAAACCACATACCAAAAAAAAGGATAGCTGGTAGAGAGTTAATTTTTTTCATAATGATATCCTTTTATGGAAATACTACAGTGAGTTGACCGAGTATTTCATTTGAATACAGATGCGATTGGTTCAAGGTATAATTCGTATTGGTTTGGGCTAACACGGCCGTCCCCGTATTCGCAGCGCCAAAATCCGTGAAACGATAACCTATCCCCAAGCGCAAGTTATCCGTGACCGCAACATCAACCCCAAAGCCAAGCAGATAACTAAAGGAAGTATTGTTATGACTTTGAAATTGATTACTAAACGTAGTAAAAGGCGGTTGAATATCGGCTTGAAAACTTCCCACATTATTCCAGGCAGCACCTAAGCCCGCGGTAATATAGGGGAAATATCGTTGCCAATGATAAAGTAACTTGTTTTCAAATAGTAATTGATAGCTTTGGATCAGATATTCATATTGATACTGATTTTGAGAATCAATATCAGTCCCTTGAATTAATGTGCCGTTGGCATGGAAAGCAGAGGGTTGATAATAACTAATGCCTGATTGCAGAGACCAGAGCGGATACAATGAAATTTCAGCACCCAGAAAGCCGCCACCGATAAATCGCGTTTGGGTCCGGTGATTTGCTGTGTAATTAAAATAACTGAAAATATCATTTTGCGCGGGAAAATTTTTAGAGTCCCCGGCATCAGAATTCATCGCGGCCCCGCCCGTTACTGTAAAGAAGGGACGCCACCCTTCCGGATTAAAAATATTTTTAAATGATAAAGTGGAAGTTGCCGAAAACGTAGACGTAGATAGAAAAGAACCGCAGGCGAGCAGGGCGATAGACCACCATCGTTTATTTCGCATAATAACTTCCATGTTAGGGTGAATTAAATGAATCGTAGCAGTTTCAAGAAGTGGAATATATACAAAATATTAATCAATCTGTACCACCGTACTCAAATTCTCCGCAAGCACCGCATTTTTTTGAATAGCTGTCGCATACTTCCAATAGGCAACCGCCCCCAATACATAAGTCGTCGCCGCCATAAATATCACCATGGTAAAGCCGATTTTCATAGCAATTATTATTGTCGTTACGGTGGCGAGCACGCTGGTGATGCCATTAATACCCCACGCCCAGGCAATAAACCCCGGATAATATTTTTCAGTTTCGCGCACCGCTGTTGGAAAGGGGAAGCCTAGCAATATCCCCATAGGGAAAAGCGTTAGTAAAATGATAGCAGCGCGAGCGATTAACGGCAGCTGCATAGTAAGAGGCTCTATAAAATGCACGAACCCTAGCCAGGTAATCATACTAATGGCCACGGTGATGGTAGCAATGGTAATGATTTGTAGCCCTGGCAATTTGGTAAAATAATTTGAAAACATACTACCAAGGCCAGTAGCAAATAAAAGTCCGCCTAATACTAGTGGCAATGAATAGGCTGGATAACCGATGTAAACATTCACTACCTGCATCGAGCCAATTTCAAAAGTCATAAAACCAAAGCCTAACGCGCCAAAAAACCATAACAAGGGAAGCGCCCCTGGGGTGTTGAGTCCGCGCTTTTGGAATATCCACAGTGGAACAAAAATGCAACTGAGACATATCAGGCTACAAGCTGCGAGTAATGCATAAAGTACCGTCGGCTTGCGTGGTGCTGCTACATTACTTAAGGATTCTAATTCAAACCAGCCTTTTTCTTTATAGTTCTCAAAGAAGAAAGGCCTATCATCTACAACGGAATCAATTCTAAACTCATAATCACGAATGAAATTAGCGCGCTCATCCTCTGAAGAAGTGATTAACTGATTAAACATAGCCGAGGCCAACTGTAATTGAGGAACTTTAGCGGCGGCGGTTTTTTCAAGATTTGCTTGTACTTCAGCCGGAAAAACTTTTGGAATATATATCATCGATAAATAAGGTTTATCCGCCAGCAGCGCTAATATTTTATTAACTTCCGCCTCGGTAAAAATGCCTTTCTTAAGGAGGGTTATTCCCCAATATAGTTTAGGGTCAGGGCCTTTTTCTGCGACTACCATAATCGATTTTTCTGGATATGGGATTTGCATTTCCTTGGCTGCTTGAAGATAAATGCTGGTTAAGCGCAAGCTCTCGCGTGGCTTTAGGAACAACAAGCGAGCAATTGTCATTATCCCATCGGGCTTTAATGCATTGAGGTAATCATGCATTGCCTCAACCGTATAAAGATAATTTTCAGAAAGCACATAAGCTCCTGAGCTTAAGGCTGAAAAAGTATCAACGCCTCGCATTATAATAGTATCGAAGCTGCCGGGTTTTGAGTGGACGTAGTTCCGGCCCTCAGCATTCACCAAAGTTACCCCTTGCCAATTTGGCCACTGTACATAATCACGATATCGGCCTTTCATCAAGCTGACGGTCACAGGATTAATTTCCACGCCAGTAACATAGTGTGCGCCCATGATTTTTGCATTCATTATGTCTTCACCGCCGCCTACGCCGATTACCAGCGTATTTTCTGGATTTTCTTTAAGAAAATACATAAGACATGTTGGTGTGGGGATAAAGTTGGGGATTTCTTTCAATTCTTGTATTTTTGAGTCCACAATATTAGGGCCCAAAAGATAAGTAGGCGCATCACCATCCTGGCTAAGAGTTTTTGCAAAGAATAAGCTATTTGGAGTAGTAAAAATATCTATGCGAGTCAGTGGGTTCCATTTGGTTTCTTCAATCAGCGCATGAGAATTACGAAGAAAATAGCCTAGCGTTTTATATTTTTCGGGATATTTACCGAGCAGATGATGCGCAGTGAACAAGAACATAGCTGCCGCAAAGCCTATCGTAATACAGCCTAGCCAGCGAACCGGTAAAATTTGGTAACTATAAGTTAGCAATCCCACCAAAATAGTAGTGCTGCATAGCCAGATAAACCACTCCGCACCGAGTGGTTGTAGCAATAATACAAAAGCTAAAACTGCGCCACTACTCAACACCAGATCAACAAAATACAGTCGGTTAATATTCTTAGCCTGCAACATGAAGATCCAGCCAAGCACAGCACCACTGCAAAGAAATGGAATGACCAAAATAATATAAGAACCCAATAATTTATAGAGAACATTTGCATTGGGAAAATACTCAGGAATACGACTCACCAAGGCTAGGCAAGCAAAGGAAGAAAACAAAAACGCTGCCGTTAATAATGCAATTGCCCGCTGTGGGTTTTGCGCGCGTGAGGCGAATAAGCTTACGAAAACGCCCGAGATACCAAAACCTAATAAAACGATGGTTACCGTGAGATAAACGATATTGTTTTGATAAAGAAATGAGAGAATACGAGTTTGAACCAGTTCCAGCCCAAGGGTCGCGGCTGCCACACATGCCACAAGAACGTAGGTTTGCCATGTACTACTGGCACTGTTTGAATTACGCGTCCCTAGCATTAGAAAGCTCCCTCTTTCATAATAACAATCAAATAATTATAGCAGCGTTAGAAAATAATTACTGCCACACCTAAGGTAAATAATTCACATTTTTATAGGATGATATGTTGACTGATTTTACTTGACATTAGTGTCCTTACTGAAGGATTAAAAATATTGTTAAATGATAAAGTGGAGGTTGCCGAAAACGTAGACGTAGATAGAAAAGAACCGCAGGCGAGTAGGGCGATAGACCACCATAACCGTACCCGGCGACGCCAACAAACCTTCTTCTTCAAGGTTAGTAAGAAGGATACAGCCTTATATTGATTTATTTTTAAACATATGATTATTATAAATAATTAATTCTTTTCAGTTTAATAAATCCTTAATGTGAACTCTATATACTTGTTTAATATTTGTTCGTTACGGGGAAGTTATGTTTAAATCGATAACTAGATGGTACTTACAAAATCGAATTCGCTCAGCCCTGGTTTCCGGCAATAAAGCGTTATTGAAAAAATGGCTTATTGTAGCCAATGGCGGCGATGAAGATTTGTCGTGCTGGCAGTTTGGGTTTGATAATCAAATTTCCTTGCCAGACTATCTTGCAACTCAAGCAAGCCAGTTAATGCAAACATATCGTCAGCCTAAATGGTACCAACGCATTTTCACCTCTTTCAGTTACAGAAGGCAAAACACATTATTCGTTGCACAAGATTACATGAAAAACATTCATAGCTTGTGGAAAACCATACAAACAGAAAAAAATCCTCAAATCCCAGCGCAACAACAAGTGCAACTGTCCTGGTGGAAACGAATATTGTCTAGCTTCATTAAACGAAATCAATATGATTTTATTCCTGCTGTTAGAAAAGCAGATGCATCTATCTGGGAAAATACACGCATCGTTAATATTATGCGCGCTGATAATTCTCTTCCTGCCAAAGATGCACTCCCTGATCACAGCATCTATACGTTGAATAACCTATTTGATCATACCGCAATAATGCAAGTTGAAAACAAGATTGATAAAAGTGGCTCGGAAAAACTTCCAATTCCTAAAGAACTCAAACACTGGACGAAAGCTGCAGGATTAACCTATCAAGTTGACCAAAATCACGCAGTAAGTCAAAGCGTAGCGCAACAAGTTCAAAATAGTCACGAAGCTGAATTAATGTTACACGTGAACAATGATACCGCGCTAAATTATACAGCAGAGGATGCATCCATTGGCCAAGATTATGCACCCTTCGCCTCCCATCCTCAATTTAAAGTACAAGGCAAGATTCATGCTCTAACTCGTGCATTTACTGGCTTGGTACATGGTCGTCAAAATAGTCACACCTATATCAGTGACCTCGCATCGCAATTAGAAGAAAAGTATAAAAAAGAGTTGCGTATCACTAAGAACGCCATGGAAATTATCATGAACGGTGTGACCGTGGATACCCAGCCAGATGTTAATCATCTTCCTTTAGGTTTTTTCTTAAAAGAAGGGTCACTTAAACAAGGAAGAGATAGCGCATCCTTTATTTGGCTTTGTTACGATGAAAAATTGCGTTTGGCTCAGCTCAAAGATCCAAAAAACATCTTTAGACCTGATCCAGCTCAAAACAAACAATACGTGACAACCTATAGCGATGAACAAATATTTCATGGTGATGGAGAAGAAAAATATAATAATCATGTTAATCGTGAAAAAATGATTAAGGAATTAACCACAGAATCACTTATAGCAAAACTCTCTTATATCAAAGATCCTCTATTGAAAGATGAGTTGGGCGTGTTACTTAATAAGAGCCGGTCATTTATCATTAAAGGTAAGATAACCGATAAATTTATATTCTGTTATATGGAAGGCTCACACCGCGATAACCTAATTGCTGCCAATGTCGCAGAAGAATCATTATTTAATAGCTTAGCTGATGTTCTCTTATATAAAACGACGGAAAACGAAGTTGGAAAGCTTATCAAGGTTATAAAAACTTTTATTACCCTCGTGGAACAGCAAGACTTTGAACTAAGCTGGTTTTTTGATTTTTATCAATCACAACTGGAAAACCGTGGCCAAGATCAAAGAGACGCGGGGCTGCGCATAGACTTCGAGAAATCAGTTAAAAGTTTCCTTTATTTTATTGAATTCATGAAAGACAGAAATGTTAAAATTCCAAAGGTTACGCCGTTCTTTGTCAAGTACGATGTATCTTTAATAGCGAATGATATATTAAGCAACATGAAATACATGATGGATATTATTTCTCTAGTCCCGGATTCTTCACTGCAAATGGACTTTTTCAATCATGCCGGCGTACATCATTTGGCAGAAGGTTTGAAACTGATTAAATCAGGATATTGCTTCTTCCATAATGACATGGCCGGCTGTGATTCATATGAAATTAATCATGACATGATGCTAAAAATTTCATTTGATCAGCAAAAAAGCGCAGCCCACTATCGCCGGATTTTTCTATGCTACATATCTTATAACTGTAATCCGGAGAATGTCCGAAAAGCGCTTGAATTTTGGAAAAGTCGCACAGGGGAAAATTTATACGAATCTAATCCAGACACTGATGCCTATAATGCAGAAATGCAAACACAAATCGGCATGCACTGGAATCAACTTCGTGAATTCGCCGTCAGTTTACCGACCAAACTTGCACCCGTACAATATTCACAAAAAGAAGTAGATATTACCAAAGTATCACAATTGTGTGAATTGACTCAAAATCAAACTGGCAATGCTACGCAATTTCTTTATGCGCAGGAAGACGTGCTGGCTTTATTCGAAAAATTAAATATAGATAAGCAATCAGCTTTAGGAATATTTTTACAAAAAAATATCAACACTCTAAATGACTACGCTCCGAGTTTGAATGAAGTGGATGCAACCACGCTTAAAGATAATCTGCAATCACTACGTGATAAATTAAAAAATAATCCAGAAGCTTTAGGAGAAAGTCTTGCCTGGTTAAGAGAAGCTTATTTCCGTTTAAGTGGTTGTAAAAAATGGCTCAGACTGGAGCAGGCTATTGCTGTGCTAGCACCTATGAATGGCGATGTGATATCTCAGCTCAAAACCAGCGAAGGTAAAACATTTATTGTCCAATTACAAAGCTTTTTGAAAGCACTCAGCGGCCAAAAACAAGATGTCATTACTCACACGGAAATGCGCGCAGAAGAAGATGCGCAAGCAGCTCAGCCGCTGGCAAAATTAGTTGGATTAAAAGTATGTTCAGCAGCCCTGCAACAATCAGCTGAAATAAATTCAGCAGATGTTCTTTATGTTGATATTTTCAATGGTGTCATGCGTTCTAAACTGGAATTACTGAATAAATATCAAGGTGAGCAAGCCTCGGAAATAAAAGAAGAATCACCATTGATGCCACGTCAACCAGAAGGTGTGATTGTCGATGAATTAGACCATATCGCTATCGATGTGCATGCCAAAATGTCCATGAAAATTGTTGATCAAGCTCGTGTGGCATCACCTGAGTTTGAAGAATTTCTCTTTAAGTTAAATGAAATTGTCCGCGGCCAAGCGATTTTAACCTATAAAGAAAAAGCAGAACAACGTGAGTATTTAAAGACCCAGTTACTGGGTAACACCTGGTGGCATACCAATGGTTCCGATACTGCTCTTGATTTCTGGATGAATGCTGCCATCACTGCGATGTCATTTTCACTGCATGAAGACTATGTGATTGTAGCCGAAAACTCAAATCATGTGGTCCGTATCGTTCATAAGGAAACAACAGGACGTGTAGATCAAGTTTCACAATGGGATTCTGGCGTGCACCAATGTGTAAGCGCATTTGAAAAGGCACAAGGACGAATGGTTAAAATTACCGAATTATCCAATCTGTTATTCGTTGGTAATGTAAGAAACTTTTTAAATCGTTATAAATCCCGCACGGGTTGTACGGGAACATTAGGGGAGCCTGAAGTTTGCCAGATGATCTGTGAAATTATGAACGTTGATAACGTCATCGTATTCCCACGTGCTAAACGAGAATTATCAGCAAGAGAAAAAGAAGCAAACGTCGCATGGCCTAAAATTAATGCGCAGACTGTCTATAATCGCTCTTATCATTTTAACCCTATCTATATTGAAGAAGACCAACATTGGGCGCAGTTATTGATTGCGGTACGCAGAGCAAAAGCGCAGGACCGCTCCATGATACTGTTCTTTAAAACGATTGCCGAATGCCAGCGCTTCCATGATTTTTTAGAAAGAAATGGAGTCGATAAAATTCAAATCCTGGATGATACCCATCCTGGAGATCAAAAAGGACAGTCATTACGACCTAGCGAAGAACTTTTAAAACGCCGAGCAGGGGACAAAGGTATGACTACCATCTCAACCGCCGCCGGTGGACGTGCGACCGACTTTAGTGGCATTGACTATGCTGTTGTGACCGAAAAATCCCTGCACCGAGTCGTTGAGCAAGCACTAGGTCGTATTGGACGTGATCGCCAGTTTGGTATCACCTATCAAATGTATGCGCTCAACCAAAATGAATTGTTAGCTAAAGCCGCCAACCCATTGGCAAACTATTCTATGTTTGCACAATACAGTACAGCAGAACAATCCAGAGATTTAGACATCATCCGCAATCGCAAACAACATGATGATGACATGGATGCTTTGCAAAATGATATTGAGAGTATTCTTGATGATGCTGCCGATGAATGCAAAGACGCAGTCAAACAAGTATGGCCCCGCCTGTTTGCCCGTGCTAATCAGGGTGAAAAACCGGGGACTGTCATAGAAGAATTAATACAGGAACAGGTGTCAAGTAACCCCAATGAACATGTTTATAAGGCGGTAGTTTTAAGATGTTGATTGAGGTTACTTGACACCAGTAATTTTTATTTTCTACTCCGAAAACTGGCTAACTTTCCGTCTACAGATGATTGTGAACTTAAGTTACCAAGATAAGTGGGTTTAGAATCCAGGTCCGATGCATCTTGAGCCTCTGATGTAAGGGACTGGACTACTTCTTCTGCTGAGGGACGTTTTTTCGCATCTTGTTCCCAACAACGTTTTATAAGAGAAGCAAGCTTGGGTGGACAATCTAAAGGGATCTCCTCCCGCTCTCCTCTTTCTATCCAGGTAGGTATTACTGCAGGGTTTGCTGCTTCTGCAAAAGGAATTTTACGTGAAGCTACTTCCCAAAATGTGAAGCCTAAACTATAAATATCGGATTTTTTCGTACAAGTCGCTTTACGCTGAAAAAGCTCAGGCGCCATCCAGGCGATGGTGCCAACTGATTTCTCATTAGATGAGGTGGTGCGCATCTCAGTTTTTATTTTGGCTAAACCAAAGTCTGATAACTTCGCGCGCATGTGTTCATCTAACAATACATTTAAACTTTTTAAATCTCGATGTAAAATATCTTCTGCATGTAAAAAAGCTAGACCACGTGCCATATCACACAGTATTTTGTAACGCGTTTCCCAACTTAAATTTTCACGGCTATGCAACACATGGTACAGCGAACCTTTTGACATGTATTCCATCACAATACCATATTGTGGATTGCCCAGGAAGTAACCATAAAATTGCACGATATTAGGAGAGCGTAGGCGAGCCATGATCTGTGCTTCTGCAGTGAATTCTGCTATGGCGTCGTTAGAAGGTTTACTTAATAACTGTTTAATAGCGACGGGGTTATATCGCCATGTACCTTGATAGACAATGCCAAAACCGCCGCGCCCCAGTTCTTTTCCAATCGTTAAATCATTGAAAGGAATTTGATAAGAGTGAGACCAATTCACGTCTGCTGTGATAGCGACAGATAAATTTATTACTCCACCGTTATATTGCAATTTAAGTGAAGTGAATCGAGTTTTAAGTTGCGCAGTCAATGTATTGATACCATTCACAGTGATAGGGGTTTCACGTAAATCCAATTCAGTAATTGTCGTATTGGTTTTTAATAAGTGCGTGAATGCAGATAAATCGGTATCTTGAATAAGCGTTTTTTGTAAAGTAACAGTGTGAATGGAACGGTTGGTTTCTAAGGCTTTTAAAAGAGGTGTCATATCGTTTAGAGAAAGTAATCTGGTGTTAATGTCCCAAAGCTTAACTGTGCTATCAGATGATCCACTCGCCAGTTGCCCATTGGGTAGCACGGCTAGAGCTTTAACTTTATCGCTATGCTCTGTGAGCGTTGCCACACATTGTAGCGTTTTAAGATGCCATAGCTTAATCGTCCGATCCCGTGATCCACTCGCCAGCCGGCCGGCGGACAGAACGGCTAGGCACTCAACTGCATCATTATGCCCCCTAAGAGTTGCTAAGCATTGATACGTTTTCGTATCCCATAGCTTGATCGTGTTATCATATGATCCACTCGCCAGCCGACCATCGGGCAACGTGGCTAACGCGATGACACCGTGATCATGCCCCACGAGAGTTGCGAGACACTCCGTATTATCCATCGTCTGCCATGTCCATAAAAAATCATGCGTTTTCGTATTCCATAGCTTGATGGTACTATCCCTTCCTCCACTCGCCAACCGATCACCGGGCAGAACGGCTAGGCAGCAAACTCCATACTTATGCCCCCTAAGAGTTGCTAAGCATTGATACGTTTTCGTATCCCATAGTTTGATTGTCGTATCATCTGACGCACTCGCTAGGCGCCCATCGGGTAGTATAGCCAAGGCAGAAGTATTAGACCAACCCTGAGTCCAACCAACAACAGTATGCCCCTTCAAAGTTGCGACGCATTGAAGAGTTTTCATATCCCATATCTCGATTATTTGATCGCCTCCCACCGCCAACCGGCCGGCGGGCAAAACGACAAAAGAGTCAATACCGTGGTAGTGGTGGTTGATGCTCTTTATGGAAATTGGGAGGCATTGATGCGATTTCGTATCCCATAATTTGGAGTTATCATCAGATGACCCAATCGCCAGCTGACCTTGGGGTAGAACGACCAAAGACTTAACATAACCTCCAACATCCACCTCACTTACCTTGATGGGGGGGGCTTGAATCCATTGATATGATAAATCCAATTGTTGTAATTGATTAGTTTGAATGTTTTGTAGTAATTCATCTCGATTAAACATGGTCTTGTCTCCTCTTAAAAAATTAGATATTCATTCTTTTTATTTCATCTGCCGCAATTGAGGAGCAGTTTGAGGGGCTTTTTTCGCAAGTGCTTCTGCATATATTTTTGCATTTTTATCCCCTTTTGCAACAGCTTGGTTATACCAATGCAATGCGCCTGGCAAATCTTTATCTACGCCATCGCCATACTCCAGCATTTGGCCAAGGTTAATCATTGCTCTTGCATGGCCCTCTTGCGCTGAAGATAATAAATTGTTATAGGCGGTTTTTTTGTTTTGGGGCGCCCCGCCTATTCCCTGTAGAAAAAATAATGCTAAATTTGTCCGTGCTCGTGTTGAGCCTTGTTGCGCAGCAATAGAATAAGTTTTAAAAGCATCAGCATAGTTTTTTTGTTTTTCAAATTGCAGGGCGCGTTGATAATTTGTTTCAGCAATTTCTTTCTCGACATCATATGCTTCGACTAGTTTAATAATATTTTTTAAAGTGGGTCTTAATGATAGATCTTGTTGCCAACAATGACGGATAATTTCTCGATAAATAGCAGGAACATCCTCCGGCAGAGTTTCAGTTTTTGCAGCCAATAGTTGATTTATTACCTCTGCGTCACTCAAACCTTGAAACGGGTGCCTGCCTGTTACTATTTCCCACAGAATCATGCCAAAACTATAAATATCTGATTCACATCGATAGACGCGGTCTTTGATGTATTCTGGCGGTTGCCAATGAAGATTATGGCTTTTTCTAAGGTCAAGTGATTCAAGGGAAGGCATGCTGCTGGAGTTAAATTTTGCTAATTCAAGTCCCGCCAGCTTTGCTCGACCGGTTTTGTCAATGAGCACTTTTGTACTTCTTAAATTACGGTGTAAAATACCTTGACCATGTAGATATTGTAAACTTTTAGCAAGATCTAAAATAATTTGCTTTTGCTGGAGGGGAGATAATTTTTTTTCTTCTATACAATTATAAAGCGAACCATTTTCACAATATTCCATCACTAAATACGGTTTATCTTGTTGTATGTAAGCGCCATAAAAACGTATGATCTGAGGATGTTGCAAACGACTCATGATGTTAACTTCACGGATAAATATTTCTCTGATCGATGGATTAACGGCTTCACGTGTTGTTTTCACGGCAACCATTTGATCATACCAACGGCCTTTGTAGATGATAGTAGATGTCCCTTCAATTAATTCATCGCCAATTGTAATATCAGTAGCTGGCATTAAAACACGCGGATAAATTAATTGCTTTACACGTGCTTGATTTTCTTGCACTTGTACCTCTAAATTAACGACAAGTTTTTCCACTTGTTTTTGTTCGGCACTGGCGTTATCTAATCTTGCGTGCACTTCATTCAGGTTTTGTTGAATCTCTACAATAACAGTATGGTGTGCTAAATCCCGAATAGTAGCTTGCAGTACTTCTATTTGTTGTTTTAACTGCTGAAGCATTTTTGGCTCTTGTTGTATTTGGGCTTGTAATAAAACAATGCGGTCACTCGATTCTTTTTGGGATTGCTGTTGTTTGAGTAATGTTTCTAGTTTGGCATCTAGTTGGTCCAAACGATTTTTCATGCCTTTATTGTCTTGGTGTTCCGCTTTTATTTTAGCTAGCGATACTTTTGCGGCTTCTGCCCATAGCTCTAAATCGTTAACTCGGTCTTCTAGTTGCTCAATACGATGCTCCATTTCTTTATGTAGGGCATGTAACGCGGTTTCCAGTTGTTTAAAACGGTTGTCTTGGTCTGCGCGATTTGCTTTTAATTCCCCTAAAAAGTGTTTGGTTAAGGAAGCAGATGATTCTTGTTCTTGGGATTGAAGCATAGTTATAATTTTATTGAATGTCTCTGTGCTAGCATTTTCTTGATTATTGGTGATAAGTTTTTTTAATTGAGTATAAATACCCTGTAATTCCCCTTTTAATATTTCCACATCCTCCTTTTGTGCTGCCTGTTGCAATGTTTTATTTAATTCAATGATTTCTTGCTGACAGTATTGTTCGAAAATTTGGTGTGCTTCTTCTTGTTGTACTAAATAACTGACTTGTTGCGCAAGTTCTTGTAATTGCTGTTTGTCGCTTTCGTTTTGAGCGGCTTGCCATTGTGCTTGTAAAGCTTGTAGTGTTTGAGACTGTTGCGTTAATGCTTGATTCAGTCTTTTAATCTCTTGATGTTGGTTCGCAATGCTTTTTTTCACATCATTTATTTGGGTTTTTTGTTCTTTAAATGTTTCTTCATCACTGATAATATTTTTTAATTCTGCTTCATGCCAAATGGTACCCATGGTTTGGCAAAACTTAAAAGTAGAATAATTTAAAATTGCATATGAGAAATTGGTTTGAATAAGATTGGCTTCACTAAAGTCCACATGTTCAGCAGATAAAAAAGCACAATTAGCCCGATAAAATACCGCTTTATGTGCAGAAATGACATTGAAAAATTTGGCACCAATTAAATTACTACAACTAAAGTTTGTTTCAGTTAAATCTCCACTGAATGTGCTGCCGCTTAAATCCATATAGCTGAGATTTCTACCACGAAGCGAAAGGCGGGTCAGATCCGCGTGGCATGCGACCATTACAATTTCTTTTATTCCCAATTTTTCTTCAATAAAATCTCGAATATCTTTCTGGTCAGAGATTTTATTCCACGTCAAATACTCTGCTAACGTCGTGATATCCAGTAGGATTCGGCTGGGCTGCCAACTTTGAATATCTTCTTGTAATGAGGTACTTAATATTTGGATATTATGTGGCTTGTAATCATAGCGCTCTTGAATTACCGTGTGTGGCATGATTGCATAACCACATTTAGGATCATGTGGCTGCGTTTTGCGAAATATAGTATAACCAAAATTAAATAATGAATTAGCTTCACCTTGTAAAAGCGATTGCACTTTTTTCCAATTAGCAATTTCTTGATGTAAAGGTTTTTCGCGTGCATACAATCTATCTTGCAATTGGCCTGCTATTACTTGCATGTTGCGAAAGCCTGATCTGGCGTAAACGTCTTCGGCATTAATTTCTGCTTGTTTGAGCTTAAATACCCCTTTCTTTTGTCGCATTAATTTTAAGGTATGATTTGTCCAGCCTTCAATGAATGCACCAGAACGGCCTTCTACTAATCCTGATAAAAATGCTGATTCACTAATTAACACATGGGCACTTTTATCTTCTCCGCCATGCGTACGTACTAATTTTTCTATTACTCGCGCTACGCCGACTTTAGCAAATGGAATCACACCTTCTGCTGGATTTTCACTTAAACGTTCAACAATAAAGTGTTCATAACGCCACATTGCTTCTCTTGCTACAATGTCAACAATAATTTCTAAACGAGGTAATTCAATTTCATCAATCAAGCGTGCAACGTAACTAGTTTTTTTATCCCGTAATTTATCGCTGGCAAAGCTTCCCCCCTCAAATAAGTTCGGGAGATTTTCAACAACGAATTTCGCACCATCGATTAAGTGCGGTAAATGGCTACCGACCAGGGGAGCAAATGTAGAGGCTTGCTTTAGCAATGTTACTAATTTACTAGTAAAGTTGTCGCGAGCTGTAGCACGATTATTTGCAACATCCCATAAATAAAATAATTCACGAATTAATTCTTGTTTGAAAATTTTAATGTATAAATTACGTTTTAAATTAGCAGGGGATTGACTATTGATTATGCGCATACCTTTCTCCAGTGTTACATTTGCTCAAAATCCGTAGGAGTTTGCAGGTTTCGGGGGGAGTAGACATGAGGATATTCTTCCTTTGGATGGCAAGCCGGAATCATTAAGCGCATATAATACCTCGATTTTCCTCTTTTGTCTGACTATTTTACATTTACGGCGCCATCCACTTACTAGCTTATAAATGTTCTTTTAGAGGCTTTTAGCGTTAGTATCATCTATAACATTCCTAAATAAGACTTTTACAGCATGTTGCAAATGAATTATAATAATGTATAATTACCTTAAATAGAACATTTAAAGAAAATTTCCCTGCCTAAATGTCTTAAAGGAGACAATTATGGATAGAATCTCAACCCCCCATGAGCTTGAACTTATATTAGGGGAAAACATAAAAAATTTACGGCTACAGAAGAACCTTGATCGCCAGACGCTGTGCAACCAGGCGGGTATTAGCCTGAACGCTTTACGACATCTGGAAGGTGGTAAAGGTGCCACATTAAAAACTCTGGTTCGCGTCGTAAAGGCGCTGGATAGAGAAAATTGGTTCACTGCCATTGCTCCGCAAGTCAGTATTAATCCATTACATATGATACGTAAGAAACAACCGCGGCAACGTGCAAGCAGAAGGTCTTATGAAAAAAAAGAGTAAGCTTGGGCCTTACCAACGCGTTGAACGAATTGAAGCCTATCTATGGGGAAAATACTTAGGCGCAATTGCGCTTGATCCGGTACTGAATTATTACGTATTTGCTTATGATAAAAACTTTGGAAAAAGTGGCATTGAAGTAGCCCCCTTACACATGCCCCTGAATGATGTAGAAAAGCTATATGTCTTCACCGATTTGCCGGAAGCTACCTATCGTCGTTTGCCAGCCATGTTAGCGGATGCGTTGCCTGATGATTTCGGCAATTCATTGATTGACCGTTATATGGCAGAGAAGGGGATAGCAACAAGTCAAATAACACAATTAGATCGTTTAGCTTATATGGGCAAGCGTGCCATGGGAGCTTTGGAATTTAAACCTAGCCGCGGACCTAAAACGCAAAAACCCACTGCGTTAGAATTAAATAACTTAATCATAGCCGCGAGAACAATGCTTAAAAGCAGCATACAGGATGATGAGCATGCCAGTGCTGCTATGCGTAGCATCATAGAAGTGGGTACTTCAGCGGGAGGCGCGCGAGCAAAAGCTGTCATTGCCTGGAACCCAATAACCAAAGAAATTTGTTCAGGTCAAGTAGATGCGGAAACAGGTTTTGAACATTGGCTATTAAAGTTTGACGGCATGGGCATAGATAAAGAACTGGGTGCTACCCAGGATTATGGCAGAATAGAATATGCATACTATATGATGGCTACCGCAGCAGGTATTAACATGACAGATTCGGGCTTGCTGGAAGAAAATGGCCGCGCGCATTTCATGACAAAACGCTTTGATAGAGCGGATGGCAATATCAAACACCATATGCAAAGCTTGTGTGCGATGAATCATTTGGATTACAAAAAAAAATCTACGAATAGTTATGAACAATTCTTTATGACTATTCGTCAACTGCATCTGGATCATGCCACCACTCGCGAAGCATTCCGCCGCATGGTATTTAATGTAATAGCACGTAACTGCGATGACCACACAAAAAATTTCTCATTTTTATTACGTCAAGGACGCAGTTGGGAATTAGCACCTGCTTATGATGTTACATTTGCGCATAATCCAAATGGTGAGTGGACAAGTCAGCACTTGATGTCTGTGAATGGAAAGTTCGCTAATATAGTCATGGAAGACTTTCTTGCCGTCGCCGATCGCTTTGGTATAGGCGAAGCAAAACAAATAATAACAGAGATAAAAGCAACTATAAAATCGTGGCCATTGTTTGCAAAAAAAGCTGGGGTAAACACCCAAGAAATCAAACGTATAGGGAGCTTGCACCTCAAGTTATAAATTTATTTACCAAAACATTATATTTGCGCAGCTCTAGAACAGTAGAGCAGGGGTCAAGTAACCTCAATGATGTTGATTGAGGTTACTTGACACCAGTGTGAACAGAAAACTGGATCAATGCTCATATATTTATGATTGTTTTAAATAATTTTATGTTTTATTCTGAAAACCCCTTTTTTTTTGCAGTTAGTTTATGCTCACAAGACGTAAAATCTCATTTGTCTCGTTTGGCTTAGCTTCTATTGCTGTTTATATAAGTTGGCTCCTTCGAGAAACGTCGCAACAGTTCACTAGTAATCTTTCTCCTAATACTTTTCCCGTGGCTGTATCTACTGTAGCAGTGAGTGCAGTGGCGAGTAGTCTTTATTCTTTTTTCACAAAACCTCCGGAAAAGCGCTTGGTAACACCAGAATCCGTCAGCGAAGTTATTAATTATGTTCCTCAAGTGAATTACACCTATTCGGATTTTATTAAAGATGCAAATTATCTGACAGGTATTGTCATGGACATCTATAAAAATAATCATATTAATAGATGCATGCTTGATTATATTTTTCGCGAATCTCCGGAATTTAAATTTATTTTAACGAATGCTCACGCCGCTAATACTACTAGAGCATTATACTCTTGGGATAATGATGCAATTTACATGAATAATTATTTTGAACGTAGTCTTCTTGATATCAGAAAAATTGATGTGTCGCATGAATTACGTCACGCTGTCGAAGCATTGGATAATTACAAATTAAAGCGCTGTTTAATGGATGATGAAAAGCACGCTATGCCTTATAATTATGGTCTTTTTAAGAGATGTGACAATGACAAACCTGCACTTGATGAAACATTGACTTTAATGCAATTAGATTTAAACAGACTGGAATTCTTGCTTAAAAATGCGACGAGAGGTGGTAGTAATTTCGAAGTTGGTTCACCGTTAGATCAATTAAAAACGTTGTTAGTCAAATATCAATATAAAAAACACCACGCATGCCTTAAAACAGATAAAGATAGCCTTAACATTCTTGCGTTTAAGATAAAAAGTAAAAATTATATTTATAATGATACGACTAAATCCTATAAGGCAAATGGAGACTATTTACAACATTACGTCGGTCCACAACAGGAAGGCTATATAATAGAATACAATCCTGCAGATGCATCCTGTCAGGTATTAATTACATATACTCATCCTGATGATAAATTTGATTATACTTTAATAACAGATGTTTTATTGGCTGTAGTTCTTCGAATTCAACAAGTGTTTAATCTGCAAAACGAAACAAGTCACCCAATGGAATTTAGTTGTATATTGGATGAAGTAACCGCACCTTATACTCACATAATTGATAACGATACTGTCACATTAAGAGAATGGCTGGCGCCTAACATGCACCGGCATGAATTAGTGCGGGCGAGTAGAGAATATCGGGATTGTGTGAAAACAAGCTTTAGACGTTAGGGACTGAGCAAGTAAAATGGCAATCGCTTAGCCTCGTCATTTGGATTGTCCCAATCGAAATCACACTCAATCGGAGGATAACTAGATTGTCTAGTATACTGATTTCCAAAAAATGTTGTTGGTGATAACAGTCGGGGAGTCACACTTTTGTTTCTCTCATTTTCATCCACCAACGGACTTCCTATTAATTGAAATGGTTCAATTTGTTCTTGTATGCCATCCCTGCTAAGTTCAGAACTATCTTCTACATCAACATAAAGAACTGGTGATGATAAAGGGGTTGCTGCATCTGCTAGCAAAGAGTTGACTCGCATAGTAGATGAATATAATTCGTTTGCACTATTTGTATCTAGAGTAACAACATCTTTATTTGCCAAATTTGAAGAAGATTTTTTTCTTCTTTTGGATGATTTTTCACGAGGATCCTTTGCGGTATCGTGTTTTCTTTTAGATTTTTCAATATGGAGAGGTGGATTTACCGTAGAAGCCATAATAGGATTTACCATAGAAGCCATAATAGGATTTAATAAATCCATATCTAATCGAGCCACACTTAAAGCGTTATGGCGATCTTGTAGTATAGAAATTTGATTGCTAGAATAAGAAGAAATTTTTTTATTTTCACAATTTTTTCCCAATGCTAATTGAATCAGCTTTATGTCGTCAATCCAGTTTACATATTGTAAAATAAAATCACTCTTGCATTGCTTACTACTGGTAAATACTTTTTTAAGTATTAACAAAGCCTCTTTAATATCAAGCTTTTTAAGCCTATTCTGCAGCAATAGATTCTCATTCCACATGGCTTTGATGACGTCTTCGCAACGACTAGCCAAAACGGACTTGAAGTAACTGATTAAATCCTCGCGAGAGATAGCACGCCAATCGGGCTGTGCCTCATCGCCAAAATTCACCTGCTTGCCACTATACCAATTTTGCAGCAGCGGATTCCCATCCCACATGGCTTTAAAGACGTCCTCGCAATGACTAGCCAAAGCGGCCTTGAAATTACTGATTAAATTCTCAAGATAGATAACGCGCTCGGGTGGTGCCAGATTGCCAAAATCCACCTGCTTGCCACTAAAGCAATCCCGCAGCAGCGCACTCCCACCCCACATGGCTTTGCTGACATAGTGTTTTTGAGTAGCCAAAACGGACTTGAAGTTACTGATTAA
>JAZKAT010000007.1:0-59492 GCA_040389045.1 Pseudomonadota bacterium | reverse complement strand
CTTTGCTGACATAGTGTTTTTGAGTAGCCAAAACGGACTTGAAGTTACTGATTAACTCCTCCTCTGAGATAGCACGCCAATCGGGCTGTGCCTCATCGCCAAAATTCACCTGCTTGCCACTATACCAATTTTGCAGCAGCGGATTCCCATCCCACATGGCTTTAAAGACGTCCTCGCAATGACTAGCCAAAGCGGCCTTGAAATTACTGATTAAATTCTCAAGATAGATAACGCGCTCGGGTGGTGCCAGATTGCCAAAATCCACCTGCTTGCCACTAAAGCAATCCCGCAGCAGCGCACTCTCATCCCACATGGCTTTGATGACATAGCATGTTTGACTAGACAAAGCGGACTTGAAGTCATTGATTAACTCCTCCTCTGAGATAGTACGCCAATCGGGCTGTGCCAGATTGCCAAAATTCATCTGCTTGCCACTATACCAATCCTGCAGCCGCGGATTCCCATCCCACGTGGCTTTTATTACATCTATATTACGGCTAGCCAAAGCGGACTTGAAGTTACTGATTAAATCCTCTAGAGAGATAGCATGCCAATCGCGTTGTGTCTGATTGCCAAAATTCACCAGCTTGCCACTATACCAATTCCGCAGCAGCAGATTCCCATCCCACATGGCTTTGATGATATCTTTACAACGGCTAGCCAAAACGGACTTGAAGTTACTGATTAAATCCTCAAGAAAAGCACGCAAATCGGTTTGTATCTGATTGCCAAAATCCCCCTGCTCGCCACTATACCTATTCCGCAGCAGCTGATTCCCATTCCATATGGCTTTGATGACGTCCTTGCAAAGACTAGACAAAGCGGACTTGAAGTTATCGATTAACTCCTCCTCTGAGATAGCACGCCAATCGGGCTGTGCCTCATCGCCAAAATTCACCAGCTTGCCACTATACCAATCCCGCAGCAGCGGATTCCCATCCCACATGGATTTGATAACGTCCTCGCAATGACTAGCCAAGGCGGACTTGAAGTTACTGATTAAATTCTCAAGATAGATAACGCGCTCGGGTGGTGTCAGATTGTCAAAATCCACCTCGTTGCCACTAAAGCAATCCCGCAGCAGCGCATTCTCACCCCACATGGCTTTGATGACATGGAGTGGTTGAGTAGACAAAACGGATTTGAAGTTACTAATTAAATCGTCGATGTCTTGACTATTTTGATAGTGTGACCACACTCAAATTTTTCCATGTTCTTTATAACCCAACTTTGAGGTTTCTTTTAAAACCACTATATTAAACATCGGATAAACTATTATCGTTTCCATTTTTTCATCCTTTAGTAAAGGATTATCATTATTAACAAGCGCCATCTTATACCAGGGCGCTAGCCGTGTCAGCTTTATTTGGAGGGTAATGAGCTTGTCGCAAGAGAAACGGTTTGAAAAATAGCATCGAGTGCTAAACCGTGCAAAAAAGTGTGATGGGCGCATAATTAGGATGATGTTAGATAAATTCATTTATCAAACTTAAAATTTAATTTTTAAAGAAAAAATACGAATGTGTTTTACGCAATAAAAAAGGTTTTGTTTTACATTACAAACACATGGAAAAACATCGGGACTGAGTGTCTATCATTAATATTTTTTAATAATGCTGTGATTTGCATTTGGGTATCTTTACTATTGTAGCTAACCACCCTTTGCACTGAATCACAAAATTTTAAACCAAAAATAACTAAGTTCGTTACCGCCTGCTTTTGCTCATCATTGAATTCCAGGTTATTCATTGGGATGTTTAGAAATTTTCTTCTTAAATAGTCGCACCAAGCAAGAGTTTCATATTCTTCATACTGTTTCTGACTATAAGGTTTGTTATAATTGTCTGCGAAATGCTGCTCGCGACTCATAACATAGGGTTGGTCATTCAATATTTGATGTGCTCTCATAAATAATCTCCGCGTCATTGTTGGTCTACAAGCTTACAGAAAATTGATTAACCAATTCTTAGCGGTTTATTAAGAAAGACTTAATTAAGTAAAAATAATATTGTATAACATTTGATCATACGCTAATCACGTTAATCCGCGGGTGTGGAAATAGCCTAAAACAGTCATGATGACATCATGATACACTTTATTCTCAGTGCAGCCGTCATGCATTATATTTTCGGTTGGAGCTATGTAGTATTCGCCTGGTTCTAGTCTTAATCTAATCACAGGGTAATCGGCATATTTTTTAAAGAAAGGACGGTAGGGCCCTTCATTTAGGGGATAGGTCCCCATGTCCAGGTTATTTAACTTTTGTAGAACGTTTTTGAGTTCCAGGTTTATAAATAAAAAATATCGCTCTTCAATTCCTAAATTAATACAGATTCGATTGCGCACGTTTTTGCGTTTTGTCCAAGCCACTTCATCCCAATTATCATAATGCAAACCGATAAATAATTGTTTGTGAAAATCAAAAGTGGTGGTCGCCAGGTTTTTTCTACCGCAGTAAATAGGTAAAGGTGTTATACCTTCCTGATTGATACAATGGGGTTCTAAATAATCTAACAAAGCTTGCTTGAATCTAAGGTGGTGCGGATTATTTGAGTTGAGATCGATATAATTATGTAATTTATTCGAGTCAATATTTAGCATACCTGCCAGCTTAAAAATTTCGACAGGAATTTTCCCCACCCCGATAGAATTAATATGGCTTTGTGGCGGCGATTGCGCGATTAATATTTTACTTTCTTCAGTGGTTAAGGGTAACCAGGGTTGTTTGGGAATGTAACCATCATAGTAACATTTTGTATAAGGCTCTAAAGCATTCGAGAATTCGGTGCCATTACTACGGCTAAGTCGCGGTATTAAGTCAATCTGATTTGAATAGAGGGTGACATCACTTTCTAACATATTAAAACCTGCGTCAAGCAAGAGAAGTTTTTTCGAATATTACATCTATTAATGTTTGTTTGCTTAATTTGCAATACATGGTTTCAGTTGCTTCAAATGTTCCTTTTTCATAATATTTGTTAGAAGGCGAACCGCCGCCGCATAACTCAAAATAGTTGCAAGAATTAGCACAATTCTCAATACCTTTTAACACACCTTGTAATTGCTTTTTAAAATTAGCGTTTTCTACTAATTCATCGAAACTCGCAATATTTAAGACATTACCGATTGTGAATTCTTTTTCATTTGTGGCAATGCCACCGGCCATTTCTGGGGAAAAAGTATTAATATCACCATTTTTAGTTATTGTAATGATAGAAAAAGCGGTGGCATCAGTGGATAATATATGGCTGTTTTGATTATCTTTTTTAAAGGCAAAATAATTAAATGTTTCAATAAATTCTCTGATTTCAATTGCACGATGGTCTTGTACCCATAAATCATATAATTTCGAGAGAAAATTTTTAAAGCGATTAATATGATTAGCTGAGAGGTTGCTAAAACTTGAAGAAGTGTGAATACTTTCATTTTCATCGATATTGAAGCCAAAAGAAGTAAATTTATTATTTTTAAAAAATTGATAAATTTCTTCTGGATAATCCAGACTATCATTAGTCAAGACAACAATAGCATTAAGGTCCATCCCATTTTCTTGCAAAAGCTTTGCGCCGCGCAGCACGCGGTCAAAAGAGCCTCTATTATTCCAATCACGTCTTTGCTTGTCATGAATAAATTTGGGGCCATCAATACTGATACCTACTTCAAAATTATATTTTTTAAAAAAATCACACCATTCTTGATTGATAATAGTTGCATTGGTTTGGATGGCCAAAACCAGTTTCTTATTTTCAACATTATATTTTTGAATTAACTCAACCGCTTTTTGATAATACTCTATACCTACCGCCATCGGCTCACCAGCATGCCAGAGGATAGTTAAGATATTATTATGGATAACTAGAGGACTATTAAAAAGCAGCTTAATGCTCGTTTCTAGAATTTCTTCACCCATCTTGGTAGAATCCCTTCTACCTGGTACGTAACAATAACTACAATTTAAATTACATAAATTGATGGGTTGTAAAATGATGAGTTGATTAATCATAGTAATATATTAATTAACGTCTGAAGCCTACAGTAGGAGCATCATTTTCCTGAGTGTTGGTTTCTTCATTTTTACATACACTTGAATTACGCCAAGCATTGCCTTGGCCAAACAGCTGGCTCCAACTACCTCTTGTTGGTTTACCGCCTTCTGTTAAGGGTGCAATAGGCAAAACTTTCTCATCAACTTTATCCAGTTTTGATTTTAGTTGGTCTTGTTTTTCAGCGCTTAATGCGGGAAGAAAACCTAGCCTTATTAAACGTGCTATATAAAGTTGCTGCGAGTTTTCAGGTGGGCCTTTTTTTAACGACATAAAATGATTTCCTTATGAAAATTAATACCGGAGTAGTTTATAGCGGCTTAGTGGTTTTGACAACTAAATTATGGATTATGTGCATATTTTTTACTATCTGCTTCTGTTAATTTTTCTTTCATTATATTGGCTTGTACATTATCAGAACCATAAAATTTCTCAAAAATGGGTATTATTGATTTTAATAAAGTCTTTTGCTTAGACCATAAGCAAAGTGTACCGTATACTTTTACTAAATTACTTTGTATCAGAGCAACATTAATATTTTTCTCGCCATAATTTTGGGTTTGTATTCTGACAGCTTCTTCTAATAATTCTTTTTGTTTTTCGGCGCAATTTATAATTCTACACTTAATTAGACCACCTGGGTTAATGTCGATATCTACCGTATACTGATTAAGCGTCGCAGCCCATTCCATTGGTCCTAGGAGTGAGGCCCAATTATTTAATAAGCGTCCTACATGATAATGATTAGCGCCATATTCTGTTTTTAAAATCAATAATGCTTGTTCAAAGTATTTTTTTGCTTTATTTTTTTGGCCCACACAGTTATAAACTACTGCTAAATTAGCTTGGACCAAAGCCGCTTCGGGGTCTTTCTCGCCAACAGTGTTTACCTGGATTTGATAGGCTTTTTCCAGATAAAATAGCTGCATCAATAAGTTATTTTCTGCGCCATAAGCGTTGGCCAAGTTATTATACGTCCTGGCAAATTCAGGATGATCTGGCGTAAAATTCGTATCAAGTTTACTTCTGCTTAATTTAACGTCTAATGATCTTAATAAAGTTTCTTTCTTCAATTGTGGTAAACCAATTTCCCCATAAGCTGTCCCTAAATAATCGAGTATCATTGCAAATTCAAGATCATGTTCTGTATCCGCAGCTTTTAAACGGATAGCACTATTAAATAAAACACTTGCTTTGTGGGGGTTCCCTAAACGTAAATGGGTAAGACCAGCAATAAAAAATAATTTCAAACTATCAACACACTCAGGATTGGTCTCGAGGACGGCATCATAATGCTCTAATAGTTCACGATTTTTCGCCAAACTAACAGTACTGTCATTTGACATGGATTCTGCAATTAATAATGTAATCACTTTATGGGAAGTATCGCGCAACTTATCGCGCATGACTTGTTGCAGTATTTTGTGTAGCGAAATTCTATCTTCTGAAGCTTGAATGAGAGAAAAATCCGTTAAGGTCTGTATTATTTTGGCAAATATGACAGGGTTGGCTATAGTTGTTTTCAGTAACCATTTGGGAATCGAATCTTGATGCAAATAAATACAGTAACCAAGAAATTCTTCTAATTCACGAATGGGAAGAAATTTTTTAACGTTTTTAAAGGCTAGCTCAAAGGTGACCGCGACAGTTGATGGATAATCTCTGGGTGCTTGCTCGGATGACCATAGTTCATTGCGTTGCTTGGTATATAAGTCAATATAATCACTGATCGAGCAATTGGCTTGAATATATGAACAAGCTTGGGCTAAAGCTAAGGGTAAATCACCTAACAAATCTGCTAATTCATTAGCATCATCAAAATTTTTCTCAGCCTCGGTTGTTAATACTTTTTCAATGACACTAAGAGATTCAGCTCGATTAAAAATAAATAATTCTTTTTTTAAAGTCCATTCAGCAGCATTTTTTGAAGTTACTAAAAAATGTGCGCCAGAGATTTCAAGAAAGAGACTTTGAATACTTCCATAATCCACAGCATCATCAATAATCAATAAACAATTGCCGCTATAATTATTTTGTAAATACGTTTTAGCCGCGGCGATTCTTTTTGGCGGGGGCTCATTGAGAGGAATATTGAAAGCGTCACTTAATTCTAAAAAACCATCAGTGAGGTTTACCGCAGAGAGATACCAGATTAATTTATACTTACGAGTAAGTCTGGCATGATGAGCGAAGTGTACGGCAATTTGCGATTTGCCTGTACCACTCATGCCGTGAATGGTAAATACTATACTTTTCTGATGCCCTGATATTGGCGATAAGGATTTGTCTATCAGCGCCAGAAATTCTTCCCTGCCGGTAAAAAGGGGATTTTGCGGCCAAGGTAAGTTAGGTTGGATGTTTTTAATTATAAGAGATTTTGGCTGCTGAGCTGAAAAAAAAGTATTTTGATTAGGCGTTAGGGGTGCGCGTAACGCCGGTTCATCCCAGTTTAATTTTGATAGCTCTGAACCTATTTCTAATAATTCTTCGCGGAACTCGCCTAAATTAATGCGTTTTTTCAGTAGAAATTCATTGAGTGAATAAATTTTATTTAATATCGATTTTTTGTGAGCGTTAGTTAATTTCGCAATTTGCTCGGCTGATAAAGCAGTTTTTACATCAAGGTCTTTTTTTATTACAATAGCACGGTGATGTTCGGGAATGGAATAATAAAACTTGGCAAGTTCTAGATAATAAGTATTACTTTCTTCAGGTTCTGCTAGCCTCCTATTCAGCATCGCCAGCATTTCATAGATTTTTGCCATATCATCACAGTGGTTAGTATGTATAAAATATTTTTTATATATGACAAGTGCAAGCGCATTCAAGTAAAACTGGGTAGTAGTGTCATTTAAATGATAGCAGCAGAGAGCCATATCATTTAACAGCGGAATTATTTGGTTAAAATCCTTTATTTCAAACCTTAAATTACAAGTAACTATAAAAGATTCCCATGCTTCTTCATAAAGAGGTAAAGAATAGTTATTATCTTCTGCCTCAATCATCTTCAAGCGAGCTATTTGATGATGGAGATGGGCCAAGTATTTTTTGCTGTTTGGTGAAACTTCTAACAGTTTAACTAATTCAAAACATGCAGGGGGCAAAATATATGTTTCACTGCTTGGTGTACGGCGGGTATGTTGACAAATAACGTCGGTTTTAAATAACTTAGCTTGTAGGAGGTAAGCATTCAATTTTTCTTTTGTTAGTGCATGATATGCTGAAGCTTGTAATTGCTGGATGAGATTGATCACATCATCCAGATAGATAATACAATCCGAGTAATTCTCTATTTTAATTAGCGCAGGCACTAGTGATTTTAAAATTAAATTAACTCGTTTTAATTTAATTATATCTGCTTGCATTTTAGACTTAGGATAAAAACTCTTTAATAAATTATCAGTGTGCGTGCCGCAAGAAATAATTTTTTTAAATGTTGTCAACTTGTGTTGTGATAAAGCTTCAATATACTTTTGGTGTAAACGATAATACAGAACTAACTGGGAATCATCCAGGCGCTCGCTGACTTTTAATATTTTATCAGTATTTGCCATGGCTTCAGCGGGATTTAATTTATTGGCATACATTTCACTCAGTTCGGCGTAAATCTCTACATACGGTTGTTGAAAGTGGGCGGGTGCGAATTGCTTTATATTTGCTGCTAATACAGTTAAGTTTGTGAAAATAAGATCCGCCGACTTACGTGCCAAATGTAATGCAGTTATTAAAAATAATATATTTTGAGGTTTGTTTGAAAAGGGCAGGGAGTGCTGTTTCAGCATTTCCTGCGTACTATTATTAATAGAGATTACGCGACGGTTGAAATCATATTGAATTAATGAATAAGCTAACAAATGCTCTATAGATTTATCCAATAGAACTTCAAGGTTAGTTACTGGGGCTGCTGGGTTAATTTGTTGCAAATATAATTTTAAAATAGAATAAGACCCACCGCTAGTATGCAAGTGCGCCAGTGCTTGTAAAATCACTAAGCTATATTTTAACTGCTGATCATTAACCATATCGTTATTAACAGCGGCTAGAATGCTATCGATTAAAATTCCATAAGAAAGATTTTTTTTATAAAAAGCAGAAGCGGCGTTTGAATTTAACGTTGCTTCACGTTCAATTTGTAAATAAGCTAGAAATTTAGTCGGGGTTTGTGTGGATTTTTTTAAATATGTGCCTAATTGAGCAATAGCTAAAGGTAAACGCAAATCAGCGATTAAACTATTTTGTGCATTTGTTTCAGAAAGATCGTTTTGATTAGAGATAGTTTGTAACAAGCTAAGACAATCTGCGGCTGGCAGGTAATCTATGCCTATATCCAATCCTATATTTATCCACTCTTGAAACTGGGTGGTAATAATAATATGGCCACCATTATTTGGCAGCAGATTTTTAATTTCTTTTAAGGGGGCTGCATTGTCATAGACCGCTAACCAATTTCTACGATTTTCCAAATGAAGTTTTACCGCTTCTTCAGCGTTATTCGCGACGATAACAAGGTTAAGTTGGCGAGCTAATTTTTCATAATCTTCTAATAAAACCTTTTTGTTTTCAGCTCTAAACCATAGTTTTAATTCGTATTCCAGATGGTTGTGGTTCATATATTGTTCGGCTACGCTTGATTTACCGACACATTTTGGGTGACTTATGATAGCGATGTCTTGGTTACGGCCCAGGCGGTGAAAAATTTTATGCAAGTCATTTAATGCATTATCGCGGTCAATGAAATTAGTGCTATTAATTGAAGGGCGGTTAAAATAAAGAGTTTGAATTTGTTTTTTTGCTTCTATTTGTTGGGTGCATTCTCTTTCTAATTGGACGCTCAGTGTTTTTGCAGAAATTGGGTCTAATATAATCGATTCGTGATTGCCATCCAATTCTCTAACCGAGGTAAATTCAATTTCGCTTTGCATCCATCTTAAATTAATGTCGGCGCATTTCTTTTGCGTTTCTGATGCCGCCCACAAGATAACATTTTCAATTTTATTGGTTTCGGGATAGTTTAAAATTGCCAATAAAGTATTTTTTATAGTGCAGATCAACCCTATTTTTCTTTGTATCAAGATAGCTGTTCGTTCGGTAATTTCTAGTGCAGATTTTTCAACTGCTATTTGTAGAGCATCAAAAAAATAATAAATCTGCTTTGTTTTAGGTAATAATGCTAATGTGGCTTTGCTGACTGGGGTCGTAGATAAGCCAAGCATTAAATTTAATTTAATTTCAAATAATAATAAGAGGTAATCTGCATATTCTTCCCGGCTCTTATGACGATAGGTTGCTAAGGCTTCAGTATCAATCATGTGCAGGTAAACCGTTTCACTTTTTAAAATTTGACACATGGCATAAGCGATAAGCCCCCCCGCAGACCAGCCGCCTAATAAATAGGGGCCGCGTGGCTGAATGGATTTCATCGCTTCTATATAATCGTAAGCAATCGCTTCTAAGTTGGTATCCATATCATCAACATGATTAAATGAACGCGAATTAATGCCATAAATAGGTCGTTGGCTTGGCCATTTATCAATTAGCTTTGCATAATCCAGTTCCGCATCACCTAACAAGGAATGTATTAAAAATAACGGCGTTTCCTTATGAAGAATGGCATGTTTCGGATTCAGCAAGACGGGAACATTCAGGCGCTTATCTGCATTTTTAAGCCGGTTAATGCGGCGTGCTAGTGAACCTATGGTCGGGACATAGGTAAATTCTGTGGGATTCAATTTCAAATGGTATTGCTCGCGCAATAGCACAAGTAAACTGGCCATTTGCAGCGATGTACCGCCAAGCATAAAGAAATTATCATCCAGGGTGAAGGTAATCTCTTCCGAAATCTCTAATACATTTTTCCAGATTTGAGCCAACTCAATTTCTAGCGGAGTTTTGGGCTGTAAGGCTGAATGGGATTGAGCACGAACTGTCGCTAAATCTAACGATTTTAAGGCATTTTTGCCGCTGTTACTGAGTAAAACTTTATCGGAGATAACCCAGCGGGCGGGGGCCGTGGCGGCAGGAAATTTTTTTACCACGCTGGCATAATATTCATATAGATCAAATGATTTATTTACATATAAGTAGGCAATAAAAGCGGGATGGCCTTCGGGTGTTTTTTGTGGATCGATTTGGGCTTGAATGACTTGTTCGTTTAGTAATAGCAGTTCAATTTCTTCAGGACAAATTAATTTTCCATACACTTTAACCTGTCTATCTAATCTGCCAGTAACATAATAAAGATAGGAGTTATCTGCATTGATTTCGTATTTCGCTTCATCTCTGGTTTGATATAAACGGATAATTTCATCTGGTTTGTCTGGATTTGGAATTATTTTAAAACGTTCTGCGGTTAATGCCTCATCCGCATAACCGCGGCCTACTCCAGCACCGCCAATGTACATTTCACCGCGCTCTCCTGGTGGTACCCATTTAGGTGGGTTGCCATCTTTGGGTTCTTTTTCTAATACATACATAGTTAATCCCTTGATGGGGGTACCAATATGTATTGGATCACCGGGGTTTAATATGGCAATACTCGTTGCGATGGTGACTTCGGCGGGCCCGTAGCCATTTACAAATAGTAAATTTGGATTAGCAGCGCACCATTTGGCAACGATTCTTTGCGTGACAGCTTCACCAGTACTGATTAGCACTTTTAATGACGGAAAAGCATTTGGCGTTAAAACATTTAAAACTGAAGGCGTCAACGTTGAAACGGTAATACCATGTGAATTGTAATATTGGGTCAACGACAAATAATTTAAACGCGTTTGTGCAGGCACTAAATATAAGGCGGCGCCAGCACCTAATGTCATCATCATTTCAGCAATATGCGCATCAAAACTAATATCAGCAAAGGCAGCGGTTTTATCATGTTCGGTAACATTTAGCCGATTAATTAAATCAGTAGCACAATTTAATAAGCCGGCATGGTTAATTAATACTTGCTTGGGTTTGCCGGTAGAACCTGAGGTATTATGAATGTAGCAAAGTTGGTTTAACATCACTTTGTTGGTGGGGTTACTGATTGGATAGGGGTTAAAATCATTTTGTTGAATATCAAAATAAAAAATATTAGATTGACTCGTTGTCAAAAATAAGTGATTTTTCAAATCCGAACTAGAAAGAATTAGTTTGATCTGACTTTGTTTTACAAATTCCTGCAAGCGGTCGACTTCAGTATTCGCACTAAATGCAACAAAACTTAAGCCAGCTTTCATGATTGCTAATTGGCAAATAACATATTCTATAGATAAATGAAAGAATAAACCGATTTGAGTTTCTGGGAAATTTACCTTGTTTTTTGGATCAAGAAGGTAGTGGGCGAGTTGATTAACACGGCTATTTAAGGCTTGGTAAGTAATTTTATTTTCATCATCACTGTAAATAGCGATTCGATTTTGTGTTTTGGTGTCTTCCGCAAGCATTTCAATGAGTTGATAAAAGTGTTCAATACGGTGCGGGGTTTTTGTGTGTGTAAGTGTTGAGCTAAACATACCATTTCTTCTTTAGATAGTTGAAGATAATGGGCGCAATATTAGCGCAATTTTGAATTATTCGCACTCTTTTTTTCGTCATTATTGTGAATTAATAATGTTGATGGGCTCTTCTGGTTTATTATAATACTTGATTGGGTTGAAGCAGTGGGTTGAAAAAAGCGGCAAGAAAAAGTTGAAATAGAACTTTGTTCCATTAGCAATGTAAAAGCTTCTTTCCCTAGATAAGATAAGAGCTGATCTGAAATAGCAGAAGTGTAACACTGTCCCTTTTCGTGTAAATGTAAATTGTTATCTACTATAGAAATAGGAATGTGCTCTTTTTGCCACCTCATGAGCAGCGCGGTATCTTCTGTAATAAGATATCCGTTGAGAAGATGGATGCTAGGAGTCGAAGCGAATATTTCGTTTCTTTCTTCGAACAGTTTAATCTCATGATGAAAATATATTGTTAGAGGCAACGCAGTAGACCAGTCAAACTGGCCCATAAAGTGGATTATGGCGCGTTGTGCTTCGCGGGTTGCCTGCTCTTGATAAGAAGAAGAATAAATATAATGGCGTGGCCCTTCATATTTCTTGGCGAAGAAATCTAATAAATATTCTTTCCAGGAATTAGAAATAATATTAAGTTTTAATAATAGCTTAGTACCAAAAGCTATGCTTTTAAAGTCATTGGTATTTGAGTTAGTACTGACAAAAACATTAAGAAACTCTTTTTCCAATTCTACTTGATAACCCTGTTTTAAGCGCAAAAGTGCGTTGCAGATAAATTCAATTTTTTGGGTATTTTCACGTATCAAAGCAATAATACCTTTAATCAGCGGTAACCTAACTTGATGAGTTAACTCACATTGATCAAGTATATTATTTTCTAAATCTTGTTTGTTGATGATTTGATAACGTAGATAAGAGTCATCTTTATTGCTAAAAATACTCAGTAATTGATTTATGGTAAGTATGTTATTTAAAATAAGATAATCAAACCCAAATAATTTAATTAATATTTGAGTAGTGAGAGTTTGCCTAGCTTTCTCCCAATTGTCAGCCGGGGTTTTATTTACAATAACGCACAATGCTTCAAGCACATATTTATTTGCAACAGAAAAACATCCTATGAGTTCAATAGTAATATCTTTATTTATTTTTTCATCTACAGCCTCTAAGCGTGCGACAATTTTATGAATGGTGATATCATCTTGTGGCTTGAGTTTAGCTAACGTTTGTGCCGAATATACTTTGGACACCGTATCATCCAGCCCGTCGCTTAATGTATCTATTATCCGATATTCTCTCAGTCCTAACTCCCCTAATATATTTGCCGTTATTTTAAGGGCTTCGTACGTATTATTGGGGAAACGCAACATCATTAGTAATGCATTAACAAAAATTGACGTTGGTTTGTTTAAATTAAATAATGTCTCGGCGGCAGAAATATTTTGTTCATCGATCATTAATGTGAACAAAACATCTATGACTTCTTCATCATTATCGCCAAGATCAGCTAAGCATATAGCAGCTTTTGTCCGCAGCTTTTGTGCAGCGCTATGGAGCATACCATCGTTCCCCACTAAATCTTCCCAATTTGTTTTATACAATAGAGCTAATATTTTCTGAATAATGTCAGGCCGCCTTATTTTAAAAAAACTTAAGGTATCTATGGCTCTTTCCATTTTTTGGAAAACTTGATTAATATCTCGCGAATTAGCTTGTGAATATTTATAACTGATCAATATTCTTAATATATGCTGAATGACATATTCTTGATAAAGTGGGTTTTCCGTGATTATAACTTTTAAAGTTTGAGTAGTACTTTTCAAAGTACGGTTATCACTCTCAAACAATACTTTCAATAACTCATCAATTCGACTCTTAATATCTATATTATCTTTGACTTTTAATTTCTTAAAAGTGTCAGCAATGCTAGATCTTATTGTAACTTGATCCTGCGCCATTGACATTGCTACCAACTTATATAATTGTTTTTCACCGCTACCAAATATTCTTTTAGTCAAACCTTCATAGCTTTTGGTGGTATCTTTGATATCGGTTTCCCGCTCTACTTGTAATAATGTTTCTAATTTGTGAATAACTTTATCTTTGTAGTGGACTGGGCATAAATCACCTAAAGCTGTAATTGCTTCGATTTTAGAGAGTACATATTTATATTTTGTATCATCTAAAACAGCTAGTAAGAACATGATAACATCGTCATGATTTAATTTTAATGCTTTTATAGCGGTTAATGCTTTGTATACTATGGTAGATTTATTTTCGCCATATTTATTTTCATGCATCAAACTAGTTAGTAAAATGTTTTTTATATTGCTATGTTTTAAAACGTGGGGACTAATCTTCAGATAACTTAAAAGAAGTATACCTAATTCCTGAGGGAGTGAGAAATATTGTTCCAGACACTGATTGAGTGAATTTAATAAGTCGTCACCACAATCAATTTGTTCAAAACTAGAGTTATATAGCGCTTCATCAAGACAACGCATGACTAAAATGACATGATAAATACCGGTAATATCTAAGGGTTCTTGATTAATTGTATTTAAAAATATATTTAAAAAACTTTTATTTGTTTGTTGCGATAAAATACCTGTGATGAACCAAAAAACTGCTGCGTAATTATCATGATATTTATAATTAGCTACAAAATCCTCTAAGAGAATTTGCTGGTTTTTATCAGTATTAATGTTGAGTAGCGAATTTGAAGTTATAATTGCGTTAACGATAAAACGTGCTGCAAAATAATCATGAAAACTTTTATGTACAAAATAATATTGCTTATCTGCTTGCTCGTATGCTCTATCAACTATTAAAAGTCGTTGGGTGTCAAAATCACTTAATTTTAAGGGTATCTGACCAGGATTTAAATGATTAACTTCACTAATAATATTTTCTATAAGTTCGCATTTAATGGGAATTTGATTTTGAAGCAGTGAAATAAAAGCGATACGCTCTAGACAAAGAATAATTAATTGAGTTGACTCAGATAATGTCTTATCTACCATTGCTTGATAAAGTAAAGTGAGATTTAACTGAGATTGGGTTGTATAGATTTTATTAATTACAGGCCAGGCGTAGCAAATTAATTCAAGATGCACGGGTACACGAGCCAACGTGGCAAATTGCGAACTTTTTTCTAAAAAATCCAATATATCCGAAGCTGTGTCCGAGGCCGCAGGGAAAAATGCATTAACCAGGGTATGGATGTCTGAGTTAATTAAGCCTATCTGTTCTAGTTTTAAATCAAATGATTTGTCTGTTAAATTACATGGTTGAGAGGTTATTATTATATGGAATTGGGTATTTCCTAATATTCCATCAATTACGGAGCGATAAAGAGAATGGGTATCCAGCTCATCATAGCCGTCTAATAATATTAGTATTTTATTAGCATGAGTTTTTATATAGTGGTTTAAATCTTGGTAGTTTGAGTTTACGCCAAGACACCCTGTTATTAATAAATCAGTTAGGGTGACGTGATTTTGCAGAGGTTGGGGCGGTAACCTTTTTAAGTCTATCCAAAAAATTGATTCAAATTTATTATGCCATAACCTGTTTCGGGCCCACTGATAACTAATATATTGACATAATGTTGTTTTACCAACTCCAGCTCTTCCCACTATTAATATGTGTTTCGGTAATATTTTATGAGTAAAAATGTCTTCAAGTTTTAGAACATCAAGCGTATTGTCTTCGATAGGAGTATCCACTCGATCTAATAAAATATTTAAAAACTCATTAGTATTTTTCTGGGGTTCATTTCGCTTTTCTTTTTGTTTATTTAGTTGAATAGGATAACTATCGAAATATATTTCATCATTTTTGATTACCACTAGATTAGTTGAACTTAATTCTATAGGAATAGGTTTTAAAAATTGTGTTTTAAGTTGGGAGAATTCTTTAGTTGAATATTGTCGTTTTAATTTTTGGTTAATGCTATCTGTATAAAAAGTATTTTCTTTAGGTTTACTAACAGAATCGTGAGGAATGCTTTGGTTATCTGTTAAATTATTTTGATATAATTCATAACCTAGTTCGCTGCCAGTTACATAAACCGCATCTTGAAGACGGTTTGGTAATATAAATCGGATTAAATCTACTTTGGTACCGATGAAATTCCCTCTTTCATTATCCGCAGTTTCATCTAACCCAAGGATAAAATTTACCGTCATATTGGAATGGCTGTTCGCTGCATATTTTATTTGAATCAGGGCTAATAATTCTGCAATTTTTAAAAAGTATCGCTTTGAATAATCATCTGCTGGCGCTATTAATATCAAATATTCAATAGCAGAAAGAGTTGATGACTCATCTGAATTTAGTAATAGAACGGCATAGGGGCTGAGTAGGTTTTTAGCAGGATACTGCTCAATGCATGTATCAAAAATCTTTTTTAAACTAGCTCGTTTAAGTTTATTTATATCTTCAGTGTTACTACGCGCATGATAATTTTGTAGCGCGTAGTAATAATCTCTACTGTGACCATGGTTCACAAACTTTTGAATACGATTAGCTATAATAGCAATATCTAGATTGTCTTTATTACCATGCCATTTTTTTATGGCGGTTGCGCCTCGCTGCTCTAATAACTTTCTGTTCGCGACAGAGAGACATTTAACGTTAGCAATGCTTGTTCCTGCTAAATATAAATTAGCTGTTGAGCTTTGTATTAAATGCCATTCAATTAAATGATTTATCCTAACCCTACGCCATAATTTTGTTGCGCCGTCTTCAGTAAGGGTTAATAATGTGTTATCAGCATAAAATGTCAAGCTGCGAATTTTATAAATATATCCTCGCAGTTCAATTTCATCCTCTTTATCTTCAATATTCCAAATTCTTACTATTTTGTCTTCTCCTCCTGAAGCGAGTAGTTTGCCGCAAGAACTAAACTGTAAGCAATTAACATTCCCTAAGCTATTTTGAATAATTCCTACTGGCGCACCTGTTGCTAGCTGCCATAATCGAACCGTTTTGTCTTTACTACCCGATGCAAGCAGGCTCCCATCAGGGCTAAATTGAATATGAGAAATAGCCTCTTGATGTCCTTGCAGTAGATATATGAGTTCACCGGTTAATACTTGCCATATGCGTATAGTATGATCTATGCTGCCAGTTGCGATCAATTTTCCACTTGGACTAAATTGAAGGCTAGTAATCTTATCTGTATGCCCTATAAGTTCACGTAAACATTTTTTATTTCTTTGGTCCCAAATTCTTGCAATATGATCCGAGGTTCCTATTGCGAGTAAAGTTACGTTTTCATCATAATGGGTACTGCTACAAATTATATTATTTATATTGGCAAAGGTAGATATATCATTATTTTCATTAGCACTTAACGTATTATTTGCAATACGAGATAAAGGTGGAGTTGTGACAGGAGTCAGTTCATTTTCATAGGTTTTATAAGGTTTTAAGTGCCATAAGCGTGCGGTACTATCCCAACTAGCTGAAGCAATACTACTTCCTTGTGGATTAAAATGCATTTTTGATATTTTATCGTTATGTTCTGTGAAACGCTGTACTACTTGCTTTGTGTGAAGGTCCCATAATTCAATGATGTTTTCTCCTCTCGTTGCCAATCTAGAACTTAAAGAATCATATTGAATTTGCTGGATTAGATAATCGGTGTTAAAAAAGCTTTTTATCACCCAATTGCTAGTTGAAACTATTTCTACTTCTTTATCACTATATATAGCAAGTGTGAGTCCATCAGGACTAAAATGCGCATCATATGCCCCGCTATTTACACTTTTGCGATAAATGACTTGCGAAGATATACTATTCCAGATTAACACCGTATTGCTTTTATCAGTCGATAAAAAAAGATTGGGTTTTAACGGACAAAATTCTACTTTTAGAATCGCTGCAGAAGCCGCTGAGTATACTTTGATTAATTTTTTAGTAACAACATCCCAAAATCTAATTTTATGATCATCGCAGCCGGCTATTAATAATTGACTATCTGGGCTAAAGCGGGCGTATAAAACTTTCTCGGTATGTTGTTTAAAACAGTAAATTAACTTTGTAGTGGCTAACTTCCAAAGCATTGCACCTTTATCAGTTGCGGCAAGTAGAAATTTATTATCACTACTAAAGTTAATTTCGTGAGGATAACATAATTCTTCCAAGTAAACCTTTGTCGCTGCTTCAATTGAATTGCGGCCTAAATATACAAGTACTTGATCAAGTAGTTCAGCATTTTCTTCTTTGGTTAATTTTAATTGAGCAATAGTTTTTAATTTATTTTCAAGAAGAGAGTCTTTACGAACTAAATCCGGTTTATATTTATCGAGTTCAAGCCAAAATTCATCACCGCCTCTGTATATTGAATCCATCATTGCGGGGGATAGTTTTCTTATCCCACAGATATACCATAGGCCATTCGCTGTACACATTAGTAATATATCAATGCTGTTTCGACTTTCTGCTTTCCACCATGCAGCCGCTATTTCTTGATAATTTTGCTTTTCTTCAAGATATATAATATCAAGCTTGCTTATTTTTAATTTCCATAAAGTTAATGCTCTTTGTGCGGCTCCTATCGCAAAAAAATTTCTATCAGGACTAAATTGCATGCTATCCACAGCTAAATCAGTCGGGTCTTCTGTGGTCGTATCAATAAGAGTATGCACTAAACGGCTATTCCCCCATTGCCAAATATAAACATTCCTTTCACCTATTACTGTAGCAGCCAGCAGTTCACCATCCGCTGATAAAATCATATTACTTATTTTACCGGGATGCTCTAAATAGGCTTGTTCGCCATAATTAATATTTAACATATTACTATTTTGGAAATTAGAATATCTCAGCCACGCTTGCTGAAAATTAACGCCTGTTAAATTAGCATTTGAGAAATCAGTATGATCACATATAGCCCCGGATAAATCCGCGTGCGGTATGTTGATAGAAGATAAATTCATCCCAGAAAAAGGAATTTTTGCCCAATTTAATATTGATATAGCATTGGCTGCGGGGCGTGCAAAACTTTCCTGGTATTTTGACAAATAGATTAAGCGAAAATAATCTTGTTCTGAAATGTCTCCCAATGTGATATTGACTAAATGAGTCATTGCATCAAACTTTTCTTGCTGTAATCTTTCGCTGATATTTTCAATTCCTTCATCACCCTGCACAAAAGGTAAATGTAAATATTTCTCTAGATTGTAATCAGTTAAATTCACAAAATAACTAATGATGTCATGATGATATAATGACAGTTGATTTTTACCAATTAACAGCCATGGACAAGCCTGCTGCACTAATCGGGTTTGGATGTTTTGTAGGGAAAAAAAACGTTCCCATTGCATTATTACAGACTGTTCATAAGGGCTATGGTCATCAAAGTTAATAGTATTAGATAACGATTCTTTAAGTTTTAGAGCAGCAGCACGAACATATACCCAACAGTGCTCAATGTAATCACCTTGGTAAGCATTTAACAAGCCAATTTTTTTCAAGCGGCATTGCTGGTATTGAAACCACTCTTGAAATAAAAACTGATATGCTTCATTTGCTTTAGATAGTCCTTGCGGATACTTTACTAAATATTTTTGTAAAAATGATAAAAATAAGGGGTTTTGAGCTAATTTTTTTATACCACTTTGCTGGTCACTGAGATAGCTTGAATGATTGTCAGGTAACGGTCTAAGATAAAGCGAAATTGTTAAGTTATCCGCTGTATGCTCGGGAATAAAATATTTTAAATATGCTTCATGCTCTATAAAATATTCCGACCGAGAATTTACTAATGTGTGGCTAATTTGCCATTGTTGATCTGCTTCTTTGTCCTTAGGCCATAATGAATCATAACGCTGGCTTAAATCATAAGCATCAAGAATCAATACACAGGAATGAGTTTGTTGTAATGTTGCAATTTCATTTTGCGTTAATCCTACACTCGCCGTCAAATATTCAGAGATCAATTCATTTATTGAGCCCTTCCAATGCGCCAAAGACAGAAATAAAGGTAACCAAGGTTTAGCTAGACTGGTTTGATATTGCTCTGGTTTTTGCCAGCAATGGAACGCTAATTGCTGGAATAATAATGTTTTGCCAGAGCCCGCATTGCCTAATAATAACAATACTGAGTTTTGACTAACTAAAAATTGGGATAGAGCTTGGGTAGCGGGTTCGTCAGGTCCGGTCGTAATATCGTTTAATGAATGGCACACCGAAAGTGGAATTGCGGGCGTGTAGTGCATGGATTCTAGGAGGATAGCTAACTGATGATTTTTGATTTGTTCAATGGTTTTCATGTAGGCTTCTATTATTTTTAAAGCATACTTCTATCGTTTCATGGTTCCGGCCTGGATGTTTGAATGCTGACTGGACTTATATCGGTAGAATGGGGTTGAAATAAATTGGTAGAATAAGATGAAGACTGAAATCGCACTACCTGCTTAATATTATATTTATCTATAAAATCCTGAATTTGTTTTCGTCTTCCTTGTTTGATGACCACAGGAAGCAATTCAGCAAAATAAGTCAAAAATGCATCATGAATAAATGAATAAATAAAAGATCCGGGTTTGCCGCGTGGGCGTAATAATTCACAACCTTCGCGCCCAATATTAATCATTTCATAATGGTCTTTCCTTGTAAAATATTCTGGAAGATAACTTTGACAAAAAAGTCTTTTATACCCAAGTAGAGCAGGGGCTTTAAGCTGACTCGTATTGCTATCGCCAAATGGATTATCATCATCAAATAAAGCTTCTTCACTGATTTCTACATGTCCATTGATTTTCATTATTTTAGCTAAGTGTATACTATACTCTAGTATGCAATCGTAAACGCTTCTATTACCTACACTAATTATCCCGCTGCGTTCTTTCTTTTTGTCGCTGGCACGCATATACAGATCATGGGTGTACATGTGAAATAAATCTCTTTGGATCACTAAAGAATCTTGCTGTTTATTTTCAACTTTATAAAATGCTTCAAGATAATGTAAAACTTTCATAGTCATCATTAATAAAATAGGTTGACCAACGATATCGTTTAATGCGGGAATGGATTGAATCCGTTTATACACAGTATTAACATCCGTGTAACCTAGCTTAGGTACAGGCCTATCTTTAATATACTTGCTAATATACATTAATTTCGAAGTTTCATCGAAGGGGGCAAGCATAACGGTTTTTGCGCGTCTACTAGGAATTAGGGTTCTACCATACGCATCCATAGGCTCGAACAATTCCTCAAAGTTTTCAGCTTTAAACACACTTAAACGCGCAGTGAAAATGCAATGGCTGTTAGGGAATTTAGCGTGAATATTATTAGTAGCGTAAAAGTTTTGTGAAGTTGGGTCTTTACGAAATAACTCATCAACGCCATCAAAAATGAAACAAAAAGTAAACTGACTATTGTTTAAGAGTAGTGTTATTTCAGGATTTAGTAGACCATATGTTATCAAAGTATCTTCGATAATAGAGGTTTTTAAATCTTTAATTTTTGGGTTTGACAATCGAATATAGAGAGGAATAATTTTCTTGCTTAAAGATGCAGGGGATTGCCACAAATAGTGAGTAAGATATTGTGAAAAAATCGTCTTCCCCGATCCTGCTTCAGCCAAAAGTAATAGCGTTTCCTTTTCAGTATTATTTAAAAAGGGGAGGATGATGTCTTCAAGTAACTTATAACGTTTATAATTTGGCTCCGATAAATCATAACAGCCTTCCAGCGGCGTATAAAGGTCCTGATCTTCAGCTCCTTTCACATACGCCAATTGACTATTCTTCAAATAAGCGATTATTTCATCTAAAGCTGAGCGTGTGATTTGCTGCGCGCATGCTTGTGCTAACTGAGAACTTAAACTTTTAGCAGAGGCAGGGTCCAATAAAATAGATTCATGATTGCCATCCAGTTTTTGAATTGTAGTAAACTCAATTTCACTTTCTTGCCAGCCTAAGCGGTCACTAGCACATTTTTTTTGAGTTTCGGTTGCTGCCCATAATAGAGCGTTATCAACCTTACGCATGTCTGTATAGTGTAAAATAGCTAGTAACGTATTTTGTACGGTAACAATTAAGCCTTTTTTACTTTGTAAAAGTGCTTGATTACTTTGTGTAGCTTCAACCGCCGAAAATAAAGCTGCAAAAAATTGATAAAGCTGTTTAGTTTTCGCCAATGCAGCCAATGCGTTTTTATCAATAGCAAGCGTAGTCACGCCCAGCATAGGACTTAATTTACGCTCAAATAAAAGGAAAAGATAAGCAGCATAATCTTCTTTACTTTGCTGATGATAGGTGCTGAATGCTTCACTGTCTATTATGTGCAAACAAACTTTTTCATTTTGATTTTTCAGCTGTTGACACATGGCATACGCAATAAGCCCACCGGCCGACCAGCCAGCCAATAAATAGGGGCCGCGCGGCTGGATAGCCTTCAATGTGGCGATATAATCATCGGCAATAGCTTCTAAGCACGTATCCATATCTTCAAAATTCTTATAGCTGCGCGAACTGATTCCATAGATTGACCGCTGACTAGAGCCTGCTTCCACCAACTTTTTATAATCCAGCTCCGCATCGCCTATTAATGAATGAATCAAAAATAAAGGCGTTTCTGTTTGCGAAACCGTATGTTTTGAATTTAATAAGATTGCCGGATTAATTGCGTTATTTTCATTTTTTAAGCGTTTAATACGACGCGCTAACGCGCCAAGAGTGGCGGTAGACACGAACTCAGCTGGCGATAACTTTAATTGAAATTGCTCGCGTAAGATCACTAATAAATTAGCCATTTGTAAAGAAGTGCCGCCTAACATAAAAAAATTATCATCCAGTGTGAATTGGATGTCTTCTGAAATTTCTAATACATTTTTCCAGATGGTCGCTAATTCAATTTCTCTAGTGCTTTTTGGTTTCGCTTGTGAATGAGATTGAACTCTTACCACTTTTGGGGCTAAACTTTTTAATGCGTTTTTACTGCTGGTACTCAATTGGGTTTTATCGGTAATTACCCATCGCGCTGGAGCTGTTGCCGCCGGCAGCTTTTTTACGACACTGGCGTAATATTCATATAGATCAAATGGCTCTTTTACATGTAAATACGCGATGAAGGAGGGATGGCCCGCAGGAGTTTTTTGTGGGTCAACCTGGGCTTGGATCACAAGATCATTGAGTAAAAGCGCTTCAATTTCTTCAGGGCAAATTAATTTTCCATAGACTTTTACTTGCCGGTCCAATCTTCCTGAAAGATAAAACCGGTAGGAATTATTCGCAGTAATTTCATAACTGGCTTCATCTCTGGTCTGATATAAACGAATGAGTTCATCAGGGTTATCCGGATTTTTTACCGTTTTAAAACGCTCCGCAGTTAATTTATCATCTGCATAACCTCGACCGACCCCCACACCCGCTATGTACATTTCGCCGCGCTCCCCTGGTTTTACCCAGGTAGGGGCATTCATATCTTTGGGCTCTTTTTCTAAAATATAAATTTTTAATCCTTTGATGGGCGTCCCAATATGAATTGGATCATCGGGTTTTAATATTGCAATACTCGTGGCGATGGTGACTTCGGCAGGGCCGTAGCCATTTACGAATAATAAATTGGAATTTGCTGCACACCATTTGGCAACAATTTTTTGCGTAACGGCTTCACCTGTGCTTAATAACACTCTTAAAGTAGGAAAAGAAGTTGGGCTTAAGGCATTTAAAACGGAAGGGGTTAAAGTCGAAACGGTAATTCCATGTGAATTATAATATTTGGTTAACGATAAATAATTTAATCGGGTTTGTTCAGGAACTAAATATAACGCGGCGCCGGCACCTAATGTCATCATCATTTCAGCAATGTGCGCGTCAAAACTAATATCAGCAAATGCCGCCGTTTTATCCTGCTCGGTAATTTCCAGTCGGTTTATTAAATCCGTAGCGCAATTTAATAATCCAGCATGGTTAATTAAAACTTGTTTCGGTTTGCCGGTAGAACCAGAGGTATTATGAATATAGGCGAGTTGGTCTAGCATAACCTTATTTGCTGGTTCATCTGCTGGATAGGCGTTAAGAACGTCTTGCTGAGCATCAACAAAAAGAATTTTAGCTTGGCTGTGGATCAGAAATAAATGATTTTTCAAATCCAAACTAGATAGCATTAATTTTATTTGACTTTGTTTAGCAAACTCTTGCAAACGCTCAAATTCAGTATTAGTACTGAATGCCACGAAGCTTAAGCCGGCTTTCATAATCGCTAACTGGCAAATAATATATTCAATGGATAAGTGAAAAAATAAGCCAATGCGCGTTTCTGGCGGATTTACAGTATTTTTTGCATCAAGAAGGTAGTGGGCGAGCTGATTAACACGGTTGTTTAAATCTTGATATGATATTTTATTTTCGGCATTACTATAAATAGCCGTTCGGTTTTGAGTTTGGGTATTTTGCGCATGCATTTCAAAGAGCTGAAAAAAATGCTCATGCGAAGGTAGCTCGGTTCGCAACATGTTTATACTTCTACTATACCAACGAGTTTAATTTGCTAATGAGTTCTATGCGCGTACGGCAGCCAAGTTTTAATTTCATATTCTCAATATGCACTTCTACAGTGCGTGGAGAAATTGATAAAGTCCGTCCAATTTGCTTTGCCGATTGTCCTATGGTCAAACCATTCAGGCAATCTGCTTCACGCTGAGTCAGTTTTACTGCTTCGCCTGACTGAGTCAAAATAATTTTAGCATTTCTTTTCTGGGTTGATTCTGACTTTACCAAAGCGGGAAAATGATGCATGGCATGAGTTAAAATATTCGTAATAGGATCGTTCGCATTCGACTTAGAATTAGTATTTTTTAATTCATCATCCCAGCAAGCTTCAGAAATGACTTCTGATACTCCAGCAACGGCAATTAATTCACCGTGCGGGTCAAACAAATGAAAACAAGTGTCTTTTAAAAATTGTATTTTGCTATTGGCTCCCAAAATTTGATAATGAACTGTCGGATTATTCTCGGGCATTCTGTTTTTTAATTTATTTATTACGCTACTATTAATGACAGTTTCATTCCAAGAAAGTGGATGTTCATACAATTTATCGGGGTTTATTCCCCAAATCGTTTGATAGGAAGGACTAACATAAAGTTGCTGCGTATAATCAGGGGTGCGGATCCAGGATACTTTAGAATCAAGGTTCGAAACTTGAGAAAAAATGAAACTGACCGCGGAGATGGGTAATTTTAATATTGAACTCATATAGCTCTCTAATATACTTTACAAATTTTTAGTCGTTATATATTTTTTTTAATAATATTGATTTTAATAACATATAACCGTTAATTGCTTAAGGATTTTATTAAGCTGTGAGCTCAGGTAAATTCTCTAAATAAAGCATCATAGCAGTATAAATTACTCTAGCATCCGACACTTTTGCGTTAGTTGCCATTTTATTAATTAAGTCTATTTGACGACGTCTTATCCATAATGATAACGTACGACGATGTTTTGTGCTAGCTTGATATACTAAGGTATTTTGTTGTCGATGTTCATTTAGAAACCAATCTAGCATTGTTTCGTAAAAATATATTAAAGATATTCTATTATTTTTACAATAATGCTTAATGACTAGATAAGTTTCGTTTGGGATTTTTATTTGTCTCATACAATAGTCTGTGCCTAATTTCATCTCACTCTTAAACTCAGATAGTAAATACATGTGGTAGTATAGTAAAAATAGCGCAAATTAGAACTACGTAAAATTACCTAGTTTGTTTCCGGCTGGCAAGGTATTACCATTCATTCCCTGGCTTTCATTTTTAGCAATTTGCAGAGCATGATAGAGTTTTTGTAGTTTTTTTTGTCTTCTATGTGTATTAAAAAAACTTAATAATCCCCTGTAACACGATTCTAATAGTATAGGATTCACTATCCCAAAGGCACTCATAGCATGCATTCCTTGCGGAATGACTTCTTTGGTATTTCGCCTTTCATTCTCATGAATAGTTTCAAGCTGAGCATCGGTTTCTAAAGTCGAAATCTTTTTTAAAATTTTTTGTTGTTGCTTCTTCATCTGTACACATTTTTTAAATTGATCTTTAGCGGAATTATTATAAAAAAAAGTTGTGGACCAATTAACTGTTGAAAACTCTTTGTTAAGTTGGGGAATCCAAATATCATTTTTGGCTGTCAACTTATTTAACTGCGTACAGACTACCAATAATACGGCAAGATCGTGATGATCTAGATGTAAAAGTATATGAATTTGTAATTCGTCAGGAATAACTACTAAATAAGTCACACATATTCTCCAGGTGCATTCACTCTTAGATAGTAACAGTTAAATTTCATTAATCATTACGTAAAAATACTGATGTAAAAGCAACGATAATCCAAGCACAATGGCGAACATTAGAAAGATCCATGCTTAAATAGGATTCCTTAATTATGTTCGAAGTAGTGATAATAGGTGCAGGGCCTGCGGGTTTAACCCTTGGAGCCGAATTATCTGCTAACGGCGTTAACTGCCTTATTTTGGAAAAAAGAGTAGAACGTTCAAATCAATCACGCGCATTTAGTCTGACCCCCCATACGCTTGAATTATTGGAAACTCGCGGTATTGCAGAGATTTTTTTGCGCCAAGGTGTAAAGTGTGAATTCGCACCCTTGGGTGACGGAAAAAATATGTTGTCCTTTAGAAGGTTAAAAACAAGATTCCCCTATTTGTTAAGTATTTCACAAGATAAAACCGAACATATACTTGAGGAATGGGCTGCGCAATGCGGTGTTAATATAATGTATGGGGCTGAGTTAATTGATTTATATCAAAATAAAAATCAAGTAGATATTATCTACCGGCACGAATCGCAATTACAACACATACAAGCTGATTATGTAATAGGTTGTGATGGAGTAAGTGGTAAAGTAAGTAACCTAGCGGATATTGCTGTCACCAAAATACAATACAAACATTCGTTAATGCATGGTGATGTCAAATTAAAAAATCCTCCAGAAGCCAATGTTTTTGCGAAAACCAGCCGTCGCGGAATGGTGGCAATATTTCCGGTGACGCAGGATGTTTATCGGGTGTTGGCCTTAGATCAAGAGCGAATGCATGTACCAATCCACAAACAGGTTACACTTAAAGAATTCAAGACTAGTGTTAAAGCACTTTCTAATCGTGATTTTGAAATCAATTCCCCATTGTGGCTTAATCGATTTCGCTGTCAACAAAGACATGCGGTAACCTATAGAAAGGGTCGCATCTTTTTAGCTGGGGATGCAGCACATACCCAGTTACCGGCGGGAGGGCAGGGATTACAAATCAGTATTCAAGATGGTTTCAATCTGGGTTGGAAATTAGCCGCGGTTATTAAAAACGGCGCAGCCACTGCATTGTTAGATACATACGAATCAGAAAGACGACCGTTAATTTATAAGGCGATGCGTAGAAGCATTATTATGTATCGGTATGAAATCGCGCAGGATAAGTTGAGTCGAATCTTAAAATGGACGGCTAACAAATTATTGAATATAAGTTTTATGCAGAATTATGTCGTGCGGGAATTAGCTGGTTTAACTATAAAGTATCCTACAACACAAAAAATGCTATTTCTAAATAAAAATATAACAGGAAGTAAAATTACTAATTTAGAATTAATAGATACTAACGGCCATAGAGAAGATTTATTTGCAAAAATGAAAAATTATAAATTCTTTTTAATTGGTAATTCGTATAACAAACAAATTGAAAATTATATTAAATCACATTGGGAGGAAAAAATAACTTATGTACATGCACCAAATTTAAAAAATGAATATGGGGTTAACCTATGTTTGCTACGTCCAGATAGTTTTATAGCTTGGGCGGCTAAATCAATTCAGTTAACCTATCTAGATAAAGCGTTAAAATATCATGTTTAGATTAAGCAATTTATCATTTGTATTTAAAAAAATACCAACACAAAGACTAAAGGAGAGATATATGAGTACCGCAAGATATAGAGTTTACCGTGAACATAAATTAGTAACATACATGCTGTCAGATTATCAACGTACTGTAGGCAAGGCTGATTTTCGCGACAATAAAGTTGTTGCCGATATTAAAAAACAGCTTGATGGTATTATTAGTTTAATGAAAGGTCACGCCGAGCATGAAGATAAACGTATCCATCAATTCTTAAGAGACCGCAGTGACGTTTCTCATATGCACATTGAAGAAGATCATAAGTCCCATGATCAATTATTTAGTGATCTTACCAAACAACTTGACAGCATTGAGAGTTCCAGTGATTCCGACCAACGGGAAAACCTGGGTTATCACTTTTATCTTGCCGTCAGACGGTTTGAAGGCGAAAATCTTTTGCACCTGCATGAAGAAGAAACCGTCATTATGCCTGCTTTACAAGCTCTCTATACTGATGCAGAGCTGCGTACTATAGATGCTCCGAACTATGAAGAAATGACAGCAGAACAAATGGTACATATGTTTAAAGCGTTATTTCAACATTTTAACCCGCAAGATAGACGGGCTTTTTTAACGGATATCCAGTATTTGCAGCCGACTAAATTCATTCAAGCCTGGAAAGGTATTGAAGGCGATATTAAAGAAGAGGAACGTAACGAATTAATTTCTTTATTACACATTAATGTTAATGACACTGACTATCAAGCGGTAAAACCAGCTGACCAAAACTTAAGATATGCTTGGGAAGCAGGTGAGGGTGAAGCCATTCAAACCACTTATGAAAAAGACTCAAAAAAAAACTTACAGAGTAAATTGACCTTCTTGAACACCGCTAGTCAATCTTCTTCGACAAGCAACGCACCGGCAATGGACCAGTCGCCAACGCGCAGAATACCATAAACTGACACTTAAGAGGAAGCAAGTTGCTTCCTCTTAGTCTATTAAACTTCCTCTAATATACCGGTATGGTGCACAGGCAGGGATTTTTTAACTAAAAAACCATTGTTTAACATCTGCTGGTATTGCTTACCAAATAATTTGTATGGATAACAAGCTGGTATGTTACTGACTTGGGTCAGTTTATTTTTTATTTCGTCTGGTAAGTCAAAATTAAGGGATGCCACACTTTCATTCAAGTGGGCTAAATCGGTAGCGCCGATATTAACGCAAGTCACGCAGGCCTGGGCCAATAACCAATTTAAGGCGATTTGTGCCGGCGTTTTATCTATTTCCTTAGCAACTGTTAAGAGATAATTTACAATATTCCACTCGCGCTCTGAAAAATGGGGAACAGCAAAACTATTCGATTTTTGAAATTCCGCGAGCCGGCCTTCGCCTGAAAGCTTTTCTCCATTCAGTTGTTGGTATTTACCGCTTAAGAAGCCTCCGGCTAAGGGGCTCCAGCAGCTTATACCCATATTCAACGCTTGGGCTGCAGGGATATGTTCGCGCTCAATACTTCTCTCTAATAAAGAATATTCTAATTGCAACGCGATGGGACCAATCGAACGTGAAAGCTCCGCGCTAGAATAAGCACGTGTAGCATACCAGGCTGGCACATTAGATAATCCATAATAACGCACTTTACCTTCGCGGATGAGATCGTTAAACGTTGCTACCACTTCTTCACAAGGGGTTAAAGTGTCCCACAAATACATCCAATACATATCCAGGTAATCCACTTGCAGATTACGTAACGAATTTTCAATAGCAATGTAGATATTTTTTCGACCATTGCCGCTAGAGCAGGGATTATGCTTGCTATAATTGAATGAATATTTTGTGCCAATGATCAATTCATCTCTATTTCCATACTCTTTTAATAATTTTCCCAATAGTTTTTCGCTGGCGCCATTACTATAGTTATCTGAAGTATCAAAACTATTACCACCCAACTCTAAATAGCGCTTGAAAATGTCCCGAGATTTAATTTCATCGGTCCCAACCTTGCCCGCGCCAAACGTAGCGGTACCCAAGCATAACTGGCTTATCTTCAGTCCTGAACGGCCTAAAGTTAAATATTTCATTTGATTAGTCATAATATCCTCTATAAAAAAATTTATAACTATCTTATCTACCAAATCACAGTCAAATTCACTAGGTAAAACTACGTATTGGTAAATACCTTTTTAAATATTATTCTCTTCTCCATTCAGCACAGTAAGACTGATGAACAGCAACTATCAGGATAGCTTATGCAAGAGTCTAATATACTTTATTTGTTACCACCGCAGAAACTGCCAACCACACTGGCGGAGATCAAAGGTAGTAGTGCTTACCTTAAAGCATTTGATATCTTAAAATCCTTGAACAATGTCTCGCAAAATCAGCTGGCGGATATTCAAAATGCATTTACTTCTTATTTACATTGTTTTGAAGTTATAAACAATGATCCATCCGAATCCCAACCCAATAAAGACAACGATGAAGCCTTCAATATTATTCGCGTTAATGGCGATCCAATGGATGTACTTTTGTCAAGCGCTATAAATTCTTTTTTACATTTAGTCAAAGATTACCATGCTGGCGGGTCATCACTGAGTGATGAAGAGTGGGAAATAGTGTGTTTGGCTTATCTCACTATATTTAATCTTTATTTAAATTCCGATAACAACCTGCAATGGGACTTACTGGAAATTGTCCGGCCAGCTAATCTCTCCTATTCCAAAATAAGCAGCCAGCGTGCCTATCATCGCTGGGTACATGGACATTATGTTTTTATGACGGTAATCCAGGCAATGATAGTCAATTTAAATTTGTTTTATACGGAAACAGAAATAGACGCATATAGCAGCGCAAAAAAATATCTTCAATCAGCCACAATTCTCATGCTTTCAGCGAAAATTGCGCTGAAGTTTGCGGGCGATTTTAGTAATGAAGCCTATTTGGCTGGCGTTAGGCCTACCTTAATGCCGCCTATAGCTAAGCCAAATTTGAGCGGTCTATATTGGCGTGATCACGAATTTTTAATAAAACAAACTTTAAAGAAAACCAATAATTTATTTAAAAACCCCCATCCTATTATTGCTAGTGCAGTGAGTGAATTCAAAGAAGCAATGTCACAAGCTTATGACGCACATAAATATGTGTGCCAGAAATTTGTCGGTACGGAAGAACATAGTTTATTAACTAACAAACCTGCGGTTGAAGTATTAACCCTTTTTAAGAAATCCAGACTTTCCTATTTAAATGGAGATAAAAAAAATGATTGAGCATGTCCAGATTACCCAAAATGTTTTGCAATATATTCGTGATAATTCACTGCGGGACAGCGCAGTGAGGCGAGAATTGCGCGAAGTCACAGCAACCTTACCCGATAGAAAAATGCAAGTGATGCCCGAACAAGGCCAGTTTTTATCTTTATTAGTCAAGTTAATTGGCGCAAAGAATGCATTAGAAATTGGCGTGTTTACCGGTTATAGCAGTCTGTGTATCGCATCAGCTTTACCAAAAAATGGTGTACTGACAGCCTGTGATTCTAGCGAAGAATGGCTCAAAACCGCACGCATTTACTGGAAAAAATCCGGCATAGCTAACCGTATCGAAGAATGTATAGGTGATGCTAGACACACCCTAAAACAATTGCTAGAGAAAAAAGGTGGTGAAAGTTATGACTTCGTGTTTATTGATGCAGATAAAGTTAATTACGACCAATATTATGAATATGCGCTGCAACTGGTGCGGCCGCGCGGACTAATCGTATTTGATAATACTTTATGGTCAGGACGAGTGGCTGATAAATCATATTCAGATCCTGAAACAGATGCATTGCGTGCTCTCAATCTAAAATTATTAAGTGATTCTAGAGTTGAAATTAGTATGCTGCCATTTGCAGACGGTATTACCCTGGTTTTTAAGTGTTAATCAATGAAAAGAATAATCTACATACTAGGAACATTAATGTTAGTCATGGGTAGCAGCGCAGCCTACCTTTTTTGGAAAACGGATAGTTATCCAGAAAATATAATAGTTTTAAATGCTGCGCATGGGAAGGTAACAATACGTAGAGATCGCTATGGCATCCCTCACATTACTTCAACTCTAGCCGATTTAGATGTGTTTTATGCGCTAGGTTACATCCACGCTAAAGACCGCTTATGGCAAATGGAATTAAACCGGCATGTGGTAAAAGGCTCATTATCCGAAATTTTTGGCAAAGACACATTGCTAGAAGATAAATATATCAGGACCTGGGGCTATTATCGCAGTGCAGAAAAAAGTTGGGAAGCATTGTCGCCTGCCACCCAAGCAATCATTAAAAGTTATACCGCCGGTATCAATGCCTATATTGTGCAAGGCAAATTACCTTTGCAGCTAATTCTATTAAATCATCGCCCGGAATTATGGACAACTACTGACTCATACGCTTGGGCAAAAATGCTGGCCTTTCAATTACAAAATTCATGGCAAGATAAAATTAAAAATTATGTATTGGCTAAACGTTTTAATCCAACCGAAATGGCCGCCATCAATCAACCTTATCCCGACAATGCGCCTACCGTATTAAGCGATATGGATTTGCTGCAATCACATTTTAATTTAGCTAAACAAAAATCTCATGCTAGTACTGAACAAATTAATGATGGATTAATTCAATCCGGGCGGGTCGAAGCTCAGCTGAAACGCTTTTTAAAAATAAAAAATATTTCTGGCAAAGGATCAAATAATTGGGTGGTATCAGGCAAATATACAAAAAATGGTTACCCACTATTAGCAAATGATCCCCATCTTGAATTAGCCGCTCCAGGCATTTGGTATTTAGCTGAATTAAATGCCCCGCATCTACACGTCACAGGTGCTTCATTGCCTGGCTTGCCAGCTATCGTTATTGGGCATAATGATCATATTGCCTGGGGTATGACTGACGCGGCTATTGACGCGCAAGATGTCTATCTGCTTTCTCCCACTGCTAAAACTCATATAATATTAGAAAGGATTAATATTAAAAAAGCCAATTCCCTTCTTTACCCGGTTGAAGTCACGGATGACGGTAGTCCCATTATAAACCACTTATTCGATGTCAATGACGGACTCGAAAAGATGTCGGTTAAATGGACCGGATTAGCCAACGATGATACGACGGTACAAAGTTTTATTAAATTAAATTACGCGCAAAACTGGCTTGAATTTGTGAATTCACTAAAGGATTTTGTTACTCCGTCACAAAACTTCATTTATGCGGACACCCTAGGCAATATAGGTTACTACTTATCAGGCCGTATTCCCATCCGCGGCTGGTCTGGGCGCTATCCTTTACCAGACTCGAACCAATCTAATTGGCAGCAGTTTATTCCTTTTGAACAAATGCCCCATGTTCTAAACCCACCAGAAGGATTTATTGCTTCTGCGAATAACAAAATAATTTCAGATAATTTTCCCTATCAGTTAACTTATCAATGGCGCGGTATGCCATTTAGAATTCAACGCATTTCCGAATTAATGAAAACTCATTTTCCTATGGATGTAGCGGCGGCGCGTGAAATGCAAATGGATATAAAAAGTGAACTTTGGAATACTTTGCGTCCACTACTTCTGCAAACACAACCATTAGATAAATCCAGCCAGCATGCGTTGAGCTATTTACAGGCGTGGGACGGGATGACTTCCATTACCAGCATACCTGCTACTATCTTTGCTTTTTGGTTTCAAGAATTACAAAAATTACAACCCCATCCTTTTGCCGATATTTCTGATTTAACCAATCCATTATTTATTTACAGTCAATTAAATACCAACGGAGAGTTTTGCAAAAAAGCCGGCTTTAAAGATTGCCGCGAATTCATGAGCGTCTCTTTGCAAGCTGCAATGAAAAAGGTGACGCTAAAACTAGGTTCGAATGAAAATAACTGGCGCTGGGGATATGTTCATCATGCCAGATTCAATGAACCCATTTTTGGAGAAGTAAAATTAATGGGATGGATCTGGAACCGTGAAATTCCAAATGGTGGTGATGGTTACACAGTAAATGTGGGATCGTTTGACGAAAACTTCAATCAAATAGTAGGCGTGACTTACCGACAAATAATCGATCTGGGTAATTTAAATAATAGTTATTATATTTTGCCCTTAGGTGAATCAGGGAATGTTTTTACGGGGCATTATAGTGATTTGCTTAAGTTATGGCGCAACGGCGAATTTATATCGATGGGTGCTACATAATGCTTTTATCCACACCGATTAAAACAAGCAGCGCATCTAGGGTCTCCGCCGAGAAGGCCCATCAAATGATGAATAAAGCATTTTTAATTCGTGCAGTAGAAGAAAGATTATTAGCTTTATATTCCCAAGGAAAACTACACGGCACTATCCACACTTGTGTAGGTCAAGAGTTAGTTGGGATCGTCGTCTGTGAATTTTTGCAGCCTACCGATACCGTTGTATCCAATCACCGCTGCCACGGGCACTATATTGCTTTTACCAATGATATAAAAGGGTTAGTTGCAGAAATTTTTGGCAAAGCTACCGGTGTGTGTGGCGGCAGGGGGGGTAGTCAACATTTATATCATAAGGGATTTTATTCCTATGCTATTCAAGGCGGCATGTTGCCGGTAGCGGCGGGCATGGCTTTAGCAAAAAAAATTAAAAATAATAATAGCATCACCGTAGTGTTTATAGGTGATGGCACGTTAGGAGAAGGCATTGTTTATGAAGTATTAAATATTATTTCTAAATGGAATATTCCCCTATTGATTGTTCTAGAAAATAATTATTATGCCCAATCCACACACCAAAGCGAAACTCTTGCAGGAGATATAAAAACACGGATTGAGAGCTTTGATATTAAAGTTGATTCAGCCAACACCTGGGAATGGGAAGATTTTTATTGTAAAGCCGGTAAGTTAATAAATTATGTGCGTAGGCAATCCAAGCCAGCTGTATTGACAGTAGATACATACCGCTTGAATGGACACTCAAAAGGTGACGATAACAGAGAAAAAAGTGAAATTGATTATTATAAAGAGATAGACCCGCTCAATGTTTATTTGACACAGAATATTACCGCTGAAAGTGATTTTAATAACCAAACGCAAGTTTTGCTAACCGAAGTTTTTAATGCTGCTAATGTTGATCCATTCCCGTCATTGAGCATTCCTGTTTCTATGCCACTTAATATAAATTATGCTTGCAATGAATATAGTCAAGAATTTATGTCTAGTGAGCTGAATAAGACTTTTAAAGATTTAATGTCTAAAAACTCAAAAATATTGTTCATCGGTGAAGATGTTAAATCACCCTATAATGGTGCCTTTAAAATTTCGAAAGATTTATCTTCCCTATTTCCAGACCAGGTTTTTAATACCCCTATTTCTGAAGCAGCAATTGTCGGTTTAGGTTGTGGGCTGGCATTAAATGGGTTCTGGCCTATAGTGGAAATTATGTTTGGAGATTTCATTACGCTCGCTTTCGATCAAATCTTAAATCACATTAGTAAATTTCAATATGTTTACAATGAGCAAGTCTCTATTCCTCTGATTATTCGCACACCTATGGGTGGGGGTAGGGGGTATGGAGCTACCCATAGTCAAACTCTTGATAAGCATTTTATGGGTATACCCGGCATTAAGATAATCGCAATTAATAATTTAATTCATCCGCGCTGCGTATATCAACCCTTACTTACTGACAACACAATGCCAGTTATTGTGATGGAAAATAAAATTCTTTACACTAAAAAAATTCGTACCTCAGCTCCAACTGGATTTCAATTCGAGCACATAGCAGAACCTTATCCAATTATAGTTTTATCACCTGTTAGCAACATAGCTGACATTACTATCATTGGCTATGGTGGTCTAAGTGATGTACTGGTTGAAGTAATAAATGATTTGTTTATACAACATGAAATCCTCGCACAATTAATTTGTCCAATTCAAATTTATCCATTTGAAATTCAATTTATTAAAGAAAAATTGCAATCAAGTAAACATATTTATGTTATTGAAGAAGGACAGGGCTTTGCTGGGTTTGGGGCGGAAATCATTTCTCAATTAGTGGAAAAAAATGGAGCACGGACTACACAACAATTACATCGAATTTATCCTCCTACTATGCCTATCCCCGCCAGCAAACCTTTGGAAGACTTAATCTTGCCTTCTAAAGACCTCATTATAAATACGATTTTAAGAGGTTTTGTATGAATACGGTGATGTTAGCGCCTAAAATTAATGCCAATGATGAATCCATGTTGATAAGCGAGTGGCTGGTTGATGAAAATGAATATATCAAATCCGGCCAAGAAATCGTGCGCATAGAAACATCGAAAGTGGATATCACTTTAACAAGTGATTATAGCGGGTATATTTGCAGGCATGGGATAAAAGGGGATTACGTTAACGTAAATGAAAAACTAGCTAGCTTTAGTGATACTCCAAATAAAGATAGTAATAAGCAGGACTGTGACTCTACGCTAAAACCAACCGACTCTTATCAATTATCCAAAGCTGCGAGAGAGTTCATTATTGAAAATAAGTTAAACATTAGTGAATATAATATAAAAGGATTAATCACATTAAAAGATCTTCAAGAATTAATCGCTGATAAAAATAAAAACAACAGTATTAATTCACTGTTTCCTGCACATACCGAAGAAGATATTTCTTCTGCAAAAAAGCAAGAAATTAATGTATTAGAGCGCAGCTATCATCAAGCATTAACCAGCAGTGTCACAGTTCAATTTGAATCAGCTAAGCTTAGAGAAAATTTAAAGAAAATTCCATGGCTGAACAATCAAATTTTACCCTACATCTTGTACGTTTTAGCCAGGGTATGTGTGAATTATCCCAAGCTCACTGCATATTACCTTGAAAACAAAATCTTTTATTACAATCGAGTAAACTTAGGCTTAGCGATAGACCTTAATAAAGGTTTAAAAGTCGCTGTTATTCATAATGCGAATGTGCATTCATTATACGATATGCATATAAACATCATCGATCATATAAGTAATTATTACGATAACAAACTTAATTTAGATGCGGTACATTCATCGACAATGACTGTTACTGATCTTTCATCGAATAACATTTTAGTGTTTCAGCCTTTATTAAACGATAAGCAATCCGCAATCTTGGGTATCGGTGGGGACAGTGAAATGAACGGATATCCGATGACATTAACTTTAGTTTTTGATCATAGGGTGCTAACGGGTCGTGAAGCTGCTGAATTTATTGTTAAGTTAAAAAATGAAATTTTACATCAGCATTTTCTAATTTCAGAAGCAGTGACACAGGAGGAATAATTATGAAAAGTTTTTTAGCAAATGATAATTCGTTTCTTTGTAAAGTGGTCATCAATAAGGAATCCCAGTATTCCATATGGCCTTTAACAAGCGAGAATCCACTTGGTTGGAGCGATGCAGGTTTTCAAGGCAGCAAACAATCCTGTTTGCAATACATTGAAAAGGTATGGACTACTATAGTTTAATCACCACAATTTAATTGAAGGAGAAAGTTATGCAAAGTTTTAAATTTTCAGATGAACAAGTTTCATTAAATAAAGTAAAGTCGTTATCTAACTTACATTCATTAACTCCTATTTTATTTGGGGCTTCTGCTTTCCAATATTTGAATGCGGGGTGTGAATTAGGTCTTTTTGAATTATTAAATACAAAAGGGAAATTAACTAAAGCAGAAATCGCAAAGAAATTAAATTTACAAACCAGGGCAATTGATATTTTATTACTTGGTACAACTTCTTTAAAATTAACTGAATTAAAAGATGAATATTATTTCAATTCAAATACCCTGAATTACTTATTTCAAGAAAACATCTGGGACATCTTTAAAGATGTTGTAGCTTTCGAACAGCATATTGCTTATTTAGCGCAATTTGATTTAACCGAATCGCTACGAAAAAATAAAAATATAGGTTTACAACGTGTACCAGGGCAGGGCAGGGATTTATATCATCGTTTAGCAGAAAATCCTTATTTACAAGAAGTGTTTTATAAATATATGGATTCATGGACTAGATTAACGAACCAATATTTATTCAATCATGTGGATTTCTCAACCGTGCGTTCATTATTAGATGTAGGCGGTGGTACGGGTATCAACGCTATTGCGCTGGCTAAAGAAAATCCTGCGTTAAAAGCTACTATTTTAGAAATCGCTTCTTCTGCCCCGGTTGCGATTGAAAATATTCGCCGGGCTGGTCTTAGCAATAGAGTAGGTGTGCACGCAGGTGATATGTTTGCCATGGATTTTCCTAAAGGTCATGATTTAATTTTGTTTTCACATCAACTTGTGATTTGGACACCTGAAGAAAATATTATTCTACTTAAGAAAGCCTATGACGCTTTAACAACTGGCGGGAAAGTTGTGATATTTAACTCTATTTCAAATGATGATGATTCTGGTCCTTTAATGGCTGCATTAGACAGTGTTTATTTTGCTGCATTACCCGCTGAAGGCGGCATGATTTATCCCTGGAAGCAATATGTGGATTGGTTATCACAAGTTGGCTTTAAAAATATTAAACGCAGTAACTGCCATGCCTGGACCCCGCATGGCGTCATTCAAGCATACAAATAAACCAGCAGTGGAGTGACACGATTATGCATGGGATACAAAATGAAAGTTATATTTTTCCTGCCGCGCCCGCGCAAGAACGTTTGTGGTTTTTGCATCAATTCGATCAACGGCTTGGTAGTGCTTATAATATAGCAATTGCTTTCAAAATAAATTCTGCTGTAAATCGTGTCACTTTACAAAAAGCAATTAATTATCTGGTAGCAAGACATGAGTCATTAAGAACAGCTATAGTAAAAACGGATTCCGGTATTAAGCAAGTGATTAAACTGCATTTGCTGTCAAGTGTAAATTATTTTGATTACACCAATCTATCAGGCGCTAAAAAATTAAATCTGCTTATGCAGAATATTAAAAACGAAGCGCAGTTCCAATTTGATTTATCTAAACCAGGTTTATTTAAGATAAGTCTGCATCAAGCAGAAGACGACTGTTATTATATTGCAATCACTATGCATCATAGTATTGCGGATGGAATTTCCTTAGAAATCTTTATTCAAGAAATGATTAGCAGTTATGAGGCGTATCTAAAACAAGAACAACCCAAACTCACCGAACTAAAATATCAATACGTTGACATTATGGATTCGGAATACAATTGGAAATCCTCACCAGAATATACCATCCAGAAAAAGTACTGGTATGAAAAACTCTTGAATGTTCCTCAATACATCAAGTTAATCGGTTCTAACGAAATTTCTGTAGAACGAACTTACCAAGGTTCGGTGCAAACATATAATTTAGGTATTGATAGATTGAATCAGGTTGCATTACTAGCAAAGAAGCTAAATGTGACTAATTACACTATTTTGATGTCTGCGTTTTGCTTATTAGTCCACTACTATTCAAATGAAAATGATTTTCTTATCGGTGTACCCGTAGCTAACCGATATAACGACGAAATGTTTAAAGTAATTGGGTTTTTAGCCAATACTGTGTTATTGCGGGTAAAAATTACTGATATTCTACGGTTAAATGACTTTATCACCTCCATCCAAGGTGCAATCAATGAATATGTCAATTATCAACGTCTTCCTTATAGTGATGTTGTCGACTATTTGCATCCTGAAAGAACAGTCAACAGTCATTCTGTATTTCAACTTATGTTTGGCTTTCAAAAAACAAATTTGAACCGATCTTATGAAAATGGAATTGCATTACAGAGAATTCCTGTTGATTCAGGATTATCAAAATTTGACTTGTCATTCTTTATCTTTGAAGAGCATGACAATATAAGTTTAATCACTGAATACAGCTCAGAACTATTCAGTGAAAAATGGATGGCGGAATTTCTACAAAATTACAATAAAGTTCTTTCATTATTAGTTGACAATGTTGAAACAACAATCTTTGATAATAATTTTCGTTCCCATTTAAAACTGCAAACTAATCATAGTGTTAAACCAACAATTCCCGTTAAACCTGAAAAATTAAACGAAAGTTTTTCTTACGCAGTTTCTAGAACTGAAAAAATAATGGAAGAGATTTGGCAAAAACTTTTGAAAATTGATAATCCTCTCTCAATTCAAGATAATTTTTTTAGTTTGGGTGGTAATTCTTTAATGGTGACGCAGTTAATCGATTTGTTTCAAAAAGAAACGGGGATTGTAATACCCATTAAAATTATATTTTTAAGCCCAACTATAAAATTACTCGCGAAACATATTGATGAGATGAGCAAAGAAAAATTTACCACAACACCCGGAAACGATGAAATAACTCCCGCTCTATATGAAGAACTATCACCGTTATTAATGGAATTGAATCATTAAAAAGGCCTTATTATGAAAGCATCTTTAGATAAAAATACCCTTAAAAATACTTTGATTGAATTTAAACAAGGTAAAACGAATTTGACAGAAGAGCAACTTCGGTTGTGGTTTTTACTCAAACTCGATCCTGAAATGCCAAATAATATTTTGGCCCAGTACGAGCTACATGCAAAATTAGACTTAGCTGTTTTACAACAAGCTGTTTCACTTGCGATAGATCATTTTGACGTATTCAATGTCAATTTTACTGCTGTGCTCGGTATTCCTTTGCGCAAATTAAGTAAAATAAGAAATTCAAGTTTTGCCTTTCATGATTTGAGTTCGCAAGATAATAAACAGCAATTTATAGAATCATTAATTCATTCGGAGCAAAGAAATAATTTTGATTTGACATCGGGTCAATTAGTTAAGATCAGTTTAATTAAAATAACTGAAGATCATTATACTTTTATATTAAAATTATCTAAATTTGTAGGGGATAGGATTACAGCAGATTTATTCGCCCAAGAGATTTTTGGCAATTATACTCAGCTTTTATCCAACATAAATATTCCTCCCCATGATAAACAGAGCCCAGAATTATTATTTAAAATTGAACGTGAATTACATAATAAGAATGAAATTAAAGATTTAATTAATTCATTTAAAGTAGGTTTGAGTAATATTCCTCATCTTGCACTGCCGGAAGATATCAAACGTCCTTTAGTTAAAAAACATCAATCAAACAGCATTACCGTGACATTAGCTAATGAAACCTTATCCGCACTAAAAGACTTCTGTTCAAGACAAAATATTACTGATATAAAACATTTTTTATTTACAATATATAATATTTTACTTTACCGTTATGCTCAGCAAAAGTTTTTTTGTACGGGAATTTTAACAGATAAAAGAGAAAAGCTATCTCAATCCACATTACTTGGTAATATAGAAAATATTTTACCTATTCTTATTGATGTTAATTCTAATGCGGATTTTTTTACTTTATTTTCATCAATTGTTTCTCAAACAAAACTCGATACGGCTTTAATACCATTAAAAACGCTACTGGAAAATGTTTCTATTGATAGAGATTTAAGCCGAACGCCAATAATCCAAACTTTATTTACATTTGAGACTGTTAAGCATAATTTTTATCAAGCAGATTCTTTGCAAGTAAATAAAGTATTTATGAGTTCCGCACAGAATGATTATGACATCACTTTTAACATTGGCTTTTTTAGTAATGAAGTAAAAATTCGCCTGGATTATGATACTAACCTCTTTTTTCCAGAGTCAATGCTGCAATTGGCAAATTCGTTTGATCGTTTGACAGCTGCCATTATAAATAATCCAACCAGTGATATTAATTTATTACCGTTACTCAGCGACACAGAAAAATCTGCCATATTAGCTGATTGCAAGGCAGTACCCGTCGCAATCCCCACAATAACTTTAGATCAAATTATTGAAGATCAAGCACAAAAAAGTCCAAATGCAATTGCGATTTATTATCAAGATGAAACTATTACCTATAAAAGATTAAATGAAGAGGCAAATCGACTGGCGCATTATTTAAAATACCGCGGCTTACATACACAACAACGCATTGGTGTCTATTTAGATCGTTCAATCGATACCATTGTCGCTATACTTGCCGTTCTTAAGATAGGTAATTTATATATACCGCTTGATACAGCTTATCCAGAAGAACGTATTAATTACATGCTGAATAACAGTGAGATTAAAGTAATTATCACTAAAAGTGATTTAGCTGTTAAATTAAATCATAGTCACATCAAGGTTTGCATGGATACTGAACGTGAATACATTCTTTTACATCCCGCTAAGTCTCTAATTAAGGATGAACTTGCTGCACAATCCGCCTACCAAATGTATACCTCCGGCTCTACCGGTCAATCGAAAGCAGTCATTGTCAGTCATCACAGTGTGGTAAATAATATTTTATGGCGGCAGAAATGTTGGCCGTTAACGGACAAAGATAGAGTTTTGTTAAATAGTTCTTTCAGCTTTGATCCTTCCATCTGGTCTATCTTTTGGACTTTGTCCACAGGTGCCGCCATAGTGATTGCGCCATCTCATTTACAAAGCGATGTCAGTGCACTCATTACTATGATTCAAGAAAGAAATATTTCTTTAATTGGCACAGTACCATCAATTATCACACTTTTGGTAAATGAACCCGAATTTACTAATTGCCGCAGCTTGAAATATTTACTGAGCGGCGGTGAGCTGCTAACGAGTGCTCTACAAGAAAAAATTTATTTACGCACATCCGCTCAATTAATTAATTTATACGGTCCCACAGAAACTACAATAGACGCCACATGTTTTGTCACCAGCAAACAAACCATGCATAAAAATGCCCCTATCGGCAAACCTATTGCAAACAAGCAAGCCTATATCCTTGATGAAAACATGCAACTGGTCCCTCGGGGAGTAACCGGTGAAATATTTATTGGTGGCGCGGGCGTGGCACGCGGCTACTATGGACGGCCCACGCTCACCGCTGAAAGTTTTTTGCCAGACCCATTTTCTTTAATACCAGGCAGCCGCTTATACCGAACCGGAGACATGGGAAAGCAATTATTGGATGGCAATATTGAATTTGCAGGTAGACGGGATGATCAAGTCAAAATTAGAGGATTCAGAATTGAATTATCTGAAGTGGAAAAAGCCTTAGAACTCCACCCCGAGATAAAAGAAGCAACAGTGATTATCAGTCAGGAAGTTTTAGAGTTCGCTAGAATGATTGCTTTTATAGTGCCGCACAAAAATGAGGTAACTTATGCGAATATTATTGCTTATTTAAAACAGCATTTACCCGCTTATATGTTGCCTAATATTGTCATTAGTCTGCCTGCCTTACCAAAATTACCCAATGACAAAGTAAACAGGCAAGCTTTATTGCAATATAAACATGAACAAGACCCACGAACAGCAGCATTAAAAATACCGGTCAATAAAACCCAAGAAATCGTCAAAGAATTCTTTTCTGATGCATTAAGCACTTCAGCAATTAGTATCGATGATGATTTTTTTGAGTTAGGAGGAACATCACTAATCTTAAGTAGCCTGGCTTCCCGACTTTACCAACGTTTTGATGTCGCGATTCCGCTGCATCAATTTTTTAAAATACCAACAATTGAAGGTATAGCGGAGGTAATCACCCTGTACGATCGCGAAGGAATAAACGCGGTAATGGCGCAAAAGCATGCAGTAGCGCTAGCTGATGACGCTGTTTTAGACCCCATGATAAAACCGACTGGCAATGAGATGGCAAACTATACGCATCCAAAAGCTATATTTCTAACAGGTGCGACAGGGTATCTAGGCGCCTTTCTTCTAAAGTCCTTGCTCGAACAAAATTCAGCGCTGATTTACTGCTTAGTAAGAGCAGATGATAATGAACATGGATATGCGCGTATTGAAAAAGTAATGCAGCTTTATCACATATGGAACAAAGATTATAAGTCAAGAATTGTAATCGTACGCGGTGATTTAGCGGAAAAAGCGCTGGGTTTGACTGCTGAATGGTGGGACATTTTAGCAAATAAAATTGATGTCATTTATCACTGCGGTGCGCTAGTTAATTTCGCATATCCTTACTCTGCGTTACGAGCTGCAAATGTGCAAGGGACAAAAGAAGTGTTACGGTTGGCTTGTCAAAATCGTCTTAAAGCAGTGCACTACATTTCGACAATTGACGTTTTACTTGCGACCCACACGCCTAGACCTTTTATTGAAGATGATGCGCCATTAAAGCATCCAGCTGATATCGCCGGCGGTTATACCGCTAGCAAATGGGTGGCCGAAAAAATAATGCATGCCGCAAGTAAGCGCGGAATACCCGTTTGCATTTACCGGCCTGGCTTAATCATGAGTCATACACAAACCGGCGCTACGCAAACAAACGACTATATTTTAGTAGCTTTTCGCGGTTTTGTACCTATGAAAATCATGCCTGATTATGCCAGAATTTTTGATATTGTACCTGTGGATTATGTCGCTGACGCTGTAGCCAATATTTCATTACAGAAAAATTGTTATGGAAAGTTTTATCATTTATTTAATCCAGCGCCTGTGACACTTTTTCAATTTTGTGAATGGACTAAAACCTATGGTTATCAATTTAAAATTGTGCCTTTCGATCAAGGTAGGGAGCGGGCTTTAAAAGTTGATAATACGCATGCACTTTTCCCCTTAATTCCACTTATTCGTGATGCTGACCCTGCGCCCCAGCGGTCGCTGGATCCGCGTTTTATGGATGAATTGCAATATGAACTAGAATGTAAAAATACTTTAGACGCCTTGCGCAATACTCATTATGTTTGTCCACCAATGAGTGAAGAACTCACTCATTTATGCATTAAATATCTAATCAGTATTGATTTTTTACCGTCGCCGGAATCATTAAACGTTAAAAACCAAACAAATGAATTTTGTGCTTAGCCATTGGAGGAAGCATGCTTTCAGATAAAATAAATATAACATCATCGCTTATGCCTGGTCCTGCATATATTCCCTGGCTAGGCTGGCGTTTACAAGGGCTTTCGATGCTGAAAGATCCTATGCAGTTTTTTATGAATACTTATAAGCGCTATGGCTTACTCAGCGCATGGGACAAAAAAAATCCCAAACATATTTGTGCGTTTGGCCCGGAGTTATATAAAGAGATTATTACGAATCCTGATACTTTTATCGTCGACGCATTCCGGGAAGGTAATTTACCAAAAAATTCACCCATCGAACGCCTAAGCTTTGGCTTGATGCGCTTGAATGGCGATGTGCATCTTAAACATCGTAAATTGATGCAGCCGGCATTCAGACAGGAAATCATTAATCAACATACTGATGTGATTGTGCAAACGACGCAGCAGGAATTAGACAATTGGAAACTTAATGAAATAAGACAAGTTGATTTAGATATCATGCGCTTAATTTCATTTATTTCCATGAAAACCATGTTTGGTCTTTCACTTGCCAGTGAAGCCCAGCGCTTACAATTATTATTAAAAGATTTAGTTCACTGCGCTGCTTCACCATTAACATTATTATTACGTTTTGCTATCCCAGGTACGCCTTATCATAATATGCTAAAGATTTCTGAACAAATAGAAGCATTAATTAGAAATATTATCAAGCAGAAACAAAATACTAATTCGGTTCATAACGACGTCTTATCTATTTTAGTTAATGCAAACAGCGAAGATGAAAAAGGTCTGTCCGAAGATGAAATAATTTCAGAAGCCTATACCGTTTTATGCCATGAAAGTTCTGCAGCCTGCCTTTCCTGGACGATATTTTTATTAGACCAACATCCAGGTATTTGGAACCAATTAGTTGAAGAAAATGATTTTGTATTGCAAGGAGATTATCCTACCGTTGCTAAACTCGGTCAATTAACATTGCTAGAAAATGTCATCAAAGAAAGCGTACGTTTAATGCCACCTGCCGGCTTTGCAATGCGATATGCTAATCAAGATACCCACCTTGGCGGTTATTTTGTCCCTAAAGACGCTATGATTTTCTTAAGCTCATATGTTTCGAATCGTCTTGAATCAGTATATGCCGAACCTTTACGGTTTATGCCGCAGCGTTGGGACCATATCAAGCCGACACCACATGAATATACGGCGTTTGGGGCGGGAACGCATAGCTGCATGGGCCGTCATTTTGCGTTATTAGAGATTAAAATAATCTTGAGTATGTTACTACAACGGTTTCGTCCCAGTTTAATTCCAACCACGCGCGTTGACCGTGGGATGCGCGTCTCTTTGGTTCCCAAAAATGGATTAAACATGCGTATATATAAGAAAAATACCCAAATCCAGCGTCCCGATTTTACCGGCAATCTTCACCAATCAATTAAACTGACATAATGGGTTCTGTATATGTTTGTCGATTTGAATGAAATGTTAATTTATCAAAGTGAAAAACAGCCAAACGCTGATGCTTACATTTTCATTAATGAGAATAACACAGCACTGACTGAATCGATAACATACGCTAAGCTTTGCGACCAAGCTAAAGCTATAGCAGCCACATTACAAAATGAATTAACGCCGGGCGCAAGAGTCTTATTACTTTACCAGCCTGGGATCGAATTTATTTCGGCTTTTTTTGGCTGTTTAATGGCAAATGTAATTGCTGTACCCGTATACTTGCCAAGAATTGAAGCAGGCGAACCATCCGTTTTCCATTTAAAAAACATTGTGAAAGATGCTGGAATAACTGGATTGTTGACCTGTGCGAACTTAAAGAACCGTGCCGAGATTTTAATAAATTATTGTGATTCTCCCTTATTCGTTTTTACTACTGATACGATTTTGTTAAGTGATAGTAAACAATGGCAGAAACAGACAACAGATTCCCAGCAGTTGGCATTTTTGCAATACACATCAGGCTCATTATCAAAACCTAAAGGCGTGATGTTGTCTCATGCCAATTTATTAGCAAACTTAAAACAAATTTCACAAAGCTTTAATATGAATCCTAAAAGTAAAGGGTTGATTTGGCTCCCGCCTTATCATGATATGGGGTTGATAGGCGGAATTCTAGCGCCAATTTATAATGGTTTTCCTGTTATTTTAATGGCCCCATATACTTTCATAAAGAACCCATTAATTTGGCTAAAGATGATATCGAAATATAAAGCGACGATTAGCGGCGGACCAAATTTCGCTTTTGAATTATGCACAAAAAGAATGCTTGCGCATCCACTTTCGGAATTAGATTTATCATCTTGGGAAGTGGCATTTTGCGGAGCTGAATCCATTAATCCCAAAACTATAAATGAATTTACCAAGACATTCTCTCCATATGGCTTTCGCTCTAAAACATTGCGGCCTTGTTACGGATTAGCTGAAAGTTGCCTTTTAGTTAGTATCAAACAAAAGAAAAATGGAAAAATTGTTACGAATTTCTCAGCGGCAGATTTACAGAACAACAAGGTTAAAAGAATAAACTCTAATAATTCGATTATTACTCAAGCCTTAGTATCATGTGGTGAAATTATTCCTGAGCATGAATTACAAATCGTGAATGCTAAAACACACCAACAGTTAGCGCCTGGCAACGTTGGGGAAGTGTGGGTAAGAGGCCCTTCAGTCGCAATGGGTTATTACAATCAACCAAATAAAACTAAAAAGACCTTTACTGGCAGCATAAAAGGGCAGCAGGGAAAATGGCTTAAGACTGGTGATTTAGGTTTTATTTATCAAAATGAATTATATATTACGGGGCGCCAGAAAGAATTAATCATTGCCTACGGCAAAAATTATTACCCGCAAGATATTGAAATGGCAGCAAAAAATGCCCACAATGCTTTACGCGGAACGGCAGCAGTATTCGTAGATAAAAAGTCAAATCAAGAACAAATCATCCTCGTGCAAGAAATAAAAAAGAAAACAACAGAAATAAATTATTCCCAACTAATTATTCAGATTAAACAAGCCATCTTATCGGCATTAGGTTTGGCGATTTATAAAATAATATTAGTGAAAGCGGGCAGTATTCCCAGAACAACCAGCGGTAAAATCCAACGCTTAAAATGTTACAAACTTTATTTAAACCACCGATTACCCATATTATTCTTAAATGAGGAAGAAAAAACAGATACAAGTTTAGCTAACGGCCAAAATTATGATGCTGCTTTCTACCTTAAAACAAAAATCGCAGCATTAACTGGTATAGCTCTGCCAAAAATAGATTTGAACAACCGATTCAATGATTTTGGCTTGGATTCAATTCAACTAATGGAACTAAAAAACGCGTTTGAAGAACATTATAATTGTCACTTAAATATACATGAATTTCTTGAGAACCAGACAATAGCTGAATTTATCGAAAGATTTACCCAGTCTCAAAATGGGGGGCATTCTCTCACTGTTCATTCTAAACAACTTAAACAAGGACAAACGCTACCTACCACAATAGGCCAAAGAGAATTGTATTTTGCCTATTTACTAAATAAAGATAACAATGCATATTATCTTGCCCGCGCTTTTAAATTGTTGGGTAATTTAGATATCGATATCTTCTCTGCCGCTGTAAAGCTGGTCATAGCAAGTCATGAAAATTTACGCAGTACATTTCATCAAGAAAATGAAGAAATCATCCAGAAGGTTCATTTGGGTTTATTACCTCAAACGCTTAGCATAACTACAACTGATAAAAAACACATTCAAGATTTGTTGCGTCAGCATTCACAGCCTCGTTTCGATTTGAGCGACAGCGCTTTACTTAGATTTCATATTTACAAACTATCAGCTAATGAAACTGTCATATTATTTTTGGTGCACCATTTAATTATCGACCTTTGGTCTATCAACATGTTGTTCTCTGAGCTTGAATCAGCGTACAAAAGCCTTATCGCTAATAAACAATTAAACAATACTCGCGCCACCCCTCATGAAGACTATGTTAATTGGTATGCACAATATTTAACAAGTGCAAACTATTCTCATGATGCGCAATTCTGGTTTAAGCACTTAGATAATTATCCTAAAACGATAGATTTCCCTATTAAAAATAAAGGCGTAAAACAAACAAATGTTTTTCATTTCAATATTAGTGAAATGGATAAACAAATCGTGCACATGTTGGCGAGAGATAACCATACGACTGTTTATGCTGTCATGCTTTGTTTATTTCAAATCATATTATTTGAATACAGCGGCCAATCCGATATTATTACTGGAATTCCAGTGGCATTAAGGAATTGGCGGGGTGCAAATAACTATTGCGGATATTGTGTAAACATACTGCCGATACGAATTAACTTTAACGACGATGTTGAAGTAAAAGTCTTAATTAAAAATGTGCATGTATTAACCCGCCACATCATCAGCCATAGCGCATTTCCTTTCACGGATTTAATTAACCACTTTATGCCAGCGCGGCAAGGTAATCAAATTCCATTTTTTAATACTTTATTTATCTATCAAAACAGTCATTTGCAAAATGATCACAATATTACGGAATTTACGCTTAATAAACGGGACGTCAGCGGTAAGTTATTTGATATGGAAGTGCAAGGAATTGAATTACCCACCGCGCCAATACTAACTGATTTAAACCTCACAGTCACACCAGCAATAGAAGGTTTTGCTTGCAGCATTGAATATCAAGCGGAGAAATTCAATCCAGATGATATAGAAGTACTATCACGCAAGTATCTTAGCTTGATAACAAAATTAAAATTCTCGCAAAACATTAAATTATCACAATTTGCTAATTTTACTTCTGTTCCTCAATTAGCAGTTAATACTAACCCGTTACAAACTAAATTACCTCACATAAATCATTTTTCTACTATTAAATACCGCCAATGGCAACGAGTTTCTAATAATTTAAACCACTCTAAAATTGATATTACTGTTTTTATAGTCAGTATTTTTGCAAAAGTAATAAATTATTGGAGCAGCAGTAAACACTTCACTTTTTTACTAAATAGTTTCTCCCAAGAATCCACCTTCGAAAATTTAGTTATCGGTAAAACCATTAATAATCTATCCATTGAGGTCAATCAAAAATGGGAAAATAAAACTATATCGGTATATACAGATGAATTATTACCGCAAATGAATTCCCATCACGCTGAAATCGCTGTAAAAAAAGAGGATTTAATTACCCATTTTAATACTACCTGGCAGTCTAATCATCTTGCCAAACATTTTTCCATTATTTTGTATTGCATGCAGCAAAGTGAAATTGCTTTTTGTCCCTCACCGTTTATTGCAAATTCAAATACGTCACTCGCTTGTTTTATCTGGATAAGTCAATCTCAATTCAACATACAATGGTCATTTCCAGAAAATCTTTATCCACTAAATTATATAGAAGCCCTCATGGAGGCTTTCACAGAAACTCTTAAAAAAATAGCTAGTGATTATACCTTGACAACCAAAGAGATAGATTTGTTACCTAAGTCACAACACAAAAGTAGAACAAAGTATAATGCAACAGCCACGCAACTAATCGCGCCCACTCGATTAGAAAATTTATTTCTGCAAAGTGCGCTACTCTATCCCGAGCATATAGCTATTGCGACCCAGCATTTGCAAATGACTTATGCCGAATTGCAACAACACGTTTGCCGTTTAAGCCATTATTTACTGTCACAGCCGTATAAAAACAACCAGCCTATAGCAATTATTTTTGAAAAATCATGGGAACAAATCGCCGCGTGTTTAGGAACCATGGCAGCTGGTTTTGCTTACCTGCCAATTAATGCAAATTTACCAATCAACCAAGTTGCGGAAATTCTTAAGATTAGTGAAGTCGAATTAATCCTGACTCACTCGGATCTTTTAACAAAATTAGAGCCACTCGCAACTAACATGCTACCACTCAATATTGCATTCACTAGTGAATTATTACAATATAACAACCATCCTCCTGCGCGGCGTTTCTCGGTTAATGATTTGGCCTATATTATTTTTACTTCCGGTTCTACCGGCACGCCTAAAGGGGTAATGATTGAGCACGCAAAAGCTTTTAATACGATTTACGATATGAATTCCCGTTTCAAAGTGACATCTCACGACTTGATATTTGGACTATCGAATCTAACCTTTGATCTATCCGTTTACGATATATTTGGAACTTTCGCTGCCGGAGCCACTCTAGTTTTGCCAGACGAACAACACCTTAAAAATCCTGCCCATTGGCTCGCGCTTATCCGCAAATATCATGTCACGATCTGGAATAGTGTGCCGTTACTGTTGCAAATGCTACTGGAGTATAGCGAAAGCGTCAATTTGACCACTCAAAATCCATTGTTTTCTCTGCGTTTATGTTTATTAAGCGGTGATTGGGTGCCGCTAAATTTATGGGAAAAATTACAGAAAATTTCTTCGTTAAAAGCTATCAGCTTAGGCGGCGCAACAGAATGCTCCATCTGGTCTAATTTTTATGAAGAAAAAAACTTATTAGCAAATTGGAATAGCGTCCCCTATGGCATACCTCTTGCAAATCAACAATTGTATGTCTATGACAAATCACTAAACCCTTGTCCAGATTGGGTGATAGGAGATTTATATATCGGCGGCCAGGGCCTAGCGCGCGGCTATTGGCAAGATACTGAAAAAACCAACGCGGCATTTATCCATCATCCAAAAACACAAGAACGAATTTACCGCACAGGCGATTTAGCGCGCTACCGCGACGGTTTAATTGAATTTATTGGACGCAACGATAATCAAATAAAATTAAATGGCTTCCGCATTGAACTCAATGAAATTCAAATTGCCCTTAAAAACCACCCCGCAATTAAAGATGCTATTGTAATGCCTTGGAAATATCAGGATAGTGATGTGCTGGTGGCGTATGTGATTGTTGACTCGGCAATAACAGAATTCCCTTCTGCAACAATGGAAAGAACTCTAAAATTACGTGATTTTCTATCAACCTACTTGCAAGAATATAAAATTCCGCAAAGTTTTGTTTATCTTGATTCGTTTCCATTAAGTATCAATGGTAAACTGAGTAAAGAACAATTGCCACACCCTGAATTTAACCGTCCTAATCAAAAAGTTTCAATCACAACCCTAAACGATGAATATCAAATTAGGTTATCCCAGTTATGGAATGATGTGCTTAACACCGAAGTAAAATACAGTGAAGACAATTTTTTTGAATTAGGTGGAAATTCATTATTAGCAGTAAGATTGGTCAATCGAATTAGTACAGAATTTAATATTAAAATTGATGTCATAAACATTTTTGAAAATCAAACAATCACCAAATTGACTGACTTTATCAAACAGGCCCCTGGCTGTGAAACCTTTACGACATTGCGTGCATTGCCTAGGGTTTTACACAAATTAGAAGTATCCATTTAAAATAGGAGAGTAGTTATGAAAAAATTAAGACGTAGATATTATCGTGATCACAAATATGTAATTGATATGCTAATAGATTGCCAGCAAACCATATCGAGAACTAATTTTAGGGACCATGAACAGACACAAACTGCGATAAATATGTTTACTAATATCGTTGCTTTGGTCGAATGCCATGCGGAACATGAACATAAATCTATTTTAGAATTATTAAGAAAAAAAGGTTCTAATGTCGAAAAGAAAATTGAAGAAGACCATGCCAAACAACATCAATTATTTATTAAATTAATTGCGGATCTCGACAAACTCCAGTTCAGCAAAGTTGCAGAAGATAGACTCATTATGGGATATCAGTTTTATTTAAATTACATGCGTTTTTTTGGTGATTCTTTAAAACATATGCATGCTGAAGAAACCGTTATCATGCCAGAGTTGCAAAGGCTTTATACGGATGCCGAATTAGCAGCAATAGAAATTAACACATACTCTATTATGACACCGCAAGAAATGCTTCATATGATTAAAGCGCTGTTCCCACACATTGATGCAAACGATAGAGAAGCTTTCGTTGCTGATATTAATCATGCCGAACCAGCCAAATTACAAAAGATCTGGAAATCTATTTCGAATTTAATTTCGGCTGAGGAAAGTGATTATTTAATTAATAAATATAATATTACTATTTCTGATGAGTTACTGATTGAAGATAAAGAAATTTATTATGCCTGGGAACAAAAACCCAACACAGATGCGGAACTTGTTTTAACACAGCATCAACGTGATAACAATGACTACAAAAATACCTTAGAAGAGATATTTAAAGATAGTAAAGTGGCCCAAGTTAACCATTAATTTTAAAGGATAGACTATGCGTAGGGACCCTGGTTTTGTAAAAGTTTTTAATAAAATAGCGGTTAATTATGATAAGCGTTTTGGCAAATCTTGTCAGCTAGCTCACGAGTTAATATTGTTACGAGCGCAAGACTGCAGCATCAAACCACAGAATATTCTAGACATTGGCTGTGGCACAGGCGAACTTTTATTGAAAACTACAAAAATATGGCCCAGCGCATTGTCCTTTGGGATAGATCCAGCGCAAGGTATGATAGAGCAAGCAAAAACTAAGTTATCGCATTCAGAGTTATCTGTGAACCGCTCGGAAACATTGCCTTTTTTAGATGACAGCATAGATTTAGTCGTCAGCACGACATCTTTCTCCCATTGGATGGATAAGCATAAGTCTTTAACTGAAATTTACCGGGTGTTAAAACCGCAGGGTGACTGCATCATCGTCGATCATTATACCCCGGGTTTAATGACCAAACTTATTTTATTTTTAATCAATCGATTAGCGGATTTAAAAAGTGTTTTTGAAGTTGATGAATTAGCAAAAAGGGCAGGGTTCACCGTGAAGCACTTAAGCAAAGTGGAATCGTATTTTATAGCACATTTGATCAAGGCATAAAGAATGTAGGTTGGGCTTTAATATTTAAATTAATGCATAACTCAGCTAACACAAGCCTAGCATTATTAACGCTTAGCATATAACTTGCGTAGCAACGATGCTTGTATTTGAGAGAATTTTTTACTTGACTTAGCAGGATTGAAAAAGTGAAATTCATTTGGAGTTTTTGATTCCCTCTTTGCTTTGAGTAGACAATTATGATCTGTAAACTCATCATAATTGCAATTACTGAACTCATTGCCGCTTACTATTTCAATGGCTTTATTTACCAGAATATTCAATAGTGCATGGCTGATTTTATTTTCTCCTCTCGCTGGCATTTTGCTCAAGAAATCGAGTTTTATAGTTGAAATAACAGCAGCTCGCTCTTTTGCAGTACGATAACCAGGATCTTCTTGCGTTGATCCATCAATTATTTCCCATTGTTGATGTTCTGAATCATACATAATGTTTTCTCGATGCAAGTCATCGTATATTAAAGGTGCGCTAGCAATTGCCCAAAGAAAATCAATAAATGCTTTTCGCATTAAATAATTTTTTTTATCAAGTAATTCGCCACTTTCCATATAGTGATGCAAAGTATGTCCGTTAATCCGTGATTTAATTTGTGAATACCAACTATCTATCGAATAAACATTGATGAGAGAAATACCGTATTGATTTCTCAAGATAATACTTTTATTTGAATCTTTTTCCCAGAAGGCATTAACGGCAGGGCTAAGAGATGAATTATTAAAAACAGACGCAATAAAAAAATAGGATATCTTTACACAATACTTACTTTCCACGTTACTTTTTGCTGGGTAAATCCAGTCGTAAACATATGGTATCCATTTTGAAATAATATTTTTTTCATTATCGGGTCTAGCTACAATCGCATAAACTCTCCCATAGCGACCAGCCCCTAAAAATTGGGAATAATCGATTTTGTAATCGTTAAAGGATACTTCTTGAGGGACGATTTGAGGTAATCGTTGGGTCTGTTCTGGAAATATTATTGGCTTCATTTTAGCCCCACTTTAGTGATGTGCGTGGTGTTTGAAGATGTGAATTTTACGAACACCATTGCCTGGCTCCCATATTAAATTATTTCTGTCATGAACTCTAATGACTCGCGACAATTTGTCACTTAACGCAGCGCCGGCAGATGAGGTGATATAGTTTGGTGAGTTTTGGCAGGCTGCTTGGGGAAGAACTGTGTAATCGAATATGCGAACGATGATTCTCTAGATTTTTGGCTGATTATTTTATTTTGCCCTGCGATTTTTGCTCTGGCTTCCTCGAGGAATGCGGTTACGACAGTTGCTTTGCTGAAGCCTCTTTCAATCATTACATGTTCTCTATCTGTTAATCTATCACTGGGGACTTCCGGTGCGAATGCGAACTTTCCATCCTCATTGCAGCGCTTAACAAAAGTTTTTAATGTGTCGGCATCAATCGTCGTAATCCAGAAACGAACGATGTATGGCATCTCTGCTTCAGGTAAAACTTCTGTAACCGTTAAAGATTTTACGTTCGGATAATAACCAGAAATCTTGATGGGATTGCTGGTTGGTTCTAAATTAATAGAACAACTAATATTGTCAAGATACTCATTTAATTTATCTTGTTCTTCTGTTCCCTCGCAATGCGCAATGTATTCCTCGTAACTTTTAATTTCACTAGCAGTGAGAAGATTATAGTTCTCTGGCTTTGCAAGGAGTGCATCGATATGTGCGAGCAACGCTGTATTTGCTTTCTGAATTCCATAAGAGCCGTCTGGTTGGGACCAATCAACTAGTTCCGCTATTATCGTCCCCGCTATTGTTGAAGCTGCTATAGTTAGAGGCGCCAAGTAAAGCATATTATATTCGTCCAACTCCTTCTTATACATATTAACTTCTACAGTAATGATGACGAACTCAAGAAAAGAAATAAGGGTGCCTAAGACAAAGCCCGCACAGAAACCTAACGTTCTTTTTTCACCTCCGCTTAACATTGCTGTAATCCTCTTTTAGTAACCTAAAATTGTGGTCAATTATAGCGCAGCTAGAATGATGTGTCAACAATTTGAACAGTTGATGCCGGGGAGTGCATTCTTTCATATTTTAGGCTGGTAAAATGTTAGTGTCCGGAATAATTGCTTTTCTTAATAATTTGTTAATAATTAACAGGTAAAATGATTAAAATTTAAGCTATTGAGATTATTTTATGCCCAATAAATCAGCCAGAAATTCTTATTTTTCTGTTGTTTATCAGACATATAGAACGATTATTAATCACCCGGTGCAAGCTGTGACTTCTTTAATTGTCATGCTGCAACCCATTAGTTTAGCCATGGCTGCTACACCACCGATGGCACGCCTTGATCAATGTCCCTTAAAAGCTACTAACCCTGATGCACTGTTTATTCAGCCAACCTGCTCTACTGTTGCCGAGATAATAAAAAACTATGACATTATCACTAACATACCTAATTGGTTAGATGCCAAATATTTTTTAATTGGCGATTTACATAATGTAATGGCTCATCAAAAGCTAAAAACGCAATTTGTAAATGCCCTAGCTGAACCCGGCGATTATATTAGATTCGAAATGCTTGATAGTGCGCTCACAGTTGATTGCGCAGACACATGCATTAGTTTAAACACAGAACCACTAACGGGTCATGAGACTTACCGAGTTAGGACTGGTGCTGATGTTCAAACAGAATGTGACAAGCCAGAGGCAATACCAACGCATTTTTCATCGAGTTTGATTTGCCGTGGCTGGGACAATGAAGATATTTTAAAACCCTTCATGGAAAAAGATGGGAAATATCTAAAAAATCAAAAAAAAATCTATCTTATAAAAACAATGGCTGAAGCAACCGCGAGTGCTTACAGCGACGCTACTGTAGAACTTGCCGACAAGCTGGCGCAAGCGAGTGAAAATAATTTAACTGCTTCTGCACAAATCAAATTATTAGATTCGATTAAAAAATATCATATAGATCTTTGCCAGCGTATGCATAAGGGCATGGATAATGAAATTTATCGCATGTATTTCCCCGCGGCAAGCATTTACCTGGCGCAGATGGATGACTTGATTGACAGTAACGCTGCTATTGTCCAATTTAAGCAATTCACCAAGAAAAACCTAGCCGTACAAACGAAAAAATTTTTAGACTTGCTAACAATATCTTCCGAAAAATTAGCAGATGTGATAAACAATTTTTTATTAGCGGCCCACCATGAAATGATCACTACGCGTGAGCAAAGCGAAAAGTTGGTGCAGGACGTAGGGCTGGTCAACCGTAATCGTCACGCTGCAAAGGTATTTAAAGATCATCGAGCAGAGCCGGGCAGAGTATTTAGTTTTTTTGGCAAAGGCCACATGATTAATCCAGATAGAGACAATGCAAAAGTGATAAAAAAATCAGACAAGCAATATGAATTTAGAAAATCTCTAGAAGATTTACCCCACGCGATTCTCATTCCAAAAAGGCGTTAAGACGTAGATGGCGCGCCCGAAGTGATTCAAACGCCTGACCATCTGATTCGAAGCCAGATACTCTATCCAGCTGAGCTATGGGCGCAAGGGTGGAGTATACCTAGATTTGGTTGGTGAATTCTTAAGCATTCCTTAATTTAAACCCTGTATTATACATATTCAAATCAGCCGGATTATTTAAAATGCTCCGTAATATGAATAACTTAATATATACACCAATCCCTAGTTATACCAATTTCTGTGATTTTAGCGTGGGGCTCAAAATCAAAGATGATGGATTACGCCATTATTTTCTGGAACAATCGAACGCCAATGATTTCGCTAATTGGGTTAACCATCGATTTCCAGCGCAACAGGCTGTGGTCCAAAGTAAATTTTCTTTGCTGTATAACAGCGCTTTATATTACGTTTTTATCTCTAAAACACAATTCGATTCGTTTGCAGGAACTCATGCTTATTCGAATCTATTAAGCGAAAAAGATATTGATAGGGCACACGCTGCCATTTTTAAAAATATTGCAGACGTTAATACCTGGAGAAAAACTCTCACCCAGGATGCGTTTAAGAATGAATTCAATCAGCGTCGCTTGCTGGATAGAAGTCGGCGTCATAATTCTAAAAATTTGCTGCTGCGTTTATTACTCAAAAACAGCTCCGCCCTACTGCCCACCGTTATTCAACTTTTCACTCAAACTGAAGCTGAAATTCCAAACGGAGCAATTTCGGCAACATTCGGTAAAATTTATGTTGAATTTCTTGATGGGTTAATGCATGAAAAAATAAACATCCAATATCATGAACTTAAAGCCCTTTATAAGACTCTCTCAACTAAAGTTATAGCAAAAACCGTTACTCAGCAGTCTAAGGATGGCAATAATATTTTAGATCTTTTGATACTGTCATGCCGTCAATCGCAATTTCCTTATTTACAAATTATTGTCGAGTCAGCACCAGCAGAAAGCTTGTCCGCTGCTATCGTTCAATGTCACACACAGGGCAATAATCCGGTACACAGAGTGCAGCACTTAATGCACCGCTTACATGGGCACTTCATGCACCGCTTACATGGGCTAGAACCCGACCTGCATTCATTATTTTTGCTATTTGAAAAAGTAAGTAAAGAAGCGATGGGCAAAGCATTTTTACAAACTAATATTCAGGGCCTCAGCCCATTGAAAGCTTTCATTTCAAACAAAGAACCATTACTAAGATTACTAAAGTGTTTTACAGATAAAGATTTAATCCAAATATTATTATTACCGGCCTACGCGGGAGAAAACAAAACCTACCTCGAAATAATTCTAGACAGGGAGCATACCAGTAACATTGAAGAGCTATTCAATAAAGCAGTTATTAATAGTGTTTTTGAAAAAATACCAAATTTGGATATTTTATGCGGAATCATTTATCGCAAAAAATTTGATTTAGCGGCTAGCATTATTCGGCTTCTGGAAGTTGAGACCCTTTCCAAATTTTTGCAAAATGCTTCGCATGAACATTATAAAAATAAGTTTATGGATTTTCTTCAATCAATAGATGACCTTGAGCTTATTGAATATGTCTTTATGTCTGCACCGGGAATATGTTTTGAGTATTACGCAGAATATTGGCTAGAGGGATTTGAACTGAAACGTGAATTAGCATTTATCGCGGAAAAGTGTATAAATGAAAAAAAAGATCTTAACCCGGTCGAAGCTGCTTATAAAGAATATATCATAAGAGAAAATACAGAATCTTATGTTAAAACTTATTCGTCTATTAAAAATGGGAAATCTGAGATTATTGACCTTTCCTGGTTTAATTCCCACGAAGTTGCTAAGAACGTTTTTGAAAATGGCTTAGAATCTTATCTTGATTTACATATTTTAAACGCTAAAATACATAAAACAATAAAACATTCTAGTTTTTATGATCAATTTACCATTATGCTCGCCTTTATCATTGACTGCCTGAGAAAAGATAATCTTATATTTACTGGCGCCCAAATTAGCTACTCTCAATTTCTGACATTTCCCGGTGTTAAAGAACAAATAGCTGTGTTTGTTGATATTTACAGCTGCATACATCACCAACAAGCTTTAGTTAAAATCATTAAAAAAGAACATTCAGATGATTATATCAAGCAACTTAGTGATTATTCATATCGTCCAGATTTGAGAATACCAAGAATTAAAGAAGAACATTGCACACACAAATATCTGCATAATGAAGATAAAATTATTCCTTATAACTCTCATAAAGGTATTAAAAAAGATAAAGTTTATAAAAGTTTAAAAAAACAATCTTATTCAATTCTCGGCAAACAATTGCAAATTCCGGTTTTTGGAGAGCATGATCGGAACAGGATGTTAGTAGGTTTAATGTTTAATCGTCAACAATGCTTACCTGCTAAAGCTTTATTCCGCCATGATTACGGTACTGTCGCGAGAAAATGGGTGGGAACTGAAGAATCTGTCAGTGAATATGCTGAACAAGTAAAAGGTGTTAGATTAGATAATTGGGAAGCACTGGTTGAACATGTTGAAATAAACCCAACGCAAATGCCTGAAGTACTTGCGCGCATCACCAGAGAATCATTAAAAACAGTAATCATCGCCAGAGATACGCCAGAAGCTCGTCGATATGCAAAGGAATTACAGCAAAAATGCCAGCACATTGGTTTGTATATTGCTACTATTTTCTATCATCGAAAAACGCAGTATATTTCACTTTATACTGAGCAATCACTACTGGCAATCGCGACAGCCAGCTTGATAGGGTCTGGTAAAATAAAAAGTTCTTTGCAAAGTGCCGGTCTATTTGCCAATCCATCTATCATGACAAGTACAAATAATCCGACCAGTTCAAGTAGCATGCCCAGACTTGGATAGAAAGGTCTGCCATGCCGCAACACTTAACGGATAAACACAGATACATTTGTGTAAAATGCACAAAGAGGGATTCTTATCTTGA
>JAZKAT010000006.1:130298-140120 GCA_040389045.1 Pseudomonadota bacterium | reverse complement strand
AAAACGCAGGACTGAGCGCAAAGCCATATTTTTAAGAGGTGGATGTCTCAGTGATGCTTTAGGCTTCCTTTTAAAAGTGTAAAGGCGTGCACACCACATCAGCTCTCTGACTTCCCAAATCTTCACGTTGGGCTTTGATTCATGTCCTGCATTCTTTCAGGATAGTCTTTTCTGGCGATAATTCCACCCTAATATTTTTTTGCCAAATGTTGACAAAACAGCTTAAATATCAGTGAAAAGTCCACTCTTTCCAGGCGGGAATCATAGGGAAATAAAGCCCTAAATGTATTGGTTTTTCATCCAGGGCGCGCATGGCTTGGAAATAATGCCGCATTTGTTCGATATGTTTTTGCTGTTCTGACCGCAGAAAAATTTCTATCTCACCACCGGAAAAAGGGGTAGTTTTATAATCGATAATCCAGCGCTGGCCTGCGTCCACAAAAGTTTTGTCGATTTTTAACTGTTGAGGATTCCCATCAATGACGGCAGTCACGGCAAATTCGGTTTGGGCCTCCTGGGAGGATTGTAATATCCATAGTCCCCGCGCATCGCCCAGGGCATTGTGGATGGCTTGCTGGGCGTTGCCTGAGGCACTCGTCAACTCATGCTCCGCCACACCCACCTGCAATAATTGGTTTTTGAGATAGCAGGCCTGCTGGCTCAAATCGTGTTGTCGCCACCAGGGTATGCCCAGGCGGCTAATCTGTTGTAAAACAAGGTGCACTACAGTACCGGTTTGCCGCGCTAAATCACGGTTAACCCGCAAGGTGGATAAGGTTTGGTGTTCCATCACTTTTTTTATACTTATTTCCTGCAATGGATTTTGCCAAGTGTTTACTAGACGTTGAATAAAACGGGGCAGTACCGGTGCCATTTCATTAATTGTTGCCAAAGCAGGCGCCGCCGCGAAATTTTCAAGTTCAGCGGCAATAGCCGGCTGTAATTTATGAAGCAGGCTGGTCGTTTCAATATTGCGATCAGGATTGATTGTGAGAAATAAATGCAAATGCTGTTTTGCCCGGGTCGCGGCGACATAAAGCAGTCTGCCGATTTCATGTTCCATTTTGGTTTTATGCTGATTTTTGACATAGCCATAAATTTTATCGTCATCTTTGCCCAACGCCGGTAGCGGCGCGAGAATAAGTGCGTTCGTTGATTGTTCGCGGACAGTTTCCATAAATAATAATAATTGTTTATTATCTGGCGGAGATTTTTTTTCTAAGTAAGGCAAGATAACCGTATCAAATTCCAAGCCTTTGGCATTATGTATAGTCATGATTTGCAATGTATCATCGGCATGACTGCTAGGCGCTGCATACAATTTACTGACGGCGTAATCAAGCTGGTCCAGATTAGTCAAATTGCCACCGCGGTCCAATTTTTCCAGCAACGCAAAGTAAGTGGTTACATCATCCAAATCCGCATCTTGTTCCAGGCAAGCAGGACCACCCAGCATTAGCCAAGTACTTTTCACCCACATCGCCAGACTTAATCGTTGACGTTCCGCCAGTTTCTCGGTGAGTACGGTGCGCACTCTAGCCAGACGTTGCTGACCTTCCGGTGATAATTTCTGCAAGCATTCAGTATGATTGATAGTTTGATAGATGGCGGCTTCGCTAGTTAACGCTAATAAATCCGCCAGACTCAAACCACACCACGGCGCTCTTAGTATGGCAAGCCACGCTACTTTATCTGCTGGATTAACCAGCGCCCGCGTTAACGCCATTAAATCTTGAATGACTTGTCGCGTATTCAGCGGATCAATTTTAATAGCACGATAGCTAAGTCTAGCGGATTTTAAGGCTGGAATAATATCCTTCAAATGCGCGCGTGCACGCACTAAGATAGCAATTTTACCATGCGGCTCGGTGTGACGTTTTTCTTGAATAAGTTCGACAATATCGCGAGCTTGCTGGCTTTGTTGCTGATTATTAATTACATGAATTTTAACGCCAGAACCGGCAAGTAGACTAGTATCATTCGCAATACTAGGATTGTAACTCACCGCACCCGTTGAAATATCATCATACAGCGGCAGGATTTTTTGAAAACTATGATTGACCCAGGCGACAATTTGCGGGGTAGAACGAAAATTGACTGACAGCGTGAGGGGAATTAATTTTAAATGTCCTAAACCTTCTTTGCGCGCGCGTATGAATAATCCCACATCCGCTTCCCGAAAACGGTAAATAGATTGCATAGGGTCGCCAACAATAAATAACGTGCGGCCATCACCAGTTTGCCAGCCCGCGGTCAAAAACTTTAATAATTGAAATTGACTGCTGGAAGTATCTTGAAATTCATCTATCAAGATATGTTTAATTTGATAATCCAGCGCCAGCGCCAAATCCGTGGGTGAATCTTCATGGCCTAATGCATTGAGTGCTCCCAAAGCATTTTGAATATAATCAATCTGGCCGTGGTTTTGGAAAGCTACATACAATTCAGCTATCGCCAATAACAAAATATGATGTAAGGCTATCAATACCTGCCACTGTGCCGCGGAATACTCAGGGGCAGGGGCGTAATGCAATTCATGTAACGCCGACAATAATTGTGAATCTTCATTAAAGACACTGATTAATTCAGCAATGCGTTTTTTCATTTCAGTGTAAAGAATTTTTTGTGCGCCTTTAGCGCCGCTAGGCGCGGGAAACCCATCATTTTTAGTAAAACTTTTACGCCAGTTACGTTCCTTGGTGAGCAATAATTCTTTTATTGCTAACCACAGAGGTAGGTTATCCACAGTAGTCGAGGGTAAGCCATCCAGCTCAGCAAAATTAATTAACGGTGAATCAGCGTCGTTATCCCTTAACACACTACCGGCAAATTTAGCGATTTGAAATAATTCATCGGCCGGTTGCGGCGGCAGGGCGCGGTTTAATTTGGCAAGAATGTCACTGACCACCGCTTGTAAATCAGCTTCCAAGCGCTCGCGAAGGTTGTCTATGGTGCGCGCGGCGGCTATATAACCAAGCCATTGATCACGTTTGCCTAGCATTTCTATTAATAATTCTTCAAGATTATTAATGTTGTTATCACAATGCAGCAATAATTGCGCGATAGGCTCTGACCAATCACCGGCATTTTCTAAATGTGCCGGAAATTCTTGTATCGCTTCTCTATATAATGGCAAGGCGTCATCGGTGATATCGGGGGATGCGCCAAATTGCGAAAGTATAGGTAAGCGTTTTACCAGACTGGCATTGAAGGAATCTATGGTTTGAATGCGCAAGCGGCTAGGATTGTCGAGTAAATCCCACTGTAGTTGCGAACTTTGCTGCAAAGCTTGACGGGCGATACGCCAGGTTTTTTTGGCATGTGCTGTTTCCGGTTCGGGTTGTGTGGCAGCTTGCTGTAAAGTTTTAATGATACGTGCCCGCATTTCGGCGGCGGCTTTTTTAGTAAAAGTAATGGCGAGAATTTCTTCCGGAGCATTGACCTGAGTTAATAACATCAAAAAACGCTGGGTGAGTAATTCGGTTTTGCCTGAACCCGCCGGTGCTTGCACAATAAAAGATTGGCTGATATCCAGCGCTTGCTGACGTTGTTGTTCATCTTGAATAGGATTAGCTGAAGTAATTATCATATAACGCTCACTTCATTGACACGGCATAGAGATTGTAAATGGCAGTATTGGCAAGTTTGCTCACCCTCTTTGGGATCTACACTGGCTTTGCCATTAAAAAAATCCGCGGCTAATTGTCCCAGCGTTTGTTGCCACTCAGTAATTTGTTGTGACCAGGTAATGCCTTTTTCCTCAATTGCTTTAACGCCATTGATATCAAGTGGCACAGCGCTTACCCCTTCCCAGCTCATTTTCATCGGTGACACACGCGCAAAAACAATGCCAGCGGTATGTTCAGGTTCAAGCACACAATAAAGTGGTAACTGCGGTTCTTCTGGGCGTTCGCCAAACCAATTGGCGGATGACAGATTTTTACCGGATTTATAGTCAATAATAATTTGTTCGCCATCCGCTAATTCATCAATACGGTCGGCAATTACATTAATGGGTATATTGCAAAAGGTAGTGCTGCGTTTTTCTTCCAGTGATTTTATTTTAAAATAAGGACGTGCTTTCTCAAGCAATAGCCATTCACCAATAATTTTTTGCAAGCGCGCGGCTTCTAATTTTAAATAATATTTGTTACTAACACTTTTGCTGGCGGCCTTTTCTTCAATCGCCAAATCCACTGAGCGTTGCACCAGATTTTCTAACTCAGCTTCAGGCGTAGTGAGTAAAGCAGGTTGATCTTTTAATTCAGACCAAATCAATTCCATCGCTTTATGTAAAATATTGCCGCGCTGATTGGGACGCAAACCAAGAGTGACTTGTTCCAGCTTTTGCGCCCGCAAGCGTGATTCGGCAAAAGCTTTAAACGGACACAATGATTGGTTTTTGAAAATACTGCTGCCGCCTTTCGGTTTTTCATCTACCGCAATTGGCGGCGCGGTTTCATCTTGAATTTTTTCCACAGCGCGTGCGGCGAAAACCTGTAACGCGGCGGGCGTAAACGCCGCTAATTCTAACTCAGTCACCGCAATTTCTGGAATATCCATGATGATAGGACTGGGCCGCAACGGTAAATCTTCCAGCAAATTGGCGTGACTGAAGATAACATTACTCGCGCTTTGACGTAATTGCATCGTTAATTGTTGAGTGAAAGTTAATTCACGTTCCGCGGTGGCATGCGGCATATTCAATAGACGTTGCAGCTTTTGTGGGATAAATGGATTAGGCCGTGGCGCTTGTGGCCAATTAGAATCATCCAGCCCCATCACCCATAGATGATCAAAGGGAATTTCCGCCGCTTCTAACGCCCCTAAAATCTGCACGGTGGTTTCCGGACTTTCGGGTTGATAAATTTGCGCGGTAGTTAAATATACTAAGAAGTGCAAGGCATCCGTATAACTGACCGCGCCTAACAAGTTTTCAAACTGAGTGAAACCCGCTAGTAACTTTAGCCAGGTTTCACCCGTCTGATATTCCGGACTATTTAAATTACGCTCGCCCGGCCAGCCAAAATCATTGAGGCGCTCCATGAAATGGTTGACCCAATGGCTTACTAATTGTTTATTTTGCTGAATAGTTGTTTTAGCAATCGTTTGCAAACGCGCGCGTAATAATGGGCATGACTGCAGGCGATCACTGTTGATGAGTTCCGCCAGCGACATACTGACTACATTGTCTTCCTGTAATTTAGTGATTAATTTGGCGCGGGCAAATTGTTCACTATCAGCGCCGCCAATAAAGGGTGAACACACTACATTGTTGATAATATCGATAGGAATATTTTTTTTAGGAAATTTTAATAATTGCAACGCCAGGTGAATTAGCGGATAAAGTGCCAGACTTTTGCCGGCAGAAATATTAAATGGTAATAAGGTTGGGTCTAACACATATTGATGATTGGCCGCGAAAACTTCAGAGAATATTTCAATCACCCGGGAGCGCAGATTTTCCAGATTAGGCACTACACAACCAATCATGGCATGCGCATTTTGTTCATAAAGATTTTTCGCCCAACGCGCCATGCTGTAAATTTCCGTGTCTTCATCCGCCAGACTAATACGTCGCACCGTGTTGCTGGGACGTTCTGGCTTATGCACCGTAATTTGGGTTTGACTCTGTTCACAGGCGCGCAGTAAGGCTTGATGCGTGGGAATTATTTCAGTGAAACCCGCGAGTATAATATGTTTAGGTGGAACACAAATACCGTTGATTATGTTAGCGGTGACGCTTTCAGCAATGCTATTGGTATCCAGATAATTATGTTCGCGACAAATTTTTGTAAATTCCGCCGCCCAGTGTTGAAACACATTGCCATCTTCCGTAGTGAGTAATTCCGGATTGTTAAAATCCACTTGCCACTGCTTGAGTATTCCCCAGGCCGCGCGCGCCAGTTCAGCCGTGCGAGTAATTTGTAATAAATTTTTATTGTCTGGCCACTGCCGTAAAATAGTTTCCCAGATAATTTGCTCGGCTTCCGGGCTCAGTAACACGGGTGCGGGCGTAAACGTTTGCAAAGTAACATCCAGCCAGAGTCGTTTCACCCAGCTGGTCATAGGCAAAATATCCAGACTCACCCAGCTCGTTTTACCGGCTTGCATTTGCCAGGCATTATATTTTTTTATAAAAACCGCAGCGAGCCGCCGATTTGGCGTGAGAATGGGTGTGTCAGATGTAATGTACTCAAATAGATCTAACATAGTGAGGATGATGAGGTAACGATTTAAATTCCATTAAATGTAGGGAATACCACATCAAATTGCAAGCCAATTCCATTTTCCGGTACGCCAAGTGAAATTTGGCCATGATGTAATTGCGTGATTTGATGCACAATCGCCAGTCCCAGACCACTACCCGACGCGGTAGTACCCAGGATACGGAAAAAACGTTCAAACACCCGTTCACGCAATTCGGGTGGAATACCTGGGCCGCTATCCGTGACGCGTAAAATGATTTTTTGCGAATCATTAAAAATGCGCACTTGGACTTCGCCACCCATAGGCGTGTAACGAATCGCGTTATCGACAATATTACGTATCAATACACTTAAAATAATTTCATTACCATACATGACAGGAGAATGTGGCGGCGGCGCTAATTCTAATTCAATATTTTTTTCCAGCGCGATAGGCACAAGATATGCCAGCACTTCCGAAGCTAATTTATGCAGATCCACGGGCCTGGTGTCACTTAACCCTTCCTCCTGGCCTAAGCGGCTTAACGTCAGCAGCTGGGCCACCATGTGCGAACTGCGGTCTACACCTTGCAATACTTTGATTAACGCTTTACTGCGGTCTTCCTGCTTGTCCGCTTTCAAGGCGACCTGGGCTTGAGTTTTTAACGCAGCCAATGGCGTGCGTAATTCATGCGCCGCGTCCGCTGCGAAACGTTTGTTACGTTCGAAGGCTAATTTCAAGCGGATAAATAATTGATTAAGTTCAATTACCAGTGGTTTAATTTCAATAGGAATATTATTTGCATCTACAGGTTCGAGATAAGTGGATGCTCGATTGGAAATTTCATTGGTCACGCGGGTGATAGACCGCAATGCCAAACCGATGATGACCCAAACTAAAATACCAAACAAAGGATAAGTCACTAACAAAATACGCGCATTACTGCCGGTGATGTCATCAGCCAGTTTATTGCGTATATCATATAATTCAGCAACAATCACTTTTGCGCCAGTATGCGCGTCTTTATGTGCGTATACGCGCCAGTTATGGTTTTCGATTTCCCGGTCGCTAAAACCTTCTTGCGCGTCAGCCAGCGATTCGGAAGTATTATTCGAAGAATCTAATTGTAAAATTCCATTGTTACTCCACACTTGAAAAAATAAAGTATTGGCCGAAAACGAATGGGTATGATCAAAAACGTTGGAAATTTCCTGGCGTATGCTCTTATCGGTTTTAGAAGCATCATGCAAAATTTCAATGAAGGAAAAAATTTTTAAGAGTTGCGCGTCAAGATAATTTTGCGTGACTTGTTTGTCAATGATGTAGTTACCAATCGCAGTAATAGAAGAGGCCAGCGTGATGCTGATAAGCAAGCTGAATAATAAAAAATGCCGTATTGAGCGAATCATTTTTCTTCTTTACTTTTATCAATCATGTAGCCGATACCACGAATGGTGCGAATAAAAGTTTGACCGAATTTTTTTCGCAGATTGTGGATATGAACTTCCAGTGCGTTACTATCGACATCTTCACCCCATCCATAAAGTGATTGCGTCAAATGTTCGCGTGAGAGTACACGACCAGCGTTTTCCAATAATTTGTGTAACAACGCGAATTCGCGGCGCGAGACATTGATCGTTTCGCCGTTGAGCGTGACGGTATGTGACGCGGGGTCGAGAGAAATATTTTCGTGTTGTAATACGGGTTCGGCGCGGGAGGAAAAGCGGCGTTGCAAAGCGCGTAAGCGCGCGCACAATTCATCAAGATCAAATGGTTTGGTCAGGTAATCATCGGCGCCGCTATCCAAGCCTTTGACGCGGTCTTCAATAGATTCCCGCGCCGTGAGTATCAACACTGGCATGGTTAAACCACGAGAACGCAGATTTTGTAACACGGAAATACCGGATAATTTAGGCAAACCAATATCAAGGACGATAAGGTCGAAGGTTTCTGTTTTAAGGGCTTGATCAGCGGATTGTCCGTCTTTAAGCCAGTCTACCGCATAACCATATTGGATTAGGCCGTTGCGTAAACCATCGCCTAAAAGTTCATCATCTTCGACTAAGAGTATGCGCATCAACACTTTCCTTTAAACACGAGAAGTATGAGTATAAGTTATCGTTAACTGGCTGAAATTGCAAATATTATTGACAGATTTATTAAGATTTTACCGTTTCAGTAGATGAAGCGGTCTAAAAAAGTCCAAAACCAGCGGATTTTTTATAAACGAGATATTGTAGGGATGTTCTGCATAGAGTTTTTTATGATCAGACGCGGGCAAAATTGAATCAATTTCATTGGCGATATTACCAAACAAGATAAACTCCACCTTAGGGTTGTTATCAATTAAATACTGCAAAATAACTGCTAAAAACGGCTGCCAGGCCCGTGCATCCTGACGAACTTGCCCAATCCGCAGTACTGGCGTGGCATTTAATAACAAAAAGCCATGTTTTAACAAATTACCGAATAATTGCTGGTTGGTTTGGATAAGGTCCTGCTTGTCTAACTGCGCGATATCCGGTTGCGTCATATGTTCTGGCGACAGTTTATTTTCCGCCAGCAAGAGCATTTTAAGGATATTGCGTAAGGAAGTGGCGCGGTTGACTGGCTTACTTAAGCCGGTGGTCGACCACAAATCCGTAACTGCCGCGTCCCAGAAAGCATAGCCATTGGCGGAAGCCGCGCGCGGGTAGGGTGATTCGCCGAACAAGACGTAATGGACTTCAGTGACTGGTAAGGAAAATGCATTAAAGATATTATAGCGACCAGGCAACCAGTCAGTAGTGTTTGCCAGAGTGTTTAAATAATTTTTATCGAGAGTGGCAAGCGCTTGTTGCAAGCAGTTATGCCAAGACACATGAGCGGGTGTCAAATCAAATTCGGTTAAAGCGGCGGCAAGCTTCTCATTAGTGTGAGTTAACATACAAAGGTAACCAATAACATGGATAAAAATTTACTGGGCATCTTAGCATGCCCGATTTGTAAAGGTGAATTGTTATATGACAAATCAAACCAGGAATTAATTTGCAAATTCGACCGCCTGGCGTATCCAATAATGGATAGCATTCCCGTCATGCTGGAATCAAGAGCGCGCAGATTAAGCGTTGAGGAACTTACGTAACCCCATCTGTCATTCCCGCGCAGGCGGGAATCTATTCATGGTACGTGACTCTCTCTAAATGGATTCCCGCCTGCGCGGGAATGACAGAAGTAGGTTGGGCTGAGCGCAGCGAAGCCCAACAGTTTTTGTTTTAATTATTTATTATTACCCCTCACCCGTCGCTTCGCGCCGACCTCTCCCACAAGGGGAGAGGTGAAGAGCGGAGCAAAGTTTTTGTTTTAATATTAGATGTTGTGTCAGTTTGCAGTGCCAGGGTTGTATGGTAGCGACTTGAATGTCATGGATGACATTCGTAGCGCATGGATGCGCGTTTTGGAGCGGACAGACAATCCTGGCATTGCAAACTTTTCCAGAAACTCGACTAAAAAGCTGTTGGGCTTCGCTACGCTCAGCCCAACCTACGCAAACGCAGCCAAATCAATCTTCTTCAGGTTCCGGACGCACTGTACGCGGGGCGCTGTTGTAAATATCTTCGCCGGCAAGTTTTTTCTCGCCGCCTTCGCTACCCA
>JAZKAT010000006.1:96653-130198 GCA_040389045.1 Pseudomonadota bacterium | reverse complement strand
GCGCTGTTGTAAATATCTTCGCCGGCAAGTTTTTTCTCGCCGCCTTCGCTACCCACAGCAACATTACCACTGCTGCTGCTAGTACCGCCGCCACTACGACGGTGACGGTTTTTGGAATAACGTTTGCGGCGTCGTTGATTAGCGGGAAAGCGCGGTTTACGTTCTTCACCACTGGCAAGCGCTGGCGTAGTGGAAGAAGTATGTTGAATATGTTCAACCGGTGCCTGGTTAGTGTTGCTGACAGGTTCACGATAATAATTATCTTGATTCTGCCCCTGCGCGACTTCAACCGGGAAATTGGTTTGCGCGGCTGGTGTAATTCCAGCATTAACCGCAGGTGCCAAGTTTTGCTGTTGCACGTTACTTACCGGCATGGCTTTTTCCGCATGGCCTTCCGCTGTGCCAGCACTATGCTCATGATGTCTTTTTTCATTCGCATGCGCAGACGAAGGAGGACGACGGTCACGATCACCTTGCGCACGAGGTTTATGCCGGTGATCACCATCATGATGACGTCTCGGCCCACGGTTGCGATCACCACCACGATCACGATTATCACGATGCGGATGACGCGGTTTGCCACGTGTATTTGAATGCAGGTGTTTTTTACGCGGCGCTTCAGAAGGTTTGACGGGCGCTTCAGCTTGCGATTCAAACAAGTAATTGAAAATACGTTTCATAAAGCCTGTTTTATCTTTTGCTGCCGCAGACTCGGCAGCTGGCGCTGGAGTAAATGCAGTCTGGTCCGTCATCATGCCTTTGATAGCAGGTTCCTGATGGCCTTTTGGCGCACCTTGGCCCATCACCGGTATTTCCACTTCAGGTGGAATGACAAATTGATAACTCGCCATTTTTTCTTCTTTATCACCACCAGCATCAGAGATGCGGATACGCTCCACTTCATAATGTGGCGTCGTGAAATGTGGATTGGGTATTACCAGCACCATCACTTGCTGACGTGCTTCAATATCATTAATCGCCGAACGTTTTTCATTTAACAGATAAGTGGCAATTTCAATCGGCACTACGGCGCGAACCTGCGCCGTGTTTTCTTTCATGGCATGTTCTTCAATCAAACGGATAATCGATAACGCTAATGATTCTATGCCGCGTATCGTGCCTTGGCCCAGACAGCGCGGACAAGTGATTTGACTGGATTCACCCAGTGAAGGACGTAAGCGTTGACGTGACATTTCCAACAAACCAAAACGGGAAATCCGCCCAATCTGCACTTTCGCTCTATCCATTTCCAATGCCGATTTAACCCGTTCTTCCACTTCACGCTGATTGCGCGAGGGTGTCATATCAATAAAGTCGATGACGATCAAGCCGCCCAAATCGCGTAAACGTAATTGACGGGCAATTTCATCGGCCGCTTCCAGGTTAGTGGTGAGCGCGGTTTCTTCAATATCCACGCCTTTGGTGGAACGCGCGGAGTTGATGTCGATGGACACCAGCGCCTCGGTATGGTCGATAACAATAGAACCGCCAGAGGGTAAACGAACTTCGCGTTGGAATGCTGATTCGATCTGGCTTTCAATTTGAAAACGGGTAAATAAGGGGGTAGGGTCTTTGTAAAGCTTGATGCGGTTGACAAAGTCGGGCCGCACTAACTGAATATGATGTAACACTTCTTCATAGACACTATTATCGTCAATCAAAACTTCATCAATATCCTTACGCAGATAATCACGTACCGCGCGGATTACCACATTACTTTCCTGATAAATCAGGAAGGGAGCAGTTCTATCATCGGAAACTTTATTGATAGCTTCCCAATGCCTTAACAGAATATCCAAGTCCCACTGTAATTCTTCATGACTTTTGCCACTGCCCGCGGTACGGACAATTAAGCCCATGCCTTCTGGCAGGGTCAGGGAGGCCAGGTTTTCCCTTAATTCGGAACGCTCATCGCCTTCGATACGGCGTGATATTCCACCCGCCCTGGGGTTGTTTGGCATCAATACCAGATAAGAACCGGGCAAAGAAATAGCGGTCGTTAAGGCTGCGCCTTTATTGCCACGTTCTTCTTTGTCGATTTGAATAATGATTTCCTGGTCTTCTTCCAGTACTTCGGTAATGGTAGGACGTCTGCCAGTATCCTGGTAACTGTTTTTGAAACAAGCCCGCGCTACTTCTTTGAGCGGGAGGAAACCATGACGTTCTTCGCCATAATCCACAAACGCTGCTTCAAGACTAGGCTCAATGCGAGTGACTTTACCTTTATAAATATTGGATTGTTTTTCTTCGCGGGTGGCGGAGCGGATAATTAGATCATAGAGATGTTGGCCGTTGGCCAGCGCAACACGCAACTCTTGATCTTTATGAGTTGCATTTATTAACATTCTTTTCATTACTAGACACCTGTGTCAGGCGCTTCGTTACTTATTGTACCTAGGGGCTTGCTGCCACTTTAGTTATTGCGAGAGGGGCGGAAATATTTGGTATAAAAAACCAAATGTGGGGTGTAAAAAAACACTCTAGGGTCAAGCTAGAAATAAAATCACTATATTTAATGTTCGTCATAGTCTTGACCATTATATTCATTTAAAAAAAATAAATCGGCTTTTCCGCCTCACCAGGGTCATTCATTCAAGAACAACTATCTCGCGTTCTAAAAATTTGGTAACTGCCACCTTACGTTAAGTTCTGAAACGCAGTTTATATTTATTCGCTAACTTATGGTTTTACAATGTATAAGAGTCAGTGGGTATTTTATGCCGCTAAGCGGCTAGCATGTTCAGAGGCTATACTGACAAAACATTGCGCGAATCTAGCTTAAATTAAGCTTCATTTCTGAATATAACAGAATTTTTTAGCTGGATCAATGAGATATATAAAGTGTCATTAACCGTTAAGGCGGGGGCTAGTTCCGGAAGATAATTGAACAGAAACTTTCATTTCATTTTCATCAGGTAAGATTTCTAGCTGGGCTGTATTTGAACTAGTGGTAGTCGCTACGGCAGTAGAGCTAAACATTGCCCACGGGTTGCGTAAATAAAAAGCAAAGTTACGGCTACTAGTGACGGGTTGAGGATTGGGCCTTTCCTGCTCTTGTAAATATTTTGAGCTGAGAAGAGTAGACAAAATAGTCTCTGCCAAATCCGGGTAGAAAATATTTAAGTTAAGCACGCCTTGTTCTGCCAGGGATAAAGTTATCAAACTGACTAAAGTCATTTCATCCAGATAGCCGATGAATGGAAATTCGGTTTGATACTCTCCTGAGACTAAGCGAATTATCCACGAGCCGCCAGCGATAGTAAGCGCAAGGCCAGTACCCATGTTCAGAATTGCGCGCATGCTGTATTTGGATCTTATATTATTTGAATTTATCGCCGGTGCGGTTTCAGTCGCTAGGGCCCTGACCTCAATCTCTGCTTTGCTTTCGCCCAGGGCTTGTTCAGTCTTGTTGTCCGCCGCGATGATTTCTTCTATATCAGAATCAATATCATCCTCGATATGGCAGGCTACGGCCCTGGCTTCCAACGCTGATTGTTTGCAGGAATTAAAATAGATACCAAAAAATAACATGGCAACGGTTAAAGAACTGGTAATTTTAATGAATTGATTGGTTTCTTCGCTGACATAGTCCGAATCGATAGCCTCGACCAGCTTCATGCCGTAAGTTAACATCAATATATAACCAAACAAAGCACGCAACGAACCAATCACTACACTGTCGCGTAAATCAATGGCTAAATCATGCCAGGTCCAAAGTTCAACTAATTGTTCAATTTGATCTTCAAGGTATTCAGTCGCCTCAATTTCAGCTTGCGCCCGGATTTTTCGCAATGCGCGTTGTTTTTCCCGTTCTATCGTTATTTTGGCGTAATGGGAATAATTGAGGTGCGTCATTCCCGCTGCCAGTTTTAAGGTTTCGAGCTCCAGTTCATCCTGGATTTCAGGAATTAAGGTAGAGTTAAATTGTGCTTTAGCAGCCAATCTCAATTGTTCATCCGATTGCTTATTTCTTTTCTTTCGGCTGTTCCTGGCGACCAGCGATTGATAAATAGAATTTATTTTGGGTTCGATGATCTGTTCGCGTGCTTTTTTAATTTTTAAATCCACAAATATCGGGATTAACTCATACTCTTTTTTTCCGAACGAAGGTTCATAAGCGCCTTTATAACGCGATGCAATGGAGTGATGGAAAATCAATGCGAAAGCCACAATGGGGTCTACCCACAGCAGATGTTCACTCATGTCTCTCACTTGCGACGCTAAGTAATAAAACATCAAGGCGCGTAAAAAAGCATTTGTGAATAATCCTCGATAGAGTACATCAAAGCCGCGCGAAAAATCTTTAGAAAATAATTTTAGGAAAGTGTTTAGGACTTGTTTATAAGCCTTGTTGTCTTTCATGCCGTCTTTATACTTTGGATCAATGATTACACCATAAAAACCTACGGCGGAGAGCAAGGCGGGTATGCCAAAGAGTAATGCCCATTTGCCCATTTCTTTAAAAAGCCAATAATCTTTTAAGCCGATAATAATTGAAGCGCCGCCTAAAAAATTGTGTTCATTAATGGCTAGTTGATCGAATGCGCCTAGCGCTAAAGCGGTAGCTGAAAAACCCCGGAAGGAGTCCAGGATTGAGTTGAATAAAATTCGCTGGTAAGTTTGTAATTTATGCTTTTCATAAAAATTAAATACATCATTTACAGCGAAAATATGTGAATTATATAACAGTATACTAAAAGCCGAATCACATATCGCCAGCGGCAGTGCTACCCAAAAAGCCAAATCGGCTGAAGGTTGTGGTAATTTCCAGGCTGCGGCGCCACTGATAACAGACAGGCCGGCGGTTTTTAAGGTAAAGGGAACGAAAGATATTTCTACCGCAATGAAAGATTGATACATCAGTTTATTGATGGAAAATTGCCAGGGATAATGTTTAATAAATTTTTCACCCGCGGCACTATTGAGATGTTCAATTTGATGTAATGCAGATTCGATACGGGGAATTTCGAGAGTTACTTTGTCATTTCTCAGTAATACATGTGTTAAATCATTTTCTGCCTTGCTCCGCTTTAGAGTTAATTGCGCGATGGCGTTATCATCCAGTGGGTCTGTTGTTTCAAGCTGGGTGGCATAGTGCGTAAGTTGGCGGTTGTGCTTTAGAATTTGGATTTTAATATTTGCAGCGATGGTATTGGCTTTTTTAAGTAATTGTTTTTGAGCTGCTAATTGTCCGCGGGTGATTTTAAAGGCGGTCGCGTCTTGGGTAAGTAAAGCGGCTTGTTGATCGATTCGATTTGCAGCGTTGGTTTCAATATCGAGAGCGTAATCGTCGTCTTCTTCTTTGTTATCTCTCAACACTGCCAGGCTACGATAGTTGGTTGGAGTGGTGGTGAAAAAGAAACTACTGCGACTCTTCATTTTTAGCCTCGGTCGTGCATGTCATTATTTTTATTTATAAGAATATGGGCCCTTGCTGGTGCAAGGTTAAAATATTAAGTTTTGTGATTAAATAGTGTTATTAATAAAGCTCACGACGGTATTTCGGATATTTACTAGACAGAGATTGAACATATCATAAATTTATGAGCTTTTTCAACTATAAGATTAGTTTTTTGTTATCATACAAACTTTTTGCAACCCACTGGAATTAGCTGATGCAGAAAGCGTCCCTCACGCCGGTAAAGTTTGTCACAATTGATGAAGCTTATGCGGAGCAGCGCATTGATAATTTTTTAATGAATTATTTAAAAACGCTGCCCAAGACGCGGCTTTACCGTTTATTACGCAAAGGTGAAATACGCGTTAATAAAAAACGGATAGCACCGAGTTACCGTTTACAAGCAGGTGATTTAATCCGTTTGCCCCCTATGCAATTAGACCCAAAGCCAGCATTAGCGGCGACGCCCAGCGCGCGGCTGGTGGCTTTGTTGCGGGACAGTATTCTCTATGAAGATAATGATTTGCTGATTATCAACAAGCCAGCGGGTATTCCGGTGCATGGCGGGACGAATGTCAGTTTGGGGGTGATTGAGGCATTACGAATTATTTACCCGACCCTAAAGCATTTAGAATTGGCCCACCGCTTGGACCGCGATACGTCGGGATGTTTGGTATTGGCGAAGAAGCGTAGTATTTTGAAAGAATTACATGAATTGATGCGGTCGGGCCAAGTTCATAAAGTTTATTATGCGCTGACCAAGGGGCAATGGCGTCCTGAAGAGTTGCGAGTTGATGTGGCCTTATTAAAAAATCATTTAAGCAGTGGGGAGCGGGTAGTCAGGGTAGACAAAGAGGGCAAAGCGTCGTTAACGGTATTTGCGCCAGTGAAAAGTTTCAAGGATGCCATGTTGGTCGATGCAACTTTGCACACAGGACGCACCCACCAGATCAGGGTACATGCGCGCTATCGCAGCCATCCGATCGCGGGGGATGATAAGTATGGGGACAAGGAATTCAATAAATTAATGCGGGAGCGGGGGTTAAAACGGATGTTTTTGCATGCAAGATTGATTGAGTTTACGCTGCCTTCAACCAGCAAACGCATCAGCGTGGCAGCTCCTTTGGATGCGGATTTGCTAGAGGTTATTCGATCGTAGCAACCTCTCTTCACCGTTCCCCTTGTGGGAGAGGTCGGCGACGGGTGAGGCATAATAAAATGTATAAATTTTAATCATGCTCGCTTCTACCCCCAAAATCCTAAAAACCCCCAAAAATCCATCGAATTAGCCATTTGACACAGCACTGGCATAAGCTTAAAATGCCCCCCCATGTTAAATAATAATCTACCAACACATGTGGACCCCGTCCGGTTTGCTGAAAACGCAATGGACTTGCATGGCACGTTGCCCATCAGCAATATGCTAAGGCTCGCCCCTAGCCTCAACAGTCCCACCGGCGAAGCCCAAGTGCATATCCAGTTTGGGATGGATAAAAAGATAAAATTTTCAAAAGGACAGGTTAAAGCAGAATTGGCCGTTCAATGCCAACGCTGTCTCGAACCTTTTGTTTATGAGATAATTTCCGACTTTGCCTTCGGAATCGTTGAAACAGATGCAAAAGCAAAAGAATTACCAGCTCATTATGATCCAGTATTGATCATAGACGACAGTCTAAATCTTGCTGAAATGATAGAGGAAGAGTTGATAATCAACTTGCCCATAGTGTTAATGCACGACCCCAAGGATTGCAAAGTAAAAATGCCGGTTGTGGTGCTCGAGGACCCTGACGCCACCCAACCAAAAAAAGTTAACCCCTTTAAGGTCATTGAATCATTGAAGGTCAAGCCCAAATAAAAGCAAGTTTAGATTAGGAGCCACACCATGGCAGTACAAAAGAGTCGAGTACCACGATCAAGACGCGGCATGCGTAGAGCCCACGATGCGCTCACCAGCACAGCGTTGTCAGTTGATGCGGCAACCGGTGAAACCCATCGTCGTCACCACATCAGTCCAGATGGATATTACAAAGGCCGACAGGTTATTGTAAAAAATGCTGTGTCTGAAGAAGAAGACAACTCTGAAGAGTAATGCCCTTGAACAACATAACCATTGCAGTTGATGCTATGGGGGGTGATCATGGCCCCGCTGTTATCGTTCCCGCCGCGTTGGAAGTGCTTAAGCGTCATGCGGCGTTAAAGCTGATTCTGGTCGGTGACAGTGATGTTTTACAGCAACAACTTCAAATAAATCAAAAAAAAAATCCTGGTGATGAATCACGTTTAGTGATTCATCACACTACGCAGCGCGTGGCCATGGATGAATCGCCTTCAATGGCTTTGCGCACCAAAAAAGATTCCTCCATGCGCGTCGCAATCAATCTTGTTAAAGACAATATCGCTCATGCTTGCGTTAGTGCTGGCAATACGGGAGCATTAATGGCGACCGCGCGCTTTGTCTTAAAAACCCTGCCCGGTATCGATAGACCAGCGATTATTTCCACTTTTCCCACGGCTATCGAAAGAAAAAATGTCCGTATTCTGGATTTAGGCGCCAATGTCGATTCAACCGCGGAACATTTATTGCAATTCGCCGTTATGGGATCGGTGCTGGCATCGGCAGTGGATAATATTTCTAATCCCAAAGTTTTTTTACTGAATATTGGCTCCGAAGAAATTAAAGGTAATGAGCAAGTCAAACAAGCCGCTCAATTATTAGGAAGTCTAAGTTCATTAAATTACGCCGGTTATATTGAAGGTAATGAACTCTACAAAGGTGAGGCGGATGTAGTAGTCTGTGATGGCTTTGTCGGCAATGTTGCGTTAAAAACCACGGAAGGCGTGGCGGTTTTTATCGGTAAATTAATTAAACGGGCTTTTTATCAAAATACTTTTACCAAATTAGCCGGGGTGATAGCCAAACCCGTGTTAAAAATGTTAATCCGCTGGATTGATCCAGATCGTTATAACGGCGCTTGTCTCATCGGTTTAAAAGGTATTGTCATAAAAAGTCATGGGGGCGCGAATTGTCATGCGTTCGCGAATGCGATTGAAGAAGCCATCATGCAAGTTGATAAAAATATTCCTTCACGCATCAGTGCTGAAGTTGAGCGCTTGCTTGCTAAAAATACCAGCTTTTTCTCTTGGAAATAACCAATGAAATATTCACGAATCCTGGGCACCGGCGCGTATCTTCCTGAAAAAATCATGACGAATTATGATTTGGAAAAAATTGTGGATACCACCCATGATTGGATTGTTGACCGCACCGGCATACATCAGCGTCATATTTCCGCTGGACATGAAACAGCATTATTTATGGCGGAAAAATCCGCGCGCATCGCGATGGCTGAAGCTGGTATCACACCCGATGACCTGGGCATGATTATCATCGCCACCACCACCCCTGAAAAAATGTATCCCAGCACCGCCTGCTTGTTGCAACAAAGTTTCGGCATAGCGGGTTGCCCGGCGTTTGATCTTAATTCGGCAGCTTGCGCCGGCTTTATTTATGCGTTAAGTATCGCGGACCAATTTGTGCGTAATGGCATGACCAAACCGGCTTTGGTGATTGGCAGTGAAGTCATGTCACTGGTGCTGGATTGGAAAGATAGATCAACTTGTATTTTGTTTGGCGATGGCGCGGGTGCCGTGGTTATTGGCCCTAGCGATCAGCCGGGTATTTTATCTACGCATTTACATGGCGATGGAAGTCACAAAGATGTATTGTCGTTGCCTATCAGTCTGGGCAAGCCAATGGATGTAGAGCAAGAATTATTTCTCAAAATGACCGGTAACAAATTATTTAAGTTAGCGGTAAACATACTGGGTGATTTATTTGATGAAACCCTGGCGGCAAATTCACTGCAAAAAAGTGATGTTGATTGGCTGGTGCCCCATCAGGCTAATATCCGTATTATTGAAGCTATGGCAAAAAAACTCGATTTACCGATGGAGCGGGTGGCGGTGACGTTGCATGATCAAGGCAACACTTCCAGCGCTTCTATTCCCCTGGCGCTTGATAAAGCTATACGTGATGGCCGCATCAAGCGCGGCGAAATGTTAATGCTGGAAGGTTTCGGGGGCGGTTTAGTTTGGGGCTCGGCGCTAATTAAATATTAGGATACATACATTGACTAACACACTAGGCATAGTTTTTCCCGGACAAGGTTCACAATCTGTCGGCATGTTAGCGGATCTCGCGCCAGAATTTCCGGAAATTATTGCAACATTTAACGAAGCTTCGGCCGTGCTTGGTTATGATTTATGGCAACTTACCGAACAAGGCCCCGCGGAAGAACTCGATAAAACCGTGCGTACGCAACCGGCGCTGCTTGCTGCTTCTTATGCGCTATGGCGGATTCTAACCACCAACAAAAAAATTCAGCCCGCGCTGCTGGCTGGACACAGTCTAGGTGAGTACACGGCTTTAGTCTGCGCGCACGCCATTACTTTTCCCGATGCTATACGGTTAGTGGCGGCACGCGGTGAATATATGCAAGAAGCTGCACCGGTAGGTGTAGGTGCGCTGGCCGCCATTATTGGTCTGGATGATGCAATGGTTAAAACCGTTTGTGAAAAATCCATTATCGACGATGAAGTGTTAACCCCAGCAAATTTTAACAGTCCGGGACAAGTTGTCATTGCGGGCCACACCAGCGCGGTTGAACGTGCCTTGATTATCGCCAAAGAAGCTGGCGCGCGTATGGTGAAACTATTGCCGGTCAGTGTGTCATCACATTGTGTGTTAATGAAACCCGCCGCCGATAGATTAGCGGTTTTGCTCAGCGGTATGACCATTCAAAAACCGCAACTGCCCGTCGTCAGCAATGTGGATGTCAAAATTTATGATAGTGCCGAATTTATTCGCGAAGGTTTAGTCCGTCAACTGTATATGCCAGTGCGTTGGGTGGATACCATAAACTTTTTTACCCAGCAGGGCATTACCCGCATCATTGAATGCGGGCCCGGCAGAGTGTTAAACGGTTTAAATAAACGTATTCAGCCGGAGTTACAATTAATGAATACGAATAGTGTTGCTGGCGTGAAGGAATTACTCGGAACATCTTTTGAAATGCAATAAGGATTTTGAAAATGCCACATACAGGTAAAATCGCATTAGTCACCGGCGCCAGCCGTGGTATCGGTGAAGCCATCGCTTTAGCGTTGGGAAAACAGGGCGCCACCGTCATTGGTACCGCAACTACCATTACCGGCGCGGAAAAAATTTCTGTGACGCTAGCCAAAGCTGGGGTGAAAGGCTGCGGTTTAGTGATGAATGTCGCGCAACCAGAATCGATTGAAGCAGCGCTTACCATTATCAAGGAACGTTTTGGGATGCCAGCGATTTTGATTAACAATGCGGCCATCACCAAAGATAATTTATTGTTGCGCATGAAAGACGAGGAGTGGAGCAACGTGATTGAGACGAATTTAAATTCTATCTATCGCGTCACTAAAGCTTGTTTGCGTGACATGGTAAAAGCCCGTTGGGGCAGAATAGTGAGTATCAGTTCTGTCGTGGGGGTCACGGGTAATCCCGGGCAAGTGAATTATGTCGCGGCGAAAGCGGGCTTGATTGGTTTTACCAAAGCGCTGGCGATAGAAGTGGGTTCGCGCGACATCACGGTCAATGCGGTAGCGCCGGGTTTCATTGATACGGACATGACGCGGGAGCTGCCCGAAGAACAACGTAATTTATGGGTATCCCGAATTCCTTTGCAACGTTTGGGGCGCCCAGAAGAAATTGCCGCCGCTGTGGTGTTTTTGGCTTCTTCTGACGCAAGTTATGTCACTGGCCAAACATTGCATGTGAATGGTGGTATGTATATGAATTAATTCAGCGTTTTTTGGGTTTTTGTCAGCCAAATAAGGCTTTGGCAGGCAAATTCAGCTTGCAACTTGATGGTTTTCAAATAAACTACAACCGCCTGCGTTTTTGTATTATTGATTAGGGGAAATATTTGTTATGAGTACTGTTGAAGCCCGAGTGAAAAAAATTGTTGTTGAACAATTAGGTGTGAAAGAAGGTGAATTTACGAATGATGCTTCTTTCGTTGATGATTTGGGTGCTGATTCATTAGACACTGTTGAGTTAGTGATGGCGCTGGAAGAAGAATTTGAAACTGAAATTCCAGATGAAGAAGCTGAAAAAATCACGACTATTCAACAAGCAATTGATTATATTAATTCTCATCTTGCTGAATCCAGCAAAGAATGATTTCTGCCGTTTGCTAGCTGCCATGTGTTTCTTGCGCTATGAAGGAGCCTGTTTTGAGTAAGCAACGAGTGGTTGTCACTGGGTTGGGGATGGTTTCACCACTGGGTTTAAATGTGGAAGATTCCTGGCGCGCTATTTTGGCCGGCAAAAATGGTGTCACGCGCATTGAAAATTTTGATGCGTCAGATATTAGCTGCCGGATTTGCGCCAGCGTTAAAAATTTTGATCCACTGCGTTACATGGAAGAAAAAGAAGCCCGTAAAAAAGATATCTTCATTCAATACGGCATCGCTGCCGCTATGGAAGCCATCGAAGATGCCAAACTGACGGTGACTGATGCTAACGCCGATCGTATCGGCGTAGCGATTGGTTCAGGGATAGGCGGTTTACCCATGATCGCCAAATCGACTGAAATTTTGCTTAACTCTGGTCCGCGACGCATTTCTCCGTTTTTTATTCCCGGCGCAATCATCAATATGATTTCCGGTATCGTTTCCATCATGTTTAATCTGCGTGGCCCCAATATCGCGGTGGTGACAGCATGTACCACTGGTACCCATAATATAGGCCTGGCGGCGCGCACGATTGCTTACGGTGATGCAGATGTCATGATTGCTGGTGGCTCTGAAATGGCGACTACGCGTTTAGGCATCAGCGGTTTTGCCGCGATGCGTGCTTTGTCAACTCGCAACGATGAACCTGAAAAAGCCAGCCGGCCCTGGGACAAGGACCGCGATGGTTTTATTTTAGGGGATGGCGCGGGTGTGCTGGTACTGGAAAGTTATGAACACGCCACAGCGCGTGGCGCAAAGATTTATGCGGAACTGGTGGGTTTTGGTATGAGCGCTGACGCGTCGCATATTACTACCCCGCACCCGGAAGGTTTAGGCGCGGCCAAGGCCATGGACAATGCGCTCAAAGATGCCGGGATGCGCCATGATGAAGTGGATTACATTAATGCGCACGGTACTTCAACCCCAGTGGGTGATGAGTTAGAAGTCCGAGCCATCAAACATAGTTTCAAAGACCACGCTTATAAATTGGCGGTCAGTTCAACCAAATCCATGATTGGGCATTTGTTAGGCGCGGCGGGTTCCGTAGAAGCAATTTTTTGCATCTTGGCGCTGAGGGACCAGATTGCACCGCCCACTATGAATCTTGACAACCCAAGCGAAGGTTGCGATTTGAATTTTGTCGCAAACAAATCACAAAAAATGCGCATTCGCGCAGCATTATCAAATTCATTTGGTTTTGGCGGAACAAATGGTACTTTATTGTTTCGTGAAATGGAAAAGTAACACCTGATGTCATTTCAGAGAACCATGAGCCATGAGAACTCTACGCCTAATGCTACTATGGACATTCGCCGCGGTGCTTGCGCTGGGCATTGTTTTTGGTATTGCCTTCAAAAAATTTTTAGCTACACCATTAATCACCGCTGACCAGGGCTTTCGTTATCAAGTCCACATGGGCGCTTCATTTAAAAGCATGGCTAATGACCTGACCAGCCAGCATATTCTGTCAAATCCTTATTTTTTTTGCTGGTTAGTGTTATACCGACACGATCTTCATAATTTGAAAGCAGGCGAATATTTTTTTCCAAAAGGCACTAAGCCTAACCAAATGATCACGCAAGTCGTGACTGGCACCGGCTTGATTTATCATGCATTCACTATTGTACCGGGTACCACGTTTCATCAACTGCGCCAGGCTTTGAATAATAGTAATGAATTAATGCATACCTCGCGTAAATTATCCGACGCCACCATTATGCAGCGTTTGGGCCAAGCCAAATTAAATCCAGAAGGCTGGTTTTTTCCCGATACTTATTATTTTGTCGTGGATTCTTCCGATATGATTTTATTGCATCGCGCCTTAGTCGCCATGCAAAATAAATTAACTCAATTATGGTTAGCACGATCGCCTAATTTACCGTTTCAGACATCCTACCAGGCGCTGATTGCCGCTTCTATTATTGAAAAAGAAGCGCATTTAAAACAGGAATTACCGATAATCGCTGGCGTCATGGTTAACCGTTTACACAAGGATATGTTATTACAGTTTGATCCTACCGTTATTTATGGAGTAGGTGAACATTATGATGGTGTCATTCATCAAAGTGATTTACACAATGTAAATCCGTATAATTCTTATTTAAATAAAGGTTTGCCACCCACACCCATTTCCATGCCCGGTTTGGCGGCGCTGGATGCGGTCATGCATCCTGATGTGAATGATTATTTATTTTTTGTGGCGCGCGGAGAGGGTGGGTCGCATCAATTTTCACGTACCTTAGTCGAACATGTGCAAGCCGTCGCGGCTGCCAGGAAGTATCGTGCCAGTTTTTTCAATTCCGCTTTAGTGGAAAAATACGTGATGAGAACTTTGAAACTTAAAATAGTTAGCACTAATTAATTATAACTACCACAGGGAACAGCAATGCAGCAATCTCAACGCGGAGTGTTTCTGACCCTGGAAGGTGGCGAAGGCTTAGGTAAATCAACCGCAGTTAAATTTATTCAGCAATATTTGCAGCAAGCCCAAATTGATTTTATCACTACGCGCGAACCTGGCGGCACGCCAGTGGCGGAACAAATCCGGCAGTTATTACTCAATCCCAATGTGGCGGAAGAAATCACTCCGGTCACGGAGTTGTTACTCATGTTCGCCAGCCGTTCCCAGCATATTGTCAATTTGATTTTACCCGCTCTGGCGGCAGGTAAATGGGTGATCTGCGATCGCTTTGTGGATGCTAGCTATGCCTATCAAGGCGGTGGCCGCGGTTTTGATACGCAACAAATCAAGCAATTGGATGATTGGATTGTGGGAGAGTTGCGGCCGCAGGTAACGATATTGCTGGATGCGCCACCACAATTAGGCATGGCGCGGGCGAAAAATCGCAGTATGCATGATAGAATTGAGCAGGAAAAGCTGGATTTTTTTGAACGCGTGCGCACGGCTTATCTGGTTCGCGCCAAGGGGGAGCCAGATCGATTTAAAATAATTGATGCCACCAAACCGCTGGCGGCGGTGCAAGCAGAAATTAAAATGATTATGGATAATATTGTAGGCCAATATAATGAAAAATGATGTGCCATCTAGTGTATTTCCCTGGCAAGCCGAGAATTGGCTGGCATTATGGCAACTGCGCTTACAAGAAAGATTAGCGCATGCGTTTTTATTTGTGGGTATGGATGGTATAGGCAAGCGGCAGTTCGCCGCGACCTTCACGCAAGCATTATTATGCGCGCAGCCAACGGTCACGGGTGATTTTTGTCGTGAATGCCATAGTTGTCGCATGATCAGCGCCAGGACGCACCCGGATTTGCTCTGGATTGAGCCCGAAGCCAGTGATAAAAAAATTCAAGTAGACCAAATCCGCGACCTTATCAAAAAGGTTAATGAAACGACTTTACAAGGCGGTTATCGCGTCATCATTATTAATCCCGCATCTGCCATGAATATGAATGCCGCTAACGCCTTATTAAAAACTCTGGAAGAGCCAGTCGCAAAAACTTTGCTAATCCTGATTAACAATTTAAGTTTGCGCTTACCGGCTACTATCGTCAGTCGTTGCCAAAAACTGGTTTTTAAGCGAGTTGACGATGAGTTGGCGCGGCAGTGGCTGCAGCAGCAAGCGCCCGACTCAAAAATTGCTCCTGAATTATTACTAAGATTAGCGCAAGGCGCGCCCTTAAAAGCGCTGGCATTGATTGAAACAGATTTGCTAGCCAAGCGCGCAGAATTGTATGAAGGTTTGTATGCGTTGACAGCGGGTGGTATAGACCCGGTCGCGCTGGCCGCACAATGGGATGATGTCGATCAAGTCATGGTAGTGGATTTAATATTAAGCTGGCTGACGGATTTGCTGCGCTATAAAATGACAGAGGATGGCGCATGGCTAGTGAATGCGGATTTTAAAACGCAGCTGATGCAAGTCAGTACGGCGCTGCCGCCAGCCAGTCTTACGGCTTATCTTGATGAAGTCCAGCAAACGCGACATGAGCTTGGCAATTCAATTAATTTAAACAAACAATTAATGTTAGAAAATTTATTTATTCGATGGACTCATTATGTTCCTGGTTGATTCACATTGCCATCTTGATCAGCTGGATTTGACCGCCTATGACGGTGAGTTGAAAAACGCGCTGGCTTTTGCCGAAAAGCAAGGCGTAGGTCATATGCTCTGCGTCTGCATCACGCTGGAACATTTCCCCGCGGTATTACGTATCGCGCAGACTTATCCGCAAGTCAGCGCCTCCGTGGGTTTGCATCCAAATGAGCGCAATATTATTCATGAACCTACCGCTGCTGATTTGATTGCGCTGGCGCAGGATGAAAAAGTAGTCGCGATTGGTGAAACGGGTCTGGATTATTTTCGCAGTGAGGGAGAGCTTGAATGGCAGCGTGACCGCTTTCGTCAACATATACGCGCCGCGAATAAATTACAAAAGCCATTAATCATCCATATGCGTGATGCAACTGATGATACATTTGCTATATTAAGGGAAGAGCAGGCGGGCAGGGCGGTGATGCATTGTTTCACCGGTGATTGGGAAGCGGCAAAGATTGCCCTGGATATGGGTTTTTATATTTCGCTATCGGGGATTGTGACTTTCCGTAATGCCGCTGACATCCAGGAAGTCGCCAAAAATTTGCCATTGGACCGGTTGTTGATTGAGACGGATTCGCCCTATTTAGCGCCAGTACCATTCCGTGGCAAGCCGAATGAGCCGGCTTATGTGCGTCAGGTTGCCGAGTGTATCGCGGGTTTGCGTGGTGTTAGTCTGGAAATGGTTGCTGAACGAACCACCGCGAATTTTTTTACTTTATTTAATGAGGCGCAACAGCATGTTTAAACCCGCGGCGCTTTTTATTGGTTTACGTTACACGCGCGCGAAACGGCGTAATCATTTTATTTCATTCATTTCGTTAATGTCCATGCTGGGTATCGCCTTGGGCGTGGTCGTGTTAATCACAGTGTTGTCAGTCATGAATGGTTTTGACCGTGAAATTAAAAAACGGGTCTTTAGTATGGTGCCTGCTATGACGGTGGGCAGTCAGGCAACGTTCGTGGCTAACTGGGAAGAGTTGGAAAATTATTTGAAACAGCAGCCTAATGTCACCGCGGTTGCCCCGTATGTCGAGGGCCAGGTGTTGCTGACTGCATCGGGCATGGTAGAGCCAGCATTGATACGCGGCATTATTCCCGCCGAAGAAGCGAAAATTTCGGAATTAAAAAGTAAAGTTGTGGCAGGTGAACTTGATTCGCTGACGCCAAGAAGTTTTGGTATCGTGCTGGGCGAGGATTTGGCGAGTCGACTGGATGTGACGGTGGGGGATAAGGTCACGGTGGTGACGCCAGAGGTTTCATTGTCTCCAGCGGGAGTTATTCCGCGTTTCAAACGTTTTACGGTAACGGGAATTTTTCGCGCGGGTGGCGGTTTTGGGTTTGATGCCATGCTGGCCTTTATCAATTTATCAGATGCGCAGAAGTTGCTGGAGATGAGTAGCGCGGTGTCCGGCATTCATGTCAATATAAAAGATGTTTATGCAGTTCAGCAGGTCAGTGATCAACTGAGGCATTCTTTGACGCCTACGGCAAGAATATCGAATTGGACTAATCAGTATGGCGCGTTTTTTTCCGCGATCAGTATGGAAAAAACTATGATATTTTTTATTTTGATGATGATAATCGCGGTGGCGGTGTTTAATCTGGTTTCTACTTTGGTGATGGTGGTGAATGAGAAAGAAGCGGATATTGCGATTTTAAGGACCATGGGCGCGACGCCGGGAACTATCATGGCAATTTTTATTGTGCAAGGCGCCACGATTGGGATTTTTGGTACCTTACTGGGCGTGGCAGGCGGTATCGCGCTGGCGTTAAATGTGACGGTGCTGGTGAATTGGATTCAGCAGATTTTTCATGTGCAATTCCTTTCGGCGCGGATTTATTTTGTGGATTACCTGCCATCGCAATTAATGGCCAGTGATGTGTGGCTCATTAGTATCTGTACTCTGGTATTGAGTTTGATCGCGACGATTTATCCAGCCTGGCGCGCATCGCGGACGGAACCGGTGGAGGCTTTGCGTTATGAATAGTGAAAAACTTTCAATTTTGGAATGCCGTGGTTTGGCTAAGTCTTATGATGATGGTAAATCCGTAGTAGAAGTATTACGGCAAATTGATTTGCAAATTATGCCGGGGGAGTTGATTGCTATCGTTGGTAATTCAGGTTCGGGTAAAAGTACGTTATTGCATTTGCTCGGTGGCTTGGATAAGCCAACGAGTGGTAGTGTTTTGATTGGCGGTAAGGATTTGGCGACGCTTTCTGAAAATGAAAAAAGTAAATTGCGTAATCATCAACTGGGGTTTGTTTATCAATTTCATCATTTACTGCCGGAGTTTACCGCACTGGAAAATGTTTGCATGCCATTGTTGTTGCGTGGCGTAGCAATTCCTGTGGTATTGGAAAAAGCACAGCATTTATTAGGTCTGGTAGGTTTGCAGGACCGCCTGCAGCATAAAACCGGTGAGTTATCCGGCGGTGAACGCCAACGCGTAGCCATCGCCCGCGCCTTAGTAGGTGACCCCGCTTGTGTACTAGCAGATGAACCCACCGGTAATTTAGATCCACGCAACGCCGAACGAGTTTTTCAATTATTTCTCGAATTACAAAAAACCTGCGAAACCGCCGTCATCATTGTCACTCACGATATTAGAATTGCCCTACAAACCCAACGCATACTACGAATTCAAGACGGCCACCTAACCGCGGGCTAATAATTTCTTCACTCCACTGAACTTTCATATATTCAATAGCTTATTAACAGCCTTTAAAAACCCCCCAGATCACCCCATCCAAAACATGTTAAAATTAACTCAATAAGTTTGAATTAATGGAGAAAAACACCATGGCCCGCTCATATACTGCTGTCAATATCGATGATGAGGTTCTTGAAAATATAGCTTATCTTGATGACGAAGGTAATGATGTGTTTTACCTACTTCAAGCTAGCCTCCTAGGAAGGTTTTTTTCGAATGAAAATGAAGTTCTCAAAATAGTTAATCTAAGACGCACTGAAGCAGAAAAACTTTTAGGTGATAAATTGGAAGATTATATAAAGCTTATTCAGATTGAAACAGGTTTATTAGCAACAATTTCTGAGCTAGATCCGGAGCGACTTAAAATAACAAATATACGTTATAAGGTAAATAATAAAGATCTAGTTCAACAGGCGCGGTCCGAATGTCAAGACAGTCTGAGAGCAGTAGCAATTAATTTATCAGAATTAGCCAAAAAACTACTTAAAAGCCCGAGTACTGCAGTAGCTAAAGACGTAAAACTCTTAGCAAATACTGCAAATAGTATATTGAACTTTTATACTAACGCGGAAGATCCAAGAAATATTAAAGAGCTTATTGAAAATACTCAGCTAGTCCATAAAAAAATGGGCACTTATTGGCGGCCGCTAAAATCAGCGTTGACGGCTCTTGTTGGTGTTGCTCTCATATTAGTTGGGGTGTTAAGTTTAGCTCCTTCGTTTGGTGCGAGTGTAGCGCTTATTGCCGTCGGCAGTTCCTTGTGCGCTGCTTCAGGATTAGCTTTATTCAAACCCTTTATGTCGCAGAAAGCCAAGTCTGCTAACGAACTTTCCAAAGACGTCTCAGAAATGTTGACCAAGGCGAAAAAATTGCTTAGCTATAATACTAAGAAAGAGCATGTATTAGAACAGAAGCAGCAGGATAGAAGTCAGCGTTTATGATGTTTGAGCGCCACTCTTTAAAATAATCGTACCCCGTCTGGGGATACAAAAGCGCAAGCGTGTCATGCGGGGAAACATTGCCACACTGAATATTATTCATGCAACTGTATTTTTTATCTCTCACTACAAAAAAATAATTAAAAATAATTCGTCATTATTTTACACAGAAATGCACTTATGTGCACTTTAAGAACTTGATTCCATTGAAAAAAGGACATAATATAGACTTTCTAACAAAATTTGACATTTTTTTGTAAGTAGCGATAATTCGAGCTTCAATAACTTTGGAGTAAAAAGCAGTGACTAGAAAACAAATATTAATGTCAATGGTAACCGGATTCGCCGGCTTATTGATTACCGCTACCGCAAACGCCGCACTTGTCGGCCCTTATATCGGTGGCGCGCTTGGTTGGGGTGATATTCATCAAACTGATATCTACAACATAAAAGATAATGATAACTTTAAATCGAAAGATGATGGTTTAGCGGGTCGCGTGTTTGGTGGTATTCAGTTTCATCCGAACGTTGCAGCAGAAATGGGTTACACCAAATTTACTAATGCAACAGCTTCAAGTTCAATATCCGATACAGGGTTTGCAGAAAGCAGTGACTTAACCATTAAATCTTATGCGGTCGACTTAGTGGCTAAATTGACTTTACCTTTGCAAAACAACTTTAGTCTTTTTGCTAAGGGTGGTGCAGCTTACTTAAACGAACAGCTAACTGAAACTAACACTGAAACAAATTTGGGTGTTACTACTGCTACTCAATACAATGCAACTGATCACAAAGTATTTCCAACCTTTGGTTTAGGCGCGTCTTATGAACTTAACAAAAATGTCACCACCGATATTTCCTGGATGCACATCCAGAAAGTAGGTGACTCTAACTTGCGTAATACTGATTTCGTAGGCTTAGGTTTAACTTACACGATTGGTTAAGCAATCTGTTGTTTGGTGGATTAGGCCTTCAGCCTGATCCACCCGACACTATCTCTGTAAAAATTCCGCTATTATCGTTTCACTCTCCTTTGCTATAATTCTCACGTACCAGCCCTGTCAGCTCATCAAGTCATCACCCCATCACCCCATCACCCCATCACCCCATCAGCTCACCAAGCCACCAGCCCACCAGCCCAACAGCCCACCAGCCCACCCAGCCCATCCGCTATCATCTTGTCATTCCCGCGCAGGCGGGAATCCATTCATTGTAACTGCAGAAGCTGCGGGCTACTCATAATGGATTCCCGCCTGCGCGGGAATGACAGCCTGTTCAGCCACCTTAATCGAGATTTCTCTATGCGTTCCTGGATCATTGCCTTTGTTATCGGCATTGTTTTTTTACAACAATTTTCAGCGTTACCTTCGGTAATATTGGCTTACGCGGTTATCCTGTTAACAATTTTTTTATTTTTCACCGCCAGAAAATATTGGTCTTACCTGCGGCTGCCAGTAGCGGGATTGTTAGGCTTTGCCTGGGCATTGGTTTACGCCCAATGGCACTTTCAGGAAAAACTCTTACCCGAATTTGAAGGCAAACCCCTGGTCATCACTGGTTACATCCATTCCATTCCAATGGTAGAAACCCACGGCGTAGGGTTTTTATTTTTGTTAACTTCTCTGGCAGGCCATCCTGCCCATGGGGTCATCAAACTGTTATGGGGAGATAACACGGTGGTATTACACGCCGGTGATAAATGGCAATTCACCGCCAAATTAAAAAAGCCCTACGGCACCATGAACCCGGGTGGTTTTGATTATGAAGCTTATGCATTTACCAATAACATCATCGCTAACGGTTATATTGCCAATAAAGAACCAACATTATTGCTAAGCAGTCACTGGTATCACCAAACCTTAAATCGCATCAGACAATATTTCGCCGAAAAAATTAGTCAGAATTTACCAGCCAGTGAAACCTCACCCTGGATCACCGCACTGGCCATAGGCGAGCGCCATGATATTCCTGCACCGGATTGGCAAGTGTTACGTAATACCGGCACTAATCATTTGATGGCGATTGCTGGCTTACATATTGGTTTCATTGCGTTGCTCGCGCACGTGGTAGTGACATTTTGCTGGCGACGTATCCCGCGTGCGGCGCTAAAAATGCCAGCGCAACATGCAGGAGCGGTAGCGGCGCTAGTGATGGCATTTATTTATAGCGCCATGGCAGGATTTTCCATTCCTACGCAACGCGCCTGTGTCATGATCGCAGCGTTTTTGACAATATTGTTGTTACGGCGCAAGCCATTGTCTTGGCAAGGTTGGAGTGTGGCATTGTTATGTGTCGTATTAATCAATCCCTTGACCGTATTGTCTGAAAGTTTCTGGTTATCCTTCGCATCTGTCGCATTAATCATTTATTGCATGAGTGGGCGCCTCGCGCCGCAAGGCTTATGGTGGAAGCTGGGTAGAATTCAATGGATAATCGCCGTCGGCCTGTTGCCGCTGAGTATCTGGTTATTTCAGCAGTGCGCATTTATTTCTTTTATCGCCAATAGTGTGGCTATACCCTGGGTAGGATTTTTGGTGGCGCCATTAAGTTTTCTCGGCGCATTGTTGATGTTAGTTTCCATCAAACTCGGCACGCTCATCTTAATCTTCGCCGATAAAATTTTAAGTGTATTATGGATTTTTTTAGCCTGGTGCGCGCACCTGCCCAATGTCGTGTGGTACCAGGTGGTAGACGATAAATTAGCGCTGCTGGCCGGTTGTGTCGCGGTAGTTATTTTATTATTACCCGCCGGTTTTCCCGGACGCTATTTCAGCGTGATTTTTGTCTTACCCATTGTATTGTTTACGCCACTCGCGCCCGCGGCTGGCGGCGTATGGTTTACGCTGTTGGATATTGGTCAGGGCTTGTCGGCGGTCATTCAAACTCAAAAACATATTTTAGTATTTGATGCCGGCCCGCGATTAAGTGTGAATTATGATATGGGAGAAAGTGTAGTCGTGCCATTTCTGCATACTCTGGCGGCCAAAAGAATCGATATGTTAGTCATCAGCCATGGCGATAATGATCATATTGGTGGCGCAAATGCGTTGCTGCGGAATTTTCCAGTGTCAGCGATTAAAACCAGCGTCCCGGAATTACTGCCTCATGCGGATTATTGTTTGCAAGGTTTGAAATGGCGCTGGGATGGCGTGGATTTTGAATTTATTTATCCCTTTGCCAGCAAGTTACATCTTGGCAATAACAGTTCCTGCGTCTTGCGGGTGAGCAGTGGCGCTAAACATATTTTATTGACCGGTGATATTGAAAAATTAGCGGAGAAATCCTTGCTTGCCTCAGCTGAAAATTTGCCAGCGACTATTTTAATCGCGCCCCATCATGGCAGTAAAACTTCGGCAAATGAAAACTTTATTACGCGTGTGCACCCCCGCTATGTCTTATTTCCAGTAGGGTATCGGAATCGCTATCATTTCCCGAATAAAACTGTCGTCGAAAAATACGCTAAACATCATGTGCTGATGCTGGATACAGTAAACTCGGGAGCAATAAAATTTGTCATGAATGAAAACGCGCTCATGCCGCCTGATTTATATCGGATGCAGCATAAACATTACTGGAACAATTGAAAACTGGAACAATTGAAAACCCCGCCCACCCTCCACTGTCATTCCCGCGCAGGCGGGAATCCATTCATTGTAACTGCAGAAGCTGCGGAGTACTCATAATGGATTCCCGCTTGCGCGGGAATGACAGGGTAGGAGTTGAGAGAATTATTCGGTATCAGTAGTAGTTATCGGTTTCTTCCCATGCAGCAATAAATCTATCGCCATCAACAATGCAGCCTTATCCACTGGCTTTTCAAAAGACACACTGGCGCCTAAGGATTCTGATAAATCCAGATAACCGGTAGGGTCCAAACGGCCGCCGCCGGAAATAGCAATAATTTCCATTTTCGGATGTTTGTTCCGGACTTCTGAAATTAAAGTAATACCACTTTTCTTCGGCATAATGATATCAGTCACCATAATGTCAGGATGGGCTGTCTTCAATACTTCAGTCGCTTCTTCGCCATTCGCGGCACTCATGACTTCATGCGAAGCGCGCTGTAAAACCTGGACTAACATATCCCGCACCAGATTATCATCTTCAACCAAAAGAATTTTTGCCATTACACTCTCCTGCCTTCTAAAGTTTATACTCGGGTATCAAAATAATGAAAGTAGTACCTTCACCCAACTGGCTCTGCACCAGAATTTCGCCGTTATGTTCTTTCACGATAGTATGGACGGTGGCTAGACCAAGACCCGTGCCTTTGCCCACTTCCTTAGTCGTAAAAAAGGGTTCAAAAATACGATCGGTGGTATTTCTATCCATGCCATGTCCAGAATCAATTATTTCAATCTTACAATAGTTACCATGATGAATGTCAGGGAATTGTTGTAATAATTCATCCGTTGATGCAATGACGCTCGCTTTAATTATTACCGTACCATCTTCATCCATGGCATCAACCGCGTTGTTGACCAGGTTAACAATGACTTGATGTAAGCGCGTTGGGTCGCCATAAATCATAAAATCATTATCAATACCACTATGAAAATCAATTGCTACACTGGCAGGGACAGTAGGCATTAATAAAGCTAATACACTTTCTATCGTGGATTTAAGAGAAATACTCTGAAACTCATGCACCTGGCGGCGGCTAAACGCCAGAATACGCGAAATTAATTCGCGGCCACGATGGGAAGCTTCCAATACTTTACCCAGGTTATTATAAATCAAACTATCTTTTGCCACGTCTTCACGGCTCATTTCCACATAACCGATGATGGCGTATAACAGATTATTAAAATCATGGGCGATACCACCCGCCAAAGTACCGATGGCTTGTAATTTCTGCCCCTGCAGCATGGCTTTTTCCAAGCGCTGTTTAGAAGTTTCCGCGGCCTTGCGTTCGGCGATTTCAATTTTTAATTCAATATTGGTTTTATCCAGTGAGCGCGCGCGCTGTCGTGCCAGTTGCGCTAAACGTGTGGTAATTGCAAATAACACAGCGATACAAAATCCTAAGACTAAAGCCACCGCCGGCAGGCCTGTACGTAATACAGACGTCAGTTTAGCAGTGGGCTGTACCGAGATACCCCAGCCTGAACCATAAAGTTCTATAGACGCGACATGCGGTTTGCCATGACTGATGGTGGCGGGGCTGGTTTGATAAATATTTTGGGAATTATCGAAAATGGTAACCGCATACTGATCGCTATCCACTTCAAGATTAATCGCTTTATCCAGATTAACCAGGCTCACCAGATAGCCTTTGAATTCCTGATTATTCAGTATGGGTATCATGATAAAAACGCCCTTACTGTTGTTAGTAATATTCACGGCATGGGAGACCCAGGTTTGACGGTTTTTGACCAGGTCCAGAATTTTTTGATGATTGTCGTTTAAAAAGGTGTCGAATAATTTTTGCACAGCCGGGTCGTTAGAGCTTAGCCAGACCGGGGCTAAACTTGCATTGATGAAAGCTATCGCTTGAAAGCCACCGTAATCATTTATAAAGTCCACAACGGTATTGCGCCAGCGATAGAAAGCGGCGGGACCATTTTCACCGGTAAGACGGCTGGCCACGTGTTCCAGAGCATCTATACGCAATTCAAATTGAATTTCAATCACATTCGCTATATTTTGGGTCTCAATCCGTAAAGTGCGCTCGAGGTTGGCATTGGATTGCAGGACTGAGGCATACCATAACAGCAGGGAAATGATAACGCCGACGAGGGCGATAAAATAGAACAACCATTCGCCGGGGAGGGCGGCTTTAGGGGTAGTTTTTACCCGGGTCGTCTGATCATGCTGCAAGCGCATAGTGAGACTCATCTATTTAATCTTTTTAGTTTAATAGATTTGCGAAATTGACGCTATAAACTCTGCGGCGTTGCGTATATACTATGCAAGAATATCCATACATGGATTGGAAGTTAAACAGCGGTTATTACTGACCTATAGATAAAATGAGATTATGCAACTAACTAAAATTAAATTAGCTGGCTTTAAATCGTTTGTAGATCCTACCACTATACTTTTACCCAGTAATCTGGTGGCGGTAGTAGGTCCAAACGGATGTGGAAAATCCAATATTATTGACGCTATCACCTGGGTCATGGGCGAAAGCTCAGCCAAATACCTGCGCGGTGATGCCCTTACCGATGTGATTTTCAATGGCTCCACTGCTCGCAAGCCAGTGGGCTTGGCCTCGGTGGAACTGTGTTTTGATAATCAAGATGGCACCTTGGGTGGGGAGTATAGCTCCTACGCGGAGATTTCCATTAGGCGACAAATTACCCGTAGTAGTGACTCAAGCTATTTTTTAAATGGCGTGCGCTGCCGTCGTCGCGACGTCATTGATATCTTTCTGGGTACTGGCCTTGGGCCACGAAGTTATTCGATTATCGGCCAGAATATGATTTCCCGCATTATCGAAGCCAAGCCGGACGAAATGCGTATTTATCTGGAAGAAGCCGCCGGTATTTCCAAATATAAAGAACGCCGCCGTGAAACGGAAAATCGAATTAACCACACCAAAGAAAATCTGGCGCGGCTTGATGACTTGCGTCTGGAACTGGAAAAACAGTTAGGTACCTTGAAGCGTCAAGCCAGTAACGCGGAACGTTTCAAAGTGTTAAAACAGGAAGAGCGCGCTTTACGCGGGCAATGGCTGGCGGCGCAATGGCGTCAGCTGGACGGCCGTCTGGCGCAATATGCATTGCAAATCCAACAGCAGGAAACTGGACTTGAAGCTCAGCAATCCGCATTAAGCGGCATTGATTTGCGTCTGGAACGTAAACGTGAAGAACAACACCTCAGCATGGAAGCATTTAATGAAGTGCAACGTCGCTACTATGCTGCTGGCAGTGAAGTGACCCGACTGGAACAGGAAATCCGCCATCACCAGGAGCGTAGACAGCAGCGCCAGGCTGATTTAGCGGAAGTCGATAAGGATTGGCAACAAGCCGTTGACCACCTCCAGGAAATTCAAGATCAATTAGTAGAATTAGCCGCCGAAATTACTGAACTGGAACCCCAGGCAGAAACGGCTACGCAAGCGGCCAGCCAGGCTACGCAAGAATTGACTGCCGCGTTTGAAGCGGTACAACACTGGCAAAGTAACTGGGATAACTTCAATCAAGTGACTGCGAAAACCACGCAGGCCGCGCAAGTTGAACAAACCCGCATTCAGCACCTGGAACAAAAAATTACTAGCTTGCAACAGCAACAGGCTAAGTTGAAGGAAGACCAATCGCACCATCAAGTAGGCACCTTGGAACAAGCCGCTGCGGAAGCTGCCGGGCAAGCTGCCAGCGCGGTCACCAAGGCGGAAGCGCATGAACTTGAATTGCGTCAATTACATGAAAAAATTACCACCTCGCAAACCAGCCAGCAAAATGCCACTTCGCGTCTGGATCAGGTGCGTAATACGCTGCAGAAATTGCGTGGCCGTCAGTCTTCACTAGAGGCTTTGCAACAAACAGCTTTAGGCCAGCGTAACAATAGGCAAGTTGAATGGCTGGCAAAACATGATCTGGATAAAAAACCGCGTTTGGCGCAAAGCATTGTTGTGCAAACGGGTTGGGAAAATGCGGTTGAAAAAGTATTAAGCTCTTATTTGCAAGCAGTCTGCGTTGATGATCTTGGCAGTATTGCCGAGCGCGCTGCGGAATTAACCGAAGGTAACTTATGTTTATTTGCTACGAAAGAAAGTAATACTGTCAGCGTACCTGATGCTACCACTTTACTAAGCAAGGTTACTTCCCAATGGCCATTAGAGTCATTGTTAGCGGATGTTTATGTTGCCGACACCTTGGTGGAAGCGTTGCAATTAGCCGAATCCCTGCCGCCACAAGCTTCAGTGATTACGCCAGACGGTACCTGGTTAAGCACTTCCTGGCTGCGCGTATCGCGTGATGAAGATCCCGCTGCCGGTATATTTCAGCGTGAACAGGAATTGAAGCAATTAGCCGCCGAAATTGTCACGCATGAAACCACCCGCGCCGCTATTGAAGATGAATTAAAAACCTTGCGCGAAACCACAGTACAATTGAATCAAACGCGTGAACAATTGCAAAAAACCGTGAATCAAGCGCGCGGTGCAGCCGCGGAATTACAGGCGCGCGATAAAATGCAACGCGAACGTTTTGCGGAATTGGTGCAGCGCGCGGAACGCGTGAAGTCTGAGCTGGAAGAGTGCGTCACTCAGTTACAACAAGCGCAGGATGATTTGAAAGTCGCGCGCAACGCCTGGCAAACCGCGCTGACTGAATTGGAGCAATTGACGGAACAACGCGCTGAGTTAACTGATGAGCGTGATTTAAGCCAGCAACGCTTGCAAGCCGCCCGCAGCATTGTTAACCAAGCCAAAGATGATGCTTCGCAACTGCAAATCCGCTTGCAGACTTCCAAGTCACAGCAGGGTTCATTAAAACAGACTAGCAATGCGATGCAGACCCAGCTCAATACCCTGGCGCAACGCAAACAGCATTTGGAAGATGAGTTAAGTTCTCTGGGACAAACGAAAGACTTGGAAAAAACCTTAGCCATAGCCTTGGAAAGAAGATTAAGCATAGAAACAGAATTAAGCAATTCCCGCGCCGCATCAGAAGGGATAGAACAAGAGTTGCGTAGTCTGGAGAGTAACCGCCAGGCGGTTGAACGTGAACTCAGTAAACTACGTGATATTCTCGAAACCCTGCGTTTAGAAGGCCAAAGTATAAGAGTCAAAGCTGAAAACCTGCTAGAGCAAATTCAGGAACTGGGCTTGCTGGTGCATGATATTTTGCAGGAAATTCCAGAAACAGTCAGTGCCGATGAGCTTTATGCTCAACTTGAACAAACCGCGCAGCGCATCACCCGGTTAGGCGCAATCAACCTGGTTGCCATTGAAGAATTTGCCACTTGTTCAGAACGCAAAGAGTATCTGGATAAGCAAAACGCCGATTTAATTGAAGGTTTGCAAACCCTGGAAAGCGCGATTGCCAAGATAGACAAAGAAACTCGCGCGCGCTTTCGGGAAACTTATGATATGGTAAATGGAAGGTTCCAGGAATTGTTCCCCCATGTGTTTGGTGGCGGACGGGCTTATCTGGAAATGACCGGTGAAAATTTACTGGATGCGGGCATCACTGTGATGGCCTGCCCACCGGGCAAGCGTAATAGCACGATTAATTTGCTTTCTGGGGGTGAAAAAGCCTTAACGGCAATAGCATTAGTGTTTTCGATATTCCATTTAAATCCAGCGCCATTTTGTTTGCTGGATGAAGTGGATGCGCCACTGGACGATGCTAACGTCGTCCGTTTTTGTAATTTAGTGAAAAGTATGGCTGAAAAAACTCAGTTTATTTTTATCAGTCATAACAAGTTAACCATTGAAATGGGTAAACATTTAATGGGCGTAACCATGCATGAACCTGGAGTATCGCGCCTGGTAAGTGTTAATGTCGAAGAAGCGGTTAGTTTAGCTGGAGCATAAGGAGATTTCCATGGAAGGATATTTGCGCCTGGCGTTATTGCTTATTGCTGCAAGCATTGTGTTTTTGATCCTGTATCAATCATATAGTCGACAACGGATAAAACCCTTATCATTTAGTGACACGGATGCCCTGTTTCATGCAGATAAAATCCTGGGGCTGGATATGCTGGAAACTATCCCTCAAGTACATTTTGAAATAAACGAACCCGATCTTGGGCCCGTAACGGTAAAACCAGCGCCACCACCAGTCCCCAAAAAGCCACCGGTCGCGGATGATTTTTTGATTTTAACGGTCACGGCGAAAGCTAATCATAAATTTGCATCTTATGATTTGGTGCAAAGTATTACGGCGACCGGGATGCAATATGGTGACATGAATATTTTTCATTATGCGGTGCCCTCAGAACAAGGTTCACAAACCTTATTCAGTTTAGCATCAGCGACCAAGCCAGGTGATTTTAATCTGGACCGCATCGGTGATATATCGTGTTCGGGCTTGACCCTATTTACCAATTTGCCAGCGGTAGCCAATCCAGAACTGGCATTTGAATTAATGTTGAAAACGGCTGAACAACTGGCGGATGATTTGGACGGGGAATTGCGCGCCGATACCCGGGCGATTTTTACCGCGGAAACCTTAAAACGTTATCATCTGAAAGTAGCACAGCACCAAACTATGAAGCAGGCATGAAACCAACAGACAAAACTTTAAAACGCGCAGTCAAACTGCGCGAATTGCTCAATGACTATAACTATCGTTACCATGTATTGGATGATCCTAGTGTCTCTGATGCCGAATATGATAAATTGTTTATTGAATTGCGCGAACTCGAACAACAATACCCCGAATTAATTACCGCAGATTCGCCTACACAGCGTGTGGGCGCGGCGCCTTTAAAAGAATTTGCCGAAGTGCAGCACGAAGTCCCCATGTTGTCGCTGGAAAATGCTTTTGAAGATGAGCAAGTGGAGGCGTTTTACAAACGGATTCAAGATAGATTAGCTAAATATAAATTCAATAGTATTGATTTGCAAGAATTTGAATCTGAGCATATGGAAATTCCTATAGTTTGTGAGCCTAAGCTTGATGGTCTTGCTGTTAGTTTACGTTATGAAAAAGGTTTACTTGTACGAGCAGCCACGCGTGGTGACGGTTTTACAGGTGAAGATGTCACAGAAAATGTTCGCACGGTTAGATCCGTTCCCTTACGTTTGCACGGTAAAGATTTTCCCGATGTTTTAGAAGTGCGGGGTGAAATTTATATGCCGATAGCAGAATTCAAAGAGTTAAATAGTAAGGCGCTTGCTAACCAGGAAAAAGTATTTGCTAATCCTCGCAATGCCGCTGCTGGTAGTTTAAGACAGCTTAATCCAAGAATAACTGCGAAGCGACAGCTCGCAATTTTCTGTTATGGAATAGGTGCTTTTAGCGACAAATTACCTAAAACTCACATGGAAACGTTAGCAAAGCTAAGGTCCTGGGGTTTTCCTGTTAATCTGGAAATTAAACTTGCAAGTGACAAACAAAAATCGTTGGAATTTTATCAGCAATTGTCAGTCAAACGTCAGCGCTTACCTTATGAAATTGACGGTGTGGTTTATAAAGTCGATAGTCTTGCCGACCGTGAAATATTAGGTTTTGTGTCGCGCGCGCCACGCTGGGCGTTAGCGCATAAATTTCCTGCGGAACAAGTGTCAACTATCATTGAAGACGTTGAATTTCAAGTCGGCCGTACTGGCGCTTTGACCCCGGTCGCGCGTTTAAAACCTGTGTCTGTGGGTGGCGTGACGGTCAGTAACGCCACTTTGCATAACATGGATGAAGTCAAACGCAAAGATACTCGCATCGGTGATACCGTGATTGTGCAACGCGCCGGTGATGTGATTCCCGAAGTGGTGAGTGTCCTGCTTGAACATCGCGGTAAGAATGTAAAAAAAATTAAAATGCCAGCAAAGTGTCCCGTGTGTAATTCCGCCGTTGAACAAATCGAAGGGGAAGCCGCGGCGCGTTGTACGGGTGGGTTATATTGTTCCGCGCAGCGCAAAGAAGCTTTGAAACATTTCGCTTCGCGTCGCGCCATGGATATTGAAGGGTTGGGCGATAAAATTATCGATCAATTGGTGGAGTGCGGATTGGTGGCTAATCCGGCGGATTTGTATGCCTTGACGCAAGACCAATTGGCTAACCTCGAAAGAATGGCGGAAAAATCCGCGTCTAATATTTTAACTGCGCTGGCAGATAGTAAAAAAACCAGCTTAGCGCGTTTTCTCTATGCTTTGGGTATTCGCGAAGTCGGTGAGGCAACCGCTAAAAATCTTGCGCAACATTTCGGTGAGTTAACGCCATTATTTTCTGCCACCGTGGAATCATTGCAGGAAATCAGTGATGTTGGACCAGTAGTTGCTAACCATATCGTGACCTTTTTTGCTGAACCCCATAATCGCACGGTGATTGACAAATTGTTAGCGGCGGGTATTCATTGGGAAAAAATTTCTCGCGATCCTGCCGCGCAACCGCTGCATGGCATGACTTTTGTTTTAACTGGCACGCTTGCTACTTTGAGCCGTGAAGTTGCGAAAGAAAAACTGGAAAACCTGGGCGCAAAAGTCGCGGGCAGCGTGTCGGCAAAAACCAATTATGTCGTTGTCGGTACTGACGCAGGTTCAAAACTCAAGAAAGCCGCCAGTCTTAATATCCCCATCATGGATGAAGAATCATTTCTGGAATTTCTGCACAAACAGTGATAGGATTCTGGCTAATCTGTTTTGAAATTATACTGTTCTGTCATTCCCGCGCAGGCGGGAATCCATTCATTGTAACTGCAGAAGCTGCAGGCCTTCACAATGGATTCCCACCTGCGCGAGATGACAGTGAAGAGAGCTCTCATGCCAACACCCTTGCAAAACCTGACCGCCGCCTTAGGCCAACAACCCGGCACCTTAATCACGGAAGAATGGCCCGCGGATTTTTATGCGCCTAACGGTTTTCAACCCGCGCCAAACAGAGAAACGGTAGTACAGCAATGGTTGACCTATGACTATCAAATTTATTTTAATGACATAGTGTTAAGCAAAATTATTAATGAAGCTAGAGCAAAACACTTATACCATTTAATAACAAATTTTATTGCTGTTGTTGATGAAAATACTAAAACCACTCGTACCAAAGCCTGGAATTGGTTTGTTAAAAAAGTATTGCCTGAATCTGTGGCATCAGACTTGGAAAAATGCGCAGCAATTTTAGCAACCCTAGCAGAGACTAATTACGCTGCTACGTTTACTCTGGATAAATACCATGCCGAGCAAAATGTCGCTAATATTGAAGTAAATTCGGCGTTAGTCGTCATGAATATTTCAATAAAAGAAGCTTTTAATTTTTTAACTATTAGAAACATTGATAGCGCCATTGAGGTACTTCCGGCGATTATCTATAAACATTTGCTATCTTCTGTCCCAGAGGGACAGAAAAATGCACTTATCGAAGCGTTGCTGACTTATGTCTACCGCGGTGGCGTTATTAATGCGTTATATAACGCCCACCAGCAAAATTTAATTCAATCTGATTATCGTATAAATTCCAAAAAAGATTGGGAGAAAACCACTATTCAATTCCGTTGTTCGGGAAATAAAGTCGCCTGCATTGAACAAACGCCAATTAGTACGCTGCTGACAGATAATCCTCAACTAATTCCATTGGCTGCTGAATATGCTGATGATGGCGAATCCAAAGATGAACAAGAGGAAGTTGATACATTGAATCTCATTGCAAGTGAGCATTGTGTTAGTTTTCGTGCCCTGTCTGACATTCAAGTGAAAATCAGCGTGGATTATGCTAAATCCTATAGTTTTCAGCGACAAGCAATTGAGTTGGTGAAGCTGAAATGGCAGCAAAAAATAAATGCGTTAATCGCTTATGGCCGTCAGTACCTCGTAAAACAACGACATGATTTAGCATTACAAAATAACATTTTTGCAAAATATCCAGAAATAACGAAAGAACCGGTTGAGTCGAATGAAACTTGTTGTTTTACATTTTTTAATGGTGAACCATTAGACGAGAAAAGAGGGCGGCAGCTTTTCAAATATCTTGGTAGAAATTCACTCGTATTCATTGAGGAACAGGCTAAGTTACTGAATTCTTACGCGCGCAAAGGTGAAGACCAGTTTACCTATGCGATAAAGTTACTGCGGGAGCTTGACGCTTATAAAGTGGTGGGGAAAGCTTTATCAAGTTATATAAACAGTAACCTAAGATATGTAGATCATGCATCAGGGAATGATGGTTTCATTCGTAACGCTTACCGTTTTATGAGAGGACATGGGGTATATTTAACATTTAAATTATTAGCGGACATGAAATTCCATAATGCCACTGTGCTTACCCAGCATCCTCCCAGGTTATTGCAGTATGATAGGCAGGGCAAATTATTGTTAGAGAAAGAACTGGATTTAACAACTGACCTGCCGTTGTGCGCGAAAAATTATTTGAAAGTTTTTCGGTATGTGGACATAGTAGAATTTATTAAACCCAGGTTAACATCCGCGGAATATGATGAACTTAATTATATGCTTGTTAATAATGCCGGTATTGCGCTTGATTCGTATCAGGAATTTTTTGACTATCCTAAAGATTACACCTTGGATGATGAAAATATTATTCCAGTTTCACCCAGGATGATATC
>JAZKAT010000006.1:45562-96553 GCA_040389045.1 Pseudomonadota bacterium | reverse complement strand
AAGATTACACCTTGGATGATGAAAATATTATTCCAGTTTCACCCAGGATGATATCCTAAGTTCACCTCTCCCCTTGTGGGAGAGGTCGGCGCCGTAGGCGACGGGTGAGGGGTGCTTTTAGCTTTTCCTGATAAACTGCAACACCACTTTATTCGCCGGTTCCGGACTACTTATAAAATACCCTTGAATCACATCACAGCCATGTTCAGCCAGATATTGCATTTGTTCTTCCGTCTCTACGCCTTCCGCAACCACCGACATACTAAGATTATGCGCCATGGCAATCACTGCGTTAACGATAGCCGCATCATCCGTACTTTTCGGTATGCCCTTAATAAAAGATTGATCAACTTTCAACACATCAATCGGAAAACGTTTCAAATAACTAATCGACGTGTAGCCCGTACCAAAATCATCAACCGATATTTTCACACCCATTTTTTTAATTTCAGTTAAGCGTTGAATGGCAGTTTCCACATTATCCATAACCGCGGTTTCCGTAATTTCCAAATTGAGAAACTCGGGCGGCAGTCCGGTTTCTTTCAACACTAACGCTACTAATTTGGCAATATCCTTATGGCGGAATTGCTTGGGAGATAAATTTACCGCAACGCTGATAGGTTCAAATCCTTCATCTTGCCAGCGCTTACCCGTTTTACAGGCTTCACGTAACGCCCATTCACCGATTTGTAAAATTAACCCGGTTTCTTCCGCCAGCGGTATAAACTTGGTTGGACTGATCATGCCAAGTTCCGCGCTGTCCCAGCGAATTAACGCTTCCACACCCGTGACTTTACCACTGCTCAAATCAAGCTTGGGCTGATAAAGCAAAACAAATTCCTGATCGACTATGCCTTTACGCAAGTGTGTTTCCAGCTGGATATGTTCATGCGCTTCCGCATTCATTTCCTTAGTAAAATACTGAAAATTATTCCCACCCGCATGCTTGGCTTTATACATGGCCATGTCAGCATTCTTTTGTAAATCTTCCAGGGATTTGCCATCGTTTGGAAAAATACAAATACCTACGCTGGCGGTGGTAAAAAATTCATGGCTGTCGATTTTAACGGGGATGGCGCAAACCTGTAATAATTTGTCAGCGATGTTGCTGGCGAATTTGGCTTGCGGAATATCATTCAGCAAAGCAATAAATTCATCGCCACTTAAGCGCGCCAGGACATCGCCCGCGCGTAATATGCTTTCCAGTCGTTTAGCAATTTCTTTGAGGACAAGATCGCCGGTAGAATGACCCATGGCGTCATTAATATTTTTAAACCGGTCTAAATCAATAAACAATACCGCCATGATTTTATTCTGCCTGGCGGCGTGTGCCAGGGCTTTGTTAAGTATTTCATTAAAAAATACCCGGTTCGGCAAGCCGGTGAGATTATCATAATGCGCCAGCCGCAGCAGATGTTCTTTGTTGACCATTAATTCCTGTTCAATGGATTTTCGTTCGGTGATTTCTTCCTGTAACTTTTTATTGGTTTTATGCAATTCTTCCGTGCGTTTTACGACACGATGTTCTAATTGCTCTTGCGACGCCTGGATGATATCCAGCATGATATTTATTTCCGCCGCGACCGAAGACAATTCATCATTGCCGGAATCGGTTACGCGTTCAGTGACGGTGTGCTTATCACTGATGATTGTTAACTCTTCATCAAGTTTTTCCAGCCGTTTAATAATGAGCGAGCGCAGCAAAGTCAGCATTAACAAGGAAAACAAAAAGCCGGTGATCAGATAAGTCGCCAGATAATAATGTATGGCTTGTAATCCCGCCATATAAGAATTGCGGGGAATGACTCCTTTTAAAATACCAATAGGTGTACCATTGATGTCTTTAACTACTATATATGTAAACAGGGTTTTTTCATTGATAGCTTTAATGTAATGACCATCGGGTTTGTTACTGGCTTTAATCAGCGCATGCTTTATTTCGGGAGACAAAGTATCCGGTTCCAATACAATTAACTGAAGATCGACTTTGGTTGCGGCAACAATGCTTTGCAGGATTTTATGCGAAAAAAAGCGTCCGGTAATTAATGTTCCCACAGCGGGATGTATTTTACTGCCATCGGTGATAGCGCCCGCCGCGACCATCATAATTTGTTTGTTAACATGGATGAAACCATGGAATGTTTGATTAAGATTATTCCAACTGGTTAAGAAACTGTGCGGACTGATATAAGGGTCAAAATAACTTGGTAATGGCTTGAATGCTTTGCCCTCATCAACAACTACCTGTCCATATAACGTTGTTCCATCATTTTTCCAAATACTCATCATGCAAATATTGGAATTCTGAAACGCCAGCAGCGTCATATTATTATTGATAAATTGCGAATCTGTACCGGTGACAAAATTATAAATATCATTCCAATGCGACCAGTCCGTGGTAAAAGAGGCCAGCGAAATCGTGTTTTGGGTGAGAGCATCTTCGATACGTGATAAATCATTCTCTGTGCGCGAATGTTCTAAGGCAAGGAAGTTATGCAATAAATACAGATAAAAGCTGGAGTAAGTGACACCAATAAAGATGCACCATGAAAGTCCTAACGCCAACAGTGCTTTATTACGTAACTTCATAAGCCTCCATGGCAAAAAGTTATGCGTTATCTTCCGATTTAAAGTGGTCACCTAATAATTCACGCATTTTTGCTTTAATCATGTCGATAGCAATGCGGTTGCCGCCGCCGCGCGGTACGATAATATCCGCATAGCGTTTTGAGGGTTCAATAAATTGCAGATACATAGGTCGCACCGTTTCTTCATATTGTTTCAATACCGCGTCCAGCGAACGGTTACGTTCCTTCATGTCACGCTTTAAACGTCGGATCAGACAAATGTCCAAGGCCGTTTCCATAAAGATGCGGATATTCATCAATTCCCGCAATTCTTTCGAGACGAATAATAAAATCCCTTCCAGGACAATAATAGTGTGTTTACCGATGGTGCGCGAGGTTTTTTCGCGAGTGTGCAGCGCGTGATTATAAATCGGTACTTCAATGGTTTTGCCTTGTTGCAACTGCGTTAAATGCTGGTTCAATAATTCATGATCAATTGAGTTAGGGTGATCGTAGTTAATATTGGCGCGTTCTTCAAAGGGGATGGTACTGTGGTCTTTGTAATAGGAATCTTCTGAAATAACGACTACCTGGGCGGAGCCCAATTCATTCACAATAGTGTTGGCTAATAAACTTTTTCCGGAGGCTGAGGCGCCGGAAATACCAATGATAATGCTTTTATCGCTCACGTATATCTCCTCTAATTTTTTTTAATAATACGTACATTGCGCCACTGCGGCCATCTTTGGCAGTTGCCGAGCAAAATGCCAGAACTTGTGCTAAATCGCGCAACCAGTGGTTGAGTTTGTTTTTCAATATGGGATGGCTGCTTGCACTGCCCTTGCCATGAATAATTAAAACATGGCAAACACCTTCCTGCTGGCATTGGGATAAAAAAATTGAGAGTGAATCTTTCGCTTCAGCTACAGTCATACCATGCATATCCAAAATTGCTTCCACATTATATTGTCCAGCGCGCAAATTGCGAAGGACTTTATGTTGAATTCCCGTTCTTTTGAATGCAACAAGGCTATCGCTAGTTAAGGGGGTAAGATATTCATGGTCCGAAAGCTGGGCCTTATCCTCATCTTCAGCAGCATAGTCTGGTTTTTTGGCTACCGGCCTTGGTTTTGGGGGCGGAACGGTAATCCTTTTTTTGAGAATAAGTGGTTTAACCCCTTTCATGGCCGTACGAAACAATTCTTTTTCAATGTCATCCAAAGGCTTTTTTGGCATTGAATAATGGTACTCGGTTGTTGAATTAGTCTATTTCTGATAGTGTACTCGATTTCTACCCTAATAGCATGCACATAAACTAACGAGCCTATGAAAAATCAGGACAAATTGCAGCGATTTTTATTTGAGGATGTTTTTGTCCGGGGCGAAATCGCGCATTTAAACACTAGCTATGAAACCATTCTTGATCAGCATGATTATCCTCCGTTAATACGACAAATTGTCGGTGAAGCATTAGTGTTAGTTAGTCTGCTAACGGGCATGATTAAATTTAACGGTCGGTTATCGTTACAATTTCAAGGTAAAACCGGTCTCAAATTACTATTGGCGCAATCCAATCAACAATTGGAATTGCGGGCGCTGGCGCAATGGGAAGGTGAGCTGGATGAAAAGAAATTGCTCGAAGATTTAAAAAAAGGTGTTTTAGCAATCATCATGGACCCGGATAACACGACGCAACGTTATCAAGGTACGGTGTCATTTCGGGGTAATTCGTTAGCCGAATCCATGGAAGGGTATTTTAAAGATTCGGAACAATTGCCCACGCGCATATGGGTGGCGGTTGATAAACAGAAGGCGGCTGGATTGTTACTGCAAACCCTGCCACACCCAGGCAATGAATTGCCGCAGGAAGTGCAGGAGGCATGGCAGCACTTAACGATTTTGACTGACACCGTCAAACCGGAAGAATTATTAAATCTCGATACCGAAACCCTGTTGCATAGATTGTATGTGGAAGAAGATATACGCATTTATGAGCCGGCACCCATCAAGTTTAAATGCACTTGTTCATTGGAACGCGGTCAAAATGCCATTTTATTATTGGGCCGCGAAGAAGCCGAAGAAGAATTGCGCGACAAACAGGTCATTGTGGTGAAATGCGATTTTTGCAATAAGGAATATATTTTTGATCGGGTTGATGTGGAAAATATTTTTCGTCAGGGTGGCTTACCGCCATCTTCGACCCAGATCCATTAACGAGGCGCTGATTCATGCAAAACATGCTGATTGATTTTATCCCGGTATTATTATTTTTTGTCGCTTTTAAAATGTATGGGATTTACGTGGCCACGACTGTGGGGATAGTCGCTACGGCCGTGCAAGTAGTCTTTACCCGACTAACGCGAAAAAAATTCGATAAACAACAATTAGTGACGTTGGCGGTGTTTGTCGTCTTCGGTGGTATGACGCTATATTTTCATAATCCGATTTTTATCAAATGGAAACCCACAATTGTCTTTTGGGTATTTGGCATTGCCTTCCTGCTCAGCCAATTTATCGGCGATAAACCCATAGTGCAACGCATGCTGGAAAAAGTGCTGGAAGGCAATGCGTCCCTGCCGGAAAAAGTCTGGACTAGATTAAATTACGCGTGGGCGGCGTTTTTTATTGTCTTAGGCAGTGTAAATTTATTTGTAGCTTATAATTTTGATACCGATGTCTGGGTCAATTTCAAAGTTTATGGAATTATGGGAATACTGATAATCTTCAGTTTTGTTCAAGCCCTTTTCTTGTCGCGATTTTTAGCGGATGGTAAGCGCTAATGCTGCCGGTTGAACGCATGCAAGTAATGCGCACGCGTCTGCAAGAAAAATTTTCCCCGACTAAGCTCGAAGTCATAGACGACAGTGAGCAGCATAAAGGCCATGCGGGCAGCCGCGGCGGCGCGGGGCATTACACCGTCGTTATTGCCGCGGATACTCTGAAGAATAAAACCCGGGTAGCTGCGCACCGGGAAATTTATGCTGTGTTAGCTGATTTAATTCCCCAAGAAATTCATGCGCTGATTATTAAAATTTTAAAGTTTTGAATGAGGACGGCACGGTTTTAGCTTCTGCGCCACTACCTTCATGTGTTTTAATTGGCGATGGCCGTTTACGTGGTGGAGAATCGTTTGCGGTAATTGCTACAGTTTGCTCTGTTGTCACGGGTGAATTTCCTTCCTCGAAAAAATTCAATTTTCTTGTGGCTAAGGAAAGTGAATAAATAGTAGAGAATGCAGTCGCGGAATTATCAGGCGACGAAGTTAAGTTCTCTGCGGTGACAGTAGTCTCCGAAGATGCACGTCCTAAGTTTGCTGGGAGAGTTAAACGAGCAGACGCTGACTCCTGAATAGAAGGTACAATAGTTGAAAATGAAGATGTGCGACTAGAAGGACTGAATTCGTAGTTGTTTAATGATGGCGAAGAAACATTAGTAGCCGTTGAAGAGGTAGAGCTGTTTCTTTGCGTAAGTTTTTGTTCTGTCAATGCCGGACTAATCCCTAAGCGTCTGGGAGTGGATTGGGGTGATGACAACGGCAGTGGAGTGCCACCATTAGCTTTGCGCATTGCAGCCAAAAATTTAATGAGTGGCCAACCTTGAAAGCTATATTTTTCACATGCTTCAGTAGGATTTATATCTTCAAATCCGTGATATTTCTCAACAGCTGATTGGCCACCGCTGCCGGTTAAGACAAAACGAAACGGAATATTTCCCGCGTTTTTGGCATCGGCTAATGTTTGTGGAGTTTTTGCAAACACATAATTGCTAGTAGGTTCCCATTTATCTTCCTCGCTAAGCGTAAGGAATTTGAAGAAAGCCAGTTCGTATTCGGTTTCCAAAGCAGCGATGATTTCATTAACGGGACTAATGTTATAACCTGAGTAGCCAATATTAAAATCCATAGCGAACGTAATTAATTTTGCGGGAGCAACACTTATTTCTGTGCGAAATCTATCCATAAGTTCATTAAAAGCAGCTTTCTTTTGGTAGTTAAATTCTCTACCCATATTGAGGTAAACCACTTTGGTAATGTCAGGGTTTGTTTTAACATAGGTTTTAAATTGTTCATTTTGACTGTGGGTGAAAACAAAAATCATTTCTTCCAGCATTGGCTTTGCGACGGGCGCAACGGCAACAGATTGTTCCTGTAACATGGTAAATCCTCGTTTGTGTGTATGATTTTGTAGTAATTATTTTTTTGAGCGGGGTAAGTATAGGCAGATAATACTTAACGTAAAGTTAAAGCTTGAAACTTTATCGTGAATTCTGCCCTTTATTGCGTAATAAGTGATCTAATAAGACTATGGCTACCATGGCTTCAGCGATAGGAGTAGCTCTCAGCCCTACGCACGGATCATGGCGTCCAGTGGTGCGAATTTTAACAGGATTACCAGAAATGTCAATTGATTGAGCTGGTTTGGGAATGCTTGCTGGGGGTTTTAAAGCAATGCTTGCGGTAATAATTTGTCCAGTAGAAATGCCACCCAGAATGCCACCGGCATGATTACTGAGAAATCCAGTGGGCGTGATTTCATCACGGTGCTCGGAGCCTTTTTGCGTAACACAAGCAAAGCCCGCGCCGATTTCCACCCCCTTGACTGCATTGATGCTCATGAGTGCGCTGGCCAAGTCTGCATCCAGCCGGTCAAACACCGGTTCTCCCAGACCATGCGGCACATTAGCTGCTTGCACATTAATTCGCGCGCCTATGGAATCGCCTTGTTTACGCAGCGCATCCATAAATTCGCTGAGTTCAACCAGCTTGCCAGGATCGGGGCAAAAAAACGGATTACTTTCTATCACGCTAAAATCAATATTGTCGATTTTAATCGGGCCTAGTTGCGCCAGATAACCTTGAATGTGGACTTGATAATTATCTTTTAAATATTTTTTCGCAATCGCGCCCGCGGCCACGCGCATCATGGTTTCACGCGCGGAAGCACGGCCGCCACCACGGTGGTCACGTATGCCATATTTTTTATGATAAGTATAATCCGCATGACCTGGCCGGAATTGATCGGCAATTTTATCATAATCACTGCTACGCTGGTCGGTATTTGCGACTAGCAAGCCTATGGGCGTGCCCGTGGTTTTACCTTGAAAAACACCTGATAAAATTTGAATTTCATCCGCTTCACGGCGTTGTGAAGTAAAACGTGACTGGCCAGGTCGGCGGCGGTTTAATTCGAGTTGGATATCTTGTTCCGTTATTAAAAGACCTGGCGGACAACCGTCAATAATGCAACCGTAAGCCGGGCCATGGCTTTCGCCAAAAGTGGTAACGGTAAAGAGTTTGCCGATGGAATTACCGGACATAGGTTTCTTGGGTAAATAATTTTTGCCAGGCAGCAAGTTGCTGCGCTGTTAATAAAAACACGCCGCCACCACCGCGTTGAAATTCCAGCCAGGTGAAAGGCACATCCGGATAATTTTCCGCAAGTGCGGTTTCGCTATTGCCTACTTCGACAATGATCGTTCCAGTGGGGGATAAATACGACTGCGCCGTGGCCAAAATACGTTTTACAATATCCAGACCATCATTGCCTGCCGCTAAGCCTAAACGTGGTTCATGATGATATTCCAGTGGTAACGCCGCCATATCGGCCGCGTCTACATAAGGTGGATTACAAATGATAAGGTCATATTTTTTGGGCGGCAACTCGGTAAACAAATCGCTTTCAAAAAGCTGTACCTGATCAGCAATGTCGTAACGCAATACATTCATTTTTGCGACCGCCAGCGCGTCGGTGGAAATGTCGCTGGCATCAACTTGAATAGAGGGAAAAGTTTTCGCGCAAGCAATGGCAATGCAACCGCTGCCAGTACACAAATCTAAAATAGTTTCGACTTTCCCTATGTCCAGCCAGGGTTGAAATTCATGTTCGATTAATTCCGCGATGGGCGAGCGTGGCACCAAGACTCTTTCATCTACATAAAATGGCATGCCAGCAAACCAGGCTTCGTGTATCAAATAAGGCACCGGGATGCGGTCATGGATGCGGCGTTCAATTAATTTTTGTAAATGCTCACGCTCGGCGGCAGTGATATTCGATTTTAGTAATTCCGGATTGATATCATGCGGTAAATGCAAACCGCGCAGAATCAAGGTCAACGCTTCATCCCAGGAACTGTCGGTACCATGTCCGTAATACAAACCACTTTCATTGAAACGGCTGATCGCCCAGCGTAGCATGTCGCGTATAGTATGTAATTCAGTCAAATCTGTCATATTTTAGCCCATGTATGCATCATGCGGGTATTTTACCTATCTTTATAGCAATCCGGCTATTCTTTTCATAGCAGGGCAGCCTGTGTATAATTGCCAAAACTATAGAGAGAGTGGTTAAGACATATGAAACTCAAAACGTTATACCGGGTCACGTTTGTCAATCAAGAACGTATTTATGAAGTTTATGCGCGTAAAGTCTATCAAAGTGATTTATTTGGATTTATTGCCATTGAACAGTTAGTTTATGGTGAAACTTCCTCGGTAGTGGTTGATCCAGGCCAGGAACGCTTAAAAAGTGAATTTGTCGATGTTAAGTGTACCTACATTCCCATGCACTCTGTCTTGCGCATTGATGAAGTGGAGAAAGAAGGAATTGCCAAAATCACTATTGTTAACAAGGAAAATAATGTCAGCCCGTTTCCATCCCCTATCTATACTAAACCGCCCGAAAAATTGAATTAAGGTGTTCCTATGACTCTGGATGTTGCCAAAGCAAAAGAAATTATGGCTAAAGCGGAATGTCTTCATGATTTGGCTGCGATAGAGCTAGCCTTGGAACGTATGGCGGTAGACATTACTAAAACGCTGGGCGATTCGAACCCTATAGTTATTTGTGTTATGACCGGTGCTGTGGTTGCCATAGGACATTTGCTGACGCGCTTGAATTTTCCTCTGCAAGTTGATTATATCCATGCAACCCGTTATCGGGGCAGTACGCGGGGTGGTGATTTGCATTGGCTGGTCGAACCACGCTTGAATTTAACTGGCCGCACCATTTTAATTATTGATGATATAATGGATGGCGGTTTGACCTTGAATGCGATTATTGATTATTGTAAACAAGCGGGTGCACAACAGACTTATTCAGCGGTCATAGTCAATAAAATACGTCAGCGTGAAGCGGGCGTGGATTTCGAACCGGATTTTACCGGGGTCAACACAGACAATAGATTTTTGATAGGATTTGGTTTGGATTACGAAGAGTATTTCCGCAATTTACCGGGGATTTACGCGGTGGCGGATGAGCACCAGTGACCCGGACATACTAACAATGGATTCCCGCCTCCGCGGGAATGACAGGATGCAGCAAAAGGATAATGCAACATGTCAGGATATCTCTGGTTACTCGTTTTTGTTATCACCTTCGGCGTACTTTCCTATCATCGCGCGAGTTTAATCGTCTGGACCATCAGCTTTAGCATCTTAATGGTATTGATGACTTGCTTGAGCACCGTAGGCTGGTTTGGCTTAACCGTGCTTTGGTTATTATTTATCGCGCTAATGATGGTGCTAAATGTCTTACCCTGGCGCCGTCGTTTCATCAGCAGACGTTTACTGATTTATTATAAAAAAGTCATGCCATCCATGTCACGCACTGAACGTGAAGCATTGGCAGCGGGCACTGTCACCTGGGAAGGTGATTTGTTTCGCGGCGCGCCCCGCTGGGACCAATTGTTGAAACTGCCCAAGCCTGCGCTGACTGTTGAAGAGCAAGCGTTTGTGGATGGTCCGGTCGAACAATTATGTGCAATGATTAATGATTGGGATATTACGCATAACCGTGCGGATTTGCCGCCGGAAATGTGGCAATTTCTTAAAGAGCAGGGGTTTTTCAGTTTAATCATTCCCAGGAGTTATGGCGGCAAGGAATTTTCCGCTTACGCGCATTCACAAATTCTTATTAAAGTTTATAGTCTTTCAGTCACCGTAGCGTCAACCATAGCCGTCCCTAATTCATTGGGGCCTGCCGAATTAATCTTACGTTATGGTACTGAGGAGCAGAAAAATTTTTATCTGCCCAGACTCGCGCGCGGTGATGAAATGCCTTGTTTCGCATTGACCGGACCGGATGCGGGGTCTGATGCGGGCGCTATGCCAGACACGGGTGAAGTGTGCATGGGTATGCATGATGGCAAAAAAGTTTTAGGGATACGGTTAAATTTCAGTAAGCGCTATATCACTCTCGCACCGATAGCGACCGTCATCGGTTTAGCATTTAAATTATTAGACCCCGAGCATTTGTTGGGAAAGACCGTGAACCTGGGTATCACATGCGCGTTAATTCCGCGTGATACACCTAACATGGAAATCGGCCAACGTCATTTTCCATTGAATGTTGTTTTCCAAAATGGTCCTATTCACGGGAAGAATGTTTTCATTCCTATTGAATGGATAATTGGCGGCCCAAAAATGGTGGGGCAGGGTTGGCGTATGTTGATGGAATGTCTGGCGACTGGCCGGGCGATTTCATTACCAGCTAGCAGTACCGGCGGCGCCAAAATGTTGACTTACGCTACCGGCGCTTATGCGCGTATCCGGCGTCAATTCAATGTACCTATCGGCTATTTTGAAGGCGTGGAAGCGGTGCTAGGGCGCATCGCGGGACATACTTATATGATAGATGCGGCGCGTTCATTTGTGATTGCAGCAATTGATGCGGGCGCAGAACCGGCCATTGCTTCGGCGATCATTAAATATCACACCACTGAATTAGGGCGCCGCGTCGGCAATGATGCGATGGATGTGCATGGTGGCAAAGGTATTTGTCTTGGGCCAAAAAATTATATTGGTCGTGGTTATGAATCCATACCGATTTCCATTACGGTGGAAGGCGCTAATATTTTAACGCGCAACATGATTATTTTCGGCCAGGGCGCGATGCGCTGTCATCCTTATATTTTCTCTGAATTGCAAGCGGCAAAGCTTGATGATGAACGAGAAAGTTTAGTGGCTTTTGATAAAGCTATCATTGGACATATGAGTTTTACCATCAGTAATTTTGTGCGCAGTCTGTGGTTGAGTCTGACCAGCGGAATTTTCTGCCGCGCACCGGCGGGTAAAACCAAACGCTATTTTAAGCAAGCGACCCGGTTTAGCGCCGCGTTTGCATTAGTTGCCGACTTGTCATTAATCATGATTGGCGGTGCGCTAAAACGTCGTGAAAATATTTCAGCACGACTTGGAGATATTTTAAGTTATCTTTATTTATTATCAGCAACGTTAAAACATTATTATGATCAAGGCAGCCTGGATGAAGACTGGCCGCTGGTGCGTTATACGAGTGAAACCTATTTATATGAAATCCAGCAGGCGTTCAATGATTTTTTCCAAAATTTTCCCAATAAATGGGTGGCATTGCTATTACGTTTGATCATTTTTCCTTTCGGCAGAAATTTTTCCAAGAGCAGTGATAAAGTACTCTTTAAGTTGGCGCAGTTAATAATGGCGCCTACGGATGCACGCTCGCGCGTCAGCGCGGGAATTTACACAGCGGCTACCGAACATAATCCAGTGGCTACCGTCCAGGAAGCATTGGTGAAATCGATTTTGTCTGAACCCGTGGAAAAGATTTTGCAGCAGGCGGTGCGCGATAAATTAATTTCGGGTATGACGTTAACGGAATTGGCTAGCGCGGCTTTCAAGCAGTTAATCATTTCGAAAGACCAATTGAATTTAGTCGTGCAGGCGGAACGCGCGCGTCATATTGTGATTGCGGTAGATGATTTTTCCAACGAGGAGTTGGCAAGAGTTATTGTCAGCAATGAAAAATAAATTACTCCGCGAGCATGATTTATTTATTTATCTGCTACTATTGACGGGTATTTTTCTACTGCTGGAAATCAGTTTTGCCATGCAGGGTAGTGGTATCTACCTGGGAGATTTTGAATACGTCGCTAATCATTTGCAAATTCCCCGCACGGTATTGCCCGGAATTTTTTTCTATGGTTTCGCCCAGTTAATTATTCATTTAAGTTTTACCGTACTGGTATGGGGTATGGCGCGTATCCTGGGCGGTGTTCTGCAGTGGCCCTGGCAACGCATTGAAAAACTGGGCTTTAGCTTGTGGGGCCTGGGCTTATTGACGATTTTAGTGGCCAATGAATATTTATTTCCTAACTCCAAATTCGCTGATTTAACCACGATGTTTGTGCCTTTGGTAATAGTCGGCCCATTGTATTGGGTATTAATGTTTTTTTGTTGCAGTGTACTTGCCGCAACTATTCTAGTCATGATTTTTACCCGTGAGTTTTTACCCATAACGTTACCGGTACTAGCGCTGTTAAGCTGGGTGGCGCTGCATCAACCTTTGGCCGCGCCAGTGATAGATGCGGCTACCGAACAACGACCGAATATAATTTTAATTGGTGTCGATGCCTTGCGGCCGGATTTCATCAATGCAAAATTGACGCCGCATTTGCAAGCATTTCTTCAACCAGCGACAGTTTTTTCTGCCGCTTACACGCCACTGGCGCGTACCTTCCCTTCCTGGGTCAGTTTATTAACCGGCAAATATCCTAAAAATAATGGGGTACGTTTTGATTTAGCTGACCAGCATACCCTGGATTTGCGCGCCAGTTTGCCCGCCGTGTTAAAAGCCCATGGCTATGAAACTATTTATGCGATGGATGAAACGCGTTTTAGTAACATGGGTAAAAACTTTGGTTTTGATAAAATTATCACCCCGCCGGTGGGTTTTAATGATTTTCTGTTGGGCACGTTTAACGATTTTCCCTTATCCAATTTGCTGGTCAATACTAAAGTGGGTAAATGGTTATTTCCTTATAGTTATGCAAACCGTCCCGCCTATATTACTTATCAGCCCAATAGTTTTTTAAAATTATTGCAACCCGAGTTGGCACAAAACCGGGTGAAACCGTTATTTTTCGCCGTACATTTCTGTTTGCCACATTTTCCCTATTTCTGGTCGGCTTATTCGCCGCGTCATTCCACCGAGGCTTTGGCGCACTATCGCGCGGCACTAAAGCGTGGTGATCAACAAGTCAATGATTTCCTGATAATGTTAGCGCGCAATGGCTTGCTTACGCATAGTATTGTCGTGTTATTGTCAGACCATGGTGAAGCGTTGGAGTTAGATGGGGACCGCGTCACCGCGGCAACAAAATTTATTGCTGGAGCAAAAAATACAAAACGTCTCATACCGCACTTTTATCCACCCAGTTTTGATACTGAAAAAGTAAATCAATCTGCGGGGCATGGCACAGATGTATTGGGATTGACGCAATACCATGCGGTGTTGGCATTTCGCTTTTATGGAGTAGGCGATAAGGCAGCCAAAAATATTTCCAATACGGTATCGCTTATGGATATTAAGCCCACGTTGTTAAGTTTGTTAAATATACCATTCGCTCAAGTAGATGGAATATCGCTGCGCGACTTGATCAATAGCAAAAGTTTAATGGCGGTCACGTCCCATGATTTTTTTATGGAAAGTGATTTTTCACCCGCCTCGATACGTTGTGTGCATCCTGAAATGCGGAAAGTCATGCTGGAAGGGTTAGATTTTTTTCACGTTGATCCACTGACCACCCAGTTGACGGTCAAACCGCAAATGGCTGAGGTAATTATCACTAGCAAGCAATATGCCGATCTCTATGGCAAGTGGGCATTGGCTTTGTATCCACAACGGGTGGGAGCAATGATGCCCATCCTGGTGAACCTGCAAACCGGTCAGTGGACAAATGATTTGCATACACCATTTGCACAGCAATCACCGGCCAGCCATATGTTACAAGCATTAAGAAAGTTCTATGGCAGAAATATTTCCAGGGTTGAAAATAGTTAACCGGCATTAGCGCAACAATCTGGCTGATGATTTAGGTATTGGCGGTATTTTAATTACCGGGTTTTAGCAGCCTTCAAATTCTCTGTACGCTTTTACATCCAAAGCCAAACAAACAATAGATTATTTAATCATTCAGGAAAGTTTTGCACAGGCAAATTTTTGTAAGCTGTTTTTAGCGCTTAGGCATAGGCAAATTTTAGGTTTTTTTATAACTAATTGAATTAATTAGCTTATTTACTTATGTTCAGTTTGTGTTCTTAAGCATTCAATGCTGAAAACAGAGGAACTTAAACGAGTTTTCTAACGGTTGTTAACAGAGTTATCCACAGAAACTGTGGGTAACTTTATTGGTGGATAAATAGAGGCTGTGTTAAACGTTATCTTAATTGAAGTTGCTCACAATCAAGAATTAGTCATTGACTAGACAGGGGAGTATAAAAATTTATCCACAATGCCTCTTTCCAACTTATCCACATTTTCTGTGGATAAGATTGTGATTAACTCATTTGAAAGCTGGTAGAAGCCAACAAACACACGGTTTTTCACGCATGTACTTTTTTTGTTTTTGATAAGGGGTTAATTTTACTGAAAACCTATTTTATTAAAAATGAAATAGCATATACTTAAATATTGCCAGCGGTTTCCGCTGCATCTTCAGGGAGTGACAATGGCTGTAATAGACATAGGGATTTTGTTAGCTGTTGTATTAAGTCTCATCTTTTTTAATGCCGCTGTATGGATATGGACTAGCGTTTGCGCCATAACCTTAGTGTTAATCGGCGTTTTTGGCACACTTGGCGTTTTCACGCTAATCTTTTTCTGGGTAATTTTTCTGGCCATTGCCGCGTTTGCAGTACTTAAAAAGCAACGCATACGCTATTTCACGAAACCCATCATCATCGATAAATTTTCCAAGAACATGCCAACCATTAGTACTACCGAACGCGAAGCAATAGAGGCGGGGGATGTCTGGTGGGAACAGGATTTATTTTGTGGCGACCCAAGCTGGAAAAAATTATTAGCCATTCCCGCACCTAAACTCAGTTCTGAAGAACAGGATTTTCTAGATAACCAGGTAGAAACCTTATGTGGCATGTTGAATGACTGGGATATCATAAATGTGCATAAGGACTTGCCGCCTGAAGTCTGGAATTATCTTAAGGCGCAACGTTTTTTTGGCTTAGTCATTCCCAAAGAATATGGTGGCCGTGGGTTCTCAGCATTGTTGCATTCCACGGTGGTAGTAAAAATAGCCACCCGCAGTATTAGTGCGGCGGTTGATACCATGGTGCCAAATTCACTGGGGCCTGCGGAACTATTAGTACATTACGGTACCAAGGACCAAAAAGATTATTATTTACCGCGGTTGGCACGCGGTGATGAAGTTCCTTGTTTCGCACTGACTTCGCCCGATGCGGGCAGTGACGCTGGTGCTATGACCGATACCGGTATTGTTTGCCGCGGTATGTATGAAAATAAAGAAGTGTTAGGCATTAGCTTAACCTGGGACAAACGCTATATCACGCTGGCTCCTATCGCTACCGTATTAGGATTGGCGTTTCGCTTATTCGATCCTAATCATTTGTTGGGGCCGAATGAAAATATTGGGATTACGCTTTGTTTAATTCCTGCTTCGCATCCTGGCGTTGAAATCGGTCATAGACACTGGCCTATGCATATGGCCTTTATGAATGGTCCTACCCGCGGTAAAGATGTTTTTATTCCTATGGATTGGATTATTGGGGGTATTGAAAGAGCAGGTGATGGCTGGCGCATGTTGATGGAGTGTTTGTCAATTGGTCGTGGAATTTCACTGCCGGCGTTAAGCACTGCTTGCGCGCAATTATGTTATCGCACTACTGGCGCTTATTCGCTGCTACGCAAACAATTTAATACGTCAATTTCCAAATTTGAAGGGGTTGAAGAAGCTTTAAGCAGCATTGCGGGTTATACCTATCTGCTGGAAGCATGCAGAGTGATGACGGCGGGCGCGGTGGATTTGAATGTGCGGCCTTCCATTACTTCGGCGATTGCAAAATATCACATGACGGAAACCGCCAGAAAAATTATTAATCATGCGACTGATATTCACGGTGGCCATGCTATTCAAATGGGGCCGCGCAATGTGCTGGCGCCAGCCTATATGGCAATTCCGGTCAGTATCACCGTGGAAGGCGCGAATATTTTAACGCGTAATTTAATTATTTTTGGTCAGGGTGCGATCCGTTGTCATCCTTATATATTGCATGAAGTAGAATTGTTTGCTTCAACCGCGCCCGATCGGGATGCGGAATTGGATAAAACCTTGATGTCCCACATCGGTTACTTCCTGCGTAATTTCGTTCGCACCTTGTGTTATGGTTTGACTGGCGGCTTATTAATTTTTTCACCGGTACGCGGGCCTACCGCGCGCTTCTATCGCCAATTAACGCGCATGAGTTCCGCGCTCGCCTTGCTTTCTGACACATGTATGATGTTGCTGGGCGGTGAATTAAAACGTAAGGAAATGATTTCCGCGCGCCTGGGTGATATTTTGAGTGAGTTGTATCTGGCGTCCACCGTCTTAAAATATTATCAAGACCAGGGCCAGCCTGAGAGTGATATTGATTCAGTGCGTTGGACGGTGCAAACTTGTTTGTACAAGATACAAGATGCTTGTGACCACTTGCTGGATAATTTCCCCTCTCGCGTTTTAGGAAAAATATTGCATGCGCTAATTTTTCCTTACGGCAATGCGTATCATAAACCACGCGATGTCCTTAATGAAAAAATTGTTTTACCTATGTTGTCTCCTAACGCCTTTCGCGATCGCTTGACGCGTTATTGTTATTTAAGCAAACAAGAAAATGATCCTATTCATATGGCTGATCAAGTGTTAGCAGCGCAAATCCAGATCGACCCCTTATTGAAAAAATTTCAAAAAGCAATGCGCAGTGGTACAGTACCTACCGAGGGACGCTTTGATGATCGCGTGTATGCCGCGCAAAAAGCGGGTTTTCTCGCCTCGGAAGAAGTCAAAATGCTAGTGGATTTTGAAGCGATGCTGCAGGAAGTCATCAAGGTAAATGAATTTTCATTTGATTTTAGCACTATCATTAGTTAGGGAATTACACAATGGATAACAAGAAACTGGACACCAGCTCTTCAAAAGAGGAAGTTTATATTGTCGATGGCGCGCGTACACCTTTTTTGAAAGCAAAAGGTGCGCCAAACACCTTGTCGGCTTCTGATCTTGCGGTAAACGTGGGCAGAGAATTATTAGCCAAACAAAATTTCCTGCCTAGTGAATTAGGGGAAGTCGTGATTGGTTGTGTGATGCCAAGCGCTTTAGAAGCTAATATCGCCCGCGTCGTGGCCTTGCGTCTGGGTTGTGGAAAAGACGTACCCGCGTTCACGGTGCAACGTAATTGCGCTTCCGGCATGCAGGCGTTAGACAGTGCGCTGAAAGATATTCAGGAAGGCAGATATGATCTGGTATTAGCAGGCGGTGCGGAAGCCATGAGCCGCGCGCCGTTATTGCTTAGTGATCAAATGGCGTCGTGGATGGCAGGATTGAACACCGCGAAAGGTTTCGGCGCCAAACTCAAACAATGGATGAAATTCCGTCCCGCGAATTTAGTGCCGGAATTGGCTTTGGTAAAAGGATTGCGTGATCCCATCGTGAATTTATCCATGGGACAAACCGCGGAAAATGTCGCCTATACATTTGGCATTACCCGCGAAGAAATGGATGCTTATTCCCTGGAAAGTCACCGCCGCGTGGCTTATGCGCAAGACCAGAATTTATTTAAGGATGTTTATCCCGCTTATGATTACAAAGGTGATTATTACACCGCTGATAATGGTGTGCGCAGGGATACCAGCATGGAACAATTAGCAAAATTAAAACCTATTTTTGATAAAAAATTTGGTAGTGTTACCGCAGGTAATAGTTCACAAGTTACCGATGGCGCCGCACTCTTGTTACTGGCGAATAAAAAAGCCATCAAAAAATATAACCTGCCGGTGCTGGCACGCATTACGGATTCGCAATGGGCGGGTGTTGATCCCGCGGAAATGGGGCTGGGCCCCGTTTATGCGTCAACGGCCATGCTGCAACGTCTCAATTTACGTAATGAAGATATTGATTACTGGGAAATAAATGAAGCTTTCGCTGCGCAAGTGCTGGGTTGTCTGGCGGCCATGGAAAGCGATAACTATTGTCGTGAAAATTTAGGTTTAAAAGAAGCGTTTGGTCGGATTGATCCTTCACGTTTAAATGTTGATGGTGGGGCTATTGCCATCGGCCATCCAGTAGGTGCCAGCGGCGCGCGTATCGTGCTACGTCTGGTGGAAATTTTAAAACGCACTGAAGCCAAACGGGGTGTAGCGACAATTTGTATTGGCGGCGGTCAAGGTGGCGCAATGTTAATTGAAAATGTTTCCGGGGTGACACCATGAAAAGTAAACTGACTTATAAAAACTGGCGGCTTGAAACCGATGCGGATGAAGTGTTGTGGGTTTATTTTGATAAAGAAGGCGCGTCGGCCAACACACTTGATATGGATACACTAGAGGAATTTAACGCCATCATTGATTATCTGACCAATGACCGCGACCATCGCGGCGTGATTATCGCGTCAGCAAAGAAAAATGGTTTTATCGCGGGCGCTGACATTTCTCAATTTGAAAAATTCAAAGATATAGATGAGGCAACCTCTGTATTACAACGTGGCGATGAAATTTTAGGAAAACTGGAAGCGCTTAAAATTCCGGTGGTGGCGATGATTGATGGTTTTTGTTTGGGCGGTGGTCTTGAGCTGGCCTTAGCCTGTCATTATCGTGTGGTGGAAGATGGTTTGAAAACCCGCCTGGGTTTGCCGGAAGTAAAATTAGGCATACATCCTGGTTGGGGTGGTTCGGTGCGCTTGCCACGTTTGATCGGCGCGCCAAATGCAATGAATTTAATTTTGTCGGGTTCAACGATCAGTGGCAAGGCGGCGGCAAAATTAGGCATTGCTGATGTCGCTGTACCGAAGCGTCACCTGGTAAAAGCCGCTAAATGGTATGCGCTGCAAAAGCCCCGCCGTCATGAACCAACCCTGCTGCAAAGTTTAAGTAACACTAAACCGGTACGCATGTTATTAGCGGCGTATCTTCGCAAAACATTACGTTCCAAAGCGCCCCAGCAATTTTATCCAGCGCCTTATCACGTCGTGGATAATTGGGAACAGTTAGGTGTGGAAGGCAATGCGCCATTTGAAAGAGAAGCGCGAGATGCTGGCAAATTATTTTTTAGTGATACCTCAGAAAATTTAGTGCGCGTATTCTTTTTGCAAGAACGCTTAAAAGGTTTTGGCAAAGGCAATGAATTCAAACCCAAACATGTGCATGTCATTGGCGCTGGCACCATGGGTGGTGATATAGCGGCTTGGTGCGCATATAAAGGTTTTACGGTAACACTGCAAGACCGCGAACCTAAATTTATTGCGCCCGCGATTAAACGTGCTTACCAATTATTTAAAGAAAAATTGAAAGAAGATTATCTGGTGCAAAACACCATGGATAGATTGATCCCTGACACGCAAGGTTTTGGCGTGGCGAAAGCCGATGTGATCATTGAAGCGATTTTTGAAGATTTAAAAACGAAGCAGGATTTGTTTAAGCAACTGGAAACGCAAGCCAAGCCCAATGCGATTCTGGCGACCAACACTTCCAGTATTCCATTAGATGAAATCAATAAAGTTCTGCAAAATCCGGGTCGTTTGGTCGGTATTCACTTCTTTAATCCCGTCGCGAAAATGTTGCTGGTAGAAGTCGTCAAGGGCGAGCGTACCGACGCCAAAGTGTTGAAGAATGCGTTCAGCTTTGTCGGTCAATTGGAACGCTTACCGCTGCCAGTGAAAAGTAGTCCAGGCTTTTTAGTGAATCGAGTTTTAATGCCTTATTTGTTAGAAGCGATGAATATGTTAGACGAAGGTATTCCCGCGGCTGCCATTGATAAGTCCATGACCGATTTTGGTATGCCTATGGGGCCGATAACATTGGCGGATACGGTGGGCCTTGATATCTGTTTATCGGTGGCGCAGCACTTAAGCCAGTATTTTCCCAATGTCACCATTTCCAAGCGTTTGACTGATATGGTCGAGCAGAAAAAATTAGGCCGCAAAACCGGTCAGGGTTTTTATAAGTGGGTGAATGGCAAACCGGTAAAACCACGCGCCGATTATGACAAACCATTAACGGATCTTTCTGACCGCTTAGTCTTGTGTATGTTGAATGAATCATTCGCATGCTTGCGTGAAAATGTGGTAGCGGATGGTGATTTGTTAGATGCCGGTATGATTTTTGGCACCGGCTTCGCGCCATTCCGTGGTGGCCCCATTCATTATGCCAAGCAACATGGCATACACGAATTATTCGAGCAATATGTAAAATTACAAGAAAAGGCTGGCAAGACCGAAAAGTTGACGGAATGGAATGGAACTACTTCGTAGGTCTTGCATTACTGTCATGTCAGCGCAGGCTGTTGAGTTGCTGCCATTCCCGCGCAGGCTGTTGAGTTGCTGTCATTCCCGCGCAGGCGGGAATCCATTGTGGGTTTACTCTTGCTTCTGAAGTTTCAATGAATGGATTCCCGCCTGCGCGGGAATGACACGCAATAAGTTCACTTCCACTTAATACTACACCCAATACTAGGATTTTGCTCAGCACTCACCGCTTTCCCCGCGATAATATTATCTAACGCCGCACATAACTCATTCCCGGTCACTTCTTTCTGGTTGCCCGGCGTCGCATCATCAAAACGTCCACGATAAACACAAGCCAGATCAGCATCAAAAACATAAAAATCCGGCGTGCAGGCGGCTTGATAAGCTTTGGCAACTTCCTGGGTCTCATCGTAGAGATAGGCAAAGGGATAATGATAAAGTTCCGCTTCCTCACGCATTTGTTCAGGACTGTCCGCGGGATAATTCTTTGCGTCATTTGAGCTGATAGCGATAAAGGTAAGTTGTTGCTGCTGGTATTGCGCGGCAACTTCGACCATTTTGTTTCGTATTAATTTCACATAGGGGCAATGATTGCAAATAAACATAATCACTGTCGCCACTTGAGATTTTTTTTCCGGTAAAGAAATTAATTTTCCATCACGAGTATTTATCAATTTAAAATCAGGTGCGATGGTACCTAGTGGTAATAACATTGTGGAAGTGGTGGCCATGGTATCCTCTGTTTGCGTTCGAAAGTGTCATTCTAAAAAATATTGTTTTGTTATTCAAATCGGGTATGCTACTTCGGTGCTTTGCCTAGTCAGTCTATATAGTGTAAAAAACGAGTATCTTATCATGGTTTTGCTTGCAGCTTAATCAAAAGGTGTCATAGGAATAAATTCGGGAGATTTTTAATGGAAAAGCGTTTTTCGATACGTCAACTTTTTCGATTGCTGTGTGTTGGTGGAATCATTGGAGTATCTGGCAATGCATTCGCTGCTGGCTTCCAGCTTTATGAACAAGACGGCGCTAGCGTAGGTGATTATCATGCGGGTCGCGCGGCGCAAGCGAATGATGCTTCCACTACTTTTTATAATCCCGCGGGTTTAGTCCGTATGAAAAACCAGCAGATCGTACTGGGTGATGTAGGCGTTTTTTCTGATCTTAAATATCGGGGCACAGACAGCGTGTTTATTAACGCCGTTGGATTTCCCACTCCTATTCCTTATCCTGGAGCGCAAAACTTAAATGTAGTTGCTCAAGGTGGGGCATTCAGCCAATTACCCGATTTTTACTATGCGTTACCCATCACCTCAAATGTGGGTCTTGGGATAAGTTTAAATGTGCCCTTCGGATTACGCACTGATTATGGCAGGGATACAGCACTGCGCTATGCTGCCACCAAGTCTGATATAGAAGTAGTCGATTTGAGTCCGGCGTTTGGAGTGATGGTTTACAAAGGTTTGTCCCTGGGTGCGGGCTTTGATATGCAGCGCATGGCTGCAGAATTTGACTTAATGGCTTATGGTGGCGGTATTGCACCTGATTCATATAGTACCAATAAAGGATGGAGTACAGCTTATGGTTTCCATGTTGGCGCGCTATATCAATTTTTGCAAAACTCCCGCGTTGGTTTGACTTATAATTCCCAAATTGTGCACCACATACGTGGAACTAGCCGCTTCACGGGTCCATTGGCTAATTTTGCATTAGACATTCCGCTGGGTAATCCGGCGACCATTTATTCTGGCGAAGCTAACGCTCATCTTACGTTGCCGGCTTATACTACCTTAAGTGGCTTTCATCAAGTTAACTCCAAATGGGCGGTGATGGGATCAGTGATCTATACGCAGTGGAGTGTTATTCAGAATTTAACATTGCAAGATATTGCTGCGGCGGAAGTAGTCTTTAATCCTTTCTTTGGTCCTATGCCAGCACCAAGTTCCACGCTCACCGTGAATTTGCCTACCCATTATCGTAATACCTGGAACCTGTCTCTCGGTACTGAATTTTATGCTACCGATAAAATTACGCTGCGTGGTGGTGTTGGCTATGATCAAACACCCGTGCAAAATTTTTATCGTGATGTGCGTATTCCTGATAAAGACCGTTATGCAATTGCTTTAGGTACACATTTTCAAGCGACTAAAACATTGGGTGTTGATTTAGGCTGGACGCATTTGTTTATGGCTGGTCTGGCGCGTATCAATCCGCCACCCCAAGTAACCGGCGGCCAACTTGTCCAAACCAATGGTAACCTGCAAGGCAGCGCTGATGTATTTGGCGCGCAGTTGACATGGGATATTGTTTAATCCGGACAAAAACTGTTGGGCTTCGCTGCGCTCAGCCCAACCTACAACTTCGCTGCGCTCAGCCCAACCTACAGCTTTGCAACTCTGTCATTCCCGCGTAGGCGGGAATCTATTCATGGTACGTGATTCTTTATAAATGGATTCCCGCCTGCGCGGGAATGACAGTAGGTTGGGCTGAACGCAGTGAAGCCCAACAGTTTTACCCCAAAGTCACCTCAAACCCATTCCCCGTTATCGAATAAGCACCCGTCGCAGAAATTGATTTAACACCCGATGTAGTACTCAACACCACTGTTCCTATAGAAGCGCCCGAGCAATCCTGAGTTAAATAAATCACCGCGCTGCAATTTTCCCGATTTGCCCAACAAGCAGAATGAACGGTGACGCCAGGTACTGAGTTGGTTGAGTGCGGTTCGGTAATGCCAATTCCAGCGGGAAGAAAGCTAGAGCAAATCCCGCCGTTAATGATTGATGTTGAAGGATAATCCGTATTGTTATGAATGACTAAAGTTGCAGTCGCCATGGCCAGCACCGGCAGGAAAAGTAACCCTAAGCTGCCTGCGCGCAATGTGTTTTTTACCGTTTTTTTAAAGTTCATAGGTTACCCTCGCATTGTTAAAAGATTAATAGCATGAGATTAATTGGGAATTTTAATAATAACAAGGGAATTATTTCAGGGCGTTAGTCAGTTTTGCGGTTTCACTCTCCGTGAAAAACAATCCCAATTTAGTGCGACGCCAGAGAATATCTGCCACTGACTTAGCCCATTCGTGTTCAACCAGATAATCCAATTCTTTTTGGTAAAACCCTGCACCATAGTCTTCACCAAGATCATTAAGCCCCTGCGCATTTTGTAATAGCAGATATAACCGCGTACCGTAACTTTTTGCATAACGGTAAGCAATTTTTTCTGGTAGCCAGGGCAAGTCACTCCGGACTTTTTCAACAAACTTCACAAAGTCGCCATTCGCAAAATCACCGCCCGGTAAAAAACTATTGCGTGTCCATGGACCGGGTAATTGTGGAAAGAATTTTTTTAGCGAATTTACCGCTTCTTCAGCGAGACAACGATAAGTCGTGATTTTACCGCTAATGACCGTCAGCAAAGGTAATGCTGCATTTAATTCAAATTTATAATCACGAGTAAGCTCTGACGCTTTCGGCGCGATGTCCTCTTGTAAACAGCGTACGCCCGTGTAAGACCAGATAATATCTGCACGGGAAATTTTCTTCTTGAAGTAATTATTAATGGTAGTGCAGAGATAATCTTCTTCTTCGATGCTACCTTTAATGGCGTTTAACTCTTCATGAAATGGCACATCCGTAGTGCCGATCAAGGTAAATTCCTGTTCGTAGGGAATAGCAAATACAATGCGTTGATCAGGGTTCTGCAAAATATAAGCGAACTCACCCACATAGAGTTTGGGTACAACAATGTGAGTACCCTTGATTAATTCAACAGTAAAAGAATTTTGCGCTTGAATAACATGTTGCTGCACTGGCGCAATCCACGGGCCCGCCGCGTTAACCAATACCTTCGCATAATGGGTTGTCAATTCCTGAGTGAGTAAGTTTTTGGTTTGAATTTTCCAGTGCTGGTTTTCATAAACCGCGTTGACACATTGTGTCCGGGTTAAAATTTTCGCGCCATGTTCTTGCGCGGCAACCGCATTGCATACTACTAAACGCGCGTCATCATCAAAACAATCATAATAAGAAAATCCGGTGGTTAATTCCGTTAATAATGCTGCGCCTTCCGCGTGATGGGTTAAGGAAATTTTTTTGGAATTCGGGAGCAGGGGATGCGCTGCCAAATGATCGTAGATAAATAATCCTAGACGAATTAACCAGGCCGGACGTGAATGACTGGCTTGTGGCAAGATAAATTCTAATGGAGAAATCAAATGCGGTGCTTTATGCAGTAAGATTTCGCGTTCCTGCAATGCTTTACGCACCAGGCTAAAATCATAAGTCTCCAGATAACGCAGGCCGCCATGAATTAATTTGCTACTCATGGAAGAGGTACCGCTTGCCAAATCATCTTGCTCGACTAAGGTAACCGCTAAACCGCGGCCTGCCGCGTCAACTGCAATACCAGCACCATTGATGCCACCACCAATAATGAAAATATCTGTTGAGACATTTTCCATGAGTTGCTCGCTTTGTCAGTGCTACTTCATATTTCTACCATGCTGGCGCAATTATTAAAAGTATGGCAGGCTACGCTGGCTAAATAAGCTCGTTGTTTGCTGGACTAAAACTTTGTTAGAATACCCCACATTTATTTACCAGGATAAAGCACATGAAAAAAAGCATTTTGTTGGTTGCATTGATCAGCGGTTTGGTGACTTTAACAGCGCAAGCCGGTAACCGCCCAGACGCTTTCACGCTTTCCTTTGGTGGTGCTTATGATTTCTGGTCTGCAAAACGCGATATGCATAACACCTGGTTGTTGCCAACCGCAGCAATCGCCTACAATCTCACTGAAAATTGGGCGATCGAAGGCGCGTACGGCACATTTGAAACAAGTCAAAATGCCTCAATCGGTGGCGGCAGTGTAAGTGGTGATTTATATACTATTGATGGTCTTTACCGCTTCGGCAATTTTTATAGTTATGTAGAACCCTTTGTAGAGGCTGGGGTAGGTGTTTACCATATCAACCCAAATGGCTCCAACGCGCAAAACCAGGGCAATATCAACGCTGGCATTGGCACGCAGGTATTTTTTGACAGGTCAGTGGCATTGCATGGTGAAGTTAGGGATGTTTACACTTGGGCTGGTAGTAAGAATGACGTCATCCTTGGTTTTGGCGTTAGCTTCCTGTTTGGCGGTGAAACACCACCACCAGCACCGGTTTATAAGGGTGAAAGTGTTAAGGCTTAATTATCGATTCTTAAGGTTGGGCAGTATGTAGGTTGGGCTGAACGCAGTGAAGCCCAACAGTTTTTGCTTTTAATTTGTTGGGCTTCGGCTACGCTCAGCCCAACCTACGATAGTCCACTGACGGTCTTACTTCTTCCTTTCTTTCATATCCACAAAATCCCTCTGCACCGGGCCCGTGTATAATTGACGTGGTCTGGCTAACTTGTAGGGACTACTAATCATTTCACTCCATTGTGAAATCCAACCGATAGCCCGCGCCACCGCAAAAATCACGGTGAACATGTTTTTAGGAATTCCAATCGCACTCAGCGTAATACCAGAATAAAAATCCACGTTTGGATAAAGTTTTCTTTCAATAAAGTAAGGATCCCCTAGCGCGATTTTTTCCAGCTCCATCGCCAGCTTGAAAATAGGATCATCATGCGCGCCAACCGCATCTAACACTTCATGGCAGGTTTCACGCATCACAATGGCGCGAGGATCGAAATTTTTATAAACGCGATGACCAAAGCCCATTAAACGGAATTTTTCCTTGGGGTCTTTGGCTTTCGCTATGTATTTATCAATTTGGGAAACATCACCAATTTCATGCAGCATATCTAACGCTGCTTCATTAGCGCCACCGTGCGCAGGCCCCCACAATGCGGCAATGCCGGAAGAAATACAGGCATAAGGATTAGCACCAGTAGAACCTGCCATGCGTACAGTCGACGTTGAAGCATTTTGTTCATGATCAGCGTGCAGCGTGAAGATACGATCCAGCGCGCGCACTAGAATGGGATTCGGAGTCGTGTCTTCACAAGGCGTACCAAACATCATATGCAGAAAATTTTCGGCGTATGACATACGATTTTGGGGTGGCATGAAGGGTTGGCCGATAGAATATTTGTAACACATTGCCGCCAGCGTGGGCATTTTTGCAATTAAGCGCAATGCCGAAGTCGCCCTATGCTCAGGATTGGTAATGTCGAGTGAGTCATGATAAAACGCGGACAAAGCGCCGACTACACCCACCATGATTGCCATAGGATGCGCGTCGCGACGAAAACCATTAAAGAAATTTCGCATCTGTTCATGCACCATGGTGTGTTGCTGGATCTTTTTGCAGAATTCATCGTATTGAGATTTCGTGGGTAATTCACCCATCAGTAATAAAAAACAAACTTCGCGGAAATTTGAATTCATTGCTAATTGATCGATAGGGTAACCGCGGTATAACAAAATACCTTTGTCACCATCGATAAAAGTTATTTTTGATTCGCAGGAAGCGGTGGAAACAAAACCAGGATCGTAAGTGAAATAATCATCTTTAACTACAGGGCTTACATCAATGACATCAGGCCCTAATGTTCCTGAAAGCACCTTTAGTTCGAAAGATTTATCGCCCGCGACTAGTGTTGCTTTTTTGTCTGACATACAGCTTCCTTTTATGATGAAGTTTAACTATAGAAATTCACTGGCTTAATGTCAAACAGAGGAACAAAATAGGTTTAATAATGTGAATTTAAAGCCAATAATGCTACTTATTACTCACAGCTGTCATTCCCGCGCAGGCGGGAATCCATTCGTTGAAACAAGCCTGCGCGGGAATAACACACGGTAGGTCCATAGTTTCTATCGTTTGATTTGACTATCATTGCTGATATAATTGTAAGGTTTTTTGATCCTGTATTCTGATAATTAATAAAAATATTCTAAATGAAGGAATGAACCACGTGAATAAAAAAAGACCTATTAACCTTAATCTTTTTACCATCCGCTTTCCCATTCCAGCAATTGTTTCAATTTTGCATCGTGTCTCAGGCGTAGTGCTTTTTTTGCTAATTCCCGTCATGTTATGGGCTTTGGATAATTCGCTATCTTCACAGGATGGTTTTGACAAACTGCATAATCACTTAGCGCAACCCTTTGCTAAGATTCTTCTCTGGCTTTTTTTGGCACCTTTTTTATTTCACCTGGTCGCGGGTATCCGTCATTTGCTGATGGATATTAACATTGGTATTGAATTAAAAACCGGCAGGCTCACGGCCATGTTGGCAGTTACATTTGCTCTTTTATTAATAATCTTGTCAGGCATATATATATGGTAAAAACGGTTTTAGGCGTGAATCATCAAGGGTTGCGTGATTGGAGCATACAGCGAATGTCCGCGATTTATCTCGCGCTGTATTCAGTAGGTTTTGCCGGATTTTTTCTCGACAACCTGAACCTTGATTATGGTACCTGGCATTCCCTGTTTAGCTATACCTGGATGAAAGTGGCGACCCTGCTGAGTGTTATTTCTTTACTGGCGCATGCCTGGGTGGGGATGTGGACCGTATTTACGGATTACGTTAAACCTTATGTGCTATGCGTGACGCTTAATGTGATTGTGCTCTTTTCTCTGTTAGCGTGCTTGATCTGGGCGCTACAGATTTTATGGGGTGTTTAGTAAATGAAATTGGCAACACAGACATTTGATGCCGTTATAGTAGGCGGTGGCGGCGCAGGGTTGCGCGCGTCTATAGAACTTGCGCAATCAGGACTGCGGGTTGCGGTCATTTCCAAAGTTTTTCCGACACGATCCCATACGGTATCGGCGCAAGGTGGTATTAACGCTGCGCTGGGCAACACCGATGGTAGTGATGACTGGCGCTGGCATATGTATGACACCGTGATGGGTTCGGATTTTTTAGGTGACCAAGACGCCATAGAATACATGTGTAAAAATGCTCCGGAAGCGATTTACGAACTGGAACACATGGGATTGCCGTTTTCACGGTTAGACGATGGAAAAATATATCAACGGGCGTTTGGCGGCCAAACCCGTGATTTTGGCGGTGAATTGGTACACAGAACCTGTTGTGCGGCTGACCGCACCGGTCACGCCATGTTGCATACTATGTACCAAAAAAATATTGAAGCAAAAACCCTGTTTTTTAATGAGTGGTTTGCGATTGATTTAGTAAAAACCGACCAAGGTGTGGCAGGTGTAATCGCCATGTCTATTGAAACTGGCGAAACAGTTTTTCTGAAAGCACGCGCCACGATATTGGCAACGGGTGGCGCAGGACGTATTTTCCAATCGACCACCAATGCCCACATTAACACGGGTGATGGATTTGGTATGGTGTTACGTGCTGGCTTGCCATTGCAGGATATGGAGTTCTGGCAATTTCATCCTACCGGTATTGCCGGTGCGGGTGTATTGATTACGGAAGGCACGCGTGGTGAAGGCGGTTATCTGATTAACAAAGATGGTGAGCGTTATATGGAACGTTACGCACCTCATTTAAAAGATTTATCCTGCCGTGATGTAGTCGCGCGCTCTACTACCATTGAAGTTCGTGAAGGACGTGGTTGTGGGCCGAAAGGTGATTATGTGTTATTGAAGATTGATCATCTAGGTGAAGATGTCATTAATCAGCGCTTGCCAGGCATCAGAGACTTGGCGATGACCTTCGCTGGTATTGATCCAGTGAAAGACCCCATTCCCGTGATTCCTACTTGTCATTATTTAATGGGTGGTATTCCTACTAATATCCACGGTCAAGTATTAACAGTTAATAAAAAAGGTGCCGATGAAGTCGTGGAAGGACTCTACGCCGCCGGTGAATGTGCTTGTGTATCGGTGCATGGCGCCAATCGTTTAGGCGCGAATTCTTTATTAGATTTAGTTGTCTTTGGTCGCGCGGCCGGTTTGCATGTGCAACAGAGTGTGCGTGAAGGTTTAAGTTTTCGTGAACCTACAAAAGCGGATCTGGATAAAGCCCTGTCCCGTCTGCATCGCTGGGACACGAATGAAAAAGGTGAAATTGTCGAACATATTCGGGTCGGTTTACAAAAAGTTATGCAAGATGATTTTGGTGTATTCCGTACCGCGAAAAATATGCAGGGCGGTTTCAAGAAATTACAAGAATTACAATCACGTTTGCAATATGCCGTTATCAAAGATAAAAGCAAATGCTTCAACACATCGCGGATAGAAGCGCTTGAGCTAGATAATCTGATGGCAACCGCGCTGGCAACAGCTTATCTGGCGAATGAACGTACCGAAAGCCGTGGCGCGCACGCGCGTTATGATTATCCGGAACGTGATGACCGGCATTGGCTCAAGCATTCCATTTATTTTGCGAACGGAAAAATTGCTTTCCGCCCCATTAATATGAAGCCGTTAGAAGTCGAACCCATTAAACTTCAGGCCCGAGAACAATAGAGGATAACATTATGCGTTTTTCTATTTATCGCTACAATCCGGAAACTGACAACAAGCCCCATATGCAGACGTTTGATCTGGATGTGAAAGAGCATAATTGCCACATGGTGTTAGATGCTTTAATCGCTATCAAAAATAACGTAGATGAAACCCTCACTTTTCGCCGTTCCTGCCGTGAAGGGGTATGTGGTTCGGATGGCATGAACATGAATGGTAAAAATGGGTTAGCGTGTACCACCCATCTCGACACCTTAAAAGAGCCAATCATTATCAGGCCATTGCCCGGTTTGCCAGTGATACGCGATCTGGTAATTGACATGACTCAGTTTTACGAACAATTTGATAAAGTAAAACCCTATTTGCAAAATCACTTTCCGCCACCTGCGAAAGAGCGATTACAATCACCCGCGGAGCGTGATAAACTCGACGGCCTTTATGAGTGCATTTTATGCGCTTGTTGCTCAACTTCCTGCCCATCTTTTTGGTGGAACCCGGAAAAGTTTATTGGTCCGGCGGGGTTGTTACAGGCGTACCGTTTTATTGTTGATAGTCGTGATACTGAAAAGCAAGCCAGGCTGGCCGATCTTACCGATCCGTTCAGTTTGTTTCGCTGTCGCGGCATCATGAATTGTGTTGATGTATGCCCCAAAGGGTTGAACCCGACTAAGGCAATTAATCACATTAAAGAATTAATGTTGAAAGAATCCGTATAACATTTTGAATAATTTAATGGTAGGGCGATGAAAGAACAAACGATGCAACAACGATGGGAAAATTCCTTTTTAGCAGGGGGCGGTGATTCTTATCTTGAAGCCCTTTATGAAACCTATTTAAAAAATCCCAATGATGTCTCCGAAGAATGGCGCGAATATTTTGCCACTTTTGGCGCCAATTCCACCGATGTTTCGCATCAGGAAATCCGAGATTTTTTCCAAAATCTGGCACGTCAATCCGGCCAAAAAGTTGTTGTTGCCCAGGGCGGTGATTTATTTCATGAACGCAAACGTGAAAAAGTGTTGGATTTGATTTTTGCTTATCGCCGGCTGGGACATTTACAAGCCGATATTGACCCGCTAGGCTTGTATACCGGCATTGATAATCCAGAATTGGAATTGTCGTTTTATGGTTTTACCGACGCTGACCTTGATACCGTATTTGAAATTGATTCTTTTATCGGGGTAAAACAAAAATCCACTACTTTGCGCGAAATTTATAATGCCTTACGCAAAACTTATTGCAGCACGATAGGCATAGAGTACATGCACATCAACAGTACCGAAGAAGTTGAATGGTTGCAGCAGCGTATGGAACAAGTGTGGCCTTATTTTAGTCCTACGCGCGAAGAAAAACTGCGTATTCTTGATCGCCTGGTAGTTGCCGATGGCCTGGAAAAATACCTGGGTTTTAAATATGTAGGGCAAAAGCGTTTTGCGCTGGAAGGTGGCGATAGTTTTATTCCCATGCTGGATACCATTGTTAATCATGGCACTGACGCTGGCATCAAGGAAATTATTATTGGCATGGCGCACCGCGGTCGTTTGAATGTGCTGGTCAATATTCTCGGCAAGGAACCCAAAGATGTTTTTGCCGGATTTGAAGGTAAAGTCCCGGAAGGTGGCGGCGTTGAATATTCCGGTGACGTTAAATATCACATGGGTTATTCGGCTGACATCAAAACGGTAGGTCAAGGCATAGTCCATTTAGCGCTGGCGTTCAATCCATCACATCTTGAAATTGTCGCGCCAGTGGTACAAGGTTCGGTGCGCGCCCGACAACGTCGACGTAAAGACACAGAACGCCGACTGGTTATGCCGGTGCAAGTGCACGGTGACGCGGCTTTTTCCGGTCAGGGTGTGGTCGCTGAAACATTTAATATGTCACAAGCGCGCTGGTTCACGGTCGGTGGTTCAATCCATATTGTGATTAACAACCAAATTGGTTTTACGATTAGCAATCCACAAGATGCACGTTCCACTTTATATTGCACTGATATTTCTAAAATGGTGCAACCACCGGTATTCCACATCAATGCGGATGATCCAGAAGCGGTGTATTTTGCCAGTTTGCTGGCGGTGGATTTCCATACGCGTTTCAAAAAAGATATCGTGCTGGATTTAGTGTGTTACCGCAGGCACGGCCATAATGAAGCTGACGAACCCTCCGCGACCCAGCCTATCATGTATAAAGTCATCAAAAGCTTACCCCCCACCTGTACGCTGTACGCAAAAAAATTGGTGGAAGAGGGCGTCATTGATGTTGACAAAGAAAAATCTATTGCCGATGCCTATCGTAAATTACTGGATGAAGGCAAAGCGGTTGTTGATACGGTGCAAGACAAAGCAGTTTATGAATATTCAGTGGCATGGCAGCCGTTTATCGGTACGAAATGGACTACACCCGCCAATACCGCTGTGCCCATGAAAAAATTAACCGCACTCGCTAAACAATTGGAAGTCTTGCCGGAAGGCTTTGTACTGCAAGCACAAGTGAAAAAAATGATGGAAACACGTCAGAAAATGACTGCAGGCGAAACCCCACTTAATTGGGGTTATGCGGAAATATTAGCGTATGCCACGTTGCTTGATGACGGTTATCCTATTCGTATCTGTGGTCAAGATGTTGCGCGCGGCACCTTCGCGCACCGACACGCAATTTTGCACGAACAAAATACCGATAGTATGTATATACCACTTAGCAACATTAAACCGGGTCAGGTGCAAATCAATATCGTTGATTCCTTGTTATCCGAAGAAGCGGTGCTGGCTTTTGAATATGGTTACGCATCGGCTGATCCAAACTATCTGGTAATTTGGGAAGCGCAGTTTGGTGATTTCGCCAATGGCGCGCAAGTTGTTTTCGATCAATTTATCAGTTCAGGCGAACAAAAATGGCGACGGCTTTGTGGTTTGACGGTGTTTTTACCGCACGGTTTTGAAGGCGGTGGTCCTGAGCATTCTTCAGCGCGGCTGGAACGCTATTTACAATTGTGTGCGCAAGATAATATGCAGGTTTGCGTGCCAACTACACCGGCGCAGGATTTCCACATGTTACGCCGACAAATGGTACGCCCTTACCGCAAACCATTAATAGTGATGACACCGAAAAGTTTATTACGCCATCCACTGGCAGTTTCCACGCTGGAAGACTTATCCAAAGGTGGATTCCAAAATGTCATTCCAGAAATTGATGCGATTAAAGCGCAGCAAGTTGAAACGGTTATATTCTGTTGCGGTAAAGTTTATTACGACTTACTCGAAAAACGCCGCGAACTAAAATTGAATACCAATGCGCTAGTCCGTATCGAACAACTTTATCCATTTCCTAACGAAGATGTTGAGAAAGTTTTAAAGCAATACGCTAATGCTAAAGATATTGTCTGGTGTCAGGAAGAACCAGCTAATCAGGGCGCCTGGTTCATGATGCGGAATTTTATTCAGGACTGCATGGGCAAAGGACAAAAATTACGTTACGCGGGACGGACGATGGCGGCTTCACCTTCGACCGGTTATCCATCAGTACATTTGCGCGAGCAAGAAGCATTGGTGAAAGAAGCGTTATCTATAAAATAGCTGAATAATTTAAGGAATACTAAGATGGCCATTGAAGTAAAAGTGCCTATGTTGCCAGAATCCGTCGCGGATGCCACCGTTTCAACCTGGCATAAAAAAGTAGGCGACACGGTAACCCGTGATGAAAACCTGGTGGACCTTGAAACCGACAAGGTAATGCTGGAAGTTCCGGCGCCAGCTGATGGTGTCTTGAAAGAAATTATCAAACCCGAAGGTGAAACAGTGCAGGCGAACCAAGTTATCGCCGTGATTGAAGCAGGCAAAGCCGCGCAAGCGGAAAAACCCGCGGCGAAATCCACGGAAACCGCCACCGCATCCGCCGCACCCGCGCAGCAATCCGCTAGCGCCAACAAGCCACAAGCAGCGGCCTCGACTACCAACGCTTCATCTAGTCCTTCAGTACGTCGCGTCGCGGCGGAAAATGATGTGGACTTAAGCCAGGTGAAAGGCACCGGCAAAGGTGGTCGCATCACGAAAGAAAATATTATGAATCAAGTTAGTGGTGATACTAGCGCCGCGACTGGCCAGACTGATTTGGGTAACCGTCCGGAAAAACGCGTACCCATGACCCGCATGCGTTTGCGCATTGCCGAGCGTTTACTGGAAGTTAAACAAACCACCGCCATGCTGACTACTTTCAATGAAATTGATTTGGCGGAAGTGATTGAATTGCGTACCCGCTACAAAGATAAATTTGAAAAAGCTCACAATTCACGTTTAGGCTTCATGTCATTTTTTGTAAAAGCAGCCGTTGAAGCGTTAAAACGTTTTCCCGCTGTCAATGCGTCTATCGATGGCAATGACATTGTCTATCACGGCTATTTTGATATCGGGGTGGCAGTATCAACCGATCGCGGTCTGGTGGTACCTGTGTTACGTGACGCCGACCAAATGAGCATGGCTGAGATTGAAACGAAAATCGCTGAATTTGCCGTCAAAGCGCGTAATGGCAAATTAACGCTGGAAGAAATGCAGGGTGGCACGTTTACGATAACGAATGGCGGCGTGTTCGGTTCGTTATTAGCGACACCTATTTTAAATCCACCACAAAGTGGAATTTTAGGGATGCATAAAATAGACCAACGGCCGGTCGTAGTGAATGGGCAAATTGTCATTCGTCCAATGATGTATGTCGCGTTGTCTTATGATCATCGCATCATCGATGGCAAAGACTCTGTTACATTTTTGGTGGCAATCAAGGAATTATTAGAAGATCCGGCAAGATTGCTGCTAGAAATTTAATTTTTCGTAATTTTTAATTTTGGGAAACAGATATGAATTTGCATGAATACCAGGCCAAACAACTTTTGGCGGAATATGGCTTGCCTGTGCCAACAGGAGAAGTTGCCAGGAACGTGGATGAAGCACTGCTAATTGCTGACAAACTCAAAACCAAGCGCTGGGTCGTCAAAGCGCAGGTGCATGCTGGCGGTCGCGGTAAAGCAGGCGGCGTAAAAATAGTCTCAACCAAAGAAGAAGTGGGTAATGCCGCCAAGGGCATGTTAGGCACTCAGTTAGTGACTTATCAAACCACAGAACAAGGTCAACCGGTCAGACAAGTATTAATCGAAGAACCTAGCGACATTGAAAAAGAACTTTATTTAGGCGCTGTCATTGACCGCTCCAAGCAACGCGTAGTCTTTATGGCTTCTACCGAAGGTGGTGTTGAAATTGAAAAAGTCGCCGAAAAAACTCCGGAAAAAATTCTTTACGTAGTCATTGATCCCCTGGTAGGTGTCATGCCATTTCAAGCGCGCGATTTGGCGTATGCATTGAAATTAACAGCTGATCAAGTCAAGCAGTTCACCACGCTGTTAACTGGCCTGGGTAAAATGTTTGTGGAAAGAGATTTGGCGCTGCTGGAAATCAATCCATTAGTTATTACCAAGCAAGGTAATTTGTTATGTCTGGATGCCAAGATTACCATTGATGACAATGCGCTTTACCGACAACCAAAATTGCGGGAAATGCGTGATACTACCCAGGAAGACGAACGTGAAAATCGTGCGCGCGATTGGGAATTAAATTACATCGCTCTGGATGGCGATATCGGCTGCATGGTCAATGGCGCTGGTTTAGCAATGGCGACCATGGATTTAGTCAAATTGAATGGTGGCAGCCCAGCTAATTTTCTTGATGTGGGCGGTGGCGCAACCAAAGAGCGCGTGACGGAAGCATTCAAAATTATTTTATCGGATACCAAAGTCAAAGCGATTCTGGTTAATATTTTTGGCGGCATAGTGCGTTGCGATTTAATCGCGGAAGGCATTATCGGCGCGGTTGCTGAAGTCGGAACGGAATTGCCAGTAGTGGTGCGTCTTGAAGGAAATAACGCTGAACTGGGTTCAAAAAAATTAAGTGAAAGCGGTTTAAATATTATTGCGGCAAAAAGTTTCACAGATGCCGCTAAAAAAGTTGTTGAAGCGGTGGAGCGTTAAAATGAGTATTTTAATCAATAAGAACACGAAAGTTATTTGTCAGGGTTTTACCGGTAAACAAGGAACTTTCCATTCCGAACAAGCGATTGCATACGGTACTAAAATGGTCGGCGGTGTAACGCCGGAAAAAGGTGGCCAGAAGCATTTGGGCTTGCCGGTTTTTAACACGGTAAAAGCCGCTTTTGAAGCGACCCAGGCCGATGCATCAGTTATTTATGTGCCTGCGCCTTACTGTAAAGATTCCATCATCGAAGCGGTGGATGCCGGAATTAAATTAATTATTTGTATCACTGAAGGCATTCCAACACTGGATATGTTAGTCGTGAAAGATTACATCAATCAACATCCTCAAGTACGCTTGATTGGTCCTAACTGTCCAGGTGTTATCACCCCAGGTGAATGTAAAATTGGGATTATGCCAGGCAACATTCATTTACCCGGCAAAGTGGGTATTGTTTCACGTTCCGGTACTTTGACTTACGAAGCTGTCAAACAAACTACGGATTTAGGTCTGGGGCAGAGTACTTGTGTCGGTATCGGCGGCGATCCAATTCCGGGTACGAATTTTATTGATATATTGGCCTTATTTGAAAAAGATCCCCAAACTGAATTAATCATTATGGTTGGTGAAATTGGTGGTACTGGTGAAGATGAAGCCGCTGAATATATCAAACATCATGTTACCAAACCTGTTGTGTCATACATTGCGGGTGTAACCGCGCCTGCTGGTAAGCGTATGGGCCATGCGGGAGCGATTATCGCGGGGGGTAAAGGCACCGCTGCGGAAAAATTCGCCGCGCTGGAAGCCGCTGGCGTTCATACCGTACGTTCCCCAGCAGAAATGGGTAAAATGGCCACGCAAGTATTGCAAAAAGTTTCAAGTTAAGTTTATTGTTGTTGTATGGCATTACTGTCCAACCATCATGTCATTCCCGCGCAGGCGGGAATCCATTTATTGAAACCGTAAATGTTGGGCATACTTACAATGGATTCCCGCCTGCGCGGGAATGACAGCTATAGGTAATTTTTCAATGTTAGACCCAAAGCTCATTCGTTCTGATTTGCCTGCCGTTGCCGCGCAATTAAAAAAACGCGGCATCGTGTTAGACACTGCGCTGTTAACTCAGCTCGAAGAACAACGTAAATCCTTGCAAATTAAAACCCAGGATTTGCAAAACGAACGCAATGTGCGTTCCAAAGCGGTAGGCCAAGCCAAAGCGTCGGGTAAAAATGTCGATGAGATTTTAAAAGATGTAAAAAATCTGGGTGATGATTTAAAAGCGGTGGAAACCCAATTAGAGCAAGTCCAAAATAAATTAAATGATTATCTCGCCGAACTTCCTAACTTGACCCATGAAACAGTGCCAGAAGGTAAGAGTGAAGAAGACAATAAACTCGTTCGAACTATAGGTAAACTTCCCACTTTCAAATTCACGCCGAAAGATCATGTGGAATTAGGCGCGCAAAATAACTGGATGGATTTTGAAGCGGGCGTCAAGATTTCTAAATCACGGTTTGTCGTGTTAAGAGGCCCTCTGGCCCGTTTGCACCGAGCCTTAGCTCAATTCATGCTGAACTTGCATACGGAACAACATGGTTATCAGGAAATTTCCGTGCCAGCCATCGTGAATGCCGCTTCCATGTATGGCACTGGCCAATTACCCAAAATGAAAGAAGATTTATTCGCGGTAGCGGGTGATGAAGAATTATATTTGATTCCCACTTCTGAAGTGCCCATTACCAATACGGTGCGCGATACCATTATTGACGCTGAAAAATTACCCTTGAAATATGTTTGTCATTCACCTTGTTTCCGTAGTGAAGCAGGTTCTTACGGTAAAGATACCCGCGGTATGATACGCCAGCATCAGTTTGAAAAAGTGGAATTAGTCCAAATCGTCCAGCCTGAAAAATCTTATGAAGCACTTGAAGAATTAACGCACCATGCGGAAACCGTGTTGCAGAAACTTGATTTACCTTATCGGGTAATTGCGTTATGCACTGGCGATATTGGTTTTGCCGCCGCGAAAACTTATGATCTGGAAGTCTGGCTGCCAGGCCAAAATTGTTATCGAGAGATATCCTCTTGCAGTAATACCGAAAGCTTCCAGGCCAGACGCATGGCTGCCCGTTACCGTAACCCGGAAACCGGCAAACCAGAACTAGTCCACACCTTAAATGGCTCAGCCCTAGCCATTGGCCGCACCCTGGTAGCGGTAATGGAAAACTATCAAGATGAAAATGGCGATATTAATGTACCAGAAGCCTTACAACCCTATATGAACGGTTTAAAAAAAATCCAAAAATAAATCTTTTTATACACCCCCGCCCGTCGCCGGCAGGCGGCGGGTGAGGGGTAATACAAATAGTGCATCCCCCAAAAATTTCTGTTACCCTGACGCGTTTGATTTTTAATTTAAGTAAAGGATGATTAAAATGCCGAAAACAAACGTGTTACAACGCACCAGCCTCATTAACCCGGTTGACGGTCAAGATACCAGCAATAGCCAAATCAAAACTTACGCAGAAATAAAAGAACACTATGAAACCCATCAATGCTGGGGTTTAGCCTCAAGTTTGGATGCAAAAAATTGTGATCCTGAATTAATTCGTTCCGCTGATGCTATCAAAGACTATGTGGTACAACTCTGTGATCTCATCGAAATGAAAAGATTTCAAGACACGCTAGTCGTCCACTTCGGTGAAGATGAAAAAGTTGCAGGTTATTCTATGGTGCAGTTAATTGAAACTTCACTAATTTCTGGTCATTTTGCCAACCTCACCAATGCAATTTACATTGATATCTTTAGTTGCCAAATATATGACCCTTATCAGGCAGCAGAATTTACCCGTAAATTTTTCAAAGCCAGCGACGCAGCTGTACATATTTGCTTTAGAAAGTAGCTAGCTAACTAATACTGTGAGCCAGTATTGACTGGCTTGCTTTGACTTTCTTTATCTTAATAATATGTGTATGTTATATTAAGGTATGTTTTTGTTAATGAAGCTTTATTCACGACAAGGAAGTTATCCATGCGTATATCTATTTTTTTAGCAGTCGCATTAGCCAGTTTGTCAACCTCGACTGTGTTCGCGGACCCTGCCGCTATAGAAAAAGACAAAGCGCAAATTGAAAGTGATAAACGCGTTTTAGCAGTGGATCGTAACAAGCTGCAAGAAGCCAGCAAACAATTACAACGTGACCGCGCCAAAATGACGGAGGATGAACGCCGTCTGGAAATGGACAGTGGTAATGGTCGTAAGCAACATTTCTGGGATAGAAAAGCTAGACCGCAACCAGGCCAGCAATCTGCCCCGGGCAAAACCCAACCCACAAACCAACCAGCGCCACCACCACCCCAGGCGCCCGCACCCGCAGCAGCACCTGAGTCTGCGCCACAACCAGCACCTGCCCCAGAAGCAGCGCCTGCGCCGCAACCTGCACCTGCTCCAGAAGCAGCGCCTGCTCCAGAAGCAGCACCTGCTCCAGAAGCAGCACCTGCGCCGCAACCAACACCTGCGCCAGATGCAGCACCTGCACCAGAACCGGCACCCGCAGCACCTAGCGGACAATAAGAGGAATTGATTATGGTCAAGGACGGCTTGAAGATTACCGCATTAGCAGGCATGTTTTTTGTCTATCCTGCGTTTGCTGATAATACAAACCTGAAACCCGAAACGGCTAAGAACTTGGCCCCGCAAGAACAGCCAATGGACAAGTCGGCTCCTGATGCCAGTTTTCAAGATGCCTCAGATGGTGACGATAGACGCACTGATCTTCAAAATGATAATCAGCTGGCATATTCTCCACCGGAAAATCTTGCCAAACAAGCTCAACCTGCCTACCAACAGCCAGCACCCGCGCCCGATACTCAGCAACACAAGGGTGACAGCCAGCTTGCCTATGATGCTCAGCAACACCAGGGGGATAGTAGTCAACTTGCTTACAATGGGGCAACACCTCAAGCGAATATCAAGAACCAATCCACTCTACCGCCTGACGAACAACACCAGGGTGATAACGTAGTTGCGGATAATTTATCCCAGCTACCGCCATCCATTAACCAGGATGCTCCGCATCGTGATTATCAAGCACCGCACAAAGCGGAAGATGAACAGCATGGTCAGGAATTAAGTGAAGCTGAATTAAAAGCGTATGAGAATGATCAGCAACAGTATGAACAAGCTCAGGCCACTATGAATCAAGCACCAGATCAAAGGGGTAATGAACTTAACGCCCGAATCAGTCAGGAACAAAATAAATTACAGTCGGATAGTGCCAGTAATAATAGCACCGCGGTTGAAGATGATAAGCAGAGTTTGGCTTTGGATAAACAAGAGCTTAATGAACAAGAATTAGCAGCGTCTAATCATACCGAAAATCTGGAAGAGTTTAACGACCCAAATCATCAGGAAATGCCTAACACCGAAACCCAGGTGGCTGAGGCGGCACCCCCCGCTGAGCCTGCTGCTCCGCCGCAAAACACTGAATTAGCTCTGAATAAAGAGCAAACTCCAAGAGTGCCTTGGTAATATAAATATTAGCCATATCAAATATATATGCTCAATATTTGAGCTCACTCTTTAATACTTCAGAAAACCCCCTCTATAACTGTGCGATAATAGTAAAGTAACCACTTATCCTTTGGCTAAGGGGAAATACATGGCTGCTAGGTCAGTAATGGTTGTTGAAGACAATCTGATAAATATGAAACTTCTCAAGGTGTTATTAGTTAAACATCATTATGAAGTCATGACCGCCGTGGATGCAGAAGAAGCATTATTGCTGTTAGAAAATAACCAACCAGAATTAATTTTGATGGATTTGCAATTACCCGGTATGGATGGATTGGAGTTGACGCGTCGTTTGAAGAGAGATCCAAAAACGCAAAATATCATAATCCTGGCCCTGACCGCCTATGCAATGAAAGGCGATGAAGAGAAAGCGCGAACTGCCGGATGTGATGGCTACATTACCAAGCCGTTTGATACGCGATTACTGCCAATTACCATAGCTGAATATTTAGATAAAAAATAATTTTTCCAGTTGAGAATTTGCAGATGAAAAATAAGAATTCTGCGCAAACATCAACTATTAATTTCCAAAACATTTTGGAAAAGGCGCCTGACTTATACCTAATTTTAGATGCTGACTTTAACATCGTAGCGGTAGGTGATGCCTATTTAAAACAAACCATGCTGAAGCGCCAGGATATTATCGGTCATAATATTTTTGAAATTTTACCGGACAATTCCGCTGATAAAGCTTCAACTGGCGTGAGAAATTTACGCGCTTCACTGCAATGGGTGCTCACTGAAAAAGTCCTTGATACCATGGCGGTACAGAAATATGAAATTCGCAAACCACAGGAATTAGGTGGTGGCTTCGAAGAGCGGTATTGGAGCCCGATTAATTCTCCGGTGCTGGATGAGGATGGCAAGGTAGAATATATTGTGCATCGTATCAGTGATGTAACGGATTATATCAAACATGCGCAACGGGTAAGTGGTGATTTACGGATTCGCTTGAATGAAATGGAAGTGGAAATTTACCTGCGCGCCCAGGAAATTCAAGAAGCGAATAAACAATTGCGAGAAGCCAATAAATTGTTGGCAAAAAAAGAAAACGAGCAAAAGATATTAACCAACAAGCTGGAAAAATTTAATCAATCAAAAACCCAATTCTTCGCTAGTGTCAGCCATGAATTACGTACGCCCTTAACGCTGATTTTAGGAATTTTGGAAACCCTGCTTGCTGATCATGAATTAATGAGTCACCAATATAATTTGAAAGTAATTGAACGTAATGCTCGCGCCTTATTAAAGCTGGTCAATGATTTATTGGATGTTTCAAAACTTGAAGCAGGTAAGATCGTCTTAAATTATTATAATGTTGATCTGGTCAAACTGGTGCGACAAACCTGTGGTTTATTTGAAAGTTATGCGACCGAACGTCAAATTGATTTTATTCTTGAAACGCCCGGCGAATTAGTTTCTGAAATGGATCCCGAAAAAATCCAACGCGTGTTAATGAATTTATTGTCGAATGCATTTAAATTCACCCCCGCTAATGGCAAAGTAAGTTGCATCTTGAGCCATCCCTCTGTGCATATAGCAAAAATTGTGATTGCCGATGGCGGCCCCGGCATTCCGTTAAAAATGCGTGAATCTATTTTCGAAAGATTTTTCTATGTGGATGAAGGCTCAAATCGACAATTTAGTGGTGTCAGTTTAGGGCTGGCAATGGTAAAAGATTTTGTGGAATTACATGGGGGAACTATTAATTTAAATGATGGCGATGAAGGTGGATCGGTATTTACCATAGAATTGCCGTTATTAGCGCCGCCTAGTGTGATAATACATCCTGAAGTGGAGGCGAAATCCTATCTTACCGAATCGGTCCCCTCTTTTATTCACAAATTAGCTACTTCACCCAAGACTAATTTAAGGACTTCGCTCAGGGAGCAACACGAACAACATCTGCCGTTAGTTTTGATTGTGGAAGACAATATTGATGTCAACCAATATATTTGCGGTGTGTTATCCAATGATTACCGTACGGAAAGTGCTTATGATGGGGAAGAGGGCCTTGATAAAGCCAAAGAATTACATCCAGATTTGATTTTGAGTGACATCATGATGCCCAAAATGGATGGTATACGACTGATAAGTGAAATTCGTAAACAGTTGGAATTAACTGAAGTGCCAATTATTGTTGTATCCGCAAAAATTGACGAAGAACTATGTGTAAAATTATTATCAGCCGGCGCGCAAGACTATCTAGCAAAACCATTTTCACACGCGGAATTGCGCGCCCGAGTCGCGAACTTGATTAATTTGAAAAAAGTGCGTGATGATTTGATGAAGAAAAATGATGAGTTAACTCTCGCTAACAAAGAATTGGATGCCTTCAGTTATTCTATCTCACATGATTTGCGTAATCCTTTGCAGGGAATTGTTGGTTTTACCACATTGCTGCTGGATGAATATAACTTTGAAGGAGAAGCGCTGGAGTATCTCACTGATATTTTGATTTCAAGCAAGCGCATGGAAGAATTAATCAGTGATTTACTCAATTTCTCCAAGGCTATTCGCAGTAATATTGAAATGGGAATGACTGATTTGAGTGTTATGGCCATAGAAATTCTGGCTATGTTCCAAAGCCAGCATCCCGAACGCATGGTAAAAATTAAAGTCCAAGACAACATGATTGCAAAATGCGACCCGCACTTAATGAAAATTGCCTTGGAAAATTTATTGGGGAACGCCTGGAAATATTCTTCAAAAAATCACGATGCCCAAATTGAGTTTGGTATTATCCCAGGGCCCGAAGCCGTTTATTTTGTGCGTGATAATGGTGTTGGATTTGACCAGACCAAAGCGGATAAACTATTTATCCCTTTTTCGCGTTTGCATACCGAGAAAGATTTTCCTGGTACGGGAATTGGTCTTGCTATCGTTAAACGTATTATTGAACGCCACGGCGGCCATATTTCGGTGAAAAGCGCCCAAGGTGAAGGTACTACTTTTTACATGACTTTGGAGAAAGAAAAGCAGAAAATAGGGAAATAATTTTAAGGTAAACGCATGACAAACCAGCCTGTTTTCAACATTTTAAGTAGATTGCTATTTCTTATCCTCCTTTGTCCTTTGGCATACGCTAACGAGCCTGTGGCTGCTGCACAAGGCATGGTGGTTAGCGATCAGAAACTCGCTTCACAAATTGGTATTGATATTTTACGGGCTGGCGGCAATGCCATAGACGCTGCTGTGGCGGTAGGTTACGCGCTTGCGGTCGTCAACCCTTGTTGTGGGAATATTGGCGGTGGTGGTTTTATGACGCTGCATTTAGCCGATGGCAAAGATATATTTATTAATTTCCGTGAACGGGCGCCGTTTGCTGCTAAAGCGGATATGTATCAGGATGCAGATGGCAAAATTATTCCAAGAAAGAGCATTTTTGGGTATGACGCGGTGGGTGTACCCGGAACGGTTTTAGGTCTTGAGAGCGCGTTAAAACAGTATGGTACTATGTCACGCCAGCAAGTCCTTGCGCCAGCGATTAAACTCGCCCAGGAAGGCTATATTCTGACCCCGGGCGATGTCAAAATTTTGGGGATGTTTACTAAAGATTTTCGTAATTCTGCTTCGGTCGCAGCCATTTTCCTCAAGAATGGTCAGCCTTACCAAGTAGGTGACCTGCTCATCCAGAAAGATTTGGCAAAATCGTTAAGCTTGATTGCCACGCAGGGACCGGATGTATTTTATAAGGGTAGTATCGCGCAAGCAATTGTACAGGCCAGTGAAATGCACGGTGGCATATTAACCCTGGAAGATTTCGCCCATTACAAAATTGAAGAATTAACACCGATAACCTGTAATTATCGCGGTTACACGGTAGTGTCAGCGCCACCACCGAGCTCGGGTGGCACGACATTATGTGAAATGCTCAATATTCTTGAAGCCTATCCTTTAACGGGGATGGGATACCAATCAACCCAGAGCACGCACTATATTGTTGAGGCGATGCGTTTTGCTTTTTACGATAGAAATAATCAATTGGGTGATCCGGATTTTATTAATAATCCAGTCACGCGTCTTATCTCAAAACAATACGCGGCGGAAATTCGTAAAAAAATTAAAATTAATGTAGCCACACCCTCTAATGAATTAAATAATTTAGCCGTGCATGAAGGTATGCATACTACGCATTATTCGATAATTGACAAAGCGGGTAACGCGGTAGCGGTGACTTACACGTTAAATAGCCTGTTTGGAGCGATAGTTATTCCTGAAGGCACGGGAATTCTGCTTAACAATGAAATGGATGATTTTACTTCTAATCCGAAACAACCTAATCAATTTGGTTTAATCCAGGGTGAAAATAATAAAATTGCACCCGGTAAACGACCTTTAAGCGCCATGACGCCCACGATAGTTATGAAAGATAATCATCCCTTGATGATTGTTGGCAGTTCGGGTGGCCCACGAATAATTACCGCAACACTATTATCAATTTTAAACGTCATTGATTTTGGCATGAATATTCAGCAAGCGGTGGATGCGCAGCGTTTTCATCATCAATGGCTGCCGGATGTCATTGAGATTGAACCCAATACTTTTACCGTGGATACCATGCATCAACTCAATTTGATGGGATATAATTTCAGCATGACGAATCCTTATGGCGCAGTGGAAGCGATTTATATTGATCCAAAAACTAAAAAAATCTATGGCGGCAGTGATTACAGACGGGCTGCCGGTTTGGCCGTAGGATATTAATGGAATATTTTTGCAAACTGGCATATATTTAAACGCTGTTAGGGAGAATATTATCATGCGGATATGGACAAAAGATTTTACCGTTGCTGAAGTAATGGAATTCGGCAACAAATATATGGATAAATTCCTGGGTATTGAAGTCATTGAAGTAGGTGAAGATTTTTTAAAAGCAAAAATGCCAGTTGATGATCGCACGAAAATGCCCTTAGGGTTGCTGCATGGCGGAGCGTCTTGTGTATTGGCGGAAAGTCTAGGCAGCATTGCTTCTTTTCTCTGTATTGATTCCACCAAGCAAGGCGCGGTAGGTATTGAAATTAACGCCAACCATATTCACAGCATGACCCAAGGTTACGTCATAGGCACCGCCCGCGCGGTACACATTGGTCATTCTATCCATGTCTGGGAAATCAGAATTCATGATGAAAGTGAAAAGCAGTTGGTGTGTATTAGTCGTTTAACAACTAAGGTATTAAATAAACATTGAGTTTTGTCATTCCCGCGCAGGCGGGAATGACAACGTTGGTGTGTTACGATAACGTTTTTAAACCCCAATCTTCTTATGCTTAGCCTTCAACTTAGTCTGCCACAATGCCAACTCCTGCTGTTCATTAGCATTTGTAGGATTTTGTGCATTAGCTGGTTGAAAGCTGACATTCGTATTACCGCTTTGTCCCGGTAAATAATAATCGGAACGTCTTGGGATTCCGCTGGCGCCGCCGTTAGGCCCACTTCCTTGACTGGCAATTAGACCAACTGGATTATTCAATTCCGTCAGGTTGTTGTAAAAAGTCGTTGCTGGCTGGTTGTAATTATTGTAATTGTTGATGCCATTAGAATAACTCATTGGTATGAACGTATGGTCCGACAAATATCCGCTGGAAATAACTCGGTTGCTATAAAAATGATTATCATGGCCGGCGGCAATGGATAATCCATAATTCGCGCTACTTACAACTTGATTGTTATAAACATCGATATACGCCGTCGCATTCTGGGCGGTATCATTTGGCGAGCCATCCGTGATAATGCCACCGCCAGTGTATTTATCACCTGGATTAGCCGGATACGCGCCTTGCACATAATTATCATGAATTAATATATGGCTGGTTGCGGTGCCACTACTTTCGTAAATGTTGATAATATCCGAACATTGACTCATGCGTGGAGTATTGATGATCTGGTTCCAGGCAATTTCAACATTAGGAGTATTGTGTACTTGATTAAGTTGAATGCCATGACCATTCCACTCGCCAGATGTGACGTAACCCCCTTGGCCATCACTAGGGCGAGCATCGATATTTGAGAAAACATTATTGATAATTCGCATCGGTTCAGTATGGTTAAAATTACCAACATAGCTATTAATATAAATGCCAAATCTTGGACCTTGCGCCGTGTTATTTTCTATATCGAGACTAACTGCGCCTTCAATATGGATGAACATGCCTTTTTGCTGGCCGGCAACATTGGGATTGGTTGAAATACCACTAGTGTGAATAACCGTGAGATCAACGCCTTGACCGTAAATCAAATCTCCCGGCCCAGTGACAACTGAATTAATAATAGTAACGGGTGAGCCAGATTGGACATTAATGGCCGGTGAAGTCATGGTGCCTTGATAGTTGCCAGTGATAATATTGCCATTCATTTTGATATAATTGTCATCAACAACTATCGGCCCATGATATATAATCGCATTGGCTGATGAAAATGGTAGCGCGCCGATTGCTAAACCTATTAACCAAAGTAACGGTGACGCGGTGGATGACTTCATGCGAACCTCCTTGTTCAATCATGTGTTGAAAATCATTAGGGACTATCAGCCCCTAATATAAAGACTTTTTTTTAGGATAGAAAGTACCAAATATTTTTGTTTATAATTTAAGCTATAACCGAGTGGATTTTTTGAAGAGGATATATGCAAAAGCTTACGCGTTGTAAATGGGTGACAGCAGATCCAATATATGTTGATTATCATGATACTGAATGGGGTGTGTCAGTTCATAATGATAAAAAACTTTTTGAATTTTTAATTTTGGAAGGTGCTCAGGCTGGATTAAGCTGGTTGACCGTTTTAAAAAAACGCGCGAACTATCAAAAATGCTTCGATGATTTTGTGGTCGAAAAAGTCGCGCGTTACTCGCCAGCTAAAATTGACAAACTATTACAGAATGAAGGCATTATTCGCAATCGTTTGAAAGTGACTTCCGCGGTGGGTAATGCTCGCGCGGTGCTGGCCGTGCAAAAAGAGTGGGGTACATTTGCAAAATATATTTGGCATTTTGTCGATGGCGCCACCCTGCAAAATAATCGGCGCAGTTTTTCACAAATTCCAGCCCGCACGGAAATTTCTGACAAGATGTCTAAAGATTTAAAAAAACGTGGTTTTAAATTTGTTGGCAGCACTATTTGTTACGCATTTATGCAAGCGGTAGGCATGGTGAATGATCATACGATGGATTGTTTTTGTCATCAAAAGGCTATCGTTAAAAAAAACCGTAAAAAGGAAACCTCATGACGCTTCATAAAATTGTTTATTTACCGGATCAGCGCTTGCGTCAACCAACCAAAGAAGTCACAGTGTTTGATGATAAATTAAAAACTTTAATTGAAGATATGTATGAAACGATGTATCACAATGATGGTATTGGATTGGCAGCTCCTCAGATTGGATTATCATTAAGATTAGCCGTGATTGATGTTTCCGAGAAGCGCAATGAAAATTTTTGCATAATCAATCCGCAAATTATTCAAGCGGAAGGCGAAGATTTAATGGATGAAGGTTGTTTATCCGTGCCGGGTGTTTTTGACCGGGCGCCACGGGCATTAAGGGTAGTTGTGCGCACCCAGGATGAAACCGGAAAATTTCGGGAAATTAAGGGTGATGGGTTATTGGCGCATTGTCTGCAGCATGAAATTGATCATTTGAATGGTAAGCTATTTGTGGACTATTTATCACCACTAAAGCGTCAGATGGCCCGTAAAAAATTAGCGAAAAATATTCGACGAAAATAGCTTTTTTCTTTGTTATAAAATGAGTGCTACAATCGCTCAATATTCCTCATGGATGAGCAAGCCCCTATGCGATTTTGGATACTGCTTTTAGGCTTGATATTCATGCCAGTCTGTTTTGCTGCGCCGCAACCGCCAGCTTCTCCTTTACCGCTAAAATTATTGCGTTTGCCCAAGGGTTTCAGCATTGAAATCTATGCTTACCCGGTCCCTGGCGCACGCTCACTGACTCTAGGTGAAAAGGGCACGGTATTTGTGGGTACCCGTGAAAATGGCAAAGTTTATGCCATTGTCCCTGATACAACTGCCGCCTATCACACCCGTGTTATTACGCTTGCTGATGGCTTGAATTCGCCAAACGGTGTCGCTTTTTATAAAGGTGATTTATATGTAGCTGAAATCAGCCGGCTATTGCGTATGGATAATATTGAAGAGCGTCTAGCCAATCCTCCGGAACCGGTGGTCATCAAAGAAGATTTACCGACCGAAGCTATGCATGGCTGGCGTTATATTGGTTTTAATCCAGATGGCAAACTCTATATCACGCTTGGTATGCCATGTAATGTGTGCCAGCAAGCGGACGAACGCTATGGGACCATTATGCGCATGGACCCTGACGGCAGCAATGTAGAAATTTTTGCGAAAGGCATACGCAATAGCGAAGGCTTTGACTGGGACCCCATTGATCGTAAATTATGGTTTACCGACAATGGACGGGATTGGATGGGTGACAATTCTCCTCCGGATAAATTAGATAGCGCAATGAAAGGGATGAATTTTGGCTTTCCATTTTATGATGGGGCGGATTTACCCGATCCAGAATTTGGCAAATTCGCACCTTTTAAGACTTTCACCCCACCGACCCTGGAATTACCCGCTCATGTTGCACCGTTGGGAATGCGATTTTATACCGGTACACAATTTCCTAGCGATTACCGCAATCAAATATTTATTGCTGAGCACGGTTCGTGGAACCGGAGTTCAAAAGTAGGTTACCAGATCACGTTGGTAACACGTACTGGCACTAAACCCATTAAAGCCAAACCTTTTATTACCGGCTGGTTGCAAAATCAGCAGGCATGGGGGCGTCCGGTAGATGTGCTGGTGATGCCAGATGGCGCGTTATTAATATCGGATGACTTGGCAAGCGTGGTTTATCGTGTTAGTTATAGATAGTTTTTCTCAACTTCGAGGGTGGGTACGAATGGTTAAAAAAATAATGGTTTTATGGTTATGTTTCATCAGTTGTTCCAGCTTTGCTATGCTACGTCATAGCTGCCCACAAGCACCGGCCACCACCAGTGGAGATTTTTGTAGTGGTTTTAAGGCATCAGGTTATTGTCATTGTATTGAGGAAGGTATGGATGGAGCTGTTTGTGAAAATATGCCCCAGGTTTACCAACTCATGATGGATAATTTCCATAATTCACTGGCTGAAGCCTGTGAATTTGGTGAATCCGTTGAAGGCGGTGTGCCCAGGCAAGTTTGTATAGACGATTGGAATTGTTACCGTAATGGTGGCGCGAATTCGGATGGTGGTTCATGTCAATCAACAGGCGCCGCTTGTTAATGAAGGACTAAAATTAAAACCTTTTAAAGAGCCATTATGCTACAAAAGAAATTTTTTGTTACGGTCGTCTTGATAACAATTTTTTTAGAATTGTTTACTAAGGCATATGCTGCGGATGAAGATAAATTTCGTTATCCGATTTATGTAGGTGTTATGGCGGGCTATGGTTCCACTACCTGGAGTGTGCTGGTACCCTCCAAGCATAAAGCCAGTTCAGCTCTGGCTTTATCGACACCCACCAGCGTGACTGAAGGCGGCGCTACCGGCGGGGTATTTGCGGGTTATGAAATAATTCCGCAGTTTGCATTTGAAATGAATTATACGAAATATCCGCAAGCCGTTTTACATTTTAGTAAAAAGAGTTTATTTTTTTTCCGGAACAATCACAAAACGCAATTTACTACGAATACGGAAAGTGTGGGTTTATTAGGAAAATTCATGGTTATTATTCCGCGTACCACGGTGCGGGCTTTTTCCAGTGTGGGTATTGCTGGCGTGCACAGGGCCGACATACTGACCAATCAATGGCGACCCAGTCCTACTTTTAATGTCGGTTTCAATTATAATTTTACTCCGCATGTGATGACGGAATTTGCGGTCAATTACACGGGTGGTTATGGCCAATCAGAATTAACCCCCACCGATGATTATATACCATTTTTATATTCGGTTTATTTACGGTTGGGATATAGATTTTAGTTACCCTTGTCATTCCCGCGCAGGCGGGAATCCATTCATTGAAACTCAGAAGCTGCGGTAAACTCACAATGGATTCCCGCCTGCGCGGGAATGACAGTGAGTGTCAGGAATGACAGTGAGTGTCAGGAATGACAGTGAGTGTCAGGAATGACAGGAGTGTCAGCGCGGCAATGTTTGCGA
>JAZKAT010000006.1:0-45462 GCA_040389045.1 Pseudomonadota bacterium | reverse complement strand
GGAATGACAGTGAGTGTCAGGAATGACAGGAGTGTCAGCGCGGCAATGTTTGCGAAATTTCCAAGAAATCTTCCCAGGGATCACTCTTCAAAGTAATTAAGCGTTTCGGAAGTGTCTTCACCGTAAATTTTTCCGGTTTTAATTTGGCAGTTAATTCATCCCAATGGATAGGCGTTGCTACCGTGGCATACTCGCGCGCCCGCGTAGAGTAGGGTGCAACCGCAGTCGCCCCGTGTTGGTTACGTAAATAATCCAGAAAAATTTTTCCCGTGCGTTTTGCTTTGGAAATCGTGGCGACATAAGCGCGGGGATTTTCCGCCACCATATTATCCACGAAATCATGGGAAAATTGTTTGACGATTTCCCAGGAATAGCGGGGTTTTATCGGTACCACTACATGCAAACCTTTACCGCCAGTCGTTTTTACAAAGCTGGTTAAATGCAATGTCGCCAATTGATCTCTGATAAATTTGGCGGCCGTCATCACTTTCGACCAGTTAACATCAGGAGCGGGGTCTAGATCAAAGACGATGAGATCAGGGCGTTCTACGTTTTTAATGTTGCTGCCCCAGCAATGGATTTCCAGTACGCCCATTTGTACCAGCGCAATTAAACCATCAACATTCTTTAGATAAAGATAATCCCGGGTTGCGGTTTTTTCGCGAACTTGCAGTTGAAATAGTGATTTATTGGGTTCCTGCAAATGTTTTTGATAAAAACATTTTTGCAGGTCGCCTTGTGGACTGCGTACCAGGGTTAACAATCTTTTGCTGACTAAGGGCAGCATCCATTCCTGTACAGTTTCATAGTATGCAGCTAAATCCAACTTAGTGACGCCACTGGCCGGATATAAAATTCGTTCGGGATGGGTTAAGGTAACCGCGTCAGTTTTCATTTAAATATAGTTATAGATGATGGAAACTAAAAACAATATTAAAAAGATGACGAAAACAATCCGCGCCATGTCAGTCGCAGCAACGGCGATTTTAGTAAATCCCAATACGCCAGCGACGATAGCCACAATCAAAAATATTAGCGCCCACTCTAACATAACAGTCCCCTTTTATGTTGTAGTGCAAAAACCCTAACGAATTAGGGTAGTTTGCTGCCGCGTAACAAATGCATGATCAAGGAAACAATGAAAAGAATCAGGAAAATTGCAAAAATAACTTTAGCAATTTGCGCCGAAGCCACCGCAATTCCACCGAAACCGAGTACGCCAGCAACAATTGCAACAATTAAGAATATTAATACCCAGCGCAACATAAATAATCCTTTTATTAAATTTTTAATACCTATTATAATAGTTTATCACTTTAGTAATTTAAAAACCTCCCCACTGCTGTGTAAGTTAAGACGTTGATTTCAAAAGGATTTAACAATGATGCGTATTTTTTTAATCTATTTAGCCAGTGTTAGTATTATTTTTGTTTCTGGCTGCGCGGCAAGCGAAGCGGCACGGGAAGATCAAGTAAATACGCCACTGAAGGCCACTGAGAAGCCGGCAGCACCACCGGTTAATAATGGCTCCGCTGTTGCGGCCAAAATGATTAGTCCCGTAACCGGCTTTTAAAGAAGCTTATGGCTAATAAAACGATTAGCATTGCCGGACAAAAAATTGAGCCAGGGACGCGTAAAACTATTTTTTTACCGGCCGTGGGCATGTTTACGCAAACCAAGCTGGAATTACCCGCCCATGTTATCCATGGCAAGCATAGTGGCCCTACCGTCTTTGTAATTGGTGTTAATCATGGCGATGAAGTCAATGGTCTGGAAATCATTCGACATCTGTATGCTCAACCTTCCTTAAAAAAATTAAACGGCACCTTAATTATCATGCCGGTTTCCAATGTGTTTGCTTTCATTTTGCAATCGCGTTATTCACCTGACCGTCGTGATTTAAACCGCTGTTTTCCGGGCAATAAAAATGGCTCAATGACCGCACAGTTAGCCCATATGATTGCATCAGAAATTATTTCGCAAAGCGATTATGTGATTGATCTGCATACTGGCGCGCTCGGCCATATCAATATGCCGCAGCTACGAGTCAATCTCGATGTGTCAGGCGTAAAAAATGTAGCGAAAGCATTCGGAGTCCCCGTCATTTTGAATGCGAGAGTTCGTCCGGGTTCGCTACGCGAGTACGGCAGTAAATTAGGTATTCCGGTATTAGTTTATGAAGGTGGCGAAGCGCTGCGCTTCAATGAATTAGCCATTATTATGGGCCTGCGTGGCATTTTGAATGTGTTATATCATTTGGATATGATTGCCACCCATCCCGGCAAAAAATTAATGACCTCCAAATCGGTTATCACTGAAACAACGCGTTGGGTGCGTGCTCCTGCCAGCGGTATGATACAAAACATTGTTTCGCTGGCAAAAGCGGTGAAGAAAGATGATGTATTAGCTTATATACATGATCCCTTTTTAATGAATAAAACCATTAAAGTGACCGCGCCTTTTGAGGGAATGATTATCGGACAAACTTTACATCCACTGGTTTACGAAGGGGATGCTTTGTTTCATATCGCCACGCTAAGAAAAATCCGCAATGTTTCTACTTATATAGATGAATTGTTAGATGAAGTAAGAGATAACACATAAAAAAATGCCCTCATCTCAAATATGACGAGGGCATAGTTATAGTTAAAAAAATTATAAGGCATCGTCGTCTGTTGCCACACCATTTTTGGTTAGGAAGGTGGTAATTTCCTTATTAGCTTGTTCTTTTTTGTATCCATACAATTGTTGTAACTTACCTTCTAACTGATCATAGTTACCATTAATCGTAGTAATATCATTGTCAGTTAATTTACCCCATTGGGTTTTAACTTTGCCTTCAAGTTCGGTCCATTTGCCTTTAAGAATATCTTTATTCATGGCAATCTCCTTGTTTATAAAAAATACAGGGCGTTTTTCCGACTACTAGAATTACCTTACGCTTATGGTAAATATTCGTCAATATTGTAAAAAAATAGCTCCGTTTATTCAGGATGATAGCAATAAAAAAAAGCCATTCGCAGAAAAGTTAGTTATACTATTCTTTGTGCCCGGGCCCGGGTCATTCACCTTCAAGGAGCAATACATGATTAAATCCAAACTTTCAATATTGTTGCTGAGCGTTTCTATGAGTGTGTTTCCTCTAGTAAGCCATGCGGAAACGGATTCTTCTGCTTCACCAACAACCGCAACGTCATCGACTGGAAAGTTTATCAAGGCCAGTGCTATTACTGCTGACGTTAAAGCGCATTTACTGGCAGACTCGGACATTAAAAGTTTGCATATTTCTGTGAAGACAACTAAGACTGGCGTAGTGCATTTGACCGGTTATGTTCAATCTGATGATCAAAAACAAAAAGCGATTACCATTGCCAGCCAGGTTGATGGTGTGAAGTCAGTTGACGATAAAGGCTTAATTGTTAAAACAACAAAATAAAGTAATTAACTAGCCAGACCAAAATGGCGGTCATTGACCGCCATTTTTTTTAAGAGGAATGGAAACATGGAAAAAATAAAAAAATCCGCACTGCCGTATGACGTTGAAGAAATTAAAAAAGAAGCTAAAAGATCGCTGCAGGAAGGTGCTGTCACTGAAGATTATTCTTTGGATATCAAGCAAGCCTGTCTCATGTTAAATGAAGCGCTGGCCACTGAAATTCTTTGTGTGTTGCGTTATCGCCACCATCAAATTGTCGCCAAGAGTATTGATTTCCCGCAGGTTGCCGCTGAATTTAAAGAACATGCCGAAGAAGAAGAAAAGCATATGTTGATGATCGCTGAGCGCATCAATCAATTGGGCGGTAATCCAGATTTTAATCCAGCGACTATCCTTGCTCGCAGCGCCACGGATTATGGCAAAGGGGAAAGTCTGGTTGACATGATTAAAGAAGATTTAATAGCGGAACGGATAGTGATTTCTGTTTATCGCAAGATGATTGAATGGTTTGGTAATGATGACCCGACGACGCGCCGCATGCTGGAACAAATTTTAGAAGATGAGGAAGATCACGCTGATGAATTAGCTGATTTGCTCGCTAAAAAATGAGTTCTGTTAGAGGTGCTGTTGACAAGTTGTCCGATTCGGAAGCTAAAACTGAAAGCCCTGCGTCTAAGTTCGCTGAATCGATAAATACTAAGACGATTTCTATTGGGGGATTTTTCTCGGCTACACCTCCTTCTCCCCCTACTACAGATGAGCCTGAACCTGCGAAAATTAAATTGGCCAGAAAAAGGGGATTGATTTTAAGTCCCCTGGCCATTCCAAACAGAGTTGAAGAGGGAGCCGAAGCTGAAGCCGAAGCCGAAGCTGAAGCTGAAGGTGAAGGTGAAACATATACTGAATTTAATTGTTTAAAAAAGCTTAATGAAGGCTTCTTGTATGCATTCTCAGATGAAGATACTGAACCAGAAGAAATCGCAGCAGAAGAAAAAGTTGAATTAGCAGAAACAAAAGAAGTAGAAGAAAAAACAGCAGAAGAAACAGAAGAAGAAACAGAAGAAGAAACAGACCGAAGAAAACGGGTAAGAAGATGTTAACCCAACTTAGTTATTTACCAGCACTTGATAATTTTCCAGCCGAATAGTAGCCGCGTTAGTTCTATCTTCTACATAACAACCTTCGCCCGCAACTAACACCCCGTCAAAACTTTGATTATTATATTGAGCACGACAATAAAACGATGAGCTACATGGGCGGCGCTATGGGGTGCGTTTGCTGGACCTTGGGGTGGTACGTTTGCCGGCCATGCGCTGGGGCCCGCGCGTTATGACTATTTTTAGCGGGCCAAGGTGAGTCTGCATAAGCCGAGAAATTCGCTATCAGCGTTAAGCTAACCGTAGAATAGAGCAATTGTTTTAAGGTCAGAGTCATAAACAGGGTCCGTGACTTTCTTTTAGCATAGCATTTTTTAGGATTGTCGAACATTTTATAAACAAATGATTGATTGATCAATTAATGTCACATATAATAGCCAGCGTTGGGGATGGCCCCGAGTTTTTCACAAAGCTACTAGTTTCAAACAGTTAAGTAAGATGGAGTCGGTATGGCACAGCAAAATCTCTATTCAAATAAAGATTCAAACCAGAATCGCAAGCTTGAACAAGTCAAAACTTTCTATTTCCAGGTAATTACGTGGGGAGCGGTAATTTTGGCAGGCGTGGGTTTTATTTACTATTACTATACGGTAATGGAGCGTCCTCCAATATATAGAGCACCTGCTCTTACACCAGTAACGATAGCGCCGCATTATAATCATACTTACACTAAAAATAATGATAGCCATCCTTATGATTCTTATAAGACGCCTTACGAACAATAATACGCAGGATGCGGCAAGCCTATGGCGATGAAGTTATTAGGGATAATAAGCGTTCTAGTGTTAGTGGTTCTTTGCATCGTTTTATGGTGCACACCTGCAACTCATCATTTGCGTTTTCGGGACACGGGTCTGAATACGCATCTGGTGGTGCAGGAGGATGATAGTTTTCAACATTATATCGCGGTCAGTAAAGAAATAATTAAGCTGGCGCGCACGCAAGGTGGTGTTAATAATACTGAAACGGTCGTTACTGAAAATTCCCCTCTACAACTTTTACCTGATGAAAAAGACTGTCCAAGAAGACCTGATCATAAATTTGAAAATGGTATTTTGTTAATTCATGGTTTTTTGGATTCAACTTATACTATGAATTTTTTAGGTCAGTTTTTTCGGGATAAATGTTTTGCGGTTTATATTATTTTATTACCGGGTCACGGCACGGTGCCGGGTGATTTGCTGCAGGTGAATTATCAGGATTGGATTAAGGCTACGCATTTTGGCGCGACGAAAATTGCCGAGCAGGCGAAGAATATTTATTTGATGGGTTATTCTTTAGGTGGTTTGCTGGCGGTCCATGAAATTTTACAAAATCCTGGGGCTTATAAAGGAGCGCTGTTATTTGGGCCTTGTCTTGGTTTAAAAACATCTTATTCAGCTTTGGTTGCGCCGGTGTATTGGTTGAGTCAATTAATTCCGCGTTTAAAATGGCTGTCGGTGCGTAGTGATGATATCAATGTAAAATATGAATCGTATCCGCTGAATCCGGTTTATCAAATTGTAAAACTCGTTGCTAAAGTCAGGGATGAGTTGGGTGGGAAATCGCTGAATATTCCGGTGTTCATGCAGCAAAGTGCGGATGATATGACGGTTGACGCGCAGGTAAATCTGGATTTTTTTGAAAAGAACCATCCTGCGTTGAGTAAGTTATTATGGTATTCGGAAAACCCTGCCGATAAAAATTTAGCGGACCCGCGGATAAAATTTATTTTTGGCGCGCTGCCGGAGCAGAAGATTTTAGATATGTCGCATCTTTCTTATTTGATGCCGGCATCGGACCCGATTTATGGTTTGCATGGGGAATATCATGATTGTTTGTTCTATAAAATCCATTCACCGGAATGGCAGCAATGTAAAACTGGCACGGATAATTATTTAGGTGAAGTTACTGCAGAAAACGTCAAAACCCATCTAGTACAGCGCTTGACGTTTAATCCGTTTGAAAAAGTATTTTTGGATGAGCTGGCAGCGTTTATTGATGCGGTTGGTAAATCGTAAATGAATGCAAAAACTTCACTCTCGGACAAGGGGTACGGGCATGACACTGCTTCTAGAATCTATTATAATTAGGGTTTTAGAATAGGGATTAAACTAATGCTGCCAACAGATGCTCCCGTCAAAAAGCTTTATCGTTCCCGCAAAGACAAAATGATTGCTGGTGTCTGCGGCGGCTTAGCGGAGCGGTATAATATTGATTCAACCTGGGTCAGGTTGGCGTTTGTTATTTTATTCTTTTTCGGCGGTTGCGCATTGTTGATTTATGGGATTATGTGGATGATTGTTCCCGTTGCACCAGCGTGAGAAATGTAGGGTGGATTAGGCGTTTTTTGCAATAATCCATCCTATAAATATTCATTCAGTATCGCCATCCTGTTCAAAATAAAGACACACTATCATAATTGACTTTAAATTACTCTAAATGTATAATTTCGAGCTATTTTAGCAATACACCTATTAAAATCAAAAATAATAAGAATCTACGAGGAAACATTTATGCCAATCACACCTGATCAATTGCAGCTGCTAGAGGATATGCTAGGCGAAGACGGTTATGTTATTACTACTGTCAGTCAGGCAACAGAGATAAACCACGCCACTAAAATTTTATATTTGCAGCAGGCATTACATCAATCATGTGAAGATTTTAATGTTTCATTAGATGAATTAAATGCACGTTATAATAATGAGTCATCTGAACGTTTGGAAGTGATTCGTAGTTTAAAAACACTAAATGATTTATATTATAATAATAAAGCCGAGTATGAGGCTGATGCGGCTTTACCTGATGGACTTCCGCCTATTCTGCGTTCAATGGTTTCAAAATATAAAGAAACTAGAAATGTTTTAAATCATACTTTCGGGTTTGAATTGGCTCAACACATAAGATTTGAAGATGAAACCGCAAAAGAGTTAGAAAAAACTTTTCAACCGCTTATTTACCGAATTGTTCAAAAAACTATTCATAATTTATATGCCAATGATGATTTATATCTTAGAGATAAGCAGCTGTTTTTTTCTCAACGTCGCCAGTTACATTCAGAAAGTAATAAAAAGACCAATCCCGAGTGGCGCAAGGAATTGTTATTGCCTAAAAATCAATTGCTGGAATCGCAAAGACAAAGGCCCCAAACCTGTAGCTGTGGTGGTCTATTTTGTGGTCGAGGTAATCAAGCTAATACAATAATAGTTTCTACTATCGATCCACTGTCTATCTTTGCAGCTCTTATGTCACTAAGTTTTGGGTTGGGGCGGGCAGGTGATGCGGAGCGACCTCGTCCTTGGTAATTTAGCGCTACTTCCCAAATATTAACAGCACTAGCGCGATCACGAATAGCACAACAAAGATCAGGAAGATGACTTTGGCGATTTCGGCGGAGGCGTGGGAAATACCGGTGAAGCCCAGCGCGCCGGCGATAACGGATATCAAAAGAAATAATAAGACCCAGCGTAACATGGTGATTTCCTCGAGAATTTACACTATTTAATCATTGGCTTAGCCATTATTTTATATCTGGCGGGTTATTGCAAATTAAAACTGCCAAAAAAGAGGTTGTAAAATTTCTCATAATAATTTATGATTGGTCAAAATTTGAGTTATTATAATAAAAAAAGTAACACTTTCAGGAAGTTAATCCCCATTTGCAGGATGCTATTTTAGCTGCAGTTTATGCGCAGCTAACCATATCAATTCAAACTTGATGAGGTTAATAGCATGGTTAATTCAGTTGCACCTGCCAAGCAAATTCTCGATGAAGAGAAAGAAGCGCTGTTGCCAGTCGCAGCTAGTTCGCACGATTCCTCTATTACCACTTCACCCGATGCTACTCCTCATTCACCGCTACGAATTACTGTTCCTCTCCTCGAACTTAAAAGAGCAGAATCCGCTCCTGAAAACGAAGGTGATGTATCGCCCCGTTTACCTGATACCCATCCTAAAGATGACAAACTGACTGACCAGGATAAATTAAATTATTTTGGCCGGTGGATTGAAGACAGCAGATTTTTGGGAGGATTGCCCGCGGCTATTATTGTCCTGCTAATGCCCAGGCAGAGTAATGATTTTGAAAATCAGTTGGATGGTACGCTGGATAAGATTGGCGGGGTGGTAATTGCCACGGGGCTACACTTTGCTTTAAAAGAAAAATATAAAAAAGTAAAATCTTTAAATCCACTTTATCGAACTTTTAAGACGCTAGCTACCGCTGGCACAGAATTAGGTTTGTTGATCGCCGATGTCTTGCAGTTTCAATTGATTTACCAGTTTTTAGCGACGGCGATTTTTGCTCTGGGTGTAGGATTTATTGCTATTCCTTATTGGTTGTATAGGGAATATGTGATGGATAAAGAAAAATATCCGCTGCACTTACGTAACCAGCATTATAAAACCGGGATTGAAGGCTGGTCTAAATACGGTAAAACGTTTTTGATTTTTGGTATGTATGTGGGCGAAGTGATAGGTACGTGGGTGACTTATGCAATCGGTGGCGTTGGCAAACTAACGATGGCCGATATCACGCTGTATGGAGCTATGGGCAGTGTTGGGATATTTGTAACAGGCCTTATCTTAGTGCCTATTATCAATAAAATTTCTGGTGATAAGTTGCTTACTGAAAAAGATAATTTCCGCAATAACTATGTGCGCTCCGGCATCACCTTAGGTATAGCGTTAGGTTCTGCTCTGGGCTTCTTCTTGTTGCCTGGTTTGTTGCCTGCGGTGGCAATGGCGATTGGTGCGTCAATTGGTAGTGTCATTGGCGGTATTGCGTTAGGGGTTTACGGCAGCAGCATTACTCGATATATCCAAAAAAATTGGCATGTCAAAGAAGATACGGATAATTCCTGGGATTATGCGACGCGAAATTCTTCTTACTTTTTTGGTTTTGTAGGCGCGGCCATAGGCTTTTTTATACCGTTTTTTGTGCCGGTGATTGGTGGTTCTTTAATGGGTGCCGCCATAGGCAACGCCATTGCCAGTGTGCCAGGCTGGTTAGCCGGTTTGTATATGATACGTCTGGCGCGTCTGACTTCACCAGAAGAGCAGAAGGCCACTACACTGCCCTGGACCCAACGTATCGCTTACGGCACGATGTTTGGCTCTATGATTGGCGCGACGATAGGTTTTAGTTTTGGCTGGATTGGTGGCCCGGCAGGGTCGGTCTTAGGCGCGACCTTGGGCTTTTCCGCTGGCGCAATTCTGGGTGGTTTGGCATACGGGTTATACGATTCCAAAGCTCGTGAATTAATCGGTATGTATTTTAACGGTGTAACTCATCAAGCGGAAACTGTTGAAAAAGAGCATGAACCATTACTGACGAATGCGTTGGTAGTTAACGCGGCGCCAGCAACAGCAATAAGTCCTAATTCTTCTGCTAGCATCATTACGATTTTGGCAACGCAGCCAACACCTGTTAGCGCTATTTATCAAAATGTTCATACCACTCCCAGATTAATGCCATCTGCTGATGTCGTTCCGATAGACGAACGTGAATTTAAAAAATTAGCACCAGCAGAAAGAAAACCTTCGACCGATCAAAATACGTTTTTCCCTGATGTTGCACTTGCAAATGGTATTCGTGAAGAATATCGAATTAATGATCGTCATCTTTCAGCACCCACAGAGTTAAGAGCTTAATTAACTATTTTTTATTATTTTTACCCGAATCCACAATAGGCGGCAGTTCATCTGGTGCGGTGGAACGTTTCTTTTTGTGAAAAGTAAGATTAGTATTGTCTGCTTTCATGATAGGTGGCAGTTTGATATTTTCTTTTTCTCCTTTCGCCACAGGCTTTGACTTTGGATGAACCGGCGGTAAATTACCAGGCCCGCTATCTAGCGATGATTTTCGGGTGGGTTTTGGGGAAATAAATTCAAATGCATGCGAGGTTGTTTTAGAATTACTATCTGACTGTTTAAGTTTCTTTTCGGCTGCCGCTGCTGATTTGGGTGAAAATGATATATTGGGATCTGAATAAAATCTACCGCGGGTATAACTATTGTTTCTGGTATGAGTTGGTGAAGTGTAGCTTGATGATATGTCATTACGAATAATATGGGGATTGGCAGCGATAATTTCAGTAATATTGGTGTCCAGGTTACTAAGCGAACCCATATTGGCTGGTAATTTATTGGAGGCAAGTTCAATGCGGTAATTTTTCATCGCTTCATAAATTTCCTGGCCAACCTTATGCCCTGGAGATTTGGCGGCAATGAAATAAATGAGTTCAGTAAGTTCATTTTTTTCATCTTCTGGTAGACGTTCAATATTATCTTTCATAACCATTAAATTTTTTGCATGACGTTCCCAGCCTTCAAAATCAAAATTATGAGTATTGATCATGACCTCCAACTGATAATAGGTAACAAGATTAGATAATTCTAAATTATTAATTTCCCCAAGAGCCTTGGCAAATGCTGCTTCCCCAAAGTCGCCAACAATAGAATTTAAAAAAGGTTGAAGATGGGATTCAAAGCTAATTTCCACGGGTGTATCCATGCGAATAGTATTAATACTTTTTTTGCGCTCGGGATTTTTACTATAGGCTAATTCTGCAGTCATTCGTACGTTCTGACCCAGACGTAACAAAAATCCTTCTATTTGCATTAGCTTTTCCATCACATACTGATTATCTTTGTCAGAGATATCTGGAAGTTTTTCATTTTCTTTTAATATACCCGCGCTCTGTAATAATTTTTCCAGTACGTCCAGGTCTTTATATTTAATAGCGGATAATGATTCTAATTTTCTAAGCACCGATTTTATTTCGCTGCGCCGGGTATCAGATAAAGATATGGCTAATTTCATGGCTACAATATCTTTATCAAGTTTCATGGAGTCGAAGGTTTTGCTATTTTTTTTGTTTTTAGCGCCTTCAAATACCTGGGTTATCTGCGTCAGCACATTATCAAAATCTCTTTTGCCTGAATTAAACAGCAGATAAGTTCCATTCACAATACATTCCTCAGCGAGAAATGGAATGGTGTGGTCGCGGTATTGTTCCAGGATTTTTATGGTTTTGGCTGAGTATTTATTATTTGCGATAAGTGCATTAATCATTTTTTGACTTTCTGTTACAAAAATTTCGGCACTGCGAATTTCATTGGTAGGAGCGCCAAGTCCTTGGATAATGTCATGAGCAGCGCCTAACGAATTGATAATTTGCGCTTGAAGAAATGCAAATTCATCTATACCTACCGGATTTTTAATTAACTCGCCAGGATCTTTCCCCATTTCCACACCATGACCATAGAAATGCAGAGAACTGGCTGCAAATTCCTGGGCGGCGAATATTGCGGTAAATCGACCTATTAAATCTCGTGTGCCTGTAGTGAGGTCTTTAAATACTGGCCTGCCGATTTTACTTTTCAAATTATTCAAGGCTTCTTGAGCTAATGAATTATTCTGCTTTCTATTGCTAAGCGCTAAAAGGATTTGGTCCCAGACGGGAGAGGAAGAAGGGAGGTTGAATTTTTTTGCTAGAGTCGTTAACTGGTCCTTTAGACTTGGCTGTCCTTCAATTTTGGTAGTAAAAGGTATTTTATAAATGTCACACAAAGCCTGCCATTTTTTAGTGGCATCAAATTGTTCCTCCGTGAAATCATGGGTAGATTTCATTTAAGTTTGGCCTCTTTCTTAGTGTTATTATTTAATTATAGCTTATAAATTGAACAATCTGAGTTTGGTAACTTGATGATTTATTTGGAATTAATTTATGTGTTTCCTGCCAGGGGCGATTCACGCCGTTCATGCCAGCGCAGGCTGGCTTGATGCGGGGTACTTATGCGACAATCTTGCCAAACAATGACTAGAGGGTAGGTTGCCAAATGAATGATAAATCGTTAGAAGCACAGCTGAATCCCTGGCTCAATTCTATTACTGGAACGGTGGGAGTTTTTGCTTCCCAGTCTAAACAAGGATTATTGTTTGCTCATAACAGTGACCAGATATTTTATCTGGCCAGCACTTATAAACTTCCTATCGCCGTGCAATGCTTAAGATGCGTTGACCAGGGACAGGTTAAGTTAGACCAATGGGTTGAAGTCAATCATCAGGATATCCCTGAATATTCCCCTATTTTAGACCATAGGCATTTCTCTTATCCGGGCGTTAAATTAAGCGTCCAAAATCTTATTCGTTTAATGATAGAGTATAGTGATAATACTGCTTCTGACCTTGTTTTAAAGCTTGCCGGTGGTATTCCAAGTGTCAGAAAGTTTTTAAATGAGTTTGGTTTTTTGGATGCGATTTCAATAGATCTTTCTATTATGGAATCCTTTGCGGAAACGGAAATAAGTTCACATGATTCCGCTACGCCGGAAGCGATGGCAAATTTTCTGAATCAATTAGTTGCTGGAAAATTTTTATCAGCCAGTTCTACCCAGTTTTTACTGGAATGTATGCAGCGTTGTAAAACGGGTACTGCCAGGATTCGCGCTTTATTGCCGGAAGGCACCGTTGTGGCCAGCAAAACCGGTACTATCACTGGATTTGTGCATGATGTAGGGATTATCGATTTACCCGCCAGAACAGAAAAATTGACCTTGGCGATTTATATCAAGGAAACCACGGTTTCACAGAAAGAAGCGGAAAATGTTATCGCAAATATTTCCAAAATCATCTTTGATCACGCGGTATCGACTTTCCCCTAAAAATTGTGTTATTAATCATCTGGTTAATTTGAATAAATTTTAAACAATCTTAATGTTGTCTTAATATTGAACAACTATACTATTGCCAATGACTAATATAGGTTGAGGGCATTAAGATGTTGAATAGACAGGAACTCGTGAGGCAATTGTTAGAACTGGATCTCGATTTAGTGACGAGATACTACAATGAATATTTTGTTGAAAACCTTGAGTCTATCAATGATGAATTTTGTGCTTTGCTACAGGCATTAATTAATTTAAAGAATTTATTGCCAGAAAATCATGAAAGTCTTTTGCACCTGGAAATAAAAGAATTTCTTATTGCCTGCATTAAACTGTCTCAGGAGATAGTTTACAATAATTACAGTGACAATTTATTAAGTTTAAATTGGTCTATGGTTAAAAGTATCCGAGTTAACAATCTTACTGAACTTGTAAAAAAATACGAAGTAGTGGTACAGGCAATCAATAACAGAGACCCAGAGTTACCGCAAAAATGTTCTTCACTAATGGAAAGTACCCGTAAGCTGCCCGCTATGTTGAACTCTCATCAAAGTATTGTCGTTTCACTAGCCATTGCTGCTGTTGGTTTAGCAATTTTATTAACGGGAATAGCTGCTATCATCGCTTTACCATTGGCGATACCAGCGTTAGCCTATGTTGGTTTGCTTGCCAAGTGGACTGCGTTTGCTTTTGGGCCAATTGGACTTTTGGTTGGTCCCTGTCTCGGTGCGATAATTACGGGTGCTGGTGCCTTCACCATGGGTCATGGTCTCAGTGGAATTTCTCCAAGAGTGCAACTCAATAATGTTGAGACATCAGTAAGAAAAATGGTGAAAGGGCAATTAAAATTTTTTAGAAATAGAAGTTCGCAACTGCCCGTTCCGGTAAACGATGCGAACAGTGGATCTTTGCAACCTTTATTGAGTCATCACTAGGGATTTAAAGGTGGTAAAGGATCTGTTTTGTTGGTTTTTACCATTTTGGTTTTAAGCTGTTTCTTTTGTCTTTTCACTTTTTGGTAAGCAGTTAACAAGGCGTGGCCATTCCATTGTGTTACATTTTTAGCATAGATTACTTGTTCCAAATCAATTAAAGCATTTTTAAAATTCTCATCGCCAATTGATTCACTTAATTTTTCTAAGTTAAGTGGAGTCTCCAGCCAGTGTTTCTTCGCCCATGATAATAAAAATTGTTGTGCTATAGCAGTGTTCCCTGCTTTACAGGCTTGCGCAAAATGTTCATCGCTTAACTCAATAATTTTCTCAACGGGTGGTTTATCTTGTTTTGGTAAAATGTTATTTTTGCTAACTCTTTTATTCCAGAATAACCATAAAGTCATTAACCAAACGGCGAATAAGATCAGTGCTACCCAAAACCAGATTGATAAATAGGATTTAACTTTTGCTTCGGGTTTAACTGTCGGTTTTGCTGTATCAACTACGCTGGCAACAGCCGTAGGCTTTGCAAGCGTAGTGTTATTAATTTTCCCTTTGACTTGCACCATAATTGAAGTTAATTGCGCTACAGCGGCTTTATTGGTTTGTGAATTCCACCAATTTAATTTTAAAGCTGGAATAGTGAAGGCTAGTGAAGAATTCGGTATATAGGTGACGCGCTGTTCCAGCGTACCGATTAAAGTATTATTTTGTACGCTATTACTGCGTTTGGGAGGGTCTACATATATATTGACTCCGGAAATTTTATCAATAGTTAAATCCGGGATTTGATCAGCGCGTAAGCCTTGTGCTTCCACCGTGATGGTGCGGGTAACAGGATTACCTGCTTCCCATTGGTTTTGATTAACTGACCATCTATCGGTTAAGGAAATATCTTTTGCCGGTAACCATGTGGCACCTTGAAATTGGTCAGGAATGTTTTGCACATTTAAAGTAAAAGCCTGCGTTGCCAAAGAAAGAGTTTTAGTCGCTGGGAGATAAAATGGGCCATTCATTATGCTTGAGTCTAGATCATAGGCTAAAGCTTGAAAATGAGCAGGTGGAATGGAAATCTTACCGGGTTTTTGAGGAAAATAAGCAAAGTTCTTTTCAATGACAAAAAATATTTTGCCATTAATGGTGGTTTGAGATTGATTGCCATCGTCTAGTTGAACCAGGGTGGCATCTTTAACTTGCGGCATGTCAATTCTAGGATTTTCTAACTGTGACTGATAAAAGATTTTAAAGGTATAAAGTACCTGGCTTTGTACATAAGGTGACGTGGTACTTATCACAGCTTTTACAAAAGCCGATGTGTCTTGCTTATCCGTGATCACTTGGCTGTTGGCTTCTTCAACGACTAATTTACGCGCTGCCGATTTTGCGTTGCCGAAACTTATTTCAGGAATAATTAATTCACCAGCCTTTTTGGGTTCTAGCGTTAATCGCCAAAATGTTTGGGTACTGGTGACGCCATTTATCATATTAATAGCAGTGCCATAGTTAGTGCTAAGGATACGGAAATCTTTTTCAAGTGCGGAAAAGTCGGGAGTAGTGGGGTTGGCATTGCCGTTTAGCGTATAAGAAACAGTGAGAGTTTCGCCTAAAGCGATTTTATTGCGTGATACTTGAATATCAAGCGCATCAGCATAGCAAAGATTAAATAAACTAAGCAGTATGAGTAAACCATGCAAAAAAAGTAACTGGTTAAATTTTTTGAAATGCATTAGTTTTCTCCTTGATTTGGTTCTTCATTAGAACCATGACGGCGAAAATAATCACGCATAAATTTTTGTCGCAGCAATCCGCCTGGGTCTTCCGCTAACCTACGTAATAATTGTTTTTTATCTTCATTTTGCGCGTGCACACGGTTGGCGGAGGCGGGATCTTCTTTGGGTGGTTTTGAATTTGCTTGCTGGTTATTTTGTTTTTGGTCTGGGGTATTCTGGGGTTGCTGTGGTTTACTTGCGCTTGTTTGTTGTTTAGCGGCGTCTTGTTGTGGAGCATTTTGCGCACTTTGTTTATCAGCGTTATTTTTTTTGGGTGATTTATTTTGTCCCATGTCTTGCTGAGAATTATTATCTTTCTTGTCCTTGCTCTCATTTTTATTATCTTTATCATCTTTTTTGGCTTGCTGTTTTTTATCCATTAATTTTTTAATAATGTCACGATTAGTTACCGCGTCAGCATTTTTAGGGTTTAAAGTGATGGCTTGATCATAAGCTTTGATAGCTTCCTGGTAATGGCCTTGATAGGCCGCGGCATTGCCAGCGTTGTATTGGTTATCACTGGTATTTTTGCTAGCAAATTGCTTGAATGCTTGTGAATAATTCCCTGATCGATATAGCGCGACAGTTTGCCAATCCTTATTTTTAAAAACATGGGCAGCTTCTTGTGCTTTGCCAGCCTGTAATAATTTCGTGGCTTGCTGATTTGCGGTTTGCCATAAATCGGACCATTGCCAGGCAATAGCGGAGCAGGGTAGTAGAAGTAAAACCACTACCATCAATTGTTTAATGTTATTATTCATGGCGCACTTTCTCTCGTAACACTATTAAAGCTAAAGGAATAAGCAGCAGGCATAGCCAGGGACCGGCGTCTTGCCACAGATAGGCATTTTCCACTTTGTCATCTTTGATGGATTGCTTGGTATTGTTTTTAGTTAATATATTTTGGATGTCAGTAGAGTCCGGGGAAAACAAATAAAAAGTACCGTCGCCTAACTCCGCTGTGTGTTGTAATTTGGTAATCGTTGCCTGGTTAGCAGCACTGGATTCCAGCATGGCCAAAACATTTAAATGATATCCCGCCTCGGCAATGCTCTTGGCCACGCTTAGAGTATTAGCTGTAGGTTCACTGGCAGTGATTAATAGAATATTGCTATGGTCGGCGTTGGCTTGTTTCAATAATGTCAAACCCTGGGTTAAACCTTCCCCGCTATCTGAACCAGGGATAGGCATCATTTGCGGATAGATATCATCAAGCATTGCATCTAAGGTATTTGCATCTTGTGATAAGGGCGAGGCGACAAATGCTTCGGCGGTAAATACGGCTAATCCCATCTGCGTGTTTTGCGCTGACTTAATCAAGTCACGAATTTTAAATTTAGCACGGGTTAACCGGTCAGGTGTAAGATCAGTTCCTTGCATAGCGGCGGAAACATCAAGTACTAGCATCAGTGAACTGATATCTTTATAAATAGGCAATGGAGCTTTTTTCCATGCCGGCCCTGCTAATGCTAAAATACAAATTATAAAAAATAAGCATAAAACAATATTAAAATAACGCCTGGATTTTTCTGCGCCCGATTGTAACAGTGCGGGTAATAAATGCGGATCACAAACACTTTTCCACGGATTATTTTGATGGCGCGAATAGATTACCCAAGTCAAATAAAGCAGGGCCGGTATTAATGTGAATAACCAAAACGGTCGGATAAAATGCATCATAATGGTTGCGTCACTCTATTTAAGTTAGGAAATATTACTAAACTAAAAAATAATAGCGCCGCCGCCAAAGGCCAATAAAATAATGGAGTGATAGGCCGCGCTGTTTTACTTTCCGAGCTCACTGGTTCTAATTCATTAATAGCATCTAATATATTTACTAAAGTTTTTTCATCCTGGGCGCGAAAATACTGACCTTGGGTGGTGCTGGCAATTTTCTTTAACAGCGTTTCATCGAGGTCTGCCGAAGGGTTTACTAATTGATTACCGAACATACCTTTGATAACCATTTGGGAGGCGCCAATACCGATGGTGTAAATTTTAATTTTATTGTCTTTGGCTAATTGAGCTGCTTCCAGTGGATCAATGGCGCCGCTATTATTGCCGCCATCCGTTAGTAAAATTAACACACGGCTTTTAATATTTTCCGTACCTAATTTTTTTATCGCGAGTCCTAAGGCATCACCAATGGCGGTAGTTTCACCGGCCAGACCGATAGTGGCATCATCCAGCATAGTTCGCACAGTTTGGTGATCGAAGGTCAATGGGGTTTGTAAATAAGCGCGGCTGGCAAATAAAATTAACCCCAGTTTATCGCCGTGGCGTTTATCAATAAATCCGGCTGCTACTTCTTTAACGGTTTCAAGGCGATTGATGGTGTTATGATTGCGCTGCAAATCAGGGATTTCCATGCTAGGCGAAAGATCAATGGCTAACATGATATTACGACCATCTTGTTTAATCGGTAATGGATTTCCCAACCATTGTGGATTCGCGCATGCCAGGATTAATAAACACCATGCACCTATACAAAGAAATTGTTTTAAATAATGGGGAAGAATAACTGCGGAGTTATTTTTTTGGTTGAGTTCCTTTATCCGTGATAAAAAGGGTACTTTTAGCATCGCATCAGCTGATTTTTTGGATTTTGGTAAATACTTCTGTGCTAGCCAAAATAAGGGCAACAGTAAAAAAGCATATGGCCACGCAAAAGTAAACATGGATTATTTCTCCGTGGAAAGGTTAGGCTTTTTAGAAATAGTTAATAACCAGGCTTGGGTTAACGCAAACAAAGGACTTAAGTCATGGGTATTGTGTTTACGGTAGGGCGCATCAATCAACAGTCGTCCTGTTGCTTCGGTAAATTGCGTGGTATTGCCGCTGCGGTTCAAAAATTCCAACCAGGCATTGCCGGATAAACCTGCTATTTCTTCACGGCGGAAATAATATAACGCGGTGCGACGTAATAAGGCGGATATTTCTACGGCGATATGAATGTTTTCAGGAGTTGCAACGCTTGAATCTTTCAGCTTATTAAGTTTTGCTAAGGCGAATTTGACGGTGGCTTTTCTTTTGATGTGTTTGTACCAAACATAAATTAAATAACTGGTTAATACCAGCAATATTACGTATAAAATTATCCAGCCAGGCGCCGTTGGCAACATGTTAATATGCTGGGGTAAGTGTATGTCCTTTAATTGTTGTAATTCTTTGTCCATGTTATTCCTCCTGCTTTTGATCAGTGCGCAGGATTTGTAAGGCTATATTATATTTGCGGGAAAAATCGATTATATTTTTCTGCTTCACGGCAAATTGCTGCTGATATTCCAAACGGTTTTGTGCATTCTCCATATCGAATGATGCTCGTTGCTGACCGTTAGTTAAAACATAGTGATAGGGTGGTGGCGGTTCAGCTTCAAACGGGTCATAAATAAACATTAATACCACTTGCGCGCGTTGCGCAATATGTAAAATTAGTTTTTCGGTTTCAGCGTCGAATTGAAAAAAATCACTTAAAATAAAGACTAAATTACCAGAACGCGCTTGTTGTTGCAGATTCATCAATAAATTATGTAAGTAATTTTTTTCATTAAATGCTGGATGCATGCTGGAACATCCAGCCAGCGAATTTAAAATATTTAAAAAGTCTCGTTCAGTGGATTGCGGTTTATAGATTTGCATTTTTTGTTCTGTGGCAATGATGGCGCCTATGCGCTCATGCTTTAATAAATAAGACCAGCCTAAAAATGCCGCTTGTTTAATGCTGCAAACTGATTTAAACATACAACGTGTGCCAAAATATAAACTGGGACTTAAATCCACCGCCAGCCACACCGGCCGTTCTCTTTCTTCGTTATAAACTTTAATATGGGGTTTTAAGCTGCGCGCAGTTACCCGCCAAGCCATACTGCGCATATCATCACCTGCTTGATATTCCCTAGTGCCATCAAATTCGATACCGCGTCCGCGAATCCGCGTAAATTTTTGGCCGGGAAGTTTAAGCCATTTATTTAAGCTATCCTTAGTGTGGTTAGCAACTTTACCGCGTAAAGCGATGAGCTCTTTGACGGTTACTTCTATACCAGAAGAAGTTTTTTCCAGCTCAGGCGTATTCAGCATAGGTTACCTTCTTAAGGTATAGCGACTCGGGAAACAATCGCGCGCACTACATCATCGGCTATCAAGCCTTCAGCCATAGCAGCGTAGCTCAAGATGATACGATGACGCAGCACATCGTAAGCAATAGCTTGAATATCTTCAGGCGTAACATATTCGCGCTTATGCAGCCAGGCATGGGCACGCGCGGCGCGGTCCAGGGCGATAGTAGCGCGGGGGCTGGCACCATGTCTGACCCATTGTTTGAGGTCTTGCCCATAACGTTCTGGCGTGCGGGTTGCTAATACTAACTCTACAATATATTGCAATAAAGCCGGGCTCATATGTAAATTTAACACTTGATCACGCGCGGCAAATATATTGGTTTGGGAAATAACTTCCAGGTTGGCTGAATTCTGCAGAGTTTTCTGCATTGCTTCAGCGCGGGCAAGTTCAACAATTTTACTTTCATACATAGCCGCTGGATAATCTACTTTTACATACAAGAGAAACCTATCCAGTTCCGCTTCAGGCAAGGGATATGTGCCTTCCTGTTCAATGGGATTTTGTGTGGCCATTACCAAAAATAATTCGGGTAATTTATAAGTGGTATTGCCTATGCTGACTTGTCTTTCTTCCATGGCTTCCAATAAAGCCGATTGTACTTTGGCAGGCGCGCGATTAATTTCATCTGCCAGGATAAATTGATTGAAGATAGGGCCTGGTTGGAATTCAAAAGTGCTTTTTTCCAGACTGTAAATATCGGTGCCGGTAATATCACCGGGTAATAAGTCGGGCGTAAATTGAATGCGTTTGAATTTTGCGTCTAAACCCGTGGCTAACTCTCGAATGACTTTGGTTTTGGCAAGACCGGGTGCGCCTTCTATCAATAAATGTCCATCACAAAGCACTGCGATTAATAAACGGTCAATAAGATTGGCTTGGCCTAAAACCCGTTGGTTAAGGTGTTGGCGCCAATAGTCAATCGCAGTGAACACATCATTTGGCACATTAACGTGAGTGAGAGTCTGATCCATCATTTTAAGCTCCTGCTAGCAATATCATTGAAGTGTTATATAGGGACGAAGGTAGAATTTACAATAAAAATTTTTGTCTTGCCACACATAAGGTTAATAAAACAAGTGCTTGATATTTAGTCATAAATATTGAATAATATCTAAACAGGTAAGATATTTCACGTACAGGATAGGGATTATTCTAGTATGCGAATTTTAATCGCCACGTTTGCAAATAAAAACTCAAGCAATATGGGAGTAGGGCGGTACTACAATCAAATCGCCAGCATTTTAGAAAAAGAAGGGCATGAAATAATTTTCTTTAATCATCCTAATGCACTGATCATTGAAAAAACCACACTCTCGCATACATTAATTCCCATTTTTTGCGGTGTCACTTCGAAACGTTTTGGTAAAGTTTTTGAATCTTTAAAACCCGATGCCGTGCATATTCAATCGGAAACCGGACTCGGTGTGGCAGCGCGTCACTATTGCGTGGCGAATTCTATTCCTTATTCCAGTGCATTTCACACCAATTGGGACATAGGCATGCAGTATTGGCTGCATTTGCCGCCGGAATTGGTCTGGGCTTATCTACGCTGGTATTACAAGCCCTCGACAATTATTCACGCCGCGACCCCTAGATTAGGGGAAATTTTGCGAAATCATGGTATTCAAAATACTATTAAAACTTTTCCGCTAGGCGTTGATACTTCTATTTTTTATCCTGATCCCGATCCATTTATGTTGTTAGGGTATCAGCGGCCTTATTTTATGTGTTTATCGCGTATCGCCAAGGAAAAAAATATCGAAGCCTTTTTAGAAACTACGCTGCCGGGTACGAAATTTGTTATTGGCGTTGGGCCACATAAAAAATTTCTCCAAAAAAAATATGCTGGTAAAGCGGTTTTTTTACCTTATGAAAATGTCCGTTCTATTTTAAGTAACGGAGATGTTTGTGTTTTTCCATCGCGGTTTGATACTTTTGGGCTTTGTATTTTGGAAGCGTTAGCATGTGGTCTGCCTATTGCAGCTTATCCGGTGGTGGGACCTATTGATATTATTGAACAAGGGGTAAGCGGGTTTACCTCGGAGAATTTGCAGGAAGCAGCACTAGCCTGTTTATCTCTTAAGAAAGTGGCTTGTATTGCCCGCGCTGCGCAATATTCCTGGGACGATACTGCTCATGAATTTTTAAAGCACCAGGTGCTTATTTAGTAACGGCCGTGTTTGGCAGTGCCACAATGTATTCACCCTTATTATCAATGCAATGATGCTTCGGCAACTGTATGATTTCCCACATTTCATGAATACTCTTGGCGGAAATTTGTGTCATACCACAACAAGAATCCGAAAAGAATATTTCATCTTCCATCGGCGTGGCGCCTTTGGTATAGCCTTTTGATAAGATCCAATGATGATTTACCGCTATCAATGTGGGTATTCGTTGCTTTAAATTTTCAATTATCTGTTGCGCGCTGATTCCGTTTCCTGAGGAAACAGTAAAGCCATGATTAGTGAGCCACTCGGTAATTTGACTCTCGGAAGTACCCTCTTCAGTTGCGCCCATTTCCATGGCAATACGTAATTCCGTGTTTGGTACCATATCTCCTTCTTTTAAGCGACCGTAATAGCGCATCAAGGTCATGACTGCTGAAGGTCCACAGGTATTATCTTTGGTTTGATGGTAGGTTTTACAATCCAGTTGCACATCTTTGCCGTTGGCTGTTGGATTTGAACAATCTTCTCGGGAAATCGAAATGTAATCAGAAACAAGTTCTGTGCTGGCAGTCGCAAGTAAAGGGTTCAATAACAAAAGAGTGGAACAGAGTAACGTTAAGATGGTTTTAACTTTAGGTGTTTTCAACGCCTTCTCCTTGGCATTAATCCTGTTCACAATACAACATAGGCTCTAGGTATAGCAATATTCGAGCTTTTTTTTGTAGTGGCACAAGCTCATTAGGTTGAGATGTTATTAGGCGATACAAGGTAAAGAGTATGGTTAATACTCGTAAAAATTGTATACTGATTGTTCTTAAATATATCACTTTACTTATCTTGGCAAATACCAATAGAATCAAATAAAGGCCATTTTAATAACTAATTAGCAAGTAACACAGGAGTTAGTCAATGGACAATCGGAATATGTCAGATCCAAGCATTTCTAAAAACTCTAATTTAATGCAAGAAATGCATATCAATGAAAACGATATAGTACGGCGTAAGGAATGGCTGGAATTTACTAAATCTGATGTCGATCATCTTGTTGAATTAAATAATATTGCAAAAGGTTATGCGGACGAACTCATTCTCTCTCTCAATGAACACTTCAAAAAATTTGATGAATCGCGTTCTATCTTTGATGATCCCGAGGTGTTAAAACGCGTTAAGATATTGCAAAAAGAATATTTTTTACGTTTAACAAAAGGAAATTACGGCAAAGATTATGTTGAAGAAGCGCTTAACATCGGTTCTGTGCACGCGAAAATTGGTTTAGATGTTAAATGGTATCTGGGCGCTTATAATTTTTATTTACGCGCAGTCGGCCAAAAAATATTTGATGCTTTTAAAAAAAATCCAGAGAAAGGCCACGAATCTTTTTTTTCACTAATGAAACTAGTGTTTATGGACATAGGCTTGGCTATTGATACCTATATATTCCAACGCGAAATTACCATCAATGAACAACAAAAGGCTATTAGCGAATTATCTTCACCAGTATTACAAATGCGTGAAGGGTTGTTAATCCTGCCGATTGTGGGTGTCATTGATACGCAACGTGCAAGACAAATTACCGAAAAATTATTACATTTTATCCGTGATCATCGCGCTAAAGTCGTAGTTATTGATATCACCGGTGTATCCACCGTCGACTCCAAGGTTGCTAACCATCTTATCCAAACCGTCGCAGCTTCCAAATTAATGGGCGCTGAGGTAATTGTCAGCGGTCTTTCACCTGAGGTAGCGCAAACCTTAGTAACCATAGGTACAGACCTTGGTATGTTAAATACTGTGGGTGATTTGCAAGGCGGGATCGTAGAAGCTGAGCGAATACTTGGATATCAAGTTTCCAAAGTTGATTCCCATTAACAGGACACGCATAACATGCCTATACCTATTCTCAAACAAGGTAATTTCTTGATTGTCAGTATTCAAGCCCTCTCTGGCGATCAGGATTTAGTAGATTTAAAAGATAATCTATCAGCCCAGGTTGGTCTTTACCGTACCAAAGGTGTGGTTATCGATGTGACCACCTTAGATGTCCTCGACTCTTTTTCAACCCGAACATTGCGTACAATTGCCAATACCTTAAGATTACGAGGCGCGGAAACTGTTATTGTGGGTATTCAACCGGATGTCGCTTTTGCCATGATACAGCTAGGTTTAAAACTAAATGATGTCAAAACAGCATTAAATCTGGAAGAAGGGTTGGTATTACTACAAAAACAAATACAGAGAGAATCTATCAGTGGGAAGTAGAGTAGCTATACCCATTAATAATGAACATGATATTGTCATCGCTCGCCAAAAAGGGCGTGAAATGGCAAAAGAATTTGGTTTTGTCACTATAAATCTAGCGTTGATCGCAACCGCAATCTCTGAGTTAACCCGTAATATTATTAGTTATGCTACTCGCGGCGTATTGTATTTAGATTTTATTGAAGACCACGGTAAAAAAGGAATTTTAGTGATAGCGAAGGATGATGGTCCTGGCATTGTCAATATAGAATTAGCTCTGCAAGATGGCTATTCCACCGCAAATAGCCTGGGTTTAGGCTTGCCTGGCGTAAAAAGAATAATGGATGAATTTCAAATAGAATCGGAGGTGGGTAAAGGTACGACTATTACAACTCGAAAATGGATAACTTAATATGCTTACACAATTAAATCATTTACGTTATGACATCATCTATGAACCTCTGGATGGTGAAATTCACTGTGGCGATCAGTATTTAGTAAAAGAATTGGATGATTCGGTTTTAGTTGCGGTGGCAGATGGCTTAGGCCATGGTGAAGAAGCAGAATTCGCCGCTAAAAGGGCAATCCAGATATTGAATGACTATTCCTCTCTGCCTATCGAAACATTAGTTGAAATTTGCGATAATGAGCTAGTAGGCACGCGAGGCACAGCGTTAACTATAGTCCGTGTCAATAAAAATTATACATTGACGTATCTAGCCGTTGGCAATGTCATTGGAGTCTGTTGGAAGATCGATGATGCAATTCATTTCAATAAATATTCTTTTTTTCTAGAGGGGGGGATAATCGGTTCTCGATTAGTTACACTACCCAACACAAAAAATATAGCCATGAAGTCAGGTGACATTTTTATTCTGGCTACGGATGGGGTTAAAGGAGAATTTGAAATAGAAAAACCCAGATTTGCATCGCCACAGGTCATTGCGGAACAGCTATTCAAAAAATATCGAAATCCAAAAGATGATGGCCTTATTTTAGTGGTGCAATTATTATGATTTATTTTGAGAAAACCGGGGATTTAAAATGGAATAATATTGCAGGTAAATCCCATGCAAAAATTTTCAGTCCTTAACCTGCCGGTTGGTGTTTTCAAGATTGATCGTAATAAAAGAATGAATTACGTAAATAAATATTTCAGTCAAATCTCAGGATATACACAAGAAAAATTACTGGGTGAGCATTGGCTGGATGCGATCCACAAAGAAGATGCTCACACATTTATTTCCGCTTTAACTGAAAGCTTGCGAATTAACGGTCCTTGTAAATTCGAATTTCGATTTCTTCATCCAGAAAAAAATGACATATGGGTAATTTGTAGTATCGTACCGGAAAAAAATGACAATATGAATTATATCGGGACTATTACTGATATTACCGACCTTAAAAACACGCAGGCTGATTTTCAAAAATTAGCCAGATTTGATCCATTAACACAATTACCTAATAGATATTTGTTTGAAGATATTTTACTGAAAAGCTTAACTCGCGCAAAAAGAAATAAAAATACACTGGCGATATTTTATATTGATTTGGATTATTTTAAAAATGTGAATGATTTCTTTGGGCATGGCATTGGAGACATGCTGTTAAAAGAAGTGGGTAATCGACTAAAAAAAAGTGTCCGCTTTGCTGATTTAATTGTTCGTTTAGGAGGCGATGAATTCGCTATTATTCTCGAAGATACTCATAGTATCAGTGTCATTAACCAGGCGGCAGAGCGTATTCTTGAAGATTTTCAAAAGCCATTTATTATTGATGAACACGAGATAATTTCAACATTAAGTATAGGCATTTCTGTTTATCCTGATGAGGAAACCAATACTGAATCTATCGTGCAGCACGCAGATCAAGCGCTCTATCAGGCCAAAGAGTCCGGACGAAATTGCTATAAATATTATAATAAGTCAATGCAGCAACAATTAGAACGTTATATGCTGATTGTAAAACACTTACGAAATGCCATAGCCGAAGATCAATTCGAACTCTTTTATCAACCAAAAATAGATGCTCGAACTAACCAATTGACCGGAATAGAAGCTTTGTTACGTTGGAATAATTCATTAGTAAATGCTTCACCGGCCGAATTTGTTACGATTGCTGAAGAGGCTGGCATGATGGTTGAGCTTGGAGATTGGGTAATAAGATCAGCGCTAAAACAATATAAAAAATGGTGCGATGATGCTCCCGCGATGAAAGATGTCAGCATATCGGTGAACATATCAACTAGCCAATTGAATAATAGTGGTATTATCGATACCGTCTCTCACGTACTTAAGGAGACTGATATTCCCACACATAAAATTCTTTTTGAACTCACTGAAACCGCGGTGATGAAAAAAACGCTGGATAGCAAATCAATATTACAAATTTTCCTATCGGAACTGGGAATTGGTATTTCAATTGATGATTTCGGTACCGGTTATTCATCACTTACTTATCTAAAACAGTTGCCGGTCAAAGAACTTAAAATCGATAAATCCTTCATTGATGATATTGGCAAAAATAAAAGTAATGAAGCTATTATAAAAGCCATTATTAATTTAGCCAAAACATTGGATTTACAAGTAACCGCTGAAGGGGTAAACACCAGGCAACAATTAGATTTTTTAATAGAAAACGAGTGTTATATTATTCAAGGATTTTATTTTAGCGAGCCATTATCCAGAAATGAAATGGCTAAGTATATAGCTTCAATGTTTATTGTTAAAACTTAATATAGGCATTATATGTCAGAGCAGCAACCCACTAACGATATATTTTCTGTTTTTAAAGAACAATATAATACATTGTTGGAAAAATTTTTAAATACTCTAGTTGATTCAGAATCTATTCTTCATGAGGGTTATAAGTTAGGACGTCAAGCCGTTGACAACAACATTGGAATTTTGAATGTTGTCGCTATTCATCAAGATTGTCTGGTGAGTTATTTAGAGAAATTAGAGACTAATGAACATTTAATTATTTCGGAAAAAGCAAATGGTTTCCTTGAGGAAATATTGGCTTCATTTCAAATGGTTGAAACCAACTTCCGGCAAGCTATCACTTTGCTCAATCAAAGAAGCCTAGAATTTGCTGGGCGGGTACGCGCTTTACAAGACTCTATACATGAAAAAGAAGCGTTATTAAAAGAAGTGTATCATCGTGTAAAAAATAATCTGCAAGTTGTTTCGAGTTTGCTAAGCTTGCAAGCCGGTGCCACCGAGGAAGTCGCAATACAAAAAGTCCTATTAGAAAGCTCATCAAGAGTCAAGTCTATGGCGCTGGTACACGAAATGCTTTATCAAACCGAAAATCTTGCCAGTATTGCTATGAAAAGTTATATAGTCAATTTATTCAAATATCTTTTTCAAATTTATAAAACCAATGTTAAAAATGTGCAGCTAGATGTTGATATCGATGATATTACCCTGAGTATTGACTTAGCGATTCCTTGCGGTCTTATTATTAATGAGTTGGTATCCAATGTCATAAAGCACGCTTTTCCAAATGATAAGTTAGGTATAATTACCTTTTCATTTAAGAAGCAAGATCACAAAATAGTTTTAACGCTACGTGATAATGGAGTGGGAATACCGTCTGAAATCGATATACAAAATACTGCTTCGCTAGGGATGCGATTAATACATAGTTTAACAAAACAATTAGATGGAAATATCCTGTTAAATCGCGCTAACGGTACAGCATTTACCTTAACTTTTAAAGTAGATTAATAGAGAGGATTATATGAAGGACAGTACTATTCTTGTTGTTGAGGATGAAGCCATTACCGCCATGGACATTCAGCACCGTCTAGAGAAATTAGGCTATAAGGCCACAGCAACTATTGCTTCTGGAGAAGAAGCCATTGTATTGGCAGGGACCATTCATCCAAGTTTAATTTTAATGGACATTGTGCTAAAAGGTAAAATGGATGGCACTGACGCAGCGCAACAAATTACGGGTCTCTATAATATTCCGATTATTTTTCTCACTGCTTATAATGATGAGGACACTTTTGATAGAGCTAGATTAAGTGGCCCTTATGGTTACTTAACTAAACCTTTCGAAACCCGTGATTTACATAATGCTATTGAATTAGCCTTATTTAAACATAGTACGGAAGCAAAAATGGTTGCGGCTCAAAAACGTTATCGTTCAATTATGGAAAACGCTTCTTGTGGAATTTTTGTTTTTGATCATAATGGTATTATTTCTGATATTAATAAAAAAACTGAAGTTATATTTGGCAGTGACCGAGAAAATATTATTGGCAAGAATTTTAAAGATTTTATTGAAACTTCAAATAAAATTTATGCAGGAGTACAACTGCAAAAATTATTAGTAGAAAAAACCATAGGACCTTACGAAGAACATATCCAAAATCCAAATGGTGATATACGTGATATCGAATTCACCGCTATATATGTGGATGAAGGTGATGAAAAATTTATGTTTAGCATCTTAAACGATATTACTGAAGCTAAGAAACTACGTTCTCAAACATTATTAGCTGATAAACTCGCAACTGTGGGAGTATTGGCCGCAGGAATTATTCATGAAATTAACAATCCTATGACATGGATTTTGAATAATCTGGATTATTTAAGAATGAAAGTTAAACTGTTAAAAGCAGGGGAGGAGGATCCGGTAGAATTGTTACCGAAATTAGAAGAAGTTATCAGTGAAACCAGGCAGGGAGCCGAAAGAATCACCGAGATAGTTCGTGAATTAAAAGGGTTTGGTCGTATTGATGATGAAGATGTTACCTTATTTAATGTACATGATACTCTTAATTTTGCCATTAATATGGCGCAGCCCCAATATAAAAATCATGCTCGACTAGAAGCTGAATTTGCTGATGATTTGCCGCAGGTATTTTTAAGTAATAACCAGTTGCAACAGGTTTTTTTAAACTTGATTTTGAATGCTAGTCAAGCCATGGATATGGATAATATTAATAGTAATCTAATTAAAATAAAAACTCGTGTTCAAAAAAATAGAATTCGAATTGACATCATTGATACTGGTAAAGGTATAGAACCACATGATTTAGCAAAAATATTTGAACCGTTTTTTACTACCAAACCCGCTGGAATAGGGACAGGTATTGGTTTGTCAATCTGTTATGACATTATCCATAGTTTAGGTGGCGAAATAAAGGTGGAAAGTATTGTTGGTAAAGGAAGTACTTTCTCTGTCTACTTGCCTTACCAGCTTACTATAGCACCTTCTACCGACGTGATAGGAAGTTTCAAGCATAAAAAAATATTGGTTATCGATGATGAGCCCATGATATTATCGGCCATTAAGCAAGCACTAGAGCAATACCATGAAGTCACTACTTGTAATGCGCGTTCTGCGCTTAAGTTACTGACTAAAGCAGATAATAATTTTGAAGTAATAGTTACGGATATTCATATGCCCGATGTCAATGGCATGGATTTATATCAATTCGTTGATAGAAATAATCATAATCTTATAAAGCATATGATATTTATGACCGCAAATCGTGACAGCCCGAAGACCAAAGAATTTCTTAAGAGTGTTAATAATCCTTGTTTAGAAAAACCTTTTACACCAGATCAATTATTACAGGTGATAGACAATACTTTTAGCTAAAGACCAGGTATTTTAAGCGGGATTTGCTTCGAGGTAATCTTTGATAGTTTGACGTAAATCTTCATATTCAAATGGTTTTGATAATCTTATATTATCAATGCTCATAAAAAAATCGTCAAGATAAACGCTGGAAGGACCGCCAGTCATAAAAATAATTTTCTTTTGTAATTCCGGATGATGTTTAGCAATATAAAGATAAAGATTAACACCGTTAACATCAGGCATACTGACATCACAAATTATTAAATCATAATGGTTGTTTTTATCATTAATTAAATCTATAGCCTTACGACCACCTGCCGCGATAGTGATATCGTATAAATCATCCAGCATACGTTTTAAGCTATATAACAGCATTAACTCGTCATCCACTAGCAAGATTTGTTTTTTAACCATCGCGTCTCTCCGTACTAACTGAATAGATTTGCTTATATCTATAATTGTAACACCAATCCTTTAAATAAGACTTACTTTACTTCAGGTATTTAACTTAAAAACAAGCCTATATGTTAAAATAGTAGATAGCTATTATCATTTGGATTTGAAAAGGAACCCAGGGTAACAAGGAGGTATTTTTGAAGATATTGATAGTAAAGAGTATATTATTAACATGGTTTTTTTCATGTCTAATTGCAATGCCACAAGCATTCGCAGCTCCCCAAACACCGGATCAATATATTACAATTTCAGGCAGCGACTGTTCTGATACCCCAGAAGGGCAAGCTGCTAAAAATACCTTGAATTTAGATTGTAAAACTTATCATCAAACTACTAACTATACTTGTGGTCCCGCCGTTTTAATGACTGTTATGCAGTATTACGGACGTTTCACTTCAGCTGATATGAATCCTAAAACTGAATTACACATTGCCTTGGAAATGGGTGCTACTGAAACGGGAACTACTCGAAACCAGATGACAGATTGGCTGAGTTCAAAAGGATTTAGTGTTGAAACAGGTGATAGAATTGATTCTAAAATGATAATACAAAATTTAAAGCAAAACGTACCAACCATAATTACAGTAAATCATCATTGGATATTAGCAAAAGGATTTGAACAAGCGACTAAATCCTCTCAAGAAACAATTTCATTCTCAGATTCTTGCTGCGGTATTACCGTGCTATCTTCCGCTGCGATTGATGCTTTGTGGCAAGCTTCCGCATTGGAAAAAATGCATGGCAGCAATAACTGCACCGACGAGGGACAATACATAGTACCTAGGCTGAAGTAATTCGTTTTACCATCGCATGAGGTGGTTATGCTTAAAGTAAGACAAGTATTTGTGTTATTGATGCTCTTAATCAGCACTAGCGGATTCACTGACACTTTAAAAACACCTGATGCGACTGAAATAACTTGGCAAACCTATTCCGATACGCCCTTTAGCGATGCTAAAAAAACCAAGCATTATATTTTTCTGTATGGTAAATCGAAGTCTTGCCATTGGTGCCAGCAAATGGATAAAACCACCATGCATAGTCCTGAGATTATTAAGCAGGTAGTAGATAATTTTATACCTGTATTAGTAGACGTTGATGACCGATTAGATTTGGCAGCAAAATACCATATTAGTTCATTACCTACGATTCTTATTTTAGATGGTGATAATCACATTGTAAGAATATTTTCTGGATATTTTACCGCTGAATTTATGCAAACTAATTTAAAAAAAATTATTGACCATAGTGCTGATAGTGCTAATCCAGAAGCTAATGTTAAAGAGCCCGTCCCCGCAATAACAAATGAATTATTATCCAAAACGATAGAAGACGAATTAAAAAATCAGCAATACCTGCAATATGGGCGGCTCTTGGATAAGACTGCCGATCCAGAAATAATTTCCGCAAATTTAACCATGGACAGCATTAAATATGCTTTGATTTCCGCTGAGGAGCAAGTCAAATTATCTCAGCAATGGGTCAAAACCATACTGGATTATCAATTTAAATTATTCGATCCTGTATGGGGAGGAGTATATAACACCAATGGTGATTTTTCAAAATCGACAATGTCACAAGCAAAAGCTTTGCAAATGTATACAGATGCTTTTCGCTATTGGCCGGACCCCGTTTATATTTCAAATGCAAAAATATTATTAAATTATGTTAATAACTATTTGACCAGTCCAGAAAGCTTGTTTTACGCGGGACAAAAAGCCTACCAAGGTGCTGATGCTGCAAATTATTATCACTTAGATGATATACACCGTCGTCAACTTGGCATGCCTGAAATTGATAAACGTATTTCTCCCAATGAAAATGGCGCTATGATAACTGCCATGGCTACTTATTATATGGCCACCGGTGATGTCGATATATTAAATAAAGCAATAAAAGCCGCAACTTTAATGGCCACTAATTTTAGCATTCCGGGCGGCGGATTTCGTCATGAAATAAATGATAATAATAAAATTTATCTAAATGATACTGTATCAATGGGTGTTGCGTATCTTACTCTTTATAAAGCCACCCAAAACATAACTTATCTGAATAGGGCAGTGGCTACTACTGAATTTATCAATACTTATTTTAAAAATTCTTCAGGAAATTCTGGCTTTATTTCTTCGATTGAATTGACGAACACTTCAAGTTCAGATTTAACCTTATCTGCAGAAGAAAATGCCGAAGTTATCAGGCTAACTTCATTGTTGTATAATTATACTGGCAATAAAACTGTTCAAGAAATTCAATTTAGCAGTTTTCGATCTTTAATCAATCCTGATATATTAAAAATCACTCCACCGGCGCTGATTCTAATGTCGGTGTATCGAGTTACCAGTACTCCAATTCATATTGTTATTGTTGGGCCTAAAGCTAGCCCTATCACCAGAATTCTTTTTTTAACAGCATTAGCCTATTCGCCGGTTAACTCACGTATTGATTTGTGGGATAAAAGTGATGGACCTATGATGAACGCAGCTACGCAATACCAGGTGATGGATAAACCCGTAGTCTATGTTTGCCATGGTTTCCAATGCTCATTTCCTATTTATACTGCTCCGGATTTTATTAATAAATTACAGGAATTAACTACACCTGAAATGAATAAAGGTCAACAAGTCATAGCAGGTAAGTTGCAAAATCCAGACAGCCTTACCTCAAATAATTTAACTGATGCTGAAATTTTATTAAAGAAGGGTAATTGGTTTTTCCTCATTTTGGGGTTTTTAGGATTTGGACTATTAATTTCATTCACACCTTGTATATTGCCTTTAGTACCTATCATGGCAAGCATTATCGTTGGTAATACTATTGGCGTCAGCAAAAGAAAAACATTCTTATTATGCTTAACTTATATTTTAGCTATGGCTTCCATGTATTCGTTATTAGGATTATTGGCGAGTAAGTTTGGCATATATTTGCAGGTATATATGCAGGGGAAGGTGATAGTAATCATGTTTAGTTTAATTTTCTTGGTGTTAGCGGTTTGTATGTTAGATGATTATGAATTAACACTGCCTAAAATTATTCAAAATAAAATTAACAAATGGTCTAATTTGCAAACTGGCGGTACTTATCTCGGGGTAATGATTATGGGAATCTTGTCAATTCTCATTGTGTCGCCTTGTGTCAGTGCACCCTTATTAGGCGTATTAAGTTTCATTACTAAAACCGGCGATCTTTTACTTGGCGCTGTTGGATTATTTTTTATGGGTATAGGCATGGGTGTGCCATTACTGATTATTACTTTGTTCAGCAAAAATATTTTACCTAAGGCAGCGCATTGGAATAATCAAATTAAACATTTTTTTGGTTTAATTTTATTGGGGACCGCGATTTGGCTGGTGAGTCGAGTCATTAGTGAAGTAGTAACAATTATATTTTGGTCTGCATTTATCATTTTAACTACTTTGTACATGGGAATTTTCAAAGTAAATGTTATCAACTTTTTTAATAAGATAGCGAAAACATTGGCAATAATGTTATTTATTTTTGGAATAGCATTATTTTTAAACGCTTTATTTATAAATACGGATTTATACCGCACTATAGAATCCCTTTCCACGGAAAGATCAATTAATACTAATTTGTCGCTAACACCGGTTTTTAGAAATATTAAAAACAAAGCTGATTTACAGTTTGCACTAAATGAAGCTAAGCAAACCCATTTGCCAGTGTTATTGGATTTTACTGCTAAATGGTGTAGCGCTTGTGTCAAATTAGACCATGACATTTTAACTAATTCCGCGGTTGCGCCTACCATGAATCGATTTATGCTTTTACGGATTGATTTAACCATGGTTGATAGTGAAAGTATGGCTTTGGCCCATCAATTTCATGTTTTTGGGCCCCCCATGATTTTATTGATAAGTGAACAAGGGAAACTTGTTACTTTAAATTTAACGGATGCCATGACTGTAGCGCAATTTAAAGCTGCGCTAGAGCAGGTTGTAGGGGCTGCTAATGATTCAGGTGACTGTCAGCTTGCAAAGCCCTAGGCTCATGATCGATTCAAATACCTAGATTCAGCCCAACTTACAAAAGCGCTTGTATAGGTTGAGCTGAGCCGGTCCTCTCAGGAGATTTCACTTCGCCCAACAGCTTTTAATTCGCTGGTTTAATCTTAACCACTCTATTTAAACTTAATCTTCCCTTAATAAATCGGCAGTATAGTGTCCTTTTTCCCAAGGGAATGACTTATGAATTTGCGTAATAAAGTAAAAGTTGCACAAGACGCTCTTGGTACAATCTCTTCAGGGGCAACGTTACCTACTGAAGCAAATACTTATATTCACCTCGCCCACGTGCTGCTTGAAAGTGTAGCTTCTCAAACACTGAATGATGAATTGAAAGATGAAGTTCCGGCTAAAAAACCTTTATCAATTGTAGTAGAAGAAGATGCAATTGAAACCCCAGAACAAGAGCAAGAAAATCAAATTGCTATTATTTTAAGTGGTGCGGTGGTTATCGCCCTTAGTGTTGCCCAACTTCATCAATTTGAATCTTCGAAACTATTTTTCTATCCAGTTACTTATTCAGAATTATGTGATCTTTGTCAGAAACCCAGTAGTGCCCCAATGATAGCTATAGGCGGAAAAAATACCATTGAAAATAATTTTATTATGAAGGTAGGGCGTAAAGTATTAAGCGGAGAATTAACTTTTGAAGTTGCCGATTTAACTCAACGTTTTCCGGGGCTCAACCAACATTTTGAAGTTATAATCAGTCGAATCGCAAGTAGTACTAGTATTACCCCCTTATCATTTCCTGAAGCGGTCCTAAAACAAGAAATAGTGAATTCCAGCGAAATAATAAGGCGCGCATTTAATGAAGGTTTGTCTAATGCCAGATATAGTCTAACTACAAATGAAAATGTACTTAAGTTTTTTGATGAATTTAACAAGTTAATGGAACACACTATTAGTGAACACGCGATTGGAAAAAATATTAAGTTCAATATACAAAATTGTTTAACAATTGCAAAAATCGCCAATGAGTTTGCCAAAAAAGTTGAAGAAGGCACGGTAATTCAAGATGATTGTGAACAATTTGATAATGGAATGGAACCCTATAAAGATTCCCATGGGCTGGGAATTATTGTCAAGGCAATGCTAGGCGCTGTTGCTGGTTTGTTAATCGGTGTAGTTGCGAGTTTGTTAGCACCGGCTGGGGTAATTAGTTTAGCTATAGCTTCAGGTTTAGGATTTTTTACCGGCGGCTTAGCTGCTGGGGGATATGCTAAATACAGTGCAAATCAACATACTCCAGAATTGCAAATGGTTAATGCCGCACAACGCACTATTATCCGGAGATAGTATGGAAAAACACAATGAGAAAAGTAATCAGTACACAAAGCTGCAACTTGAGACGTTTTATCAATTAGTGAAAACCAAAGATGTAAAATCACTATCGGCTCTCATTGAAACAGCAAATTTTATTGGTATTTTTCAAGGTGAAAATAACCCAATCATTCTTTTGGCCAAGGAAGGAGATTACGAGTCCGTTGAGTTTTTAATTAATAAATTTAAAGCGAATTTAAATCCTGCCGTACGAGGAGCGGCTCATGGTTGCCATTTAGAATTTATGAATGAGCTGATCGAGCGCGGGGCAAATATAGATTATGCTGCCTGGGGTGCAGCATGCGGAGGCCATGTAGAACTTACCAATGAACTAATTAATCAAGGTGCGAGCTTAGATTTTTCAGCCTATGGGGCAGCGCAGGGTGGCCATATTAAACTTACCAATAATCTGATCGAGCGTGGAGCAAAATTGGATTATGCCGTGTGGGGCGCAGCATTTGGTGGGCATACTGAATTTACCAATGAATTAATTAGCAATGGAGCAAGCATACATAATGCCGTGCACGGTGCAGCAAGTGGCGGATATGTAGAACTTACCCAGGAGCTAATTAGTCACGGAGCAAATTTAAGTAACGCTGTTCAGGGTGCAGCATTTGGGGGTCATGTGGCCCTTACCAATGATTTGATCGCTCGCGGAGCCAGTATAGATCACGCTGCAAATGGAGCAGCCAGCGGTGGGAATGTAGCCCTTATCAATGATTTGGTTCTCCGTGGAGCAAATGTAAAACAAGCCTTGTGGGGAGCTTGGAATGCGGATCATAATATAAGTACACAAGAAAATGCTTTAAGTTTTATTTCCTTCATTGATAGTTTTGAACTGCGAACTTTATTGGCTGAGAAAGCGAAGAAAACAGTTGAATTGCTAGATACAAAAGTATTACTTGAACAAGCAACTAAATTAAATCAGCTCATGCGAGAAAACAAGCTTACCTATAAGCAAGCACAAGAATATCAATAAAGTGGATAGAGACAACTAAAAGGAGATTCTAATGTACGACCAATCGAAGCTATCCGAGTTAATCCAGTTCGCACGAGTAGATGCGGGTTCCACCGTCATCGACGTTTACCCAGGCGATGGCGACTGGACCCGTCTCTTCTCCGACATCGTGGGACCCGAAGGATGTGTCTACAGCTTTGTGCCAGCCGAAGTGGCCCACTTCAAGAACGATCCGGTCGGCCGCATGAGGACGCTTGCGAAGGAGCCGGGCCGAGAGAACGTCAAAGCCGTCTCGGCGGACCTCGTTGCGATGCCGGAGGCCACGCAACCAGCGGATGTCCTGTGGCTGCATCTGTTTTACCACGATCTCCACACCACGCTGATCCAAGCCAGGGGCGCGACGGCGGCCCGCTTCAATCGAGCTGTCTACGAGCGGCTGAAGCCTGGTGGGTCCTACGTCATCGTAGACCACGTCGCCCCCGTCGGGGCGGGCACGAGCAACGCCCAGTCGCTGCATCGGATTGAGCCTGCATCCGTTCGCGATGAGGTGGAGGCGGCTGGCTTTGTACTGGACGCGGAAAGCATCATGCTCGCGAAGAAGGACGATTCGCACTCGATCAAGGCGTTCGATCCCTCAATCAAGGGCAAGACCGATCGCTTCGCCTATCGTTTCGTGAAGCGCTGACAGTTTTCTCACGATGGATACACGTGGGATATGTAATACCCGTGAGCTGTTGATCAATAAGCCAAATATATAATACTTTGAATTAATTCAAATATGTGCTAATATTGCGCAAATTTTCATTTATTGAGGATATTTACATGCTTAGTTCTGCTGCTCGTGACAATGTAGAGGGTCTTAACAAAAGAGGCAAAGAGCTTAATACAGCTGTTGATCGTTCGGGTGAATTACTCAGTGATGCAAATATATATAACCAAACTATTGCCCAAAAATTAAAAGAAATGGGTATGCCAGCTACGATAAAAGTTGATCACAGCAAGACTGTTTTTTTGGTTGAGCAACGTCAGCAAATCAGGGCAAAGCTACAAGCTTACTATCAAGAGTTAGAACAACAGAAATTAACGAATCCTATCAAGCCTGGCAAAAAAGGCACTAAAGCGCAAAACGATTTAGTAGTTTTATATGTTGATATTGGTAATTTGATTAAAAAAATCGATCAGGATAAGCCGTTTGTAGATTTTTGGAACCAATGGGAATGCCTTACCAAGAAACGTTGTGTCGTCAAAGCCATGATGGGTATATCAACAAAATTGCATCCTGTGGTAACAGAAGTTGATAATCTTTTAAAAGCTATGATTGATAATCAAGTTAAAAGACCTTACTCTAACATTCGAAGTCAATTATCAACTGTGATCACTCCATCAAGCAGCAGCCCTTCAGTTAGCCCTAGTTCTACCGGTGTTATTTCGAAAAGTATGAGTTCTGCTTCAGTTAAAATTTCTACTGACACAGATGCACAGAAAGCATTTTTGTTAGAAGCAAAAAACAAACTAGATTCTTATTGGAGACATTTGGAAAAAAAACAAAGAGCATCTGCTCTAAGTTGGTTCTACGAAGCAGAACCCGTGGCAGATAAAATTGAAGCGGTGAAAAAATTACATCGCCAAGAGGATTATGCTAGCTTTAAGGCTAACTGGCAATCTGCTAGCGCAGAACTTATAAAACATCGTCCGTTTACTATTTGTGGTATTCGATTTAGCTTTACCAGCTATCTGTTTAATCCTACAGGTAAGAACTTGATTGATGGGCTACAAAAAACGATGGCGGATGTAGAAAGGACGCAACAAAGTCAGTTAACAATTTAAATCCAGGATAAGAAGACAGGTTGGTTAGATTTTTAAGCCGTAAGGCAATGCTAGGCGCTGTCGCTGGTTTGTTAATCGGTGTAGTTGCGAGTTTGTTAGCACCGGCCGGGGTAATTAGTTTAGCTATAACTTCAGGTTTAGGATTTTTCGCGGGCGGCTTAGCTGCTGGGGGATATGCTAAATACAGCGCAAATCAACATACTCCAGAATTGCAAATGGTTAATGCCGCACAACGCATTATTATCCGGAGATAGTATGGAAAAACACAATGAGAAAAGTAATCAGTACACAAAGCTGCAACTTGAGACACTTTATCAATTAGTGAAAACCAAAGATGTAAAATCACTATCAACTCTCATTGAAACAGCAAATTATATTTAATCTGATCGAGCGCGGTGCAAAATTGGATTATACCGTGTGGGGCGCAGCATTTTGCACATTAACACGAGTGAGAGTTTGATCCATTATTTAAAGCTCCTACAAGCAATATCATTGAAGGTAGAATTTACAATAAAATAATCGGCGATGCCACATGTTTGGGAGGAGCTTTTGTAGGTTGGGCTGAGCTTGCGAAGCCCAACAGTTTTTAATGCTGACTTGGGTATTTTTTAATCATTCTTTTCAAACTTAAGCTTCCCTTAATAAACCCCCAGTATAGTGTCATTTTTTCCAAGAGATGACTTATGTTATCTGCGTCAATAATCACTAAATCATTAACTAAAATAACCAATCAGCAAACTTTATTTGGTGGGTTATTTCAGTTTATTAAAAAAAATAAAGCCATTCCAAAACATTTAGCAGCAATCAAGACCCAAGACCCAAAAGTACAAAACTTATTAGCAGCTATTAATCTGGGTAATTCTCAACATGAAATTTATTCTGATCCAAAGTGTTATTTATATTTACTGCATTTAATACAAAATGAATTAATTCCTTTTTATCAAGGCATGGGTATATATAACTATTTATTAGCTTTAATGCAGTTTTCCGATAAACAACCATTAAAACCAGAAGATCAAGATGTAAAATATTTTCGACCGGAATTGCCTGCGGTAGGTGTTGCCAATATTTTTAATGGCCAGCAGTTAACACTAGAGGGTGAAAATTATTTAAAAACCGTGCACAGTCAATTAACGTCGCAATGGAGGGATTTTAGCTACGATGAATTGGTGTTATTTGTAAAAAAGTTAGCGCCAAGTGAACAATGGCTAATCAAGATACCCGTAAAAATATTTCCCCCCGACCATTATGAAAATCCTTGTGATCGCATGGCTTGTACTATGAAACTCAATTTGCCTTTTATTGAGAGTGAGGAAGAAAATGAAATCCGCATTTTAAAAATACCTTCATATTCTTTAATTAATTTTTTCTTGAAGCAGGTTTGCAAACAACCAATGGAAATACAGTGTTGTTTTGGTATTCCCAGTGATGAAAGCTCGTATGCAATGCATTTGGAAAACAAACATCCGGTAAGTTATTACGCTTTTGATGTGAAGCGTAATTTATACGCCGCTGACAATTGGCGTTGTGGCCCCTTCATTGTTTGGTTGCATGATATAGGACATGTGTTTTGGGCGAGTTTACTATCCAAACAACAAAGAGATTCAGTGCTGCTAGATTATGTTCCACAGTTAAAACAATTAAAAGCAGAAATACAAGGCTACAACGATGAAGAAGCCGTAAACGAAATCCAGAAATTCATTAATAAGGCAAATGAATTTGATTTAACTAGTATTACTTTGTTTACCAGCCAACGAGATAAATTTTTAAAGTATATTTCTGGCATATTAGGGCCGCGAGGAATTAGAGAAGGCTGGGGATATTTCTATCCGCCGGATGGATCATTGAGAGACAATAAAGTAGGGACTTGTGTTCAAGACAGAATATATTTTATGTTACTGAAGAAAATGTATGAAGCTGAAAAGATTTCAAAAAAAAGAGAGGGCATATGGGAGATTTTGATCAGGCAAATCGATGGATATAACAGTGAAGAACAGCGACGTCTCGATGTAACTTTCTGTTTGTGTCAACTCACAGCAACCCGTGAGTACTATCCAGCACCCCGTGGTGTGATTGATTGGACTGCTTGGGAAAATTTATTAACTTTAATCGACAAGCAATGTGTTTCTGCAGATACAGAAACCGTGAAAAGTCAAAAATTATGGGAACAAATTATTGCTTCGGACCAACGGCATGATGAATTTTTAATAATAATTGAAAGTTTCGGTATTAACTTTTTTCATCCGTATCTGCCAATGACGGAAGAACTATTAATTAATTTTAAAAAATTAATTACGAACCAGAAAAATGCAATTACGCAAGAAGAACAGGTTGAATCAAAAAAGAGGTCGCGTCTTTAAGAAGAGGGTAGGGTAATGTTTAGTAATCGTAATTCAAATAATCAGGTAATAGTTTTAGTTAAACGAGATAAAATGTGGAGAAAAAAATATAGAGAATTGCTGAGGGATAGCTTTGTTAGTTATTCGCTCTCAACTTCAAGATTACCTCATACTTATCTGCCGACTCTTGGGCTTTATAAGTATTTTGAGAAGAAGTCTGTTGAGGGTACTTTGGATATTCCACAGCCTCTGGCAGTGCAAGTGTTAAGTTATCTTTATTGTATCGCTGCCAATGAAACATCTGTTGTTGCGGCATTTAACATAATTGGTATTTTACTTGATACATTCAGATTGGCTTATGAAAATTATCTTGATCCAAGTGCTCCAGAAGACACGGAGAATCCTCGGGTAATATCTGTAGATTTTCTCATGTTTATTCTCACTTTGAGATTAGAAATTGGCAGTGTTTTTGAAAAAAATTATCCTGGTAGTTTTAATCGTTTAGAATATTTTATAAAGAATTTGTCGCAAGAATATGCAGTAAATCGTTTTGCAGCTCCTTATAGATTTATGGATGAGTATGATGCTGGCGATACTGATGCATATGAAACATCTTTAAAACTATTACAAAAGTATAAAGCCGCGAATTCTCCTGACTATAAACCTTTAAAGAAATTTATGATGAAGACTTTTGGTTATGCTGAAACCAAACCTAAGCTGTGTAAAACAATACAGTATATAGTTGAAGAAAATAGCGACTTAGACTCAGTGCCTACTTTGAAAAGAACTACCAGTGCAGACAGTTTTTTCAGCCAGCCTAGTAGAGTGAAGAAATGGATAAGTAGTAGAACTAGCTCATTGGACCTACAGCAGCCAGATAGTAGCCCGTATGAAGCGCAGCGGAATACGGGGAAAAGGCTTTAAAGAACTGAATTTACCAATGAATTAATTGGCAATGGCGCAAGCATACATAACGCCGTGCACGGTGCAGCAAGTGGTGGATACGTAGAACTTACCCAAGAGCTAATTAGTCACGGAGCAAATTTAAGTAACGCTGTTCAGGGTGCAGCATTTGGGGGTCATGTGGCCCTTACCAATGATTTGATCGCTCGCGGAGCCAGTATAGATCACGCTGCAAATGGAGCAGCCAGCGGTGGGAATGTAGCCCTTATCAATGATTTGGTTCTCCGTGGAGCAAATGTAAAACAAGCCTTGTGGGGAGCTTGGAATGCGGATCATAATATAAGTACACAAGAAAATGCTTTAAGTTTTATTTCCTTCATTGATAGTTTTGAACTGCGAACTTTATTGGCTGATAAAGCGAAGAAAACAATTGAAACGCTAGATACAAAAATATTACTTGAACAAGTAACTAAATTAAATCAGCTCATGCGAGAAAACAAACTTACTTTTAGTCAGGCTCAAGAATATCTATAAACGGGAGCTAAAGAGGGTAGTAAATGTTTAAATGAGTAGTTTTGTCGGCGAAGTTGCAGTTTTGCAACATCACCGACTAAACGGCAGCATTACTGACGTATCACTACTCTTCTTTCATCATTTTCGGTAGGATGTTTCTCGAGACGGATAGGAGCTTTTTGCTGTTTTAGTAAACCGACAGTTGAAAGCAATTTGCCAACTCCTCGCGCACCACACATCAACATACCACCAATCCTGTCTTTGAAATAACAGGTGGTCACCAGGGCAAGCAGCAAGCTGCCTGTCACTGCACCAGCCACAAATAAGTTGGCATTATCATTTATTACTGCCTGGAACCTGTAACTTGCTGGTAGTGCAGCATTAATAAGCACTGGATATGCACCAACTTCGAATGCGTCGTTTAAAACACGTTTCTTTGCTACCATAGGCCAATTTTCTTTAAAAGCAGCTAGTTTCAATTCGACATCAGCAGAGTTATCAATAATGAAGCGTTGTTTGAATGCATCAATGACTCTCTCTAATGAGTGTACATCTGTCGTCAACTTAATGAGTTCTCTACGTGGCTGGGGCAAAACAAAATCCGTGATCGGTTTATGGTTTGCGATTTGGTCGAAAGCAACAGAAAATAATTCAACATCAGTTGCAAAATGATGTAGAACCATGTTTTCATATCGGGTGTTAAGAGTGCTATCTTGAGAATCAACAATTCCAGCTAACATTAATTCATATTTTAATTTCACATAGGTTTCAACTCCAGGGTACCAAACAACGTTACCATGAATTGCAGCTAAACGTGAAAAACGAGCGTGACCACGAAAATTATTTTTGCTGCTTTCTGAAAGCAAATCATCGTACTTCCACCATTTTTGCAGGGGTGATTTTTCATCAACCGGTTTGTTAGCCATAAGTAATTCAAGGGTTTCTTCTAAAGGCTCGTAATGACTATTTACATTAATATTAGTGAAAATAGCAGTTGAGAAACTCTCATGCATTTCTTTGGCTTGCTGTGAAAGCACTGCTAAACGGTTAGCGTCGGCTTTTAGTAAAAATGATATTGTTTCCATGGTGTTGAAACGGAGATAATACAAAGTTGAACAGGCGCTGACTAAAACTGCAAAACTTTCGTCATTGGTTTGTGCTGCTGCAGATTTAATATCTTTTAAAGTGAAGGTGAAACCAACTTCTTCATTTATGTAATCTTTGTAGTTAGCTGCTTCGTATTGCTCGTTTTCCAATTGATATGCATGATCTTCGATGTCTGAAGCTTTAAAAGGCAAGCCTCCCATGGCTTGGTGTATTGCTGAAATAATTTTTAATCTATTGTTAGCACTTGGATAAAGGTCGTCAATGATACTGTTAAAACCAACAGCGGCCATATTTGTAATGGGCCCACCTTGACGCTCAGTTTTCATCGCCGCTATGATACGGATTATACTTAACTTTTCGCTAATTTTGAAAGACATGGGAGATACCTTTGAGGTTAAAGTTGTGCATAATATAAACTATAATGGAAAATAGAGCAACAACTTTTTCAGTTTCCGTCCTGAAATTAAGTTAACAATAAGGGAAGAATTGGTGATGGGGTAGGGGTACTTATTGCTGCTTAGGTCCAGCCAAGAAATCCTGAATATCTAATTGTTTATCCTCTGGCATTTGTCGGAGGAATCTTTTTGCAAATAATCCTTGAGTTTCCAATGTACTATTGTATTTACAAATTAGGGTGTTAATGTCTGGTCCAAGGTTGGTCGGAAAGACTCTTGGATCATTTAGACTCTTAAAAATATCTTGATTTTGAATATTAAAAAGCCTTTCACAGGCTTGCATATGATGAATTATCAAATCAAATATTATCTGATTGCGATGCTCTTCTTCGGCTCTAATAACAACTCTTGTACTACCAGAAACTGCTCTTACCTTAATTTCCAGCTCAGGAAAATATTCAATAAAATCTTCGCAAGCAATAATATTCATTGAATTTGAAACTGAATTAATGCGATGCCTCATAGGCCAATCTAGAGCATAAATAAATTTCTTTAAATCTTTTTCATTAGATGTTAAAACCATTTTATAGATGATATTTAACACTTTTTCCAAGATATCATTATAAAAATGACTCCAACTCAAATTCGTTATAGATGCAGAAAAAATATTTGCGAATTGGACAGGAATTGCCAAAATTGAATTTGTAATAGCGGGGATATTATATATTTGTGATTTATTCCAGCGATTAAATAAATTTATTAAAGCTGCCGCTCTTTGCTCGCCAAATATTTTAATACTCAATTCAACGACTTCGTCAGGCACTTTATTGTATTTTGCTTTTGTATTTGAACTGATTACTGCTTGCGCTTTTTCATCACCATCTTCATGCTCAAATTCAGTAGCTTCGCCTTCTTTGGATTCATCTACTACTTTTACTTTATCTACTTGGGTAACAAATACTTCTACTATAGGAGAAAATACCAGCTTAATTAATAAAGCTAATAGATTTTCATTTAATATAATTTTATTTACGCGAGAGGAGTCAACTAACGAAGACAAATGGGCAATTTGTGCTGGATCGATATTAGCAGATATAGCTGGTACTCCCTAATATCTTCAATTGGAACATATTTCTTTAATTTTTTAAGTGGTATGGCGTATGAGGCCGGTAATCCGCGGGGGCGATGTTGAGGAGTGGCTTCCTGGGGTACATCTGATATCCGTGGAGACTTATTTTCGGCAATATCCAGAAGTTTCAAAAATAATTTTTGCGTAAAATTGGCGTCAGTTGCCGGATCAATTTTAATATTTTCCAAAAGACTGATTAGAGCAGCAGCATTATGATAAATTCTTTGTATGTTATTAGTAGTGTCTATACTATGCGTGATAATCCAGCTGCTTAATGCTGGAATTGATGTAATCTTATTGATGTTTTCTCGAAACATACAATGCACCTCAAGCTTAAGCCAATTCAGAGCGGAATATTATTGCACACATAGCTTAAGAGAAACTTAAACTCGCCCAACCCATTGATTAATCTTGA
>JAZKAT010000005.1:0-1230 GCA_040389045.1 Pseudomonadota bacterium | reverse complement strand
CTTGCCCCATATTGATACGATACACGAGCCCGTGCCATATTGCTCGTTAAAGCTCTGTCCAGCGCGCGCCGCAATCTCGGCATCATGGCGCGCAAAGAACTCTTGCTGATTGGTCGGGTGCAATAGCTCGCCATATCTCTGCATTTGGAAGCGCAATTGCTCGCGGTAGTAAGAATGCACTTACTTTCCATTTTGAGCGTGGCGCGCGAGACGGACGCACAAGGTTAGTATCGAGACGGATAGCGCAAAGAAAATCAGATAAATAATATCAAAAAACATAATAATTAAAGGTTATTGGCTAATTCTAACAGGGTATTGATTCGGGACCGAAACCAATCTTTCTGAATATCCAGCCGTTCGGTTTCGACTTTGGGGAGGTTATATTCAATCGTGTTCAAACAGTCTTCTATAATTTTCCACTTACTCACAAAGATAGTTACTTTCTCTTCATCCTTTCGGGGGTTAAGGTCCGTCTTGATAAGTTTCCGCATCTGAGAGACTGGCAACCGCTCGCGCTCTACCAAATCAATATATTTCACCGCTAAATCTAAATCCCCTGTTAGGTTAATAGCGTCGCAATGATGCGTATAGCTCACGGCGGGATTACGGGACGCGGGCGGTATGCGGTTACAGACCGACTTGAATTCTTTCAGCTTATTGTAACTGAACTTTGTCTTTGCCAGTGCCAGAGCGTACTTTTGACCGTGGCGGGCTTCAATCGCTAATAACAAGTCCCCAAGCCAGAAAGCATTTGATTCGCTCGATTGCGTGAGCTTGTGGAACTCGGCTTTAAGTTGGTCTTGCGTCGCGTCGTCCGCGACAGTTAGCGAGATTTGAGTTGTCTTGATTGGTACTGTTGACGATACATTTAATGTGTTATTCATAATTATATTTTGTTGTGTTGGTTTGTTTATATTCTTCGCAGGCGCTTTGGCTCTTGCTGTGCGCTGGCGGGGTTAAATTAAGTCGTTTCATCATAATTTTGCGACGGGCGGAAAAAGTTTGCCTGCTTATTCCCAACCTATTAGCCACTTTCGCGTCCGATTCTTCTCTTAGGTTAAGTCCAGCCACCGAAATCAGTAATTCAATGTCGCCTTTCAGGTCCGCACTATTGGATAAAAGAACGAGTAATTTCATTAAAACTTTACTCATTACTTCCCGTTCATTACTGGCGGTTAGATATTCAACGATTGTGTCGATTGGTTCACCGTCCGCGAGCAACTGCGCGAG
>JAZKAT010000004.1:0-58353 GCA_040389045.1 Pseudomonadota bacterium | reverse complement strand
TAAAAAATCGCATAATTGGTCGGTGATTAAGACGTTGTTTAAGCCGTCGCGTTTATAAATATCGTGGTATAAACTGCTTCCTAAAGATTCTTCAAATTCTTTTAATACTTTCTTTTGCGTACTCTTACTCTGCTGGTCGAAAATGGTAATTAGTGATTTGTTTTGCTGACGACGATATTCGGCTTGTTTTAGACGGGTCTGGTTTACTTCGTTCGCTGAAGAATCGGTTTTTTCTGACGGCTTCATTAAATTTTTACTGGATTTGACGGGCTGGTAATCCTCAGTCAAAGCGCTTAACAAATACTTGGTCACATTGTTAATTTTACCGTTACGGAAGCTAGTGGAAGATTCGATAATGGCGATTTTTTCCAAAATATAATTTTCATCATAATTAGTCAGTGTTTCCTCAATCTGAGGTTTGGAAAAAGCAAAACTCTCTTTCAAACGCTGCGATAATGGCAATGCCGCCTCACCTAAAGCAGCATCGTTCGCCAAGGCTTTACCATGCTGGATGTGGAATTGAATCGCAACGACTTGACGTTTCTGCTTTTGAATTTTGGAAGAAACCTGCAGCGAAGAATATTTATTTACTTCTTCAATCGCCTTATCCAATACCCTGCGCTTAAAATCACGAAATATAGGGTATTTACCCTCTTCAATGCCCATTAACTTGCGGAATTGCATGATGTCGAACCACGGGGTTTGAGATATGTTTTGATACCGTATGCAATTTTCATAAAGCGCCAAGCCATAAGTGGATTGGAATTTCGCCTGCACCACCATGTTCAAACGACCATAAAGTTCGGGCGAATACAGAAGTTTTTTCATTTTATTACTATACGAATAAGTGCAAACCGCACCGTCAATACTGGCGTCAGCAATAATTGAACTGGCATTCCAGATACCCTCGGCATCCAGGCGGCTGCCATCCACTAAATTCCATTCAATAACCGTCGATAATAAGTTAATCAACGCCTTCTTGATGGTTTTATAGTCATTGCTATCATAACCAATCAAATTACATAAAGTGCGAACGTTAATTTGATGATCGTCTTTCACTAGCAACTCATCGTAAGCGTTAAACAGCAAAGCATTGGCAATTTTGCGTTGTACCAGGCTTAGCTTATTACTTGAATGAATCGCGGCAACATGTTTTTTAAGCTCTAAGGTCTTTTCATTGACAGCCATTAGCTTATCTCCGTCCTTGTTTATCCTGTATCCGTCACATTTTCATGTGGCCTATGGAACACTTAACAACCGACGTTTTCATCCTGTAAACGTCACACACCGTATATCTGACTGTTTTCATATAAAGTATTAATTTAAAATAACTTTATATTAATCAGTAACTTAAGTGTTGGTTAAGTGACTTAAGTAACATTCACGAACGCAATAAACGCTGTACCATTGCGGTTCGCATAATGGAGCTTTGAACGCCCTCTAATGTTGGATAAAACCCTCTAACATGCACCACTGCTTCATCAAGAAACTTCTTCAATGTTTTACTAATGACAATAGATTCCAGTTTTTGAAATCCTTTCATCTCATTACTCAAATTCACCAGTTCAGGATAATTACGCATGTTCAGCAAGTATTCTATGCCCTCCGCTATCCAGCGGCTTTTGCCACGCATGTCATAACCATCTTTAATAATTTGTTCGCGACATTCTTTTTGTAAAATGTCAGGTACTACAAATGTGATCTTTATTTTAGTTTCCATGAAAGCATCCGTTAAGCTTCAAGTTTTTCAAGATTTTTTAAAAGTTGTTTGAAAGCATAATTAATTGATTTGTAATCCGCCCAGTTAAGGTCGGTGAAATGCGGACGCATATGCGTCGCTTTTTCGTGATTTAAAATTGCGTCGATAATTAACTTCGCTACCGGTAATTTTTTGGTGGCGCCTAAATTAACCGCCGTGGCCGTACGGCCGCGAGTTTCCGCTAAACGCTGCATTGGCGGCTTCTTTACTTTATCCTGGGTTGAAATGGTTTTTAATTTTTTTAAGGTGGCGCCCGCGATGCAAGCGTCAATGGCGCTGTGGCGCACGCTATCGTTACGGATAGTTGCTATCACCGCCGCTTTTTCCAGGTTCTTGAGTTTGTTATGGCGAATTAATTCTTTAATCGATTTGTCGGCCTGTAATACCGCATGATAATTCATGGCGTGCGGTAATGAGCAACCTAGCAAGCGCCCAATATCCGTGGCGGTAATTTGTTGCTGGGGAACGCTGACCGCAAAAGCCGCCAGGATTTTTTCCAGGTTGCGCAACCGCTCCCACAAGGTTAAATCCTTGCGTTCAACATTTTCCATCCATTGCAATAAACGAATTTTTAATTCATCTGGCTTGGAATCGAGGATTTTTGCCTGTACTGAGTTATTGCCCGCGATAATAGAAGCCAGGGTTCGGCGTTCGCCAGCAATCAGCCGGTACTTATCCGCATATTTATAGACGACGATGGGATTGATGATGCCTTGTTCCTGAATGGATTTGGCCAAGGTGGCAAGCGTGACTTTTTCGGCAAGCTTGCGGGTGTAGTCTTTATCAGATTTATCCAGGCCATTATAAAGATCATCAAACGTCAATAACAGGTCGCGAGGATTTTCCGGGTCCAATTCAATTTTTTTTAAATTGACGGCTTCAACGCGTAGTTCACCATTGTAATTGTGGGCAGCGCTAACGGTTTCTTCTAAACCTTCTGTTAAGGCATTGCCGATTTGAAAAACTTTTTTCTTAGCCATAGACTTTCTCCATAATGTACTGACAGGCTGATTCATATTCCTGGCGCGCCAGGTTCTTTGCCGGGAGTTCAAAAATACTTTTTGGATTAGCGTCTTCTACTAGTATTTCCGTGTAAATAGCGCGTTTTTTTATAACGCGCGGCATGACGTAATCCGCCACCCCTTTCATACTTTTTAAACCATTTAAAAATTGTTTGTGTAATTTAATGTCGCGAACTTGGTTAGGTAATATACCAATTAAGTCTATTGGGTTTTCTTTTGATCGATAATAAGTTTCTTGTTTCCAGAGTTGCAACATTCCATAAATCCCTTCAATGGAAAATTGTTCCATTTGTGCGGGAATGACAATATGGCTGGCCGCTTTAATGGCGGCGATGGTTAATGGCCCTTTGGAAGGTGGAGTATCGATAATGATGATGTCATAACTGGAACGCACATCCGGTAATTCCAGAAAGCGTTTTAGCTGTAAATGTACTTTTTCCAGGACTTCATTTTTAGTGACTGCTTCAGCTTCTTGCAATTTGTTGGAGTGAGCTGGCAGTAATTCCAGATTCGAAATAGCAGTGGGATAAGGAATGACTTCTTCGCCGTAGAAAATATTAGCAATACTGCTTCTTCCATCCCATTCATGGTCAACTCCCTGCTCAAAATCGGGATGCAAGGCTGGAACTTTGCCACCTTTGTAGGCAGGATCATATTCCATGGAAATATACCGGCCAGAAAGATTAGCTTGTGGGTCCATATCGATGATGAGGGTTTTCAAACCTTGAATAAGCGCGGAGTATTCAGCAAGCATGATGGAATTGGTGGTCTTTCCTTCCCCACCTTTGTGGGTAGCATTTACGATTATTTTTGTCATAATCGCTCCTTTTCATTGAGAATGTGATGCCTTAATTATGCATGAGCATAACATATGCTTATCTTGAAGTTAAATCAAAAAAATCCAACGGAACGATATGCTGCTAACAAACGTTTGTAATTGTTTAATATAATTTAATGTTAGTTTAGCGCGAGTAATTGTATGAAATAATTAAGTATTTAGGTGAGAAATGTGACGGATACAGGAATTCATGTGACGGATACAGGAAATCGTGTGACCGATACAGGATGTTAATGTGACATTTACAGGATTAAAAAAAGTTGTCATGTGACGTTTACAGGATAGTGCGTGACGGCTACGGGATAGTATTAGTTAACAATAAATCCGGCAATCCAACCACTTTTGACCCAGTTAGATAATAATGCGGCGACATCCACTTCGGGAAAAACGCTGCTGGCTTGTTCACAGACTTCTGCTAAGGGTATAAGCCGGGTCACTAAATTGAGGATATACCATTCCCGTTCATTTAAATGATCGATACGTAATTCAGATTGGTCACGCCAAATTAAAAAATAATATTGCTGATCAGCGGCCAGGGTAATTGTGTTATCGCCCTGATAATTTTTTTGGTTGCTTTCCCAAATTTGATGCACTGGGTAGAGAGAGGCAAGCAGGGTGGAACGTTGCGGCAAGGTAAAGATGATTCGCTCACCGTGGGCTTCATAGCAGGCGGCAAGGCCCTTATAGTCGAAGCTGGTTTGGTCTGGGGCGCCGGTTATCTGGTGCCAAGCCCATTCCAGCCGTGTGGTATCGGCCAGGTAGGGCAAGCTTTGAGTTGGCGGGAAGGTGTTGATGAAGTCTGGGAAATCCTTGCCATAGTCATTCAAGTCAGGGGAGCGGGAAACGGTGACTTCGATAAATTCACGGGCCATTGCCAGAAAGAAGTCATCGCCGACTAATTGTTGGCAGACTGGGTAAGTGGCTTTTAAGGCTTTCTGGAAGCGGGCGATGATGCTGTTGCGGTACAGGGCTAATTGGGTTTCTACGGGGGTTTTAGGGTTGGGGCGTATGTGTTTTAGGAATTGGTTGTTGTGGTAGGAGGTTAGGCTGTTTTGGAAAGTGGTTTGGAGTTGGTGGAGCATAGGGATGTAATCCGTAATTATGCCTTTACCCAAAAGCACCCCTCATCCGTCGCCTTACGGCGCCTACCTCTCCCACAAGGGGAGAGGTGAAGAACGGATTCAAGGGTTTCATCATAAAACAAGATGTGATGTTACTTTCCTTCTTTGCCTTCCTTGAGGCTGCCGCCGACGATTTTGTTGCACGTGCCTTTGGGGACGTAGATCCAGGCGGCTTTGTCGCCATCGATTTTTGAAGAACCGGCGCAGCCGCTATTGGATGGTGTACCGCAATCATTCAGGCCAGATTTGGCAATGCCGTAGCATTTTTCCATGCCTTTTAGCATTTTTTCTGGTTTGGCGGTGGAAGTGGTCTGGGCGTTTGCGTCGGTAATGATGCCAACAGCTAAAATGGCGGTAAGAGTACTAATGACGATTTTGTTTCGCATTGGGGTTCTCCGTGTGAATGCTGTTTTGCAATAAAGTTTGAGTAAATAGTTTCGCGAATTTTGTGGACAATGTCCAGCGTAGCAAGAGTTATCTAACTCGAAGAGAAGAGGGTGGCACAAAGTTTTCCCGTGCTTGTTCGCGCAGATATTCAGCGGTGCAATCCAGCAGTGTAGGGGTAAAGGTTAGCACGTTGGTCTTGTTTTCATATTTCCAGTGATTTTTTTCGCAAACCAGCATGTAGGCTTGGGTCAGCAATGGATTTTTCACATCGCAGCTTTTTCCGATCAGGTCGGGGTCAGGTAAAATTTCAATGACTGTGTCGGGACCATTACGCAACATCATAGACTGACATTGCATTTCCGCGAAATCTAAATAAGCTTGAGAAGGAATTCGATACAAGTAGCCCTCGAACTCCAGTTCTTCGGTAGTTGCGTCGAGTTCAGCTTTCGCCATTTCCTCGGTAATTTTTTTGAGATCATCCAGGTCCATACCATTACGTTCCAAAAGCTCCATGAGATATTTTTTTTCATGCACAGCTAGTTTGCTGTCATTAATTACCCCATCTTCGCTATATAATTTTCCCACCAGTAATTGGATGTTTTTAGCGATGGAAGGATCGGCGTTTAAAAGTTCCGGGTGAAGATGTTTGAGAATGACATCACGGTAAATATAGCGGGTGTTGACTTCAGGTGGTAATCGATGTGCTGAAATCTGGTATTGATAAGTCTCCGTAATTTTTTCAATGTAAAGTGCTTTGGCCCCCGGGTGTGAACTGTCGATAAAATTCAAGCCATAGTCCCCAGGTTTTAACTCACTTTTGCTGGCGCTATCACTGATAGTGGTGCTAATGTTGGGCGAACTGTTTTTATGTTTATTATAGTAAATGGAATGTTTAAAGGCAGAATCCGATACCACCATATGATGTACCCCAACCGGAATGGGGGGCGTAATTTTTCTATCGTCTTCCGTTTTATAAAAAGTTACCGAATAATTCGAAGTATTCCTGCCGATTACTTTATCGCCAAGCGTGTCACGTAATATATCAACAGCAGCAATAGAACTGGTTTTTTGCGCCAATTCCTTTAATTGCCCGTGATGAAAAGGATTCATCAGCGCCGCGATTATGCCTTTCTGACCCGAGGCACGGAAATGGAATCTGTCATTAATGATATATTCAGGGTGTTCATTCAAGATATCTTTTAAATTATAGGGTGAATCTGGATCTAGTACATGACTACCGTTTACTTTTTTAAAACAAACACTCACTTTCATATCAATAGCAATCTGTTGCAGAGAAGCCATGCGCTTAGTCATTTTTGTAGTTAAAAAATCTTTGACAAAGCTTGATAAATAGGCTGTGAGTTCAGCGGGTTCAGCTGTGGCGTATTTACCACTGATAATATTATTATAAATGACATCGCTGCCATAAATTTGACGTAAATGGCCGGCAACATCCGCCTTCATATACTCGGCAAATTCTAATAATGGGGCAACACCATAGAATTTATTTACTTCATTGATGGTATCATCAATTTCAGCTTTGACTCGGGCCAAATCGAAATGACTAATTCTATCGAGTTCAGCGGCCATTGCGGGACTCACGCGTAATATGCGCGGATACTCACGTATATGATTGGTGGGTTGGGTGGTGAAAGGATCATTACCCGAAAAGGTAATCCAAAAACGAAAGGCATCCATATGCACTTCGTCTTCGAGATCACGCAGGGCGTTAGCATGATCGATTTTGACTAAAATCCCTAATTTCCCATCCTCATCCACTTTCAAGTTGCCATTCGCATCAACCGGAAGCGCGGCAGGGTCATGCGGATTATTGGAATCGCGATTCGCAATATTGCCAAAATTTTCTGATTGAGTGTCATAATCAGCAAAGAGCAGGGAGACGCCTAACACAGTTTCAAAATTGTGAAAGCGGCAGAGCTTGGTAGCTGGATCTATCATTCCATGAGTAAACCAACTTTTGTTCCAACTGCCAGCTGCGCGTGGTCGTTGCATGTCTTTGGCGGGCACCCTGCCGTGTATCCGTTCGATATCACGGAACAAATCCTGATAATTATCGTAGTATATCGATCCGACATAAATATTTTCACCGGTTAGATCCGGTAATTTAGTCTTATGGGAGCTTGGCTTGATTGCTAAAAAAGTAGTGGCGGCAGAATCGCCACCAAATAAATTCATCAGTCTGCCAGCGACGTATTCCGTGATATTTTTGTCGTGTCTGATCTTAGCGGTCTTGTCTTGTTTAAATAAGATGGTTTGAGAAAAAGTTGCATCGGGATTAGGCGGCTGATGATTTTTGACTTGATCTGCTAATACGTAACGAAATTCATATTGTCCGCCTAATTCACCACTGTTACTTTTGCCACCTGATTTACCAGCTTTCCATTGGTAATCATGCATATTGGAGCTTAATAAATTCTGTTCGCGAAAATCTAATTTACGGGTAGGTTGTCTGGGAATGACAAATACTTTGAAAGATTGATATTTCCCATCTTGTGGATTTTGACTGACGGCATAATAAAATTCTTTGCCATTTTCTTTTTGAAGAGGTGGGTTATCAGTAAATTCAAATTCAGTGCCAGGATGGATGTTATTTTCGATAGTATTATAGAAATCGCCTTTTTTAAGGACTTTAACATACTGAACTTTGCTGGTTGCCTTGGGTGCCGCCAGTTTCTTATTAAAGCCAGGTTTGCGTTGCTTTAATTTTTTAAAAGAATCCCTCACGGAATTTTGATTGGGTTTAGGATCAGAATTCTTCTGGCTAGCGGCTGGATAAAAAGCGTTTCGTTTTGGCATTTCAACTCCGCAAGGATTTATAAGATCTTATTAATTATAGTAAAGAAAACTTAAGGTTTAGTGAGGCTATAACATCTTATTTTAGCACAAATGTTAACTTATTGATTTGATGTGCATTACCAGGAATGGATCCCCGCCTGCGCGGAAATGACAGTTGTGACTGGGCAGAGATGCACAGTTAAAGTTTTACCCCTCCCCCAAAAGGGAGAGGAGGATTTTTTGATTTATTTAGGACTTTGGTGGAACGGTGGATTTGACTGGTGTTGCCGGTTTATTTGGGGTAACAGGTACTGTTGTAGTTGCCTGCTGTGGGATCACGATGACCGGCATAAAAACAGGGAAACCACCATTGCTAAAAGCTGCCGGATTAGACAGATAAAGCGCGTTCATGTCGCGGTAAAGATTGTTATACATTTGCTGGGTGTTTTTCTGAATTTGGGCTTGCTGTGTCTGGATTTTTTGAATAATAGATTGAGCTTGATCAGATCCCATAGGCGAACCATTACCAAATTGAATGGTGCGATAAGTTTGCGGCCCATTTGGCGTACCCACGGTTTGTTCCGTCATACTGAAACCAGAACTTTCAGAATCCCCTTTGGAAGTTGATAAATCACTTACCTTAATCCAGCCAACATTACCATTTTTGGGGTCGCCGACTTTCATCCAGTCTCCGGATTTATTGCTAAAGATAGGCACCAGAGTACTGCTTGAATCTATGCTGGCAACCACTTTGGAATCTGTTTTAGGTTCTTCATATAAACTAATATTTTTCGCTAGCACCGCTGAGGTGGCAAAGCTGGATACTACAGTTAATACTAAAGCAGATAATTTCAAGGATTTGGCAATATGCATAAAAAACTCCTATAGCCTTTATTAAACTATTATATCAAATTACACCCGGTATTGTAAAAAATTTAGACAGCTTTTAAAGCTGCCACGATTGTTATAATATGAATTTTCTCACAAATTTTAAAGTGAGGCTTGATATGGATCATCTGCCTAACCCCGCTTTAGTGCTATCCGCCGCCATGCTGGTTTTGACCCTCATCTGGCTGACCCCGCAATTCAACCGTTGGTGGGTCCTGCAGAAAAATAAAAAAGTGTTTCAACAGCGTTTTGAAGTAGCGGATGAGGGGATGGCATTAATTTCATTAAAATGGCGTTGCATGAAAGTCAATAAAGCCCTGTGTAAATTGCTGGGTTTTGAAGCGAGTGAATTATTAAGTATGGATTTCCAACGGTTGATTCACCCTGATGATTTTAATAAAAGTCTGCCGCAGTTAAAACAAATTTTAGAGGGCCAGTTGCCCATGCATCAGGCTACGCAGCGTTATCTGGATAACAAAGGTGACTTGAAGACTTTTACCGTCAATGTTTCAGCCGCGCGTGATAAATGGGGTAATCCGCATCATTTTGTATCTCAGTTTAAAAATGTTCATTCCGAAGGAATTTGATATTGCTTACGTAACAAACGCCGTAAAATTTTATTGGAAGCAGTTTTAGGTAATTCGGTTAAAAATACCAGGTCGTAAATTTTAAATAGTGGGCTTAAATGTTGATTAATGCGCGCCTGCATGGCGGCCATCATGGCTTTTTTATCCGGCGCGCTAGCTGTAACGGCAAAAATGATTAAATGGGAAGGACCTTGTTGCGGCGGCGCAACGGCCACGGCGGCGGTTTCCGTTATGCCTTCAAGGCCAACCAGGGCGCGTTCAATTTCCACGGCGCTGGTTTTAATTCCCGATAAATTCATGGTGTCGTCAGCGCGACCTAAAACGCAATAATAACCATTGCCGAAACGGTGTAATTGATCACCATGGCGACGCAAAATGTTGTAAGTGGTAACAGTGGGCATATTGGCGAAATAAATTTCGTGGTGGTTTGCGTTAAGCAATGCAGATGACAAACCCAGTGCCGGTGGTACTAACGCGACTTCACCGGTATCAGCAAGCCGACCTTGTTCATCCAGTATTAATACGGCTACGCCCATTGCTGGTGTGGAAAACAGTGCGGGATAATTTTTTTGTAACAGGGTGCTGCTTAAGTAACTTCCGCCAATTTCAGTGCCGCCACAATATTCAATCACGGGCCGGTAATAGGCGCGAGACATGAGATAGAGCATGTCTTCGGCGTTAGAACATTCCCCGGTTGAGCTAAAACATTTTATCTGCCGCCAATCGACGTTGCGCAGCGTGTCATGGTGGCGCCAGGATGCGACTAGCGTTGGTACTACGCCTAGCATGGTCACTTTGGCATGTTGGATAAATTCAGCAAAGGCAGTGTTAGCAGGCGTGTCCGCGTATACCGCTATGCAAGCCTGATTGATCAAACCCGCGAAAATCAGCCATGGCCCCATCATCCAACCCAGATTGGTTGGCCAGCAGAGTACGTCATTGGAGTGAATATCATGATGCAGGTAAGCATCACTGGCGGCTTTAATTGCGGTGGTGTGGTTCCAGGGGATTGCTTTGGGAATACCCGTCGTACCGGATGAAAATAAAATATTGCAGGCATCCATAGGATCGCAACTATGCGCAGTAAATTGGTCGTCGGCAGAAAGAAAATCCTGCCAGTGTATATCTCCATCGCGTAATTTTAATGGCGCTGCATTGCCGGGAGACAAAAGAATGGTTTGGGGCGCCTGGGCGGCAATTACTTTGGTATAAAGGGCTAATATTTTCGTGTCGCGGGTAATCGTTTCCTGAGTAAAGACTGCTACTGTGTTGGCAATTTGTAAACGCGTCGCAATTTCTTCACTGGAAAAACTATCTGCGATAGAAATTACCACTGCGCCCAATTTAATAATACCTAAATAAATCGCGACGGCTTCCATCGTCATCGGTAAAGCAATCGCAATTGCGTCACCGGGTTTAAAGCCGCGCGCCAGTAAACCATTCGCGATGCGATTGCTTAAGCGGGCCAACCCAGCGTAACTCAAAGTCTGTAATTGCTGATGTTCATCAAGGTAAATAATCGCGGGAGCCGTCTCTGGCGCAGTGAAGCAACTGTCTACAATATTTAATTTGGCTTGCGGCAACCAGTTGGGGAATTCAATGCCTTTTGATAAATCACACATGGTGCTGGGTTGTTGATGAAAGTTTATATTTAATTTACTAAGCATATGACGTAAAAAATCAAAAGTAGGATTGGTGGTCCACAAATGGAAATCACTCACGCTCGCGCAATATTGTTCTTGCATGAATTTCGCCAAATGCGTTTCTGCGGCGGTCAGTGGTTCAGGGAGCCACGCTGGGGCGGAGCTTGGGTCAGTTTGCCAATCAGGAAAAAGGGTAGCGAATAAAAAAAGATGTAAGGTAAAAGGTAAAGCTGGCGTTAACACATCTTTTGCGATGGCTTGCCAGGCAGCCTCTGGACTTAATAACAGCAATTTATTGATAGCCGCGGTCATCGTTTCTGCGTTATTTGGTGGAAGCCCTTGCGCGATTAATTGTGCGCTATTCACCACGGTTGCCATGCTATTTTCCCTGTAAGGTTATTTTTTGTTATACTGCGCGCTACTCCAAGTTATCTTAGTAGGTATTTTATGCGTAAAAAAGCAATTATTTTGTTTTCCGGCGGGTTGGATTCAACCACTTGTATCGCCATCGCCAAGTCGCAACGCTTTGATTGCTATGCATTAAGTTTCTGTTATGGGCAAAAGCAGTCAGCTGAAATAGACTCGGCAAAAAAAATAGCAAGCCAGGCTGGTGTGATGGAACATAAAATTGTTACGCTGGCGCTAGGAGGAGGGTCGTTAACAGATACGGATAAACATGTTGAAGATTATCAACCTAGAAACACCATCCCAAATACTTATATTCCAGCACGGAATACCGTGTTCTTGTCAGTAGCTTTAGGCTGGGCGGAAACCTTAAACGCTCAAGATATTTTTATTGGCGCTAATATCATGGATTATTCGGGTTATCCGGATTGTCGCCCTGACTATTTGCGCGCTTTTGAACAAATGGCTAACCTCGCGACGAAAGCAGGTGTGGAAGAGGGCGTCAAATACACAATACATGCGCCTTTATTAAAACTTACTAAAGCAGAAATTATTCAGGAAGGCATACGTCTGGGTGTGGATTATGCGCCAACCGTAACTTGTTATCGTGCAGACCAGCATGGACGTGCCTGTGGTAAATGCGATTCTTGTGAATTTCGTAAAAAAGGATTTCAGGAGGCGAAAGTCATCGATCCGACACGTTATGTGATTGCTTAGGTTACCCCTCACCCGTCGTCTTCGACGACTACCTCTCCCACAAGAGGAGAGGTGAAAGAGAAATAATAAATAACAGGATTGATCAGTCTAATAGACCATATTGTTTTAGCTTCTTGCGCAGAGTCCCGCGAGAAATTCCCAATATCTGTGCCATCTTTACTTGATTGTAGTGAGTATGATTAATCAAAGTTTCTAGTAATGGCCGTTCAATTTCTTCAAGCAAGATTGAGTAAAAATCTACTGGTTGTTCACTACCAATATTTGCGAAGTAGTTACGTAAAGTGTCTTTCACTGCTTGTCTTAAAGTGATGCTATCTAAATTTTCTGATGTAGCTATTTTTTCTGACATATGAAACTCCATAAAATTCACTTGCCTCAGCGCAAATGGTTGTGTTTATTAGAATGCTTATTTTGGTAGAGAGGCATCTTATTTGTTCAACTTTACTTTCTAGTTATTATGGGCTTCGGTTAAGAAGCCCGTGTGGTGATCAATTACTCCACTGTTTCTTCTTTTCCATCGACCGAGTCCTTGAGATTTTTGCCAGCCTTAAAATAAGGCACTGTTGCGGCTTTAATCATCATTTCCTGGCCAGTGCGTGGGTTACGGACTTTTCTGGCGGCGCGTTTCTTGACACCAAAAGTTCCAAAACCTACTAGGGAAACAGCTTCTTCTTTGATAAGAGTATCAACAATACTATTTAACACCGCTAGCAATGCTTTTTCAGCGGTTGCTAGCGATAATTCGGCTTTATCCGCAATCGCGGATATAAGCTGTGACTTATTCATAACATCTCCTTAAACCTACACTTAGCCTGTCTTTTCAGTTTCATCATCACTAATAGTGTTGTTACCGTAGGTTTGTGTACCTGTGGAACCATAGGGAGCTGTTGATGTTTTCGTGTCAAGAGTCTTGTTGGTACGTGTTTTCGACTTGGTGGTCTTGTTGGTTGTTTTTGCTGTTGTCGCTTTGGACTTCCATTCTTTATCTAAAGCGGACAACTGTTTGGTCAGGGCGCTATACTTGCCTTGGCCCAAGGTCAACCCAGTCGTGGTTTGCTTTAACTGCGCTAATTGCTTGGTCAAGCCAGTAATGGTTTTACCCGTGGTACCCAAGGTTTTTTTATGGGTATTCAACTGCTTTTTGGTAGTTGCGGATGGTTTTTTAGCAGTTAAGGTCGATATTTGTTTAGTCGACGTCTGCTTTTGGGTTTGCGCTTTCTTTAGTGCCAGCTGCAGTTTTTTCTGTTGTTGCCTGGTGCCAGCGATTTCTTTGCGAAATTGAGCAATAATTTTCGCGGGGGTAGCTCTAAAATTCTTTTCTAACGTAGTGAGAGTAGTTGATGTGCCCGTCCCTTTTGCAGTTCCTTTGCGGGTTGTTTTCTTCAATTTGGTGCTCCTGGTAGCTTTTTTTCGTGACATGTTCGATGATCCTCATCAGAATTTTCAAGACTGTAAAATTTAACACTCTTTTGTCAGAAAAGTCTACACTCATATGTTGTTATTATTGATTTAATTTGCGGAAATCTTTAAAGTATGGGCTTATGTTGACCGTAGATAAATTTTTTAGTGCAACCGAGACATCTTTAGTGAATATCTGCGATGTTCAATTCACTTAAATCAGGAGCAGTTCATTCATGAGTAACGCTAGTTTAAAAGAACAATTGGAAGCTTTATCCTTAGGGGCTGCTGCAACGACCAATAAAAAAGAAAGACACTTCAAAAAGCCCAACCGTGCAGAAAAGAAAAATTCTCCACAACAAAAACCTGCCTGGCTGGAGTATGCCCAGTATGGCGTTGAGTTATTGAAAGCACATTTTCCACTCTGTTTTCACGATATTAAAGAAATACAGCCACTCAAGATCGGCATTAAACAAGATTTGGTTAAGGCATTGAGTACGCGTGAAGATATCGTGATCGGCGATAAGGCTTGTATGGTGAGTAGTCTGTCTTATTATGTTAATTCCACCGCTTATCATAAAAGCGTGGTTGAAGGGGCTATGCGTATTGATCTTGATGGCCAGGCCGCCAGTTTAATCTCTATTGAAGAATCGCAATATTCATTGGATTGTCGAAAAGCCAAACTTGAAAAGAAAAAATCACAGCCGACTACGCCTGCTGCTAAGTCACTTGAACCTGCTAATGGTTGAACTCTAGTATGTCCTGCTAAGTTAATTGTTTGATTTTAATAATTTGTTTTTCCGGGGTGCCGGGTTTTTTCCCGTGAGCGCAGAGCGCCTGACCAAGGCGTAGTGGTGGATAATGGTTGTAGGGTTTTTGTCTCGTAGGTAAGATAGGTTAATAGTTTTTCCCGGAGTTAGTGATGGAGTTTAAGCGTCGTTTTGCCCCTATTAGTTTATTAATGATCACTATAAATGGGATTGTTGGTTCAGCCTGGTTATTCGCGCCTTTATATGCAGCGAAAATTGCCGGGCCAGGTGCCTTGGTGGCATGGCTGATTGGCGGCGGGGCCATGGTGTTAGTGGCGCTGACGTTTGCAGAATTATCCGTATTATTACCTGTTGCGGGCGGCACCGCGCAAATTCCCCAATTAAGCCATGGCATGTTTACCAGCTTTATTCTCAGTTGGGTTGCCTGGTTATCGGCGTTAACCATGGCTCCCATTGAAGTCCAGGCAGTTTTACAATATGCCTCTACTTATTTTCAATCATTGACCCATATTGTGAATGGCGTGCCTTTGTTAACGGGCGTGGGTATTTGTTGGGCGATGATTTTGATGCTAGGTTTGTGCGGAATAAATATCGCTAGCTTTAAAGGATTGGTACGTTTTAATTTCATCCTGTTTTTTTACAAAGTAGGGGTGATCGCCCTGACCATTATCATGTTAATGAAAGTTCAGTTTAACGTAGGTAATTTTGCGGGGATGGCTACTTCGACTTTTTCTGCGGCAGGCTGGCAAACTATTCTGGCGGCGGTAGCTTCCGGTGGTGTCGCCTTTGCCTTCACTGGTTTTAAACATGGCGTTGAATTGTCCGGCGAAGCTAAAAATTCTTCGGTGGCAATCCCGTTGGCGATAGTAGGTTCAGTCGTTTGCTGTCTGATTATGTATCTTGGTTTACAAATTGCTTTTATTGGCGCGCTGTCACCCGCCGCATTACAGAAGGGTTGGCAGCAACTGTCCTTCGTCGGTGATGTTGGGCCATTCGCTGGGTTGGCGGGAGGTCTTGGCTTAATTTGGTTGTTAAAACTTTTATATATTGACGCGGCAGTTTCACCCTTGGGTGCGGGTTTAATCTGGGTTACTTCCACCGCGCGTATTTTATATGCCATGAGTAAAATTGGTTTTGTACCTGAAATTTTATCGCGCTTGAACAAACAGCAATTTCCTATGTATGCGATCTTTGCTAATTTTGCCGTCGGCATGTTTTTATTCCTGCCGTTACCGGGTTGGCAGGCGATGGTAAGTTTTCTGGTTTCCGCCATGGTGATTTCGTATGCGATGGGGCCTATTGCCGTATTATGTTTGCGATTGGAATTACCAGACCAGCCACGGCATTTTAAATTACCAATGCCAAAATTAATTTGTTCACTGGCGTTTTATTTTTGTAATTTACTGAGTTACTGGACGGGTTGGGATACCGTTTATAAGTTGGCGGTGGCGATAGCGATAGGCTTGGGCTTTTTCACGGTGGCTTATCTGAGAGGCAAGCTGGGCACGGCCAAGTTAGGGTTTAAATCTTTAGTTTGGGTTGCGCCGTATTTATTAGGGTTAACGGTAATTTCTTATCTAGGTGCCTTTGGTGGCAAGAATGTCATTACCTTTGGCTGGGATTTCCTGGTGATCGCTATTTTCAGCGCATTGATTTTATATTTGGCGGTAATCAGTCGGTCTACCAGTATGGTGCAGGATTTTGCTAACCATGATGTTGGCGCAGTGCCGGAAATTCAAAACAGGATCGTTCACAACGACCCTGTTACTGAATTTTAATTATTGCACGATGACGGGTGTACCAATGTCGGTGAAGTCTTCATTTAACCATTCAGCATCCGGTACTAAAATACGTACGCAACCGTGACTGGCGTTATATCCGGGCACTTCGTATGAGCCATGCAATGCATAGCCGCCATGGAAAAACATGCAGTACGGCATAGGCGCACCGCCCCGGCCGACGGGGAATTTTCGGGAAAAGCAACCCGGGCCTTCTTTGTTATAAATTGCAAAACGACCTGATGGGGTATGACAGCTACCGACATCGGGACAATATCCACGCGCGCTTGAAGCAGGCCCCCAGCGCACCAGGCTACCGTCGGAGTCATAAGCACCCCAAGCCATTTTCTCCTTGGAAACAATGATAATGCGTTCGCCGGGAGAACTGATTTGGTGTGGGAAAGGTGAGTACTCCATGACACTGGCGCTACTTAAATCCCGCGGAATGGCGAGTACCATGCCGGGATGGAGTCGAACACCCATGCGATTGATGCGCATTACCAAATCCTGTTCGCGTGAATTAGGAAATAATTCTTGCCAACTGTCACCCGAGCGGACTCGATAACAGGTGAATTCGGACTGGTCTCGGCACAGCCTGGCACCATACCAAATACTGTCTGCGACTGCTGGTAAATTGAACAAGAGAAGTAAAGCGATTAACAGAATACGAGATATGGCGGCCATGATGCTAAATCCTCCACGTTTCTTTTTGTTGTTGAAAGGACCTCAATCCGTTTAAAAAGTGCCATTAGCTATATGAACAGTATAAAACATAAACAAACTTTAGTAATCAAAAATTGTACAATGAATGGCGAGTAATTTAAATTAATCATTAGATCATGATGTTATAGAATAAAAGCCGATGCGCTTTGTCTGGGGTAGCATTATTACCCTATCTACCAATCGAGGAGTGTTCATAAAATGAACAGTGAGTTAGACTATCTGCTTTTAGAGCATATTGAAAATGGCATTTTACAAATTACCCTAAATCGTCCCACCGCTTTGAATGCATTGAATGGGGAATTGATGGCGGAGTTGTATGAAGTATTGTTGCAGGCGAAAAGTGACAACAGGGTGAAGGCGTTATTGTTGACGGGATCTGGTAAAGCATTTTGCGCGGGCGCGGACATTAAACAATTAGCGGATTTAACCGCGCATACGGGTTATGAATTTTCGCGATATGGACAAATGGTTTTTCGGACGTTAGAACAATTGGGAAAACCTTCGGTGGCCGCGGTGAATGGGTTTGCTTTAGGCGGTGGCTGTGAATTAGCAATGGCGGCAACACTGCGCATTGCCGCAAATGTCGCGGTGTTTGGTCAACCCGAAATTAAATTAGGTGTGATTCCTGGATTTGGTGGTACGCAACGCTTAGCGCGTTTGGTAGGAAAAAGTCGGGCGCTGCAATTGTGTTTGACGGGGCTAACTATTTCCGCGGAAGTAGCGGGCGTTTGGGGTTTAGTAAATGAAGTGACTACGCTGGAAGATTTGTTAAGTCGGTCCAAACAGATATTGACTGAATTAACGAAATTACCGGCGATTGCAATGGCCAGTGTGATGACGGTGATTGACGAAGGTTATGATTTGCCATTGCCAGATGCTTTCCAACTCGAAGCCGCTCAATTTGGTTTATGTTGCGCGAGCGCGGATAAGCAGGAAGGTGTGCGGGCATTTATAGAAAAACGCGCGGCGACATTTCAGGGAGAATAATCATGACGAATGCGGCGGATATTTTGTTTGAGGAAATTACTGGAGTAGGCGGTAATCTAGGGTTGATTACGTTAAACCGGCCGCAGGTTTTGAATGCGTTAAGTTTGAATATGATAACGAGTATGTATGCGAAATTAACCGAGTGGGACAGCGCCGCGCAGATAAAAGCAGTAGTCATTCGCGCGGAGGGCAGAGCATTTTGTGCGGGTGGTGATATTCGGTTGGCTTATGAAATTGGTAGAGCTGGCGCTGACAATCCTGAGTTTTTTGATGTGGAGTATAAGTTAAATCGTTTTATTTATAATTTTTCGAAACCTTTTATCGCCTTGATGAATGGCTTGACTATGGGTGGCGGTGCGGGTATTTCGATTACGGGTTCGCATCGGGTGGTTACCAGAAATTTTTCCTTTGCCATGCCGGAAACGGGGATTGGTTTTTATCCGGATGTGGGCATGGGTTATTTTCTGGCGCGCATGCCGTGTAAAATCGGCTTTTATTTAGGCTTGAGTGGGGTACGCATTACGGCTGAAGATTGTTTGGCGCTACAGTTGGTTGACGCCATGGTGGCGCCAGAGTCTTTGGAAAAAATCATTGCGAAACTGGCGGACACTAAATTACAAAATGAAGTTGAGGTGAATGAAGTTATAAATTCTTTTGCCCTGCCCGTGGGTAAATCGGAATTGCTAGACCATGAAGCGGAAATTCAAACTTGTTTTTCAAAAAATACGTTTGAGGAAATTTTTAATGCGCTGGAACATTATCCTACGCCCTGGTGTGAAGTCGTCGCGGCTTCCATCAATACCAAATCGCCAACCAGTTTGAAAGTTACTTTGCGGCAGCTGCAAACTTATGGCCGTCTGCAATTCAATGAATGCATAGAGTTTGATTTGCGCTTAACCCGGCAATTTCTATTGGGCCATGATTTTTATGAGGGAATACGCGCGGCGATTATTGATAAAGACCAATCACCAAACTGGTCACCCACCAAAATGAATGAGGTCAGTGCGGCTGTAGTAGAAAAATATTTTCTGTAATAAATATTGATTAACCACTTCTTTAGTTATTTCAATTAGTTAAATTCGTTATCCATTTGTAAAAAAATTGTACAGTTAAGGCTAAGTTGCCTATTTTTGGCTATAATTAATTATAAGATCAAATTCTGGTAAGGGGTTAACTCGTGATTTGTACCTCGTTATTTCTAATAAATATTTCAGTATTTTAAGTGGGGAGAGTTATATGCAACCCGTTAAAATTGTAATTCGTGACGTAGAAAATTCACCTGCCTTGGAAGAACATCTCCGTAGAAAAGCCGAAAAACTCTCACATTATTATAATCACATTAACAATATTCATATTGTGGTGGAAGTTCCGCAAAAGCATAAGCGGAATGGGAAATTATTTAATGTGCGGATTGATTTGTCGGTGCCGGGTAAGGAGTTAGTGGTGAATCGTAAATTGGATGAAGATGTTTATGTGGCGGTGCGTGATGCTTTTGATGCATTGCTGCGACAGTTGGAAACTTATTCGCGTAAACGGCGCGGTGATATTAAAAACCATGATAATGCGAATTTTGGGCATGTGACGCGGATATTTCCGCAGGAAGGGTATGGATTTATTTTAAGTCTTGATGGGAATGAATTGTATTTCAGTAACACGAATGTGACGCATCCTAGCTTTGAGCAATTGGTGATTGGCGATCCAGTGCAGTTTTTAGGGATTACCGGGCCGGAGGGGTGGCAGGCGCATAGGGTTACTAAAGAAAAGAAAAGTACGATGGCGGAGGAGTTGGATTATTGGATTTTTGATTGACCTTGTGTCATACAGGTTTGTCATGCCAACGCAGGCTGGCATCCACGCGCTGGCATGACAGATGAGGGCTAGCCTCTACTTAAAATTCTTGCTGTACGGTTTTTTCCACAACAACTTTCAGTGGCGTGTTCTTGGATTTCTTCCATGTTGGTGATTTTTGTTAACAGCTTGGGGACTAATTGGCTGCGTTGGAAGAAAGAAAAAGTGTAATCTTTAAAGTATTCTTGCAAAAACGGTTTTAATTGCGGATCCCTTGGGGACTTTTCCAAATATAATTGAAAATACATTTTTGTGGTACGACTACGAGGATTTTGTGCCATGTAGTCATGTACTTTTCGCATATCGTCAATCGTGCCATCATCCACTAACTTTAAGAAAGTAGTTCGGTTGAAGCGTCCCGAAAAATATCCTCCGCTGTTATAATCTGCTCTACAGCGCTGGACTAAATCCTGAAAGTCAATTTTGTTATCATCGACTTTTGGTATTAGAGGGGTGGTTTCCGTTGGTTCGGAATATGACTCGCTCTTACCCTCAGAAGTTGCTGTTTCGCGATCATCCGAATTGTTTTTATCAGTTTTTGGTATTAGAGGGAAGGTTTCTGTCTTCTCTTCCGTGGTTGCTTCCTCTTCATCTGATTCCACTTGCTGGAATTTTTGATCGCCTTCTTCAGCAGTTTCCTCCTCAGTATCCTCGTCGCTCCCACTTGATATTTTAACTGACACGTGTGTAGTATTGGTTGGTAAGTCGTCTTCAAATCCTTCTCCAGCCTCTAAACTCTCCTCATCTCCAGCTGATAATAATTTTGTTTTGTTGCCTGCTTCATCGCTAAAGTCATCATCCCATCCCTCGGAAGAATTTGGTGATTGGGGGATAATGGATATCGGTTGGTAATATTGTCCTGAAAAAGCCAGCATTTCACTAACTTCTGTTATTGACATTTCAGGCTTGCATAGTTTCCTGAACCGTACCAGGTCAATATTATTTAAATGACTATGATTGAATAAGTTAATTAATAAACTAGTTATTTGTTTTGCGTACTGGGGCTGAAGTTCCAGCAAAGAAATATATTTATCATGATAAAGATGATTCCTATCGAGTTCCACGATTGCCCCTGCCATTTGTTCTGCATATAGGGAATGGCGTTCCAGTACTGGGCCAGATTGTTGCAGTAGACCCGCTTCATGAAGTATGGAATAACCTACAAAAAGCGCTGTCAGGTTTGTATCTGGAACAAAATGGTAATTATGTTTGAGAAATTGAGTACGGACTTCTTGATCGATGTCAGTAAAACTAGCTACTTTCGTTAACCAGAATTGATTTAGCTGGGCGGCTCTTGATAAGACGCTGGTAAAAAGCATGGCGGCAGCAGCAGATTGCATTCCTGTTACATAACCCTTTTTTAAACCCTGGGCTATTGCTGGATAAAGTTCGTTTATAGCTGATAGTTGGTGCATATACTCTATCTGCGGCCCTAATTTGGTATTATCAAGAAATTCATAAATTGCTTTCAGCGATGCAAGATGATTTTTTATTGTTAAATTTATATTAAGTGTTCTCAGCAACTCTTCAGCAGCTATGATATTACGGGCTTTATATTCAAAGTCGCAAACTGCTAGCAAGTCATGCGCATAACTGGCATTTTCAACTATAGGTAAGCAGTTACTCTTAACACGAAATTCTGGAGGTAACCATAAAATCAGGGCATTTACAGCTTGAACGTAGGGCGCTATGGCAATAATGATATCCCAGGTATCGGGTGAAATGTCACAGATCTCATATTCCTGCAACAGTGAATAGCATTTACTAATTTCGGGTAAATTTTCTGCGAGTATCAACAACATTAAAAAACTTTCATTTTCCAGGATTAGTGAATTTTGGTATAACTTTATAAACATATCGGCAATGGCTACATTATGATTTAATCCACTGGTAATAAGATCAGTGATTTCATCAATTGGGGTGCCAGTCGTTTCGGCAAGTTCAATTATTAAAGCCGATGGAGCGGTTTCAGTAACTAAAATCTGGTTTTCCAACATCCTATTAAATAATAATAGCAGATGGTTGCTAAGACGTTCACGAACGTAAATTTCCAGATAGTCATCTTTGGCATAAATAACTCGGGTTTTTTCAGCTTCGGTTAATGCCAGATACTTTTCTTTGAAGAAGTCAGTGACTATGCTTTCGAATTTATCATTGTGATGATCAATTCTTAAATGTTGAATTTCGGCAGTACAATGGTTTGAAAAGATAGTTGGGGCCAGCTCGGCTGAAATATTTTTATCAAGATAAATAGCCAGGGCTTTGAATAAAACTTCTAGATTGTATTGATTCAGCAGATTGCTAGCCGCGAGAGTGAGAACCAAGCTATTGAGGATTTCAGTGTGAAATGGCAAAGGCAGGTAAAAAGAAGAAACTTGATTTTTATGAGCTGGTACTAACAGCAAACGGATAAAATTCATTTTGGTAAAAAGCTCAGCCTTGATCAAAGCATTAATGGCTGGAGCTAATTGTTGAATTGAAGTTACTCTCGTAGTGTTATTATCTTGATCAATATATAATAACTTTACCAATTGTACCATTATGTTTTTTGGATCGGTTGCATTCAAGCTTTCGGCTTTGTTAATCGATTCAATAACATTATCCAAATCATTGTGAAGCGGAGATTTTTCAGGGTTGAGCAATTCCAGTTCGTAGCGCAGGAGGCGAAATAAATATAAATCAATAGCAGATTTTTTAACATCGGCTAGATGCGAATTATTGAGTATTGAAATAAAGGCTTGCCAGGCGGAATCATTTATTTCTTCACCTTGCAGTTTAGTTGTATAACAGTCTTTAATGGCAAAAGTCAGAGGATCGTTTTGTTTGCTGATGCGTGGCGAATTAGGGCTGGATGCAGGAAATCTTTTTTGTAAAATAGCGACAATGGCTTTGCGCCTTTGAGATTTCAATTGTTCTGGTGGAGTTTCAGTGTAAAAGCCTTTAACTGCCAAGTTTAAATCGTCGGTAATTGTTGACTTAGCAGTCGGTTCGCCTTCAATTTCATAACTAAGAGAATAGCTTTGCATGTTGTCTACCTTGACTATTTAAATTGGGCAACATTAACACGAAGAGGGAAAGTTGGAAAGGGGGCTTTTGCTTGCATATTAGATGCTGATTCAGTTTGTAGTGTCAGGGTTGTATGGGAGCGACTTGAATGTCAGGGATGACATTCGCAGCGCAGGGATGCGCGTTTTGGAGCGGACAGACAATCCTGGCACTGCAAACTTTTCCATGTATTCAACTTTAAAGCTGTTGGGCTTCGCAAGCTCAGCCCAACCTACGGGGTTTTGCGCATCCCTGCGCGCGGCCGGGCTACATCATTTCGTATTGGGGGCCGCTGCCGCCTTCGGAGGGGGTCCAGGTGATGTTTTGGGTGGGGTCTTTGATGTCGCAGGCTTTGCAGTGAATGCAGTTGCCGCCGTTAATTTGTAAGCGCGGTAAATTGTTTTCGTTGTAAACAATTTCGTAAACGCCAGCCGGACAATAACGTTGTTCGGGTGAAGCGTAAATTTGAAAATTCACGTCAATGGCAACTTGCCGGTTCGCTAATTTTAAATGATAAGGCTGATCTTCCCGATAACTGATGTTGGCGAGAAACAGTGACGCAGGTAAATCAAAAGTGACTTGATTGTCATGTTTAGGATAAACAATTTGATTGCATGCCGCCGCGGGTTTTAATTCAGTGTTATCCGCGTGATTGCGAAAAGTCCAAGGTGCGTGGCCGCGAAAAATATAAGTGTCTAGCGCCGAGTAAATTAAACCTGGCCATAAGCCCCAGGTCATGGCGGGACGAATGTTGCGGGCTTTATATAATTCTTTCCATAACGGTGTCTTGCGTAAATTAACAGGATAACTTTCACAGGCGGTTTTAGCACTTGCCGATAAATCCGCAAAAACACTTTCCGCAGCCACCATGCCGGATTTCATGGCGTTATGAATACCTTTGATTTTTGGTGTATTTAAAAATCCCGCCGCGCAACCAATGAGTAAACCACCCGGAAAAATTAATTTTGGCAGCGATTGATAACCACCTTCATTTAAAGTACGCGCACCATAAGCTATGCGTTTACTATTGGTTAACAAAGGTTTGATTTGCGGGTGGGTTTTCAAGCGTTGAAATTCTTCGTAGGGATTCAGATAAGTATTTTCATAATCAAGACCCACGACAAAACCAATCGCCATCAAGTTTTTTTCCAAATGGTAAATAAAACCGCCGCCATAAGTGGCATTGTCCAGCGGCCAGCCTATGGTATGAATCACTAAACCCGGCTTGTGTAAATCTGCAGGTATTTCCCATACTTCTTTTATACCTAGACCATACGTTTGCGGATCACTGTGCGCGCGCAAATCATATTTTTCTATCAGTTTTTTCGTCAATGAACCGCGGGCGCCTTCGGCAAAAAAAGTTTGTTTAGCATAAAGCTCCATGCCAGGTTGAAAACGCGCAGTGGGTTGGCCATGACGGTCAAGACCTTTATCGCCAGTAATCACCCCGCGCACACAATCATCTTCGTAAATAATTTCCGTCGCGGCAAAACTGGGAAAAATATTTACGCCCAACTGTTCCGCTTGTATCGCCAGCCACTGGCATAATTTTTCCAGGCTGATAATGTAATTTCCATGATTATACATTTGTGGCGGAGTAGGCAGGTGCAGGGAATTTTTTTCGGTCAATAATAAAAATTTATCCTGACTGACCGGCGTGTCCAGCGGTGCATTCAATTGTTGCCAGTCGGGAATTAATTCAGTTAGAGCGTAAGGGTCCAGCACGGCGCCCGATAAAATTTGTGAACCTACCGTGGGGCCTTTGTCGAGTACGCAAACCGAGAGGGTAGAATTATTTTGTTTCGCCAATTGCGCGAGGCGTATCGCAGCGGATAAACCAGCAGGGCCAGCGCCCACAATAACAACGTCAAAATCCATTTTTTCGCGGGTCATATATTACCTATAAACATTCTATCGCAATTGCAGTTGATTCACCGCCGCCTATACACAAGGCGGCGATGCCACGATTTAAATGACAATTTTTCAGCGCGGTAATCAGGGTAACAATGATACGCGCGCCACTAGCGCCAATGGGATGTCCGAGAGCGACCCCACCGCCATAAATATTTAATTTGGCATGCGGAATTTTCAAGTCACGCATGGCCGCCATGGTTACCACGGCGAATGCTTCGTTAATTTCAAATAAATCAACTTGATTTACCGTCCAGTCAATTTTTGTTAATAATTTTTCAATGGCATAAATGGGCGCGGTGGTAAAGCGTTGCGGTTGTCCCGCAAAACTGCTATGTCCAACGATGCGTGCCAACGGCGTAATGCCGCGCCGTTCCGCCTCAGCCGCCGTCATCAATACTAAAGCAGCGGCGCCATCGGCGATAGAACTCGAATTTGCCGCGGTGATAGTACCATCTTTTTTGAATACGGGAATTAATAACGGGATTTTTTCTTTTTTAACGCTGCCGGGATGTTCATCGGTATCAACGATAATATCCCCTTGTTTAGTCTTGATGGTGATGGGCGTGATTTCTTCGTCAAAAACCTTTTCTTTGATGGCGGCCAGCGCGCGTTCTAGCGACGTCAGCGCATAACTATCCTGGTCCGCCCGGGAAAAGTTATATTCGCGGGCGCAATCTTCGGCGAAATAACCCATAGGTAAACCTTTGTCGTAAGCATCTTCCAAACCATCTACCATGAGGTGATCGAATAACTGACTGTTGCCAAGCCGATAACCTTGACGGGCGTTACGTAAAAAATAAGGTGCATTGGTCATGCTTTCCATACCGCCGGCGATAATAATGTTCGCCGACCGCGCAACAATTTCATCGTGGGCGATCATGACGGCTTTCATACCGGAGCCGCAAACTTTATTCAGTGTGGTGCAACTAACATTTTTTGGTAATCCGGCGCCTAAGGCGGCTTGGCGGGCGGGTGCCTGGCCCAAACCGGCGGGCAGTACGCAACCCATTAAGACTTCTTCAATGTCTTCACCACTAAGATTTGCGCGTTGCATGGCGGCTAATATCGCGGCTGAACCCAGTCGGGTCGCAGGCACGTCCTTTAACTCGCCTAATAAATTACCTTGCGGTGTACGCGCGCTTCCTACAATGACAATATCATTGTCATCCATGTTTATTTCTCCGTGTTAGTGAGGTTAAACGCACTACTTATTGATTCTATCGTCTAATGTGCCATCGTCAATTTTCAGCATGATTTTGATTTTCTGCAGGTCTTCCTCATTTAAGGTCAGGCCAGCGTCCGCCAGAGCTTGTTGTGGATTTTTTTTGAAGTTTTCTTTGAAATGTAAATTGCTTTGCCATTCGGTTATAACGTCTTCTAATGTGCTCATAGTGCGTTACCTTTTCTGTTGCTAGTTGATTATTATAACATATTTTTGTTATGGCCATAAAGAAAGCGGTCTTAAATGGCAAAATTCGGCCAGGTCTTTTATACTGATAAAATACCTAGAAGGATATGCGCATGGGCTCTGATGCAGATCATATAAGCAATTCGCCAGCAGCCCGTGATTCCTATATTAAGGCATTACCCTGCTTCTCTATGTTAACCCAAGCCGAGGCGCAAGCACTAGCCGCGCTGATGATCGAAGTGCATTTCGATAGCAACCAACCCATTGTCATAGAAGATGAACTGGTTGACCGGGTGTTTATTATCACCGAAGGTCAAGCCGAAGTCGCCCACCGGGTAGTGAAAAAAAAATTAGGGAAAGAGCGCATCATCAGTTTACCCCTGGCGGTGATTGGGGTGGGGGATGCGATTGGTTTAAATGATACGGGATTTTTTTCAGAGACCGGGCGCCGTACTGCGACGGTGATTGCTCTTACTGAAGTTAATGCCTTAAGTTTAGATTTGAAAAGTCTGCATCACTTTTTGCAAGATCATCCGCATTTGAAATCGGCCATGTATGCGAAGACCAAGCAATTATTGCGTATCAAATTAATTAAACAATCTTTGCCATTCGTGCACTTATCTATAGAGCGTACTGATTGGCTGGCGGCTAAAGTTGAAGAAGTTTCTTTTCCGCCGGGCGCGGAAATTTTTACGCAAGGAGAAGCTGGCGATAAATGTTATTTGATTCGCGCAGGTCAAATTGAAATTGTGCGTACCGAGGAAGATGGTACAGAGCGACGTCTGGCAACCTTAAAACCGCCGATTTTATTTGGTGAAGCGACCATGATTACGCATGAACCACGGAATGCATCGGCGCGGGCGATTACGGAATGTGACTTGCTGGTGTTAGAACATAAGTATTTATCTGAATTGATTGAGACAGAAGAAAAAGTGGCGAAAATGTTTATGACGTTGATGGTGGACCGTAGCCGTCCGCAACAAAACCCCCGGGTTTCACCACACAATCGTACTACTGCCGATGGTCAGGAAATTGTTATTTTAAAAAATCCGGATAATGGTAAATATTTCAAATTATCTCAAGAAGGCTGGTTTATCTGGGAACAGTTAAATGGCAAACAAACCATGCCCGCGATTACCATGGCTTTAGCTAACAAATTTAATTTATTTTCGCCCGATGTAGTCGCGGCGATTATTTCTAAATTAGCGAGTGATGGTTTTATTGAGCAAGTTGATATTGTGCAATCAGTGGGAAATTCAAAAAAATCATTTTTTTCCCGCATGGCGACCAAATTACGCGCGATGTTAGAGTTTCGTTATGCATTTGGTGATGCCGATAAATGGTTAACAAAAATGTATAACAAAGGCATTTATCTGTTATTCACTCGCGTGGGAAAAATTATTTTTGCTGGTATAGCGATAACGGGTCTGGTGGCATTCGTGACTTCTACCCAAGACACCATCGATACTTTTACATTAATGCCGCATGTATGGTTTTTGTTAATACCTATCTTGCCGGCTACATTACTTTCTACTGCCTTGCATGAATTAGGTCACGCCTTTGCCACGAAATATTATGGGCAGGAAGTGCATTATATGGGAGTAGGCTGGTTTTGGCTGGGGCCGGTCGCGTTTACTGATACTTCTGATATGTGGTTGAGTACGCGCTGGCCGCGTATTGTGGTTAATCTGGCGGGTGTTTATACGGATTGTCTGGTGGCAGGAATTAGTGGGTTGTTGATTTTGCTTATTTCCAATCCTTATGTGCAGGGTTTTCTCTGGATTTTTGCTTTGTATACTTACATTAACGCGTTTCGCATGCTGAGTCCGTTGCAAGAGTTAGATGGTTATTATGTGTTGATGGATGTAGTCGATAAACCACATTTGCGGCAATCAGCGGTAATCTGGTTGATTAGAGGTTTTCCCAAAGCATTGCGGCATCCGAGTTTATTCAAAAAGAATAAACCAGAAGTTATTTATTGGGTGGCTTGTATGATATTTTTAATATTGGTTAGCATTATGACGTTGATGTTACAAGATTTTGTACTGAAGATTTTTGGACTACATCCCAGTAATCCACTGATCAGTTTGTCGTTACCATTTTTGGTAGCGATCATTTCCGGGTTGGGATTGATTGGGGATATTCGTAAATCGGATTAAAACCTCGCTATGCAAGCCGAATTTATCTGCATATACTAATGCTCATATCACAATATATCTGTCATTCCCATTCAAGTGGAAGCCTTCGTGATTTACCGCAGCTTCTAGGTTTAGGAGGAATGGATTCCCGCCTGCGCGGGAATGACAGTTAGCACGCAATGTATAGGAGTAATCCATGGAACATGCAGGCAGATTTTTTAAAATATCGCTCACCGCGCTTGTTATTGCCGGTGTAGTAGCAACCGTACACGCTCAAGCTCCCGCCAAACCAGCGCCGCAAACGACCACCACTACTGCCACCACCACTGCTACTACCAGCAAGCATCCTAACATCGTGATGTTGATGACTGATGATACGGGCTGGAGTGATTTTGGGGTTTATTCCGGTGGCGGCACTAATCTGGGCCATCCAACGCCTAACGTGGACCGGCTTGGTAAAGAAGGCGCGGTATTCACTAGCTGGTATGGACAGGCTAGCTGTACGGCGGGGCGCGCTTCATTTATGACGGGACGTATTCCAATCCGTTCGGCTTTGTCCATTGTCGTTGGCCCTGGCGATCAAAATTATCTACGTAAAGAAACTCCAACCATTGCGGAATTTTTTAAGAAGAATGGTTATGAAACGTATTTTTCGGGTAAGTGGCATATGGGTGACAAGCCAGTGTCATATCCTATCGAACATGGTTTTGATGAAATGAAACATTTTGCGGCTTATTATGCGGGTGTTTATTCTTATAATGATACTTCCAAATGGTTTCATCCCTGGTTTCCTTCTTACAATCCCGAATTCAATAAAGCCTATGACGATATTGTGAATTTAGGCGAATGGGAAGGCTTGGCGGGACAGCCAGCGAAAATGGTGGCGACTATTTCTTATGATAGTCTTGCCACTTTCGATATACGGCAGACGGATTCGGCGATTGAATATATCAAAGCTCACGCGAAAGATGCTAAACCCTTTTTTATGGATGTAAACTTTATCAAGATGCATAACCCCACCAATGCGGCGCCTGAATTTCGTGGTCGCTCGCATTTGGGCGATTATTCTGATTCGCTGATGGAATTGGATGCCAATATTGGCCGTATCATGGAAGCGATTCGGGCGGAAGCGCCAGATACGATTGTGATCCTGACCGCTGATAACGGGGCGTGGCTGGATGCTTATCCAGATGCTGGCACGACGCCGTTCCGCGGTGAAAAAGGGTCGCCATTCGAAGGAGGCTGGCGCGTACCGGCTATTATGTGGTGGCCTGATCATATTCCCGCGGGCTTGCAGTTAGGTGAAATGATGTCGCATATCGATTGCTGGGCGACCCTGGCTGGCATGGTAGGTCTTACTCCGCCGCCGCATGACTGGGTGGGGAATGATGGGAAGGGGATTTATTTCGATAGTATAGATAATAGTGCTTATGTTTTAGGAAAAGCACCGCATTCCGCTCGCACTTCATGGGTTTATATTGATGGGGAAACTTTCCAGGGCGTACGCGCTGATATTGGTGGGGATCCAAAAGAACCATGGGTTAACATCGCCTGGAAATATCTCTATACCGCCAAAGATTCATGGTTAGGGGTGACTGCGGATCTAGGTGCGATAGGGGCGACTTACAATCTTACTATGGACCCTTATGAAAAATACGATATGACTTTCAATGGTGCGGCGCCAGCGCGGGTGATGACTTCATCGCCGGGACGTTATGCCGGTCAGGATAATGGCTGGGTAGGTGCGTTAGTTGAGCCGGTTATTGTTGCTTTTGATAAGTCGATTATGAAATATCCGAATATCAAACGTTTCCCGGGTGGTGCGTCGACGGACTTGCGGCCGGATTTACAGCATCCGGATAATCCCGCGCCGTTATTGAAGAATTTGCCGGAGCAGGCGCCGATTGGGGGTAATGGTTAACAGTGTCATGCCCTTTTGTCATGCCAGCCAGCGCTGGCATGACGCGGTTACACTCGCTGTTGATACGCCACCGCCATTTGCTTAGTCATCATTAAACGAAAACCAATGTGTTCCATAGGATTGTATGGGTCTACACCGCGGCGTGCGCTTGGCCGGTAACTCATACAGAAATTCGGGTCGCATAAAAATGAGCCGCCGCGGATGACGCGTTTTGGAGCGTCAGCAGGGGCGTAGTTATCACCAGGATCATAACTGTCAGCAGGGCCAGTTGGATTCACCACTTTTGCTTGCTGCGCTTCGAGTGCAAATGCATCCGCGCGATACCAGTCTGCTACCCATTGCCACACATTTCCCGCCATATCATAAAGCTGGTAACCATTAGGTGGATAACTTCCCACTTTGGTGCTGCCAAGCTGGTCTTTAATTTCAGGGTCGACGACGGGAAATTGCTTGCCGGGAAAAGTGTTTGCCATGCGCTGAGCATGTGGCCGGTAATCATTGCCCCAACTGAAATTCGCATTACTAAGACCGCCACGCGCGGCGTATTCCCATTCCGCTTCGGTAAGTAAACGCTTGCCAGCCCAGTTAGCATAAGCGACGGCGTCTTCATAAGAAATTTGCACCACTGGATAATCTTCTTTGCCAACAATGCTGCTGTCTGGCCCTTGTGGATGACGCCAATTCGCGCCGGGTACGAACCGCCACCATTTAGAATTATCATCCAGTGGTACGGGATGATCAGTGCCAACAAATACCATGGCGCCCGCGACTAATTTTTCATCGGCTGGTTTAGGTGTTTCTGGTGCTAATTGGACTTTTAACGTTTTCCAATCAGGTTTTCGTTCGGCAGTGGTGACATAACCAGTGGCTTTTACAAATGCTTCGTACTGCGCATTGGTCACATCATTCTGATCTATCCAAAAACCATCAATACGCACTGGGTGCGCAGGCATTTCATTATGTTTTGCCAAATGACTGTTGCTACCCATCATAAATTCACCGCCCGCTAGCCAAACCATGCCTTGCGGTGCGTTTTTGCCATTGCTGATAATAAGTTTGGTTTGTGGCTTGGGCGAATAAAAATGCTGAAGCAGATAAAAACCTAGCCCAATGACTAAAGCGCCAAGGATTAAGCGGATGAGAAGGCTAAATTTTGAAGGTTCCATATGACATAATTCCCTGAGTGAGCAGCGCGGTCTATGTTAACATGTGGGTTGCTGGCGACAAAGTGTGGTATTACCAATGACCCTAAAAGAATGTATTCATTATTGCATAGTGTTTAGTTTTTTTTATGCGATGACGGTGCATGCTGAATCGGATTTAAGCCTGGCCAAGACTTCCCAAAATCCATTAGGGGTGAATCCGGAAGCACGACATTTTGTTTTGCCGTTTGAGAATTACACTAACATTGGCTATGCAAATTCCACGCAAAATATTCTGGATTTAAAGCCGGTACTGCCGTTTCGTTTCACTTCTTCTTTGGATTTTATTTTTAGAAGTATTATTCCGATTACTCATCAACCGAACGGCAATAGTTATGTTAATGGTTTAGGAGATATTAATCCGACATTTTTTATCTCACCGGCGGCTAATCAATCGTTATTGTGGGGCATAGGTCCGACGGTGGTCATGCCCACGGCGACTAATAAAGTTTTAGGCGCGGGGAAATGGAGTGTGGGCCCGGAGCTGGTTTTGATAGCCATGCCCAGGCGATGGACTTTTGCCATGCTGACTTATAATGTCTGGTCGGTAGCGGGTGCAGCGGGTCGTCCCAGCGTCAATCAATTAACCCTGGAATATGCCATCAGTTATAATTTTACGCATGGCTGGTATGTGACAACGCAACCCACCTTGACGGCGAATTGGTTTGCGGCTTCGGGACAGAAGTGGCTGGTGCCGTTTGGCATAGGCGTGGGGCGTACATTTACTATTGGCAATCAGATTATGAATGTTTCTTTACAGGGATATTATAATGCGATTAAACCCAGTATTAACGCGCCCTGGACCTTGCAAATGAATATTGAATTTTTATTTCCGGATATGCGTACTAAGCTATGATCATAGGCGACGGCTAGGGGGTTCAGTGCCGGGCTGTGGTTGAGCAAGAACTGCAGGTTTGATTGTTATCGCTTTATCAATTTCTGCTGCGGGTGTATTGGAATAAATTTCTTTGAATGCTTGTAACCACTTATCTTTTAAAGCATCAGAAGTATTGATTTTAGGTAAATCAGTGTCATTAGTTTTAACGCATTTCAGCATCATTTTAAAAGTTTCTACATCGTTATCGTTGGTTTGAACTTCTTTTTCACCGATAGTAAATTTTCTTTCTGTTCCGGCGTTGGGACTGCTAGTGACTTCCCGAATGTTGGCATTATTAACTTGTTTCAACGGTGAAATTTTCCAGCCGTCGCTAGTTAGAGTGGGTTCAATTTTTTTAATGATATGTTCAGCTACGAAATTGACAGCAGGAGTGGGTACAGTGTTCTTTGCAGCGTCTCTTTCTCTAGTCGACATTTTAATCGGTGGGGCCAATAGCGGTTCAGTAGCCTCCATGGTGTTGGCAGGAGTTATAGGCGTCACAGTTGCGGGTGCAGGGGTTTGTATAGGGGTAGGCGGTATCATAGTAGAGCTGGTGGATAAAAAAGATTTTTTATCAGTTTTGGGGGCAAAAAGTCTTATTGAAGTGCTAGTAGAAAATACTGCATTTTTAATTTTTGAATCATATAAAAGTTTTGTGCCTATTGTATATAATGCTTTACCCGAAACGGTTAAACCCATCGATAAAGCCATGCCTGCCAAGCCAGCAGGGCCGACGACAAATAAACTGGCGGCTGAACCTACACCCAGGACCACCGACAATATCATCAATCCACCACCAATTAATTTTGCCAAGCCACCGGCAACCCTTTTAGCAAGATGGCCTTTTTTTAATTTATCAAGTTTATTAGCATCGGCGACGACGGCAGCAAATTTTTGCGGACTGCCGGGGTCAGTAACATAAGCTGCCAAATTATTAATGCGAGACGTAGTAGAGGCCATTACCTTGGTTTTGGAGGGACTGCTTTTTTGGGATAGTAATAATTTAGCTAAAGCGATATGTTCTGTTAAAGTTTGTTGATAAGCGGCGCGAAAGTTATTTTTTAATTGCTCTAACTGTCCATTATCGTCAGCTTTCAGTTGATCGAGTGCCGGCGTGGAATTTTCATATACTTTAAGAGAAGTACACAGCTGGATGCCAGTATTTAAGCCAAGATAAAAATTTCTTAATTTTTCTTGAAGAGAGTTAGATAATGGTTGGTTGGCATTTTTTTTTAATTCGGCTAATAACTCCGTTGCTTCTTCGGAACGTTTTACCACAATCGTTTCCGCAACGCCGGTTTCCCATACGGTATTGAGCATTAATTCTTTGCTAAAACGAGTCATAGCATCTTTAAGGATGATTTCCTGCATTTGGCCGGTATCAGGTAGCCCACCCGTCAGAGTTTCGGAACTGCTCATATCAGTCCTGTTATTTTAAGAAGATATGTATTAATTTTAGCATATAACAGGACTAAATATTTTTGCGACGGAAATATATGAATATAAATCAATAGCTTGTATAACGGTGAAATTATTTCTTTATGCCAGTGACGGTAAAATCTATGAGTACATCGTCTTTGATATTTCTGGTATCGGCCCATTCACCCTCGCCAACACCGAAGGCGGTGCGTTTGATCGTGGTGCTGCCTTTCATGCGGGCTTTGGTTTGCGAATATTCTTCTTCGGTAAATGTTAAGGTAACCGGCAGAGTTTTATCCCGAATGGTGAGAGTCCCCTTGGCTTGAAAAGTTTTATCACCGGTTTTAATGAATTGATTGGATTGGAAGATAGCTTGAGGAAAAACTTTTGTGTTAAACCATTCAGGTGCTTTAAGCGCTTCTGCTAATTGATTATAAGAATCATTAAGAGAACTGATGTCGACTATGATTTTTATATTACTCTGGTCCAGTTGCTCAGGATCAAAATTAATTTCGCCATTAAAGTTTTTGAATTTACCTGTTACCGGCGCATCGTTTTGAGTGGCAGTAAAGCTAAGAGTGCTTTCGGCTGGCACGATTGTCCAAGCGGGTACGGCAGCAATGGAAATTATCGGTAATAATGTTAATAACCCAAATAACGCTATGCTTCGTTGAATTATAGTCATGATAATTCCATTTTTATTTGCTGTTTTGAATCATTGCGGTCCATTCTGCCGGATTTACAAAAGTAGTGGTGCGCGGCCCCATGCCATCAAGTTGGAAGACTGTTTCTTCAGAAGCCCAGACATAGTGATGGGCCTTGGCGGGAACCACTTGATAGCCGCCAGCCGTTAACGCGGTGGATTGTGATTTATCGACGGTATCACCCATGCCTACATTCAGGGTGCCGGAAAGCACAGTAACTTCTTCATCCGTGGTATGCCAATGCGCGGGGATTACGAAATCACCAGGTAATTTAAATCTGATAGTATAAGGGACTGCCTGGCTTAAATCGCCACGTATCAAAGTAATTTGCGCACCTCTAGGAAATCCAGGGGCAGGGTGAAATTTAATGTCCGATGCTTTTATTAAAATGGCGCCACTGGTATCGTCAGCCGCCTGTGCCAGCGACACAAAGAGTAAATTTGCGAATAAAGTTGTAAGAAAGATTAACTTTTTGGATGAGATTGACATAATGGTAACTCCTATTAAGCTAAGTTAGAATTATTGAATAGATATTATATCATCATGGAAAAAATATGTTAACTATCGAAGCGGGTACGCCCGAAGAAAGGGCTTATCTGGAAGTAAAACTTAACGAATTTAATGCACAGATGGTGCCTCGTACCCAAGCGGAATCAATAATTTTTGTCGATTTCTCTTTGAAAGATAATAACGGCGCTATTGTGGGCGGCATTAACGCGCTGGCGTATGGCTGGAAGGTTATTTTTGTGAATGTGCTGTGGATTGATAAAAGGTATAGGCATGGCGGTTATGGTTCAAGGTTGCTGTTACAAGTGGAAGAAGAGGCGGTGAAGATGGGTTGCCATTTAATTCATCTTGATACCTTTGATTTTCAGGCCAAAGATTTTTATTTAAAACAGGGTTATGAAGTGTTTGGTGAATTAGCTGATTGTCCCACCGGACACAAACGGTTTTTCCTAAAAAAAGTGTTGTGATTACAGAAGATAGGAGCTTGATTACTCTATTTTCATTGGCAAAATTACTAATTCCTGACCGTTCAAATGCAATTGCCGTTGTAATGCCACGGATGTTTCATTATGTAAAATACGCATGATCCAATTGTCATGTTCGAAAATTAATTTGCTCGCGAAAAAAATGCTGCCCGGAAACTTTTCGCCTATTTCATTCGCCAATGCGCTTAATTCTTCGACAGGATCAGTGCCAAATGTCGCATAAGCCTGCGCCGCAATACCATATTGATGACAGTAATCGACAAAGTATTGCAGAGTTTCATTCACATTCAGTCGCATGTCTTCCAGCGCTTTTTGGCCGGCGAAACTGCCTACGTCAACAATGCCATTGCTTAAGAAAATAAAGTTTTTGAAATGTCGGGGGAAAATCCGCATCACACACAATAATGTATGCATGGCCACACCAGAACTTTTACCAATCAATATCACCGCGGTAGGTTGATGCGGGTCCAGGCGTACTACAGGTGGGCTTTTATCTGGAATAGGTTGCTTGAGCTGGATATCGAGTTGCTGCAATTTTTTGCTGACGCGGCGGTAATGTTTTTTGATTAACAAGCATAAGCAGACGACGGTGAAAGTGATTAACACGGTCATCCAGCCACCTTGGCGGAATTTTTCAAACAAGGTAATGCACAATATGCAAGTTGTGATGATGAAAGCAAAAAATGAAAAAGCCAGTCGATATGGCCAATTGGGTGATGCCTGTTTGCGTTGTTTCGCCCAGTAGACGCATAAACCTAATAACGATAATGAAAAAGTAATGAATACATTGATACTATATAAAATAACCAGTAAGGAAACTTTACCGTGGCTCCACCACAAGATCAGCAATGCGGTAATGCCAAATAAAATCACGCCATTTTGCACCACCAAACGCGAAGATAAATGACGGAAGCGGTTAGGTACCCAGCCATCCGCTGCCATATTGGCTAAAACGCTAGGGCCGGCGATAAATCCAGTGTTTGCCGCGGTCAGCAATAATCCGGCTTCCAACACCAGGGTAATAATCAATGCAATATGACCACTGGTGGAATTGCCTAAAATCGAGTGGAAGACTACAGCATTTAGCGTTTGGCCGTACATGGGCTGCGCATCCCACAACAGATACAATAAAATAATTCCGGCAGCAGTGAAGCTTAAGGATGTCGCCATGTATAACATCGTCCACTTGCCAGTTTGCACGCGTGGTTCGGTTAAACGATTCACGTTATTGGAGACGGTTTCAAGACCGGTATATGTGCCACTCCCTAAAGAATAAGCATGTAACAGCAAGGCCAGCATGGGTAACACCCCTATGGTTTTGGCCAGCGTTTGCGTTTCTTCAAAAGTGCTAGGTATCATGGGCAACAAACTACTGCTATGCGCGCTGATGCCATAAATAATCAAAGCGACATGCACGATAAAAAATCCCATGAAGATAGGTAATAAAAATTTTATCGATTCCTTCATGCCGCGCAAATTTAAGGTGAGCAGAAAAATAATTAACAAAACTTCCGCGGTGAATTTATACCCGAGAAATTCCGCTGGTAAAATACTGAAGAATGCATCCATGCCACTGGCGGCGGATACGGTAATAGTTAACACATAATCTATCAGCAATGCCGCGCCAGCAATCAAGCCTACATAAGAGCCTAATAACTGCGTACTGACTTTGTAGCCGCCACCGCCACTAGGAAATAATTCAATAACCTGGTTGTAACCAATTGAGATAATAAAAACCGTGACCGCCATGGCAATCGCAATGTAAATCGCCAAATGGGTATGCGTGCCTAACGCGATATAAGCTTCTTCTGGCCCATAGCACGCGGAAGACAAACCATCGGCGCCCAGGCCTACCCATGCCAGCAATGCGATTAACGATACATGTTGTAAAATAATCGGACTGAAAGGATTGAGTGGCGCGCCAATGACAACATTTTTCAATTTGCCAAACAGGGACATATGTTGTTATCACTATAAATTGGACGGAGTATAACAAAAATCTTAACGTGCCTGCATCCTTAATGCGGCATCCAGGCGTATCACTTCACCATTTAACATGGGATTTTCAATGATGTGTTTAACCAGTTGAGCATATTCTTCCGCTTTGACCAAACGGTGTGGAAATACTACATGCTCAATCAGACTGGCACGCGCGGCGTCGGGAATACCTTGCAACATAGGGGTATCAACCAGACCTGGGGCAATCGTCATGACGCGAATGCCAAATTGGGCTAGTTCTCGTGCCGCGGGCAAGGTCATGCTGACAATTCCACCTTTTGAAGCACTGTAAGCGGCCTGACCAATTTGTCCTTCATAGGCTGCCACGGATGCAGTGTTAATGAGTATGCCGCGTTCACCATCTTCATTCAGGATGGACAAGTGTTGCATGGCGGCGGCGGTAATCCGCATTAAATTGAAAGTGCCAATCAAGTTTATTTCAATTACTTCACGGAATTCATTTAGCGACATAGGGCCGTCTTTATTGATGATGCGGCGGGCTTTGCCAATACCCGCGCAATTGATACAAATTCTAGCGGGACCATGCGCTTTTGCGGCAACGGTCACAGCGGCTACTACACTGTCCGCATCGCTGACATTACAGGCGATAGCAATACCATCAATCTGCTCAGCGAGACGTTGAGCTGCGTCCATATTAGTATCGAGAATGGCAACTTTAGCGCCTTGCTGGCTTAACATTTTCGCGGTTGCCGCACCCATGCCGGATGCGCCGCCAGTCACGATAGCAGCCTGGGTTTTTATTTGCATAGGCTATTCCTTTCCTTTAAAAATATTGCTACATAATGGATACTACACAATGCGTTAGGGAAGTAAAAGGTGGTTACCAATGAAGGTGCTGGTTGGGGTTCAAAGAGTCATTGATTTCAAAACTCATATCCGAGTCAAGGCAGACCAGACGGGTGTTGAGACCGCCAATGTTAAAATGGCGATGAATCCTTTTGATGAAATTGCGGTTGAAGAAGCGGTACGGTTGAAAGAGCAAGGCATAGCCACAGAAATTGTTGTGGTGACCATTGGTACTGACGCGTGCCAGGAAACCCTGCGTACTGCATTGGCCATGGGTGCTGACCGAGCTATACAAGTACAGACAGACCAGAAAATTCAATCCCTGGCCGCTGCCAAAATCCTGCAAGCTATTGCACAGCGTGAAACACCGCAAATTATCATTTTAGGCAAACAAGCGATAGACAATGATAATAATCAGACGGGCCAGATGCTGGCGGGATTTTTAAATTGGGCCCAGGGTACGTTTGCTTCAAAGCTGGTGTTTGCGGGAGATAAGGTGGATGTGACGCGTGAAGTAGATGGCGGTCTTGAAACATTGACGTTAAAATTGCCCGCGGTGATTACGACGGATTTACGTTTAAATGAACCACGTTATATTTCACTGCCCAATATCGTTCAAGCCAAAAATAAAAAGCTTACCCTATTGCCGTTAACAGAATTGGCGGTTGATGTAATGCCGCGCTTAAAAGTTTTATCCGTGACGGAACCGGCAAAGCGCGCCAAAGGAATTAAGGTTAACAGCGTTGCTGAATTACTCGCAAAATTAAAAAATGAAGCGCGAGTTTTATCATGAGAATATTAATTGTCGCGGAACATGCCGGGGAAATTTTAAAAAACGCTACTTATCACACGATGGCGGCCGCCGAACAATTGGGTGGCGAAGTTGATGTGATCATCATTGGCAGCAATTGTAAAATTGCCGCAGATCAAGCTGCCAAATTACCCTTGGTCAAACGAGTTTATGTCGCTGACGCACCGGTCTACCAATATCAGCTTGCGGAAAATACTGCACCCTTGATTGCTGAGTTAGCGGTAAATTATACGCATGTACTGGCCCCGGCGACGACGTTTGGAAAAAATATTTTACCGCGGGTGGCGGCGTTGCTTGATGTTGCTATGGTAGGGGATGTTATTAAAATTATTTCACCCGATGTTTTTGTGCGGCCCATTCATGCAGGCAATGCGTTAGCAACCGTAGAAGCTACCGACCCTATTAAATTATTAACGATACGCAGTACCAATTTTGCCGCAGTGACACTCACTGACAACCAGGCCACGATTGAAAAAATCACCAAAGTCATTCCTAATGAAGTGGCTACGTTTAAAAGCGCGGAATTACATGTTTCAGCACGTCCGGAATTAACCGATGCGCGTATCGTGATTGCGGGTGGTCGCGGCTTAAAAAGCGCGGAAAACTTTAAATTACTGGCGGAGATTGCTGATCAATTAGGCGCGGCGATTGGCGCTTCACGCGCGGCGGTGGATGCGGGTTTTGCGCCCAATGATTTTCAAGTGGGTCAAACTGGCAAAGTGGTGGCGCCGGAATTGTATATTGCGGTGGGAATTTCCGGTGCGATCCAGCATCTTGCTGGAATGAAAGATAGTAAAGTGATTGTGGCAATTAATAATGATGCCGATGCACCAATTTTTGAAATTGCCGATTATGGATTAGTCGCGGATTTATTCACTAGCTTGCAAGAGTTACATACGGAATTAGCGAAAGAAAAATAAGGGAACAGATGAAATTAACTTTTTTAGGCGCGACGAATACGGTTACAGGTTCAAAATTTTTAATCACGCTAGGCACTAAAAAGATTTTAATTGATTGTGGATTGTTTCAAGGTTTAAAGGAATTACGTCTAAGGAATTGGGCTAAATTTCCTATCGATCCTAAATTGATTGATATTGTCGTATTAACTCATGCGCACATTGACCATACCGGTTATTTACCTTTGTTAGTCAAGAATGGTTTTAAAGGTAAGGTATATTGTTCAGCCGCCACGAAAGATTTATGCGCGGTTTTGCTGCCGGACAGTGGTTATCTGCAAGAGGAAGAAGCCAGGTTTTTAAATAAGCATGGCTATTCAAAGCATAAACCAGCGTTGCCGCTTTATACCAAAGCGGATGCGGAAAATTCTTTGACGTTTATTCATGCCTTACCCTTTCGTAAAATGCATAAAATTGAGGAAGAAACCTATATTACTTTGATACCCGCCGGACATATCCTGGGCGCCAGCTTTGTGCAGTTTAAGCATTTTGAAACGACGATATTGTTCTCTGGTGATTTAGGCAGGCCTGAAGATATCATTATGCACGCGCCCGCGGTGGTGCAAGCGGCGGATTATCTGATTATTGAATCCACCTACGGCAATCGTCTCCACCAGAAAATTGATCCGTTGGATGAATTGGCGGATATTATTTCGCGGGTGATCGCCCGTGAAGGCACTGTGGTTATTCCAGCATTCGCGGTGGGCAGGGCGCAGCACTTGTTATATTTGATGTATTTGTTGAAAAAACAAAATCGTATTCCAAACTCATTACCCATTTATTTAGATAGCCCAATGGCCGCGGAAGCCACGCAGTTATTTTTAAAATATTCCAAATTACATAAATTGGATTTTGATTTATCGAAAGAAGTTTGTGATGTGCCTACGTATGTCAATACCAAGGAAGAATCGCAGGCCATAGATGCGATCCAAACACCGAAGGTGATTATTTCCGCGAGCGGGATGCTGGAGGGCGGTCGGGTATTGCATCACATAAAATCTTTCGCGCCAGATGAAAAAAATGCCATTATATTTTCGGGTTATCAAGCAACTGGAACGCGCGGCGCTGACATGACCCGTGGCAAGCCGGAGATTAAAGTATTTGGTCAGACTATTCCTATACGCGCGGAAATCAAAGTGTTAAGTAACATGTCGGCTCACGCGGATTATGAAGAAATTTTAGCGTGGATGAAACATTTTAATCATCATCCGCGTAAAGTTTTCATCACCCATGGTGAACCCGAAGCGGCTGCCGCATTGAAGGATAAAATTGAAGAACGATTTGACTGGAAATGTGTAGTGCCTGAATATTTGCAAACGGAAGAGTTAGTCTAGAGTTGGTATTCAAAATCCTGGGCTTGTTCGTATTCTTCCTGGGTATTGATTTCCAGAGTTTTTTCTTCGGTAAGGCAGACGCGAATTTTGTAACCGTTTTCAATGACGCGCAATTGTTCCAGGGATTCGATTAATTCTAATGGTGTGGGTTTTAAGTAGCGGTAAGTGAGTAAAAAATCTCGGCGGAAAGCATACAAGCCCATATGGTTGTAGACGGGCGCAGCTTGATGGTTGAAACGGAAGAAGGGTATTGGCGCTCGGGAAAAGTAAATCGCGTTTTGATGTATGTCGGTGATGACTTTGACTGTGCCCGCGTCCAGATATTTTTTATCCATATCGAGCGGGTAAGCAAGCGTAGTCATATCGGGTAGTTCACCGCCAAGATAAGGTGACAGCAATTGTTCCAGCATGCGCGGTTTAATGAAGGGTTCATCGCCTTGTAAATTGATAATCACATCCATATCAGGAAAATCCGCAGCGACTGCCGCGACTCGGTCAGTGCCGGTGGGTAAATCCGGGTCCGTCATAATGGCTTCGCCGCCACAGTTTTTGATAATGGTGGCAATTTCCTCATTGTCAGTCGCGACTACGACTTTCGCAATTGCTTTGCACCGGCTGGCATTTTCATAAACCCACTGGATCATGGGTTTACCTTGAATATTTAACAAGGGTTTGCGCGGCAACCGGGTGGAAGCGATTCGGCTGGGGATGACGCAGAGGGTTTTCATTGTAGTGGGTCCTTTGGGTTTACCCCTCACCCGTCGCCTTCGGCGCCGACCTCTCCCACAGGGGGAGAGGTGAAGGGTTCTCGTTAGATTACATTGTTTAAAACGCTTTCCAGCATTTCCTGACGGCCAGAGACGGGTTTGGGATCATAATTTTCTGCCGCTACTTGTGCTGCCAGTCTTTCAAAATCCACGGTTTTATTCATGATGGATTTTCCTAACGGTGATTGCCATGCTTGATAACGTTGGTCAGTAAACTGTTCGAGTTCCTTGGTTTCAACGAGTTTACTCGCGATTAACAGGGCGCGTGCCAGCGTGTCAACGCCGCTGATGTGACCATGAAACATATCGACTAAATCAATACTTTGACGGCGTAACTTGGTATCAAAGTTGAAACCACCTGTCGTGAAGCCACCATTTTTCAATATTAAATAAACAACCTGCACCATATCGCTCAAGTGAGTGGGGAATTGATCTGTGTCCCAACCCAGTTGTGGATCACCCTGGTTTGCATCAATACTGCCAAACATATTATTCGCAAAAGCATACGCCACTTCATGCGGGAAAGTATGGCCAGCCAAGGTCGCATGGTTAGCTTCGATATTGACGCGGAATTCTTTTTCCAAACCATATTTTTGCAGAAAAGCATAAACCGTCGCGGTGTCATAATCATATTGGTGTTTGGTAGGTTCACAAGGTTTAGGTTCAATCAATAACATACCTTTAAAGCCAATCTTGTGTTTGTAATCCACTAACATACTCAGAAAACGGCCTAACTGGTCCAGCTCTTTACCCATATTGGTATTTAATAAAGTGTCATAACCTTCGCGACCACCCCACAATACATAATTCTCGCCTTTTAAGGCATGGGTGATATCAAAAACTTGTTTCACTTGGGCGACGGCGTAAGCAAAAACTTCGGGATTTGGGTTGGTAGCGGCGCCTGCCAGGTAACGACGATTGCTAAATAAATTCGCGGTGCCCCATAATAATTTGATACCGGTGCGTTGCATTTCATCAGCAAATTTTTCGGCTATAACTTGAAGATTGCTTTGGGTTTCGCGCAATGTGCTGCCTTCGGGAGCCACATCACGATCGTGAAAAGTAAAATAATTCAAACCCAGCTTTTCAATAAATTCAAATGCGGCATGCGCACGCAATTCAGCGAGTTCCATGGAGTTATTGTTGAAAAACCACGGTCTATCAAAAGTATTTTCGCCGAAAATATCCGACCCACTCCAGCAGAAAGTATGCCAGTAACAAACTGCTAACCGTAAATGTTCCTGCATGGTTTTGCCGAGTACGACTTGACTGGGATTATAGTAACGGTAAGCAAGTGGATTGTTGGTATCTTTTCCTGCAAATTTAACGGGTGCAATCGTTTCAAAATACTGGGTCATGATAAACTCTCTCATTAAGGTTATTAAAATTATATCGTTTCAAACATGTCCTCAAGCCTATGATAAAGTTTACGGAAAACTAATTGCTTTTTCGCGTAGGCATTTACCAGTTCGGGGTCAGGTTCGATAACGGTTTCGATAGGCGGCATTACAAAAGCGGTTTGGGGATCACAATTATTCGCGGCGATAAAACCTAATCTAGCGGCGCCTAAGGCGGAACCCACTTCGCGGTTAACACGATAATTCAGTGGACGTTGCAAGGCGGCGGCCAGGATTTTTCCCCAGAACAAACTTTTCGCGCCGCCACCCACTACCGATACATCATCAATTACCACATTGGCTTGCAACATGGAATCCTGGCCATCGGCAAATGCAAATGCCACGCCTTCCAATACCGCGCGGGTTAAATGCGCGCGATTGGTAGAGTGGGTCATGCCAAAAAATATTCCTTTGGCATGGGGATTACCATGCGGAGTGCGTTCGCCAGATAAGTAGGGTAGAAAAATGACGGGGGAGTGGGAGTCGGTAGTAAATTCTTTTTCTGCTTCAATCAATAATTCTTCGGTATTTTCGACTTGCAAGGTATTGGCTAGCCAACTTAAACAACTGGCGGCGGAGAGATGCACCGACATATAGTGCCATTGTTCAGGTAAACAATGACAAAACGTGTGAATGCCACCGGCGGCGTTGGGTTGATAAGAATGGCTGGCGACAAAATATACGCCAGAAGTACCTAGCGATAAAAATGCGCTGCCGGGTTTAATGACATTCATACTGATCGCGCCCGCGGGATTATCGCCACCACCGCCTACCACCACGGTACTTGCTTTCATGCCCCATTCATTGGCAACGCTGGTTGCAAGTGTGCTGGTAATTTGCGAACCTTCGTATAACTTGGGCATATGGCTTTGCGAAAGACCCGTGGCATCCAGCATGGGGTTCGACCAATTGCGCTTACCTACGTCTAGCCATGCGGTGCCGGATGCATCGGATAAATCCGTCGCGAAATCGCCAGTCATTTTTAAACGTAAATAATCTTTCGGTAATAAAACTTTATCGATTTGTTTGAAAATTTCCGGTTCGTGTTCCGCGACCCATAAAACTTTCGGCGCGGTAAACCCAGCCATGATTTTGCTGCCGATAATTTCAGCATGAGCGGGTACGCGCGCGCTTAAGGTATGACATTGTGACATGGCGCGGCCATCATTCCATAACATGGCGGGGCGTAACACGCGTTGTGATTTATCCAGCAAAGTCGCGCCATGTTGCTGGCCTGACAAGCCTATCGCTTTGACTGCGCTTAACGATTTACTGTATTGCTTTTTTAATTGGCGCATGGCTTCACGCGTCGCTTGCCACCAATGATCGGGATCTTGTTCAGACCACAAAGGTTTCGGTTGTGAAACCGTTAACGGTTGTGAGTGTTGACCAATAACTTCTTGTTCATCATTCAATAAAACAACTTTGACACTGGACGTGCCAAGATCAATACCTAAATACATGTTTCTATCCTTCCGTTTGCGGCATAGGATGATTTAAACCCAACTTCCGGAAAGACAAGCCCGCTTGTAAACGCATTTCGATTTGTTCAAGGGTGATGCTTTTGGTTTCAGGGACAAGAAAATAAATGAATGATATACCAAACAGACTGATAATAAAATAAAGAAAAAACGTGCCGCTTGCGCCGAGTAGATTGACTAAACTTAAAAAAGTATAAGCCACTATCATATTGCTGCCCCAATTTGCCGCAGTCGCCAGACTAGAGCCCAGGCCACGCACTTTGAGTGGATAAATTTCTGCGATCATCAACCACATGATGGGCCCCAAACTAAACGCGAAGCAAGCGATGTAAAACAACATGCCGACGATAGTAAACCATTTCAACGATGGCAATGGCGTGGTGAAGTGGAACGCCCAACTTAATAATAATAAGCTGGCCGCCATGCCGAACAAGCCTATCAGTAACAGGGGACGACGACCCAGCGTATCAATGAGAGGTAATGCGATGATGGTGAAAATCACGAAGGTCACGCCTACGCTCATGGTCGCGAGAATGGCACTGGTGGCGCTTTGAAATCCCGCCATTTTAAAAATAGTGGGCGCGTAATAAATAATCGTGTTAATGCCAGTGACTTGTTGCAATATCGCCAGGCCAATACCAATGGTTAAAGTAGAGCGTATGTAAGGTGAAAACAAAGCGCGCCAATTCTGGTCTTGTTTCCGTAAACTTTCCTGAATGGAAACTAATTCCTGTTTGGCCAACTGCGCGTTACCGTGTATGCGTTCTAAAATCCCGAATGCTGTGGTCATGTTCCCACGAGATGCAATCCAGCGTGGGCTGTCAGGCAAGTAAAGCAAGCCGATAAAAAATCCTAACGCTGGTATAACACCTGCGGCAAACATATAACGCCAGGCGCCATATTGCGCGAACTGGTAGTCAACTACATATGACAATAAAATGCCTATGGTAATAGCCAGTTGATTCAAGGAGACCAGCGCGCCGCGATATTTGGCGGGTGCGATTTCGGAAATGTAAAGCGGTGCGACATAAGAGGCGACACCGATTGCAACACCAACCACGACGCGGCCGATAGCAATGGTCGCAATAGTGGTCGCTACTGCAGTTGCCAGGGTCCCAAAAATAAAAATGACCGCATCAGCGATCAATAATTTTTTGCGGCCCCAGTGGTCAGCCAGGCGGCCACTGCTCATGGCGCCAATCAATGCGCCAAATAAGACGGCGCTGACGACTATGCCATTGGTTTGCGCGGTTAAATGAAATTCGTCATTGATAAAAAGGATAGCGCCGGACACAACGCCTGTATCATAACCAAATAATATTCCTGCCAACGCGGCAATTGTCGTGATGAAAATTAAAAAGTAGTTACGGGAAGTTTTCTTGTTATCTAATTCTTGTAAGGTCATGAAATTCCTTTTCCTCATTAGTTATTGATATTGTCTTAGGCTTAATGATTACGATATTCATAAAGTTCTGAGAGTTTACGATATAAAACGCCAATTATTCCATAACTTGTTATAATTAATAAAGAGATTATCCATGACTGCATAAAAGTTGTCCGAGGAACCCATGGTAAAAGAGCCCAAAAATTGGCCACAGAAGGCTGCCGATGTTGATGATAGTGGCAGCACTGGTTCGCTGTTTGATGCCGAGGAGGGCGGTACAGGGGCGTCTGGCGGGGGCCAGGCGGGTAAGATTGAGTTTCGCTTTCACGATGCCATGCAAGTTCCATCCCGAGATGATAATTTACCGGCCAGTGAAATCAGGCGCTTAGAATTTGTTCATAAAGATACCCATAAGGAATGGGTTACCAAACAAAAGCATACCCGCGCCGAGCGTAGTGCGCGTAAAGAAGGCCACCCCATCAGGGTCCCGGCCCAGTATCAACCCGGTTATGGTAGTGGCGGAGGCGTTTCCCGTTATAAAAAGCACCCGATCAGCGATAAATTTCGGGGCATGGCAGATCCCCAGACTAATCCAGTCGCCAATTTGAATGATTCCCAAACGAATTCAGAGTTAAAAGAAAAATTGGAAAATCAGTTGCGTAATCGGCTCCAAAATACTCCCAAATTTAATCCTCGCCCACGGCCCGTCTAATTATGGCTTACTCGTCGCTAGCGGATGAAATCATCGACCAGAACATCGAAAATGTCCGACTTATTTTACAAGCGGGCGTGAATGTTAATGATATTGATGAATACGGTTTTACTTATTTAATTGAAGCTGCTGTTGCTGATAACATTGAGATCGCGCGTTTATTGATTGCCCATGGCGCGGGCGTTAATTTACTGGATGCTACGGGTAATTCAGCATTGTACTGGGCGGTGGAAAATAACAATCTGGAATTTTGCCGGATGTTGCTGGAGCAGGGCGCGGATGCCAATGCTTTTAATTTTGCGGGGCAACCGGTATTGACTATGCCGCTGTTGCGCAGGCAAGCGCCATTGAAAAAATTGTTAAGGGAATTTGGCGCGCGCATTGAGTTTGCGCAGGATTATGTGAATACCAAATTACTAGGGCATATGTTTGAGTTGGTGGGTACCGCGAACCTGGTTTCGCCTAAAAATGAATTTATTGAAGTGGATTTCGAAGGTTTTTTTCTAGAATTCAGTGTAGGTGTTATTGCTGATTCGCTCACCCAGTTTAGTAATCATTATGGTGCGCGCAAGTGGCGGCGTTATAGCAGTTTTACTCAAATAGTCGTGGCGGCTTTGGAGCGGGTGTCGCGATTAGTAAAGTTTTTACAATATAATGTTAACGTGAGTGCCCACCAGGAAGAAATTGATAAACTGTTAAATCAGGAACCGTTAATCATGCCGATTGCTTATGAAGGGCATGCGGTGACGTTTATCAAGATGGGAAATATTCTAGCGCATTGTGACCGCCGCGAAGACAGTAGGCATTTTGATCCTATCTTGATTTATCAAGTGAATAATACCCGGCTGCTGACGCTAGCTTTCGTGCGTGATTTTATTTTTGAAAAAAAATCCGATCGTTTTGTGAATGAAGAATTAATCAACATATTACGCCTGCAGGAATTGACTGTATTGCAAGTTGAAGCCCAGATTAGTGGTAATTGTTCCTGGGCAAATGTGGAAGCCACTATTCCTACGCTATTATTTATTTTATTTTTATCAGCGCCCGGCGCGGAGCAGAATGTTCAACAATATAAATCACTGGCCTTAGATTTTTTTCATCAATGGCGGGAATGGAATAAGAACCGCGCGTTGCGGTTTTGTATCCAGAGTTTTAATGAAGATGATTCGATCCGTAATATGTGTAAAGCGGAAGTGTTGGCGGCCATATTGTTCCAACGGTGCCGCGTTGAAAATTTCACCGATCAGGAGCGAATTGAGTTGATTATGCCGGTCCTCTTGCAACCGCCTTACAAACATGTTTTGGATAATTATGTGCGGGTTTATTGTTATGAGAGTTTTGACCAGGAGGGGGTAAGGTTTTTGCAGATGATTAAGCGGTTTGGGTATTCAGAGCGGTAGTCCCTAATAGAAAGTTGGCGACCACCCTGTCCTTCATCCACCCTAGGAGAGGGGGGAATTCTAGTTTTACTTATGATATGCTCATCCTCTGATTACACCCTAGATTTGACAGGAGCTTGGCATGGATTCCAATATATTGAAAGCGGTGGCATTTATTATTTTACTGGTTGGCGGGATAAATTCCGGGTTAATGGGATTATTTGATTTCAACCTCTTGCATTTATTTGGGACTTTTCTTTATCGGATTATCTTGATTTTTGTGGGTGCGTCGGCAGGTTATTTGATCTATATGCGATTCGTTAAAAAAACTTTTTGAATGATTTTGTCGGAGTGGCAAAGTCTCTAAAAAAATAACAAAGCGAGTTTTCTATGCCACTAGAACTTCTTTCCAGAATTCAATTTGGGTTCACCATCAGTTTTCATATTTTGTTCCCCGCGTTTAGTATCGGATTAATCACTTTCATTGCTGCTCTGGAAACCGCCTGGATTAAAACCGGCAATCATCATTATCGTACCATTTGTAAATTCTGGACCAAAATCCTGGCGCTAACCTTTGGTATGGGTATTGTGTCGGGCGTGGTGATGGAATTTCAGCTTGGTACCAATTGGTCGAAATACACGGAGGAAGTCGGTAGCGTGCTGGGGCCACTGTTTACTTATGAAGTGTTAACGGCGTTTTTTATTGAAGCGGGTTGTCTGGGCATTTTATTTTTTGGCTGGGAACGGGTGCATGCCAAGTTACATTATGCGGCGACTTTGCTGGCGATGGTAGGCGTAACTTTGTCCGCGTTTTGGATTATGTCAGCCAATTCCTGGATGCAAACGCCGACTGGCGCATTATTCGATGGGCATATTTTCACGGTGGGTAATTGGTTGGAAGTGATTTTTAATCCTTCGTTTCTACCGCGTTACTGGCATATGTTGATTGCGACCTGGATAGCTTCTTTTCTGGTGATTGGCGCGGTGGCCGCGCATTATCTTTTAAACAAAAAAAATATTGAGTTTGCTAAAACCTGTCTGTCATTTGTCATGTGGGCATTGCTGTTATTAATTCCGCTGCAAATTTTTATCGGCGATAAAGTGGGCCTGGTGGTGCATCAATATCAGCCGATTAAAACCGCGGCCATAGAAGGTAATTGGGAAACGCAGCAGGGCGCGCCGTTTGTGGTGATCGCATGGCCTAATGAAAAAACCGAACAAAATGATTTCGCGATTACGATTCCGAAAATGGGGTCGTGGATTAATACCCATGAATTAAATGGGGAATTGGTGGGTTTGAAATCCGTTTCGGTAAATGACCGGCCGCCGGTGCCGGTGGTGTTTTTTAGTTTTCGCATTATGCTGGGTCTGGGATTTTTAATGCTGTTATTTGCAGTGTTGGGTCTGGCATTACGTTACCAAAATAACCTCTATAAAAAACGCTGGTTTTTAATATTTTGTTTATGGATGGCGCCCACTGGATTTATTTCAATAATTACGGGCTGGTTTACCGCGGAATTTGGCCGACAACCCTGGGTGGTTTATCACTATTTGCGGACTGCCGATGCGCAGTCCCCCATTCATTTGTATCAAGTGATAATTTCCTTGCTGACTATTCTCGTGGTCTATGGGGTGATTTTTGGCTATTTCTATTTTCGTTATTTCTTCAAAGCTATTGCCGCTGGTCCTGGTGCGGGGAGTAAATTGCTAGATCCGGCATTCTTCTACATGTCACCTACCATTGGTAAAAAGGAAAAATGATATGGAGCAGGTACTAGCCTCGGCGTGGATTGTCATTATTGGTTTTTGCATCCTGATGTATGTGTTGCTGGATGGATTTGATTTAGGTATTGGAATTTTATTTCCACTGTTTCCCAAGTCAGAAGACCGGAACATTATGATTAGCACGGTATTGCCGGTTTGGGATGGTAATCAAACCTGGCTGGTATTAGGTTTCGCATCATTATATGGGGCTTTTCCCAAGGCATTTAGTTTATTGCTCCCAGCGTTATATTTACCGATTTTTTTAATGGTGATGGCGTTGTTATTTCGCGGAATTACTTTTGAATTTCGACTGAAAGAAACAGGCAGCCGCAAGCTGTGGGATAGTTTATTTTTTATTAGTTCGGCGCTGGCGGCGTTTGCGCAAGGCATAGTACTGGGAGTTTTTGTCAAAGGTTTTGAACTTGGGCCAAATGACACTCTGGTTTATCAAGTATTCACGGGGTTTAATCTGTCCTGTGGTATCGCTTTATTGTTTGGATATGCTTTATTGGCGTCAACCTGGATTATTGGTAAGACCTCCGGCTCATTACAAAAGAAAATGTTTGGGGTGGCGCGCGTCAGTTTGTTCGCAGTGACTTTTTTCATGATGATAATTAGTTTGTGGACGCCGTTTATTGATCCTAAAATCAGGGAAATCTGGTTTAATCCAAATTATATTTTCAAATTAGCGTTGTTGCCTATGGTGACAGGATTGATGATAACTTATTGCGCTTATTGCATTCATAAGCGTCGGGAGTATGTCGTTTTTTGGTTATCGTTAGGTATTTTTGTTTGCGCTTACCTGGGGTTTGGTATCAGTACTTTTCCTTATATCATTCCACGTGTGCTGACGGTTTTTGATGCGGCGGCGCCTAGTTCGTCATTATTGTTCATGTTGTTTGGGGCTTTGTTGTTATTACCTTTGCTGGTTGGATATACTTCTTATTCCTACTATGTTTTTCGAGGCAAAGTTACTAAAACTATTGAATATTAAAACCATGCGACTTAAAAAATCTATTATCAGCAGTAGTATAGGCAATTTACTCGAATGGTATGACTTCGGGTTATACGCTATTTATGCGCCGCTGTTTAGCCGCTTATTTTTCCCCAATGAAGATCCGCATGTGGCCATGCTGCTAACCTTCGGCGTTTTGGCGATAGGATTTTTGTGTCGTCCTATTGGCGCGTTGATTTTTGGCTATTTAGGTGATAGACAAGGGCGGGCCAAAACGCTGCGCTTGTCAATTTTAATGATTTCATTGCCGACGCTTATCATTGGGTTTTTACCGACTTATCAACAGTTAGGAATTCTAGCACCGCTATTGTTAACGGTAATCCGGATTTGGCAGGGCATTAGTTTGGGCGGTGAATATAGTGGTAACCTGATATATTTAACAGAATCCGCACCAAAAAATTACCGCGCGACGGTGACTTCGCTGGCCGCTATCGGGGCGAATGTGGGGATTACGCTGGCGTCTTTGGTTAGCGCGGCCAGTAGTTATTTTTTTAGTGATCACTTTTTTGCGGAATTTGGTTGGCGCATTCCGTATATTTTAAGTGGGTTATTGTCGTTACTCGTGTATTTCACTCGTTTACATTTACAGGAAACGACAGTCTTTGATGATTTGAAAAAAACGCAGAGGCTAGCAAAAAATCCGCTGAAATTTGCCTTTAAAAATAATATTCCGCAAATTCTGCGGACTATTGGCATGGCCTGTATGGGCAGCACTTTTTATTATCTATGTTTTATTTACATGCCGACATTTCTTATCCAGAATTTACATTTCTCTTTTTCCAGCGCTTCCATGATGATGACTTTTTTTATTGGCTCGATGATTTTTCTGGTGCCGTTATCGGGTTTGTTATGCGATAAGATTGGCAGACGTAAATTATTATTGTTTAATGCGGGATTGATTATCTTGATCACCATCCCGGGGTTTTATTTCCTTTTAGAAGACCAGTTTAAAGTTGTATTGTTGGTTTTGGGATTATTTACTGTCGCCAGTTCTCTGGAACAAGCGACGACTTCAGTCGCGGTGGTTGAGAATTATCCGCCTACCGCGCGTTATACCGGGTTATCTATCGGTTATAACATCAGTAACGCCGTGTTTGGTGGTACGGCGCCTTTGGTTTGCGATTGGTTGATTTACAAAACGGGTTTTCTATTGGCGCCGGCATTTTATATTGTCTTCTGCGCCATATTGACCGGCTCGGTGGTTTATTTTTGGGTAAAAGAAACCAGGGGCTGCTCGTTAGATTAGTTTTTACTAACATCAAAAATACTGATAAATTAATACCCCTAATAAATTAATAGATGATGCGCTAGCTAGAACGAGGAAATAATGAGTTTATCGATATATTTCAGAGGCTTATTTCATACCAAGCGACCGGAAAGCTATGTTCGTGGCGAACCAGGATTGGCCCGATGTTTGACTGCTGTGGACCTGACTATGTTAGGCATAGGCGCAATTATTGGTGCGGGCATATTTGTTTTGACCGGTATTGCTGCGGCGACCCAGGCTGGGCCAGCTGTCATTTTTTCATATTTGCTGGCCGGACTGGCCTGTGGATTTAGTGCATTTGCGTATGCAGAGCTCGCTTCCAGTGTCGGGGGTTGCGGCAGTGCTTATGGCTATGCCTACGCCAGTTTGGGAGAATTGATAGCCTGGCTGATTGGTTGGGACTTGCTGCTAGAGTATGGGATGGATGGAGCAACGGTTTCTATCGGCTGGTCGGGGTATGTGCGAGATGCGTTGCAGGTACTTGGGGTGAATTTGCCAGCTGCGTTTTTGAGTGATCCGTCTAATGGCGGCATCGTTAATTTACCGGCGGTATTAATTATCGTTACGATTGCGGGTATTTTATCTATTGGTATGCAGCAAAGTGCCAAGTTTAATAAAGTTATTGTGTTTGTGAAGTTAGCGATTATCGCGCTGTTTATTGCAATTGGCTGTTTTACTTTTAAAGGTGAGAATTGGCAACCGTTTATGCCTTTTGGTATTCAAGGTATTGTGAATGGCGCTGGCTTGATTTTTTTCGCTTATATTGGTTTTGATGCGGTATCTACGGCAACTGAGGAAGCGATACAGCCGCAGCGTAGCATTCCTATTGGAATTATTGCTTCATTAGTAATTTGCACGATTATCTATGTAGTATTTTCCGGTTTATTGACCGGCATGATGTATTATACCCACCTTAATGTAACTTCGCCGGTGGCTTTGGCGCTGATTCACGCCGGTTATAATGTAGCTGCTGAAGTGATATCGCTAGGTGCGATTGCTGGCTTAACCACAGTTATTTTGGTGATGTTATATGGCGCATCGCGAGTATTTTTAGCGATGGCGCGTGATGGCTTGCTGCCAAAATTCTTTGTAAAAATTCATTCCAAAAGTCATACACCACGCCGCTTGATCTGGTCTTTGGCACTGGTCATGAGTGTGATTGCAGGTCTGTTACCCATTAATCAAGTTGCCAGTTTGGTGAATATGGGAACCCTGGCTGCTTTTGTGGTAGTGGGCATTGGTGTGGTGGTATTGCGTTACACTAAACCCAATTTGCCCCGCCCTTTCCGCACTCCAGGGAGTCCAGTAGTGCCGTTGCTGGGCGTCGTACTGTGCGTGTATTTAATGTGGAATTTACCTTCCATTACCTGGTGGAGTTTTGGGGTTTGGACGCTGGTTGGTGTAGTGATATATTTTGGGTATAGCCGAGCTAACAGCATTTCGGGTAAAGAATTTTTAGCGGCCGCTTCTTCTGCGCTAGATTGAAGAGGATTATGTGCAGTTCGTGCTAATGTTTTCCGAGTTGGCTTGCATAGTGCCGCCACCACCAGTACTTGGATCATTAGATATTTCATCTAAATTATCACTAACGCCATTTGCTATGGTCTGCGCATTCTGCATCGCAGCTTGGCCATTAGCACCGGCGCCGGATGCCATTTGAGTAGCTGAGCTGATAGCGTTAGTAGCGACCTGGGCAATTGCCGGGGTAACACCACCACTGATAGTTCCAGGTGGCCCGATTATACCGATGAAACTTATTGTTAAACCACCAAATGTCATCGTTCCTAGCAAGGGATTAAATGATGCGCCCTGCACATCAAAAATTACGTTAGTCGTAACATTGCTAGGACTCATAATGGTACTAAAGCCATTAAAAGTAGTTGGGTCATTTACAAAACCTTGTTGTGCGCCGGTGATATGAATGACATTAGTTTTACCGGTAGCAGCAACATTCAGGGAACTATTGCCGTTACTCATCAAATTATTTATATTTTGGAAGTTGGTAATGACAGTATTGCCTATTGTTGCCATGCCACCGTGATTAGAAGTAAGCATGACATTAATCGCCGCCGTATCGTTATAATAACTTAAGGTATTTATTCCTGTGGTATTACCGCCATTAACTGTGCCAGTTACAGCAGCGTTGTTATAGAAAACAAAGGTATTATTCAAATTACCACCGACGAGATTTTGAATACTGTTAAAGCCGCCGCCTAGACCCGTGACTCCGCCACCGTTATTGCTGCTAATATTAAAAGTATTATTAACATTGGTGTCAGCATACAGGGTATTTCCACCACTGCCACCGGTAATGGAACCGTCTAAGGTGCCGCCAACCAGGCTAAAGAGATTGTTGTAGTTGCCACCAACAATATTTTGAATGCTTGTGAAGTTAAGTTCATTATTGGCAACACCATCAACACTACCACCATTCGCATTATTGATTACCCAGTTTTGTGTTGGGCTGTTGGTTTGAACAGTTAAGGAATTACTTCCCGTCATGTTGCCGTTAATAGTAATATTATTTACGTTGTAATTACCTTTTAAAGTAAACATATTATCACCGCTACCGCCAGTCATTATGACATTGTTCAAGGCTACGGTATCTCCGCCTAATGTGAAGTTATTGTAATTGCTACCATTACCTAACAGAGTTAAATTGGCAGTCGAACTGTTAACACCCATAGGAAGAGAAATATTACCGTTGCCAGTTGCGGTTAAAGTAGTATCCATGGCTAGTACTACCATACTGTTATAAGTTTGATTGCCTACGGTGGTAACCGCGCCATTATTAAGGAAAGTGTTAGTTGCGGTAGTGGTAAAGCTACTTAATGGAGTGTTGCCACCGATAATGGAATTAACTATTACATTAGCACTGCTAGTTGCTGATAGCGCATTCGCGCCATCTACTGAGCCATTAATTTGGATGCTGCCATTCGTACTGGTCAATGCAGTTGTGCCAGCCACAATATAACTATTATTAAAAATTTGATTGCCGACAGTGGTAATCTTGCCGCTGGTTTCTGTGGTGCCGCTTGATGAAGTAGTAAAGCTAGATAATGCTTGATCACCACCGATATTACCGTTAAGTATTATGGTTCCGGCTCCAGCTAAGATCAACGCGTTTGAATTCATACTGCTGCCATTGATTTTGCCATTCAGGGTCAATATATCGCCGGAGGAAGTTGTGGTAATTGTTGTATTACTAGAGTTAAGTAAAACGTCGCCGTTAAAAATCGATGTGCCTTTTCCTAATAATGTTCCATTATTTAAAGTTAATTTAGAGGCATTCACGGTGGCGTTAGAATCAATTTGCAAAGTAGCGCCGTCGCTGACGGTAGCATTACCAATGGTTGAATTAGCAGTGTACTCGATTGTGCCTCCGCTAATACTTGTTAAGCCGGAATAATCATTGTTACCGGTCATCTTTAATGTGCCGGTGCCAATTTTATTAAAAGCTCCTTGGCCAGTAATATCACCGCTATAAGTTGTATTTGAATTGTCAGAACCTATAACTAAGTTTGATGTTGTAGTATTTAATTCAATATTCCCCGCGCCGGTCAAGGAACCTAAAGTAACGGTTAATCCGCTAAAACCTAGAGTTGCGCCAGCCGCTACAACCAAAGCGCTGGTAGTGGGTATAGAAGTACTACTAGTTACAGATAATTCACCATTATTGATGTTGGTAGCGCCCGTGTAATTATTGGCGGAATTGGAGAGTGTTAACTGTCCAAGACCGATTTTATTTAAATCCGCGCCACTCACTACGCCTGATAAAGTGAGTGAGTCAGTCAGATTAACTACATTAATTTGACTATTCGTTCCCAGGCTAACATTACCCATTACCGTGTCAGAGTCTGTTGCTGCCAGGGTAGCATTACTATTCAGCGTAACACTGTTAGAGCTTGCCAGAGTGATATTGTTACTCAAGGCAAGTTCCGCGTTGCTCGCGACAGTCGCTGAGCCTGTGCCTAAAGCATTGCTGTTGGTAATACTTAAAGTACCCGCATTGATATTGGTACTACCGGAGTAACTACTACTATTACCAGACAGAGTTAATGTACCTGTACCAGTCTTAGTAAGACTGCCACTGCCACTGAGCGCTCCACTGAATGCATCTGCGCTATTGTTATTGATGGTTAAAGTACCACTACCTAAGGTCACGTTACCACTGCCGGTTACCAATGCTACTGTGTTATTAAAGTTATTCAAATCAAACGCTGCACCGCTACTGATGTTAATATCGCTAGTAGTTGATGCAGCGTTATTTGCAGCAAGTCGTAAGATACCTGCATTGATGTCAGTAGCGCCGGTATAACTATTTGAACCGGAGTCTAGCACTAACACACCCGTACCGGCTTGTATCAGCTTACCGGAACCGCTTAATGCGCCGACGATAACGCTATTGCCTGTCGTATCCGCGGTATCAATAGTTAAGTTATTGCCGCCATTGTTAACGGTTGAATCTAAACTGATAGTACCGCTGCCTGTGCTGGTTAAGTTGTCGTTAACAGCCATGGTGACAGCACCATTATAATTTTGAGAGCCAGAAGTGGTAATGCTACTGCCATTTAGTGCAATAGTATTTGCAGTGATGCCCAAACTTGATACGTTACTGACGGTTCCGGTGAATGTAGTAGTGTTGCCAGTACTAATCGATAAACTATCACTGCCACCATCAATTGAGGAACCAAAATAAACATTTCCATTGGCAGTGCTAGCTAAGGTGGTATTTGCACCCAATACCACGGAATCATTATAGGCTTGCGCACCGCTAGTGGTAATACTGCCGCCATTGATATCTGTTGTACCAGCCGCATCGGTTGTTACACTAGCTAAATTGCTGGCTACACCACCAAAGGTTGTGGTGCCAGCGGTATTGATAATTACACTATTGCCGCCGCCATTAACCGTCGAAACTAAATCAATATCACCACTACTAGAACTGCTTAATGTTGTAGCTGCACCTAAACTTACTGCATCATTGTAAGTTTGCGCGCCACTGGTTGAGATGCTGCCGCCGTTAATTGCTGTGGAACCCGCTGCATCAGTAGTGATGCTTGCTAAATTACTGACTGCCGCGGCAAATTTGGTTATGCCGCCCGTATTGATGGTTAAGTTATTAGCGCCACCATTAACAGTTGAATTTAGTGAAATATTGCCATTTGCAGAACTGCTTAAGGTAGCATCTGCAGCCAAAGTAACGGCACTATTATAGGTTTGTAAACCGGTAGTTGCGATACTGCCACCACCAATTGAAGTGTTACCAGTGATGTTTAAACTAGTTAATGCATTAGTATGACCTACTGCCCCACCTAAAGTAATGATGCCAGTAGAACCGGAATTCAAGGTAAGACCAAATGCGCCATCAATAGTACTATTACTACCAATGAATTGGATATTTGCTCCACTCGCTGCGCCGCCGCCATTCGTTGCATCTAATGAAGTTGTACCGTTTAGATTGGTGGTGCCAAATTTAATTAGAGCACCATTTGTTTTAACGGTACCGTTAATATTCGTTGTACTTGCAGTTGAAGTAATACCATTAGTAAATGACTGAGTCCCTACCAGGGTAACGCCACCCGTGTTAGCAAAAGTCGCCGCATTAGTAATGTTAGCACCGTTGTTGAGTTGGACCGCATAATTTTGTGCAGCTGTAGTTAGGGTAGTCGCAGTTAAGTTACCATTAAATGCAATGGTACCAGAGCTATTTGTTAATGTTACTGAGTTTGCTTTTACTGCTCCGGTGAAAGTAGCATTGCTAGAGTTAGTAAGCGTTAATGCATTAAGTGCTTTAGTATTGCCAATCGCACCGCTAACAGTAATTGCACCGATAGTATTTAAAATTAAGTTAGATGAATTAGCCGTGGTAGTATTATCAACAGTGCTCAAGCTAATTGCATTTCCTATACCGGTACCAATGGTTAAGGTTTTCGCGTCAGTCAACGTGGTTGCACCTAAGGTAATTTGTCCGGTTGAAGTGCCACCAATATT
>JAZKAT010000003.1:0-69197 GCA_040389045.1 Pseudomonadota bacterium | reverse complement strand
GGGAAAATACTTACTTTTGGTAGGGATAATTGCTTAGCGAATTGTGAGCTTAAAGAATGGATTCCCGCCTGCGCGGGAATGACAGTTGTAAGACGGAAACGACAGTAGCAAAGTTGGAATGACGGGGTGCTATTCCGGTGGTTTATAAACCAAATCTAATTCGCGGGCGGCTTTGACTTCGTCTAAGCGTTTCACAGGCAAGGTTTGCGGGGCTTTGAGTAATAATTCGGGGTTGGTTTTGGCTTCGTTTAATATGTCAATCATGGCATCGGCAAATCTATCCAGGACTTGTCGGCTTTCCGTTTCAGTGGGTTCTATCAACAAACATTCCGGCACTAACAAAGGAAAATACATAGTCGGTGCGTGAAAATTATAATCCAGTAATCGCTTGGCAACATCCAGCGCGGAGATATGCAATTCTTTCGCTTCTTTTTTCAAGGTAATAATAAATTCATGACTGGCGCGGCGCGTCGGATAAGCTGGGGTGAAGCCAGCAGCGCGTAATCTTGCTAACAAATAATTCGCATTCAAGGTCGCAAATTCAGCGACACGCAGCATGCCTTGTTTACCTAGCAAACGCGCATACATATACGCCCGCAATAAAATTCCAGCGTTACCCATAAAAGTCGATAAGCGACCTATGGTTTGCGGATTATTTTCTTCCGTCAACCAGCGATACTTATCACCGTTACGCTCAACAATAGGCATAGGTAAAAAGGGGACTAAACGTTCACTGACCGCAACGGGCCCGCCACCGGGGCCACCGCCGCCATGCGGCGTCGCAAAAGTTTTGTGAAGATTGATGTGCATAACGTCAAAGCCCATGTCACCCGGACGCACTTTGCCTAAAATCGCATTCAAGTTAGCGCCATCATAATAAAGCAAGCCACCGGCTTGATGAATGATTTTGGCAATTTCTTCAATTTTTTGTTCGAACACACCTAACGTGGAGGGATTCGTCAACATGATGCCGGCGGTTTGTGGTCCTACCGCGGCGCGTAACGCTTCAATGTCCGCATTGCCATCGGGGCCGGTGGGAATTTCTCTGACTTTATAACCACACTGCACTGCCGAAGCAGGGTTCGTGCCATGCGCCGCATCTGGCACGAGAAATTCGGTACGCGCCGTATCGCCACGCGCTTGATGATAAGCGCGTATCATCGCCACACCAGCAAATTCACCTTGCGCGCCCGCCATCGGTGTTAGTGATACACCTTTCATGCCCGTAATATTTTTTAAAATTTCCTGCAACTCATACACGCAAGACATAAAACCCTGGCTGTGACTATCAAGCGACAAAGGATGATGATTTAAAAATCCTTCCAGAAACGCAAGACGATGCACACCGCGTGGATTGTATTTCATGGTACAAGAACCCAGCGGATAGAATTGGGTATCGATAGAAAAGTTTTTTTGTGACAGTCGCGTATAATGCCGCACAACTTCCAGCTCAGACACTTCCGGTAACAATGGCGTATCTTGACGTAATAAATTTTTGGGGATGTCCAATTTGTCCGTGGTCACGCGTGGTAACTGCGCGCTCGCACAACGGCCGGACTGCGATTGTTGGAAAATCAGCATAGGTTACACTCCATCAACCAAAGTTTTTTTTTCAGAAGTGCCTTGTGAATTCGCTAACTTGGTTAGCACAAAGCTTAATTTTTCCGCATATTCTTCAAAATCATCCGGCGTTTTAGTTTCCGTGGCGCAAACCAATAAGCAATTACCTAATTCCGGATAATATTTCTGTAAGGAATAACCACCCTGAATATTAAACGCCGCTAATTCTGTCAAGACGCGGTCTGCGGGTTGTGGCAGACGCAATACAACTTCATTGAATGCCTGACTGTTAAATACTGCGGTTACGCCGCTTATTCCCGTTAATTTTTTGGTTAAGGCATGTAAGTTGTGATAAGACGAAGTGGCCACTCTGCGCAAACCTTCCGGCCCCATCAAACTCATGTAAATGGTACTGGCGGTAACCAGCAAACCTTGATTGGTACAAATGTTTGAAGTCGCCTTGGCGCGGCGGATATGTTGTTCACGCGCTTGCAGCGTCAAGACAAAACCTTCTTTGCCATCCGCATCTAAAGTGCGTCCGACAATACGTCCCGGCAATTGACGCACGAATTCAGTTTTGCAACACAGAAAACCGTAATAAGGTCCGCCAGCAGCTAATGGCACACCTAGCGGCTGGCCATCACCGCAAGCAATGTCCGCGCCTTCTTTGCCCCATTGCCCAGGTGGTTTTAACAATCCGCATAACATGGGATTTACTACACCTATCACTAGCGCCTGGTGCGCGTGCGCCCAGTCCGTCAATTCATCAACTTCTTCTAGCACGCCAAAAAAATTCGGTTGCGGTATGACTAGCGCCGTTACTTCACCGCCAATTTTTTCCAATGCTTTGCGCGTAGTGCGGCCGGTCTGTTCATCGTAAGGAACGGTAATAATTTCTATGCCTTGTTGGCCGACTATGGTTTTTACCACTTCACGATAATGCGGATGCAAACTGGCGGGAATTAAAATACGTGCTGATTTACTGTGACGGTTACAACGCACCGCCATCAATACGGCTTCCGCCAGCGCCGATGCGCCATCATAAAGTGAAGCGTTTGAAATGGGCAGTCCCATCAAACTGGCCATCATGGTTTGGTATTCATACAATAATTGTAACGTGCCTTGACTGGCTTCTGCTTGATAGGGGGTATAGGCAGTTAAGAATTCACCGCGGCTGGCAATTTCCCACACGGCTGCGGGAATATGATGTTCATAAGCGCCAGCGCCTATGAAACAAAGCAAACCGCCATCTTGCCGCGAGCGTGCGCGCATCAGGCGCGTTAATTCCATTTCCGTGATACCTTCTGGAATAGTATCCAGCTTGGCATTACGCAGATTTTCAGGAATTTCATCAAATAAATTTTCTATTTTGGCCGCGCCTATGGTGGCCAGCATTTCTTGAACGTCTTGTTCAGTATGGGGGATAAACGGCATGCAGTGTACCTCTCAATACGGCGTACAACTTTAATGTGCTTCGGATGCGACAACTTTCGAATATTCATCCGCGGAAATTAAATGACTCAGACTATTTTCAAAAGGACGGATACGCATCAACCAGCCTTTGCCATAAGGGTCTTCATTGATGAGCTGCGGATTTTCGAGTAATTCTTCGTTAATCTCTATCACTTCACCTGACACTGGACAGTAAATATCGGCGGCCGCTTTTACGGATTCCACGACAGCGCATTCCTGGCCCGCTTCAAAACCATTTTCGATTTCCGGTAATTCAACATAAACCAGATCGCCTAACATGGTTTGCGCATGGTCGGTAACTCCCACGGTAAGAATATCTTCATCCTGGCGCACCCATTCATGCGTTTTAGAATATTTTAATGCTTTTGGCACACTACTCATTTTCGCGCTCCGTCATATTGCTAAATGTTTTTTTTCCTTGCCGTACAAACGGCGGTTTGATCACTTGCGCGGTAACATACTTGCCACGCATTTCAACGAGGCAGCTATCACCCGTGCCAGTCGGCACGCGGGCCAATGCGATACCTTTGTTTAACGTCGGAGAAAAACTACCGCTGGTAATTTCACCTGCCCCGACATTTTCAACTTTTATTTTTTGATGATTGCGTAATACCCCTTGTCCTTCCAGTACCAGGCCGACTAATTTTTGGGTGACACCTTGTCGGAGAATTTTTTCCAGCGCGGCGCGACCGATAAAATCACGTTGCGCGGGTTCCATGGCAACAGTCCAGGCCAGATTGGATTCCAGTGGCGTGACTTTTTCATCCATGTCCGAGCCATATAAATTCAAACCTGCCTCAAGCCGCAAGGTATCACGCGCTCCTAAACCACAGGGCTTGATATCGGCGGCAAGTAATTTTTCCCAAAACGCTGGTGCTTGTGTTGCAGGTAAAATAATTTCAAATCCATCTTCACCGGTATAACCCGTGCGCGCGACAAAAAAATCATTGAAGCTGACTGCATGAAAAGATTTTAACGCCAATACCGCGGCGGCATCTTGCGGGTTAAAGAGTTCAGTAATTTTTTCCCGGACTTTTGGGCCAGCGATTGCCAGCATCGCGCAATCGGTGCGTTCCGTCAAAGTCACATCAAAGCTTTTTGCAACTTCGGCCAGCCATAATAAATCTTTGTCGTGAGTCCCGGAATTTACCACGAGTCGGAAAAAATCAGCGCTGATTCGATAAACGATTAAATCGTCAATCACGCCGCCTGCTTCATTCAACATGCAGGTATACAAGGCTTTGCCATCGACCAGATTATCAATATTATTGGCGAGCAATTTGCGTAAATAATCCGCCGTCGCCGCGCCATGCACATCGACAATTGTCATGTGCGATACATCAAAAACACCGGCGTCCTGACGCACCTGGTGGTGCTCCTGAATTTGGGAGCCATAATGTAACGGCATGTCCCAGCCAGCAAAATCTACCAGCTTGGCCTGGGCGTTAACGTGGCTTTCATATAAGGGTGTCTTTTTACCCATAAAAAATCCTTTTACTCGAGGGGGGCAGTATACCGTTTCAATAAAAAAAACAGAAGGGCGCTTACAGAGAATATTTGTTCGTCTGGCTGCCTTAGTTATTAAACAAAGTACAACGCATTGGTCATTATATTGCCCGAGCTAAGTAATGCTTTTCTTTATGCAGACTCTAGTTACCTGCTAAAATGCCTTTTTTATAACTTCTTTTGGATATCCCGATGAATCAAACCATCTCTCCTCCTGATTACTCTGAAATAGCCAACGCTCTCACTAAAACCGCCGCGACTATTTCCCCTTCCGAAGCACATGGCTTGATGAGCGGAATTATTTGCTCATCACCCGATAGCGATAGCCCATTGTGGGAAAAAGTATTGTTAGGCCCGAAAAAAAGTGAACCTGGCAAAAAAATCCTATACCAGCTTTTCCAATACACTGAAACACAAATTAGTGAATTTGCGCTTGAGTTTGTTCCCGTATTACCTGACGATAGTGCTGATATTAACGAACGCACTGAGTGTCTGGGTTTATGGTGTCAGGGATTTTTGGTGGGTTTGCAGCAAGGGACGCTGACGTTACCCGAAGATGGGGATAGTGAAGCTGCCGGTGCGTTACACGATTTAACTGAAATAGCGCAAGTCAATCATGGCGGCAGTGATAACGGTAATGAAGAAGAGGAAACCGCTTACTTTGAATTGGTCGAATATGTGCGGCTGGCTGTGTTAATGTTATATCATGAGTTGCGAACGCAAAAATAATATGAGGAAAAACCATGATTAAAATGACTGAATTTGCCAAACGTCGCAAACAACTCATGCAACAAATAGGGCCACATGGCATTGTCATTTTATCATCCGCTCCCACCGCCCGCCGCAATGGTGACGCGGATTATGCCTATCGTCAGCACAGTGATTTTTATTATTTAACTGGCTTTGAAGAACCCGAAGCAGTCGCCATCCTCGCGCCCAAAAGAAAAGGCGGCGAATTTATTTTATTTAACCGCCCCCACGATAAACATCATGAAATCTGGGATGGCAAGCGCGCAGGGCAAGATGGCGCCCGCAAAAAATTCGGCGCTGACCTGTCATTTCCCATTGCTGAATTTGAAAAAAAATTATCGGAAGTTCTCGAAGGCCGTGAAACCATACACCATGGCTTTGGCCTTGATAAAAACCTTGATAAAACAATTTTAAAAGCCGTCAACAAAGTACGCGGCAAAATTCGCGCCGGCCATAAAGCGCCTATCAGTTTTATTGATATCGTTGGCACTATCCATGAAATGCGCCTGATTAAAAGCCCCATGGAAATCAGTTTAATGCGCCGCGCCGCGGAAATTTCCGCGCAAGCCCACACACGCGCCATGCTGTATTGTCGCCCGGGCATGTACGAATACGAATTAGAAGCGGAAATCATGCATGAATTCCAGCGCAATGGCGCGCGTTACGCCGCCTACATACCTATCGTGGGTAGTGGCGCTAATGCGTGTACGCTGCATTACATTGAGAATAATCAAATTATCAAAAAAGGTGATTTGGTATTGGTTGACGCCGGCGCGGAATATCAACATTACGCCGCCGACATCACTCGCACTTTTCCCGCGAGCGGACGCTTCTCTCCGGAACAACGTGCTATTTATGAAATCGTGCTGGAATCACAACTCGCTGGCATTAAAGCGATAAAAGTCGGTGCTAGCTGGCCTAGCGTGCAAGCCGCTATCGTCAGAGTTATTACCGCAGGTCTGGTGGAGTTAGGAATTTTAAAAGGTAAGGTCAGCGCATTAATTAAAAAGAATGCCTATGATCCGTTTTACATGCACAGTTCCGGTCATTGGTTAGGTCTTGATGTGCATGATGCTGGGCGTTATAAAATCCAAAACAAATGGCGCACCTTTGCCCCTGGCATGGTGTTGACGGTAGAACCTGGTATTTATATTCCCGCCGATTTACCCGGCGTCAAAAAGCGTTGGCATAATATTGGTGTGCGCATCGAAGATGATGTGCTGGTCACCAGCAAAGGGCCCGACGTATTAAGTGACGCAGTCCCCAAAAAAATAAACGAAATTGAAGTGTTAATGGCGAAATAATTCATGACGGAATTCGATATCATCATTGTCGGTGGCGGCATGGTCGGCGCCAGCCTGGCATGCGCTTTGATGAATCATACTTTAAAAATCGCGTTAATTGACGCCGCACCTTTGAATACCAAAGATGATCCGCGGCTAATCGCGTTAAATCACAGCAGCGTTTGTTTCTTCAAAAATCTTGCTGTCTGGGATGACTTGATCAAGCATGCAGAACCGATTTATCAAGTGCATATTTCAGATCAGGGCCAATTTGGCATGACACGTTTGACTGCACGGGAAGTGGATTTGAATACTTTAGGCCATGTGGTGCCAGCGAAATATATCAATGCTGCTTTGGATAAAATTATTCATCAAACTAACCAAATTACCGTGTTTCGTCCCGCTACTCTTAATAAGATTAGTCAAACCAGTACGCAAGTTGAAATCACGCTAGCCACTGAAAGCGGTGAAATAAATTTAGCTGGCAAGTTGCTCATTGCCGCGGATGGCACGCATTCCACCGTGCGCAAAGAATTAAATATTCCCATAGACATAAAAGACCATCAGCAAAGCGCATTGGTTACCGTCACCACTTTACAACGACCGCACCAAAACATAGCCTATGAACGCTTCCATCGCGGTGGTGCTATCGCCATGCTGCCGTTACCTGAATTACAAGCCGCAACCATTTGGACAGATGACAATGCCGTTATTGATAAGTTGCTGCAGCTTCCTGACCATGAATTTTTAGCCACTTTGCAAAAACAATTTGGCTATCGCATGGGTAAGCTGTTACAAACCAGCACACGTCATCGCTATCCACTGCAACATATGACCGCGGCCAGAACTTGCCAGCAACGCATACTGTTAATCGGCAACGCGGCCCATACTTTTCATCCTATCGCCGCGCAAGGATTTAATCTCGCGTTAGCTGAAATTGCCATGCTCGTACAATTTATTACAGACCATCCGGGTCGTGAAGACTGGTCAGACTATGCCGCATGGCAAACACAGCGCCAAACTACCAGCCATCATTTATCGGAACGTTTGCCTTCGTTATTTGCTCAGGATTTTCTGCCGCTCAAGCTGGGACGGCAGCTAGGCTTACTGGCACTCGATATTTGCACACCTTTAAAAACTCGCTTTACCCGGGCCGCCTTAGGCAAAATGAATAATATGCCCCGGCTTTTGCTAGACCATGACGAACATTAAATTTATAATGGCCCTACCTTCTCTTTTAAATACAAAGGCAGCACATCATGAGTACTAATATTTCAGCTATTACTGACGCCTCCTTCGAAAAGGATGTAGTCGATTCCACCTTACCTGTGTTAGTGGATTTTTGGGCGGAATGGTGCGGTCCCTGTAAAGCTATTGCTCCATTACTTGCTGATTTTGCCCAGCAATATGATGGCAAATTAAAGATAGTGAAACTGGACGTAGACGCCAACCCAACGACACCACCCAAATTTGGGGTACGTGGCATTCCAACCCTGATTATTTTCAAAGACGGCCAAGTCCAGGCGACCCAGGTCGGCATGTTAAACAAGTCCGAATTAGCCAGCTTTATTGAAGGTCACATATAGTATGTCTGGGTGCCCCGCGTCGATATGCGACGCGGGCTACAAAATTTTTTTACAAGAAACTGGCAATCCGTATAATTTAATGATATGTTAGGAATACTTAAGATAAACCTCGTTTAACCTGTCAAAATAATCCATATACTGTGAATATAGACGACCAAAACACCCGTTTGCTGCACCTTAAGTCTTTTAGTTAAAAAGGACTCGGTAGTTTTGCGGTCACAGGAAACACCCCAAGTTTCACACTATTTTAAGAAATGACACCGAGGTCTTAACAAAAAAACTCAACTCAAACTAGGCAAAAAATCACTATGAATCTGACTGAACTCAAAAAAAAGAGCGCCGCTGAACTCATCAAACTATCCGAAGAGTATGGCTTGGAAAACATGGCGCGTTCCCGCAAACAAGACATTATCTTCGCCATTTTAAAAGCGCATGCCAAACGCGGCGAAGACATTTATGGCGATGGTGTACTCGAAATTTTACAAGATGGTTTTGGTTTTCTGCGTTCCGCGGAAGGTTCATACCTTGCTGGCCCGGATGATATTTATGTATCGCCCAGCCAGATACGGCGTTTCAATTTACGCACCGGTGATACGATCTCCGGTAAGATACGACCGCCGAAAGAAGGCGAGCGATATTTTGCCTTATTGAAAGTAGATCACATCAATTTTGACGCTCCAGAAAATGCAAAAACCAAAGTCCTCTTCGAAAATTTAACGCCCTTATTCGCTAACAAACGTTTAAAAATGGAATGCGGCAATGGCAGCACGGAAGATATTACCGCGCGTATTATCGACTTAGCTTCGCCCATTGGTAAAGGCCAGCGTGGCTTGATTGTATCGCCACCTAAAGCCGGTAAAACGATGATGTTACAAAACATCGCGCATTCGATTTCGCAAAACCATCCGGAATGTTATCTGATTGTATTGCTGATTGATGAACGTCCGGAAGAAGTCACCGAAATGACGCGTTCGGTAAAAGGCGAAGTCATTGCCAGTACGTTTGATGAACCAGCTAACCGTCACGTGCAAGTTGCAGAAATGGTTATTGAAAAAGCCAAGCGTTTAGTGGAACACAAACGTGACGTTGTTGTATTGCTGGATTCTATTACTCGTTTAGCACGCGCTTACAACACTGTGGTACCCGCTTCAGGCAAAGTATTAACGGGTGGTGTGGATGCGAATGCGTTGCAACGTCCGAAACGTTTCTTTGGGGCGGCGCGAAATATTGAAGAAGGTGGCAGTTTAACGATTATCGCCACGGCTTTGGTTGAAACAGGTTCCAAGATGGATGATGTAATTTACGAAGAATTTAAAGGCACCGGCAATATGGAAATCCATCTTGACCGTAAAATCGCTGAACGTCGTATTTACCCCGCCATCAACATCAACAAATCCGGCACTCGCCGAGAAGAACTTCTCACCAAAACTGATGAAATGCAGAAAATGTGGATTTTACGTAAATTGCTGCAACCTATGGATGACTTGGCCGCGATTGAATTTATCCTTGACCGCTTGAAAGCTACTAAGACGAATGAAGATTTCTTTGATGCGATGAAGCGGTAGTTCCCCAACCCTTCTCCTCTTAGGAGAGGGGTTTCTATTTTTCCCTATTCCCAATATACTAAAACATATATATACTATTAGATATGTGGACAATTTTTGAAAAGAAAACGCTTGCTAAATCGTTGCTCAAAACACCCATTCGTATTTTGAAGCATTATGAGTTATGGAAAAGAATTGTTGAATTAGAAGGGCCTCAAGGATTACGGTTAGTCAAAGGTTTTCACGATGAAGCACTAAAAGGGAAATGGAAAGACTATAGATCCTCCCGTTTATCATTACAGTGGCGAGTGATTTACAAAATCGAAAAAAAACAATGCGAAGTTTATGTTATTGAAATCAACCCTCACGATTACGACTAGAGGTATTTAATATGAGTACAAATAAAAAAGATTTTGTAAAAGCCAAAGTTCACGCTTCACTTACTCCTGGCGAAGCGTTGAAAATGCTGCGGGAATTACAAGAATTAAGTCAGAATGATCTAGCTAAACTGACCGGTATTAGTCAATCAAATATTTCAGCACTGGAAAGCAATGCACGCCAAATGGGCAGAGAGCGGGCATTGACTCTGGCAAAAGCATTGCATGTTCACCCTGCTGTACTATTGTTTCCTGATTTCGATATGGCGGATGTAGCTTAAAAAAAGATAAATCAAAGGACTTAAACTATGCCAATCAACTACTGGCTTTTCAAATCCGAACCGGAAACTTTCGGCATACAACATTTAGCGAAAAGGCCTAAGCAAACTGAGCCTTGGAATGGAGTGCGAAGTTTTCAAGTGCGTAATATGTTGCGCGATGATATTAAAGTCGGTGATCTTGGATTTTTTTATCATTCAAGTTGTACGCCGCCTGGTATCGCGGGCATTATAGAAGTTGTTAAAGATGGCTACCCCGACCCTACCGCCAGAGATCCTGAATCCCAGTATTATGACCCCCGCAGCACTAAGGAAAAACCCCTTTGGTACATGGTGGATGTCAAACTCGTTAAAATATTTAAACGTTTTATTACTCTCGAAGAATTAAAACAACACCATGCCCTTGAAAACATGGTAGTTTGCCGCCGCGGCAGCCGCCTTTCCATCTCTCCCGTCACCGCCAAAGAATGGGATTTTATCCTCAAACTAGAGAAAAAAAGCTAAAATAAGACTATACCCTTTGCTAAAGGGAAACCCATGAAAAGAATTGCGGTGATAGGCGCGGGAGTGATTGGGTTAACGACTGCTATCCGCCTGCTGGAGCATGGTTATATAGTCACGATTTTCGCGCGTGACATTCTTCACAATACCACTTCGCGCGCCGCATCCGCGTTATGGATACCTATCAAAGCTGGCCCCGAAAAATTAATTTTCAAATGGGCACGACAATCGCGTGAAGTTTATAATACGATGCCGCCTGAAAGCGGTGTATCTCTCGTCGATGTAGTGGATTTTGTTCGTGATAATGAACCAACCCCAATGTGGGCGCAGATTCATAATGATTATCATGAATTACCAGCCGCAGAATTACCGCCCACTTATACAAAAGCTTATGCCGCTAGAGTACATAATATTGATACCAGTGTATTTATGGACTTTCTTATTAAAAAAGTCCTGGCTTTAGGCGGCCAGATTATTCAACATGAATTTTCCGCGCTGACTGAGGTAGATGATAGTTTCCCCATAATTATTAATTGCAGTGGTGTCTGGTCAAATCAATTAGTGCCCGATGAAGCTAGCTTTCCAATTCGCGGGCAATTTGTAATTACCGACAAAGTCCCCTTGAAAAGAGTCACTCTAGCATCTGTTGACGATAATTCTTTTATTTTAATCGTAGCCCGCGACCATGATTGCTATATCGCTGGTAACACTATTGAAAACGTTTGGGATACAAAACCTGATCCTGAAACTTCACAACTCATGCTACAACGCGCCCAAGCCCTGGAACCCTTATTAAAAAACTCCGTGATTCGCAACGCCGGTACCGGCCTGCGCCCCGGCCGCAAAACAGTGCGGCTGGAACGCGGCGAATTAGCGGACGGCAGAATGGTCATCCACAATTACGGCCATGGCGGTTCTGGGTTTACAACAGCCTGGGGTTGCGCGGAAGATGTCATAGACTTAGTAATGCGAACACTATGATGTCTTCAACGTTAATAAAGTCCCTCCGGGTATAACACGGACTACTGTTGCTCAGAAGATATTCTAGCTTTCTTTCTTCCCTTTTAGATAAAGTATATTTCTAATTGTTTTAGGATCTCTTTGTAAAAGTAATAATAAAATTTTTGCAGGTCCTTGGGGACGTCGATTACCCTGCTCCCAGTGTTGCAAAGTACGTATGCTGAAACCAAACGAGTCTGCAAAATCTTGTCGAGATAAATTGAGATTTTTTCGTATCAATTTGACATCGATCTTATCTGGTATTTTAACTTTATGAATAACTGCAGAAGTTTTTTTCCCACGCATAAAATCTACAGCTTCTTTCATAGACTTTATGACTTCATCTCCAACATTTTTTTTCTTACTCATAAATTTTCCCCGCAGCTTTTTTGCATTCTTTTTTAAGGTCTTTTAAATGCTCCATTGGGGCAGTAAAGGACGAGGTTAAACATGTTCAAAAGATTCAGAAGAATTTTCATCCTTGCCGCTCTATGGATTTACACAACCTTCAAAGTTATTCAAGTTTGGCCTAACCATATCCTTACAAGTACAGTCCTGCGCCCATAATAACTTTACTAATCGTAAATTAACAGCTAAGGACAACCCCCTGTCGTTCCCGCGCAGGCGGGAGTAATAATAATTTATTAAATATCATCAACTTATTTTAAGGTCTATCAGCAATATGACACCATTGACAAATGTACCAAATATGGTACACTTAAAATATAAGAAACGGGGAGTTAAAAGGATTTATCCATGCTCAATAAGTTAGAAGCGGTTTTTTTTCAAACTGAAAATGGCGTAGAACCGGTTAGAGATTGGCTAAGAGAACTTAATAAACCTGATAAGCTGATTATCGGCGAAGATATTAGAACCGTACAGTACGGATGGCCTCTTGGAATGCCTTTAGTCCGCAACCTTGGCAAAGGTTTATGGGAAATACGATCGACTCTATCAAGTAATCGCATTGCCAGGATTATTTTTTTTATGGATAAAGACACAATGGTTTTGGTTAATGGATTTATAAAAAAGACCCAAGCAACGCCAAAACAAGAATTAGAATTGGCTATTAAAAGAAAGAAACAATACTTAAATTAATATTACAAAGAGAGAAACCAATATGGCTAATAAACACAAAGGCTCAAACTTCGAAGATTTTCTTTCAGAAGAAGGTTTATTAGATGACGTTGACGCAGTGGCAATTAAACGCGTGATAGCACATGAGCTCACCAAGACCATGAAGAAAAAACACATCAACAAAACAAACTTGGCAGCTAAATTACGCACCAGCCGCTCGGCGCTGGATCGTTTACTTGATCCGAACAATACTTCAATCACACTTAATTCATTAGTAAAAGCGGCCCATCTTCTGGGGAAGAAATTGCGGATTTTGTTTGTTTGAAACATTATCTCAATTTTTTTATTACCACGCACTAAGGTAGTTTGTGGTGCCAAGGTTGCAGGAGAGCGACTGGAGGGCAGGATGCCGTCCGTAGCGCCATGGATGGCGCGTTTGGAGCGAGCAGGCAATGCTGGCGCTGCAAACTTTTCCAGGTATTTGACTTTGAAGCTGTTGGGCTTCGCGGTGCTCAGCCCAACCTACAAAAGCAGTCCTGCTTGGAATGGATTCCCGCCTGCGCGGGAATGACGGGATGGCGCGGGGTTCAACTCAACCTACATTTAAAATACCCCTCACTCGTCGCCTTTGGCGTCGATCTCTCCCACAAGGGGAGAGGTGAAGAGTACAAGAATGTCCCGCAACGTTGTGCCGCTCACATCTGGGAATAAATACTTCTCACATTTGGGCAGATGCGAATATACTATTCCATCCACAACAACAGGAGGCGTGTATGCCTATTAGTTTGGCGCATAAGAATAATCATTCGCAGAAAATTGCCGAGGAACTTACGCGGTTTCTTGCCGATACTTATACCCTTTATCTGAAAACCCAAAATTTTCATTGGAATGTGACAGGGCCTAATTTTCATTCGTTGCATGCCATGTTTGAAGAACAATATAAAGAACTGGCTGAGGCAGTCGATTTGATTGCGGAACGGATACGGGCATTGAAATGTGCTACGCTGGCGTCGTTTTCACATTTTCTTAAGCTCAGCTCCATCAAAGAAGAAAATGGCTTGCCCGCAACCAAAGACATGCTAAAACAATTAACCAAGGACCATGAGGCCATCGTTCAACACGCTTATGTCATCGTCGCCAAAGCTCAAAAAGTCCATGACGAAGCCACCGTAGATACTATGGTTGAACGTATACGCGCACATGAAAAAGCCGCCTGGATGCTGCGCAGCTGCCTGGAATAACGCATGGCTATCACCCTGGATTATGAACGCACTATTCATTCTGTCAAAACCGCGCTGGCCGTCCTGCTCGGTTTGATCGTCGCCAGCTTGTTGCCGTTTCACGCTGACCAATGGCTAATCATTACCATACTCGTCGTCATGTGCGCCCAAATCAATGTCGGCAGTATGCTGACCAAATCCAGCATGCGATTTGTCGGCACTAGCACCGGCTCAATTATCGCCGCATTGACCTTATTTACGTTTGGCGTCAATCCCGCGATTATTGGCGCGGTCATTGCCTCAGCCGCAATTCTATTCAGCTATATTGCTACCGGCGAAAATCGTTATAGCGACGCTGGAACATTGGGCGCCGTCACCATCACCGTCATCCTCCTCGGGCAGAACCCAACCATAGTGACCGCCTGGCAACGCTTCGTTGAAATCAGCCTGGGCATAGTCGTCGCCGCCCTGGTTTCACAATTTGTGTTACCCATACGCGCCCGCGACCATTTACACCGCATGCAGGCCATCACTATCGAACAACTGAAAAAATATTATGAATTTATTTTTATTAAACGAAATACCGAAACCGATCTTTATGAACTAGATGAAACTATCGTCAAATCACTTAGCGCCCAACGCAGCCTGGCGAAACAATCCGCCCGCGAACCCTTCGGCGAAGCGTTTAACTCTACCCATTTTAATAAATTATTACATTGCGAAAAAGAAATTTTCCGCAGCATTTCCTGCATGCATTATGCCGGCGATATGCTGCCCAAAGAAAAAAATGTTTTACTGGAAATGCCCGTGATCAAACACTTCCACCAAACCATTTGCGACACCTTTGATAAAATCAGTCACGGCATAATCGATAAAAACTTATCCAAGGTTACCGTCTTAGTGCCCTCAGTACAACCTATCAAAGATGTATTGCATGACTTACGCGTCACTCTGGATGAAGACGATGTTGTTTATCTTGATGGCTTAGTTTTCTGCGCAGAAATTTTAGTGGTACAATTAACTGAAATGGTATTGCTATTCGCCAAATCAAGTAATATTAAAGAGGCCTTATGAATAAATTAAAAGTAACCATGGATGCGAAAGAAAGCCAGCAAATCTCCGAAACTATCGCCAAAAACTTGAAGGATTTTAATGAATCCAAAGTTGGCGCTTATGATTTTAAACCTTTCACCATCTCCCTGACAGATGACGCGGAAAATTTTATCGCCGGCCTTTACGGTCAACTATTTGATAAAGTCTGCCTCATTGAAACCGTATGGGTGCGGGAAAACGAACGCAAAAAAGGTTTAGGCACTCAACTTTTTAATAAATTAGATGAATTCATCAAAGAAAATAATTGCAACCTGATCCAACTCGCCACCACTGAATTTCAAGGCAGACAGTTTTATGAAACGATAGGATTTTCGGTAGTCGCGGTTTTACCTTATGAATTTAAGGGGTACACAACTTATATTATGCGCAAGACCTTTGAACGTCTGGATTGAGTGCTGTTGAAGTTACTTCGGATTTTCCAGCGTTAACAAACCCGCGTTATAATCATATGCAAACAATTCCGCATAACGTCCCCATTCAATCACCGTTTGTAATACGCGGTCTGCTTCCTGCTCCGGCAGATAATCTTCCAACAGTGACAAAAAGTTTTCTTCCAGCGCACGATGCCGCGGGTGGCGCACTAACTGGTCGTAAATATAACGCGCTAAAGGCACATATTTTTTGAGTGTGGCGGAAAAGATTTTTTTACGTTCCAAAATATCCGCTTCCACAAATGCCTTACCCGTTTCAGTAATAGTGATGTCACCTTTGGAAACTTTGGCAAATTGTAAAATTTCCAGCAATTCAGTCAGCGGAAACAATTCATCGATATCCAACATTAAAATGTCGGCAACATCTGGCAAATCCATTTTGCCATTATTTTCCGGCGCATTCAGCGTTTCCAGCAAACCTGAAACTTCAGAAATACTGGCTTCCGGCAAACGATAACCAATATCAATATGATGTGGCTCATCCGCCGCGCCTAAGGGCTTTAACGCCGTGGTCATCAAGGTATACACACGGTCCACCTGATTACGAAAACGCGGATCAAGATCACTACGCGGGTGCGGCAAAGTAACTTTTAATTCCGCACGGATCGAACCGGGATTGCTGGTGAAAATAATAATCCGGTCAGCCAGCAACACCGCTTCTTCAATATTATGCGTTACAAATAAAATACCTTTGATCGCGGTTTTTTTATTTTGCCATAAATCCATTAAGTCGCTTTTCAAGTTGTCAGCCGTCAATACATCAAGCGCGGAAAAAGGCTCATCCATCAATAACACATCCGGATTTACCACCAGCGCGCGCGCAAACCCTACCCGCTGCCGCATGCCACCGGATAATTCTTTGGGAAACGCCGATTCGAAACCATCAAGACCGATAGTATCAATCGCTTTCAACGCCCGCTCGCGGCGCTCTTCACGGTCAACGCCAAGCGCTTCCAAACCTAATTCCACATTTTGCAAAACCGTCAACCAGGGCAATAACGCAAAATTCTGAAATACCATGGCGGTGCCACGCACTGGCCCATAGACTGATTGTCCGCGATACGTCACTTTTCCCGCCGTAGGCGCCACTAAACCAGCGATAATACGCAACAATGTCGATTTTCCAGAACCGGATTTGCCAAGTATCGCGACAACTTCGCCTTCATTCATGCGAAAATTCACATCTTTCAACACCAACAATTCCTGACGATCACCTTTTTTAAAAGATTTTTCGACGTCATACACTTCAATGATTGGCGCAGCTTCGACTATAGTGTTGTGATCTTGCATATAAATTCTCGCTAATCTAACTGATAACGTTCCGCCAATATATACAACGGCCGCCATACTAAGCGGTTGAAAGTTAATACCAGTATACACATCATACCAATACCCAGCGCAATATTAAGAAAATTACCCCCGGTAGTATGTTGCGAAATATACGCGCCCAATCCAGTCGCAACAAGGGTTTTGTCACCCCAGGTTACCACTTCTGCGACAATGCTGGCGTTCCATGCGCCGCCCACCGCGGTGATCGCGCCAGTGATGTAATAAGGGAAAATACCGGGTAATAATATTCGTCGCCAACGCAGCCAATGCGACACCCCAAAATTATCCGCGGCTTGCAGCAAATCTTTAGGAATCACCGACGCGCCAGCGATTACATTAAACAATACATACCATTGCGCGCCCAACACCATTAACGGCGTTACCCAGACATTCACATTTAAATGATATTTGATAATCATCACGACAAACAATGGATACAACAGATTCGCCGGAAACGCCGCCAGAAATTGCGCGACTGGCTGCACAAATTCAGCGACCCGCGCGCGCAAACCAATCCACACACCAATGGGGACCCAAATGAGAGAACAAATAAAAATAGAAACAAAAACCCGCAACGCCGTAATCAACCCCAACTTAAATACTTCTTTAATTTCCGCGAATGGCACGGTGTGAAAAAGAAATAAGCCCAGATAACTCAAGCCACCTATCATGACCAGAGTGATTACAATATTCCAAATCAAATTAATTAATGCTTCATTTTTTAAGCGCGTGACCAGAGGACGATACGCTTTGGGTTTGGAACGCAGCACGGCAATATTAACAAAAGCATCAAAAAAATCCGCGCACTTCCTGCCGACGAAACGCAACATGCGCGTTCTATGCAAGAGGTTAACTACCCAGGAATGCACTTCACGTTCCTGCGCGACTTGCTCCGCTTTGAATTTATCAGCCCATGCTATCAAGGGACGAAATAACAATTGATCGTAAAGCAGAATAACAATTAACATCGCGATAATCGCATACCAGATCGCATGCACATTCGCCGTCTTGATGGCAATCGCAATATAGGAGCCAATGCCCGGCAATAAAATTTGCTGGTGCGCAACAGAAATAGCTTCCGATGCCACCACAAAAAACCAGCCTGCCGACATGGACATCATCATATTCCACAGCAAACCCGGCATGGAAAAAGGCACATCAATACGCCAGAAACGTTGCCACGCTGATAAATGAAACATATTCGCCGCTTCTTTCAATTCCGCTGGCACTGAACGCACAGTTTGATAAAAGCCTAAAGTCATGTTCCATGCCTGCGAAGTAAAAATCGCAAAAATTGCCGCGCATTCTGGCCCCAACATGCTATTCGGACACAGCGCGATAAAACCCACTACCGTGATGGAAAGAAAACCCAGAATAGGCACGGATTGCAAAATATCAATCATGGGAATAATCAAACGTGACGCGCGTCGGCTCTTGGCCGCCAGGGTCGCAAAAATAAATGTGAATAACAATGAGCAAAACAAGGCGATCAACATACGTAACACTGTACGCGCGGCATAACCTGGCAAATGAATAGGATCTAGAGAAATGGGAATTTGTTGTCCCAGATGATAAGGCACCGTCATTTGTCTGGCATTATAGGCCAGCAAAATAATCACACTCAATGCTAAAAAGAGCGCCATTATATCCCAATAGTTAGGATATAACCTGGCCTTATAGACATTCATAAATGTGTTACGTAATGACAGCATGTCACTGCTTCCTGGAGAAACCATTTTCAAATTGCAAAATACACTTTCCGCAGCCAAAAATACATTTTTTTCACGTTTAAATCATTAGCGATCTGCCGCCATCAACTGCCAGCACTTGGCCCGTAATATAGCCAGCGCCACTTATCAAAAACCACACGGCCCGTGCCACATCTTCCACATTACCAACACGCTGTAATGGCGTACGCTCGATAATTTTCTGCTGGACCGCTGTAGACAATTCATTGGCCCCTTCCGGTGGGACTGTGGGCCCAAGCGCCAGGGCATTGACTCTCACCGCCGGCGCTAATTCTTTCGCGAACGCTTTCGTCAACATAATCAATCCCGCTTTCGAAACACAATACGCCGCATATTCACGCATGGGTCTATGCCCATGCACATCGGCAATATTCACTACACTGCCTTGCTGTTTTTTCAAATAAACCGCCGCTGCCTGCGTCAAAAAAAACGGTGCTGTTAAATTACAACTCAGCATACCTTCCCATGCTGCTAACGTGGTTTCGCCGATTTTAGTGCGATAAAAACTCGAAGCATTATTGACTAAGACATCCAGTCGGCCCCAGATATTCACCGCATCAAGCACTAATTTTTCCAACTGGACAGTCGCACATAAATCCGCTGGCAGCGCTACTGCGGATTCGGTACGTGCCTGGTTCAACTCAGCGCATAATTTTTCCGCTAATATTTTTGAAGTATTATAATGCACGATAACATTCATACCCTGGGCATGAAGTAGACGCGCGATCGCCGCCCCGATACGTTTTGGCGCACCGGTGATGAGAGCAACTTGCTGGTTTTTTTGCATAATTCACCATTTATTGATAACTTAATCGTTAAAGCCACCGAATTATAGACTATCTATGACAACATTACCTACCCCCAGTGCTGATGCCCTGCAACACAGCGCAAAATTGCTGGAATTATTACGACATGAAATAGTAAAAAAAGGCGGTTATATTACTTTTGCCCGCTTTATGGAAATTGTCTTGTATGCGCCAGGGCTAGGTTATTACAGTTCGGGCAATCAAAAATTCGGTACTACCGGCGACTTTCTTACCGCTCCGGAAATTTCAGCATTATTCGCCAAATGTGTCGCGCGTCAATGTCAGGATATTTTAGCTCAGCTTGGTGGCGGTGACATCCTTGAACTGGGCGCTGGCTCAGGGAAATTTGCCGCGGATTTACTCATGGCGCTTGAACAAGTTGACGCCCTGCCACATCGTTATCTCATTCTCGAAGTCAGCGCGGATTTACGCGCCAAACAAAATCATTATCTTGAAGTCACTTGTCCGCACTTGCTAAAACGCGTCCATTGGTTAGATCATCCGCCTGCACAACCGCTTAAGGGCATTATATTTGCGAATGAAGTGCTGGATGCACTGCCCGCGCATTGCTTTCACATTGATGAACATAAAACAAAAGAACGTTGTGTCACTATGTTAAATGAGCGCTTAAGCTGGTTATCCGTCCCACCCACCACCAAAGAATTAAGCCATAATCTTGCTAATATTCAAAAAGCGCATCTACTAGCCGATGGCTATGAATCAGAAATGAATTTGATGATACCCGCGTTGATCAACACACTGGATGATATTTTACAAGAAGGCGTCATCTTATTATTTGATTATGGCTACGGCCGCAACGAATATTACCATCCTGACCGTAGCATGGGAACGATGATGTGTTATTACCAGCATTATCGTCATACCGATCCATTCAAATATTTAGGCTTGCAAGATATTACTACTCACGTAGATTTCACCTCCGTCGCGGAAACGGCCAGTGACGCAGGTTTGACGGTAGCCGGTTACACAACGCAAGCAGGATTTTTACTGGCCTGCGGCATCATTGAATTAGCCGCCGTGGAAAAACTTTCTCCCGTTGAACAATATCAACAAAACCAGGCCATTAAATTACTGACTTTGCCTGCGCAAATGGGCGAGCTCATCAAGGTAATGGCGCTGACCAAGCAATTTGATGAACCATTATTAGGCTTTTCTTTAAGCGATAGACGCAAAGATTTGTAACAAATATACCCAATCCTGCCGAAAATAATTTTTAGCGGAATTTATCTTTCTCCTTGTGTATAATAGCCGCCCAAACATAAATCTCTAGGGGAATACGCTGTGCCACGTTTCGGAATTGTTGAATTGCATAAAGAAGAACTGAAATTTTCAGGAGGCCACTTTATGATTTTTTCTGCGACGGAACGCGAAACCATGCATGGCCATGATTATCAAATTAATGTCGCCTTTGAAACTCTGATTGAAAAAAATGGCATGTGTTTCGATGTCCGCTACTACCGCCAAAAACTCATGAAATTGTGCGCCAGCCTGGATTATCATTTTATTTTGCCGGCACGCTCGGAATTTTTGCGCATTGAAGAAACCGCTAACAAATGGTTAGTGCATTTTAATAATGACGTCATGGAATTTTTTAAGCGTGACGCCGTCGTGTTATCAATTACCAATGTGACTCTGGAAGAAATGTCGAATTGGTTTTTACAACAATTATTACAAGACATGCAGGAATTACAGGGCCATCACATCTACGGCATTACCGTCAAAGCCCATAATGGTCGTGGTGAATCCGGCGCGACTACCTGGCAAAGTGAACGCTATGCCGCTGCCCATGCGTTGGCACGTACCCAACCTGAATTAACCACAGCTTGAATGGAGTAACTGCTTAAGGGTTATTACTCACTGACGTGCTGGACGGACCCAATTTTCAATGTGCGGCTACCCAGCCATACTGGTAGTTTGACGGATAGATCCCCCATAAAAATAACCAGCATGGAGTAGTACCTCATGTCTACTGCTTATAACTTTAAATATCAAAAGGTTAAGAACTTTCGACCTGAACAGCATGACTTTGAAATTTCGATTGGTATTGGCTTGATGTTGATTTTAGCAGTCATTACTTTTATTTATTTCTACACTGATACAACGCTGGTAACTTATCCGCCAATTAGCAATAACAGCCATATCGTCATACCTGTTCACTCCTAAAATATTATTTCAGTGCCTGGCTGTTTACCGCCAGGCTGACTGCTTTTTTTCTGCAAAAAAACCTCTTCGTTAAGATAACCTTAATCTTTAGCTAGCATGATGACGGGACTATTACGTTAAGGAATTATTTTTATGATGGGCCGCTTTGCGATGCTGAGAGAGTACGCTATAGAATTGATGAACCATTGGCAGGCAAAAAACCGCTACGATTATCATGGGCAGCGTCAGATCAAGGATTTAAAAAAAGATATTACGCCAAGTATTTCTCCCCCTTCTACTCAAACAGTGAATGAGTCTGAAAACGAGTATTATCGCCCCGTCGTAAGCGGCGGACTCGCTACCTATTTTTCCAATAAAACTACCGCAACCGACTACCGTTCCTCTTGGTTTTGTTGCTGGCCTACTCAGGCGAGCACGCTGCGAAGCTTGCTGATCTCCTATATCGCGCCAAAGCTCGCGGATGAGGGTTCTGAAATAAATGTGGCAAGGACGGTACAGCTCGAAATCATTAATCATACGAAGCAATTAGATTTGGAATTACTTGAAGAAAAAATTCAGTTAACACGTTTTCTAAATAAGTACATCACCGAACGACAATCGTCGTGGAGCAAAATGCACGGCGTCACCCGTGCTTACGAATTAACGGAGGCATTCAATAAGTGCAATACTCTTGCTGAACTTGATAATGAAAAAGTACGCTTTCTGGCGACTGGTAAAGTGGGTAGTGATTATAGTTCGTTAAATGTTTTTGCGCCTAGCGGTACTAATCCTTCATCCTTGCGTGGGGAATTGGTAACTTTTCTCTTAATTCCTACCAAAGAAGAGCGCGTGGAATTTTTGAAAACGCCAGTGCTGACAGCGGCTAAACCCAGCGCAGCAGTAGCGCCGGTCACCGCAATATCATCAACTATAGAAATCAAACAAGATGTCAATGTTCGCGATAAATTTTTGCAAGACTTACCTACGATGGCGGTGGGCGATATTGCTCATGAACTTCGTATAAATAACTTCGATGGGCCTAAGTATCAAGAAAAAAACGCGCCGGCAGAACAAAGCTCAAGCTGGTGGTGTTTCCCGGGGTTGCGTAATATGTTTGGCTGATAATTTTTAATACCCCTCACCCGCCACCTGCGGCGGGTGAGGGGTGCTTTCAGCATAACTAATTGATTAATCTAAGAATACGGCCCATACCCTCCCACTGCCGTCTCCACCACTATTTTGCATAGATACGAAGCAACAAGAAGTGGTATCATACGCACTTCAACATGGGTCAGTTAAGTTTAATGAGGATCAGAAAATTATTAAGTTGTTAAAAGGTTTTTTAAAAAACTTTGCTAAAAATCAGTCCGCTACAGAAAAACCCCTAGAGCTTGTGATTATCCCGCGTAGTGAACACAAAATTTCGCGCACGATGATTAATCCGAATGCGCTAAAAGTTCTTTATCGGTTAAATACCGCTGGTTTCACCGCTTTTTTAGTCGGCGGCTGCGTGCGCGATTTACTTTTGGATAGACAGCCCAAAGATTTTGACATTGCCACCAATGCTCTGCCGGAAGAAGTTCGCAAACTTTTTCGAAACTGCCGCTTGATTGGTAAACGTTTCCGGCTCGCCCATATTGTTTTTGGTAAGGAAATTATTGAAGTTGCCACCTTCCGTACCCATCACAAACAAGGCGAAGAAAAACATGGCCGCATGGAACATGGCATGATTATTCGCGACAATGTGTATGGCACCATAGAAGATGATGCCTGGCGCCGTGACTTCACTATCAATGCACTGTATTACAATATCGCGGATTTTTCCGTGCTGGATTACACCGGCGGTATTGAAGATTTGAAATCCACGAGATTGCGCATGATTGGCGATCCTGTGTTACGTTTTCATGAAGACCCGGTTCGATTACTAAGAGCCATACGCTTTGTCGGCAAATTAAATTTATCTATCCACCCGGAAACAGAAGCGCAAATTTATGCGTTAAGTAATTTGTTAGCGCATGTCTCGCCCGCTAGATTATTTCAAGAAGTGCTGAAGTTTTTTCAAGAAGGCGCGACGCTGCCGACTTTTAAATTGTTACAAAAATATGCCCTGTTCAAACAATTATTTCCCCAAACCGCCGAAGTTCTGGCGCACCATCCGGAAACAGTAAAATTACTCGAAGCCGCTTTGGCCGATACGGATGAACGCACGAAAGCGGGCAAGCATCTTTCGCCCGCTTTTCTGTTTGCGGTATTTTTATGGCAGCCAGTGTATATCATGGTCCAAAAAATCATTACCGAAGGCTTGCCTACTCACGTCGCTTATGAAAAAGCTTTGAAACAAGTATTACGTCAACAAACTGAATCATTAACCATACCACGCCGTTTAATCATGTCGATCCAGGAAATCTGTTTCCTGCAACATCGTTTGACGTGTCGTTATGGCTCGGCGCCACATCGTTTGCTGGACCATCCGCGGTTCCGCGCCGCATTTGATTTATTGATTTTGCGAGCAGGGGCTGGGGAAGACATACAGGAACTCAGCGGCTGGTGGGTACAATTTCATGATAGTGATCTTGAACAACGCGAAATCTTGATCAAAGCCGTCGCCCGCACCGCGCAACCACGCAAAAAACGCAAATTCCACAAACCCAGACATAAGAAAAAAGCACAGCAGAATACACAGGTTTAGGTGGCATGACTGAGTGTCTGCCACCTTTCAAAAAAATCCGGACAAGTCTTGGCAACACAGCTTGCATCATTAATTTCAATGCCCGACACACGCAAGCCGATCAGCGCACACGCCATCGCAATTCTATGGTCCCCAAAACTATCCACTACACCAGCCCGCGGCACACCCGGAAAAATTCTCAACCAGTCACCCCCTTCTTCCACCTGAACCCCTAACTTTTGCAGATTTTTACCCATCGCCATAATTCGATCTGATTCTTGCAACCGCGTATGACCAATGTGCGTAATCGTCGTTGGTGAATCCGCAAAACAAGCCAGGGCCGCCAATGTCATAAACGTATCAGAAAAATCCCGCATGTTGACACTCACCCCTTTTAGCACGGCCGGGCCTTGTACTTGCAGGCTGTGAGGATTTTCAGTAACCACACAACCCATTTGTTCTAACACCGTTAAAAACTGACTATCACCCTGCAATGATTGACGCTGCATGTTGTCAATTCTAATTGAGCCACCCGTCACCGCCGCCGCGGCAAAAAAATACGAAGCCGTCGACCAATCCGGTTCCACGGTATAGTGACGCCCTGCATATTGGCTTTCTACCCCAACCCGGATGCATTCCTCATCCACCCACGTCACGTCGGCGCCAAATTCCCGCATCATTGCGCCGGTCATCACCACATACGGTGCGCTGACTACATCGCTAGTGTTGAGCGTTAAGGCATTTTTAAAAAATGGCGCCGCCAACAATAATCCCGAAGTAAACTGGCTACTCTGTCTGCCATCTACTGTCAGCACCCCGCCCGATAAGTTACCCGCGCTATCCATTGTCAGCGGCAGTTGCCCGGCACTGACCACAGCGCCTTGCTGGGTCAAACTAGCGAGTAATGGTGCTAATGGCCGTTTGCGTAATTGCACACTGCCGTCAAAATGATAAGTGCCGCCTGCCGCTGCACATGCTGGCACTAAAAATCGCGCCGCCGTACCGGCATCCCCGCACCATACTTTACTCTGTACTTTTGGAAACTTTCCCTGGCACCCCGTAATTTCTGCCATCCTGGTTGATTCATCAAATTCAATCGCCACCCCCAGCTGCCGCAAAGCCGCGGCGAATACTCGCGTATCATCACTGAATAACATGCCCGATAAGGTTGATTTACCCTTAGCCAGCGCGGCCAGCAGTAAGGCGCGGTTGGTTATACTTTTTGAACCTGGCAAACTCAGTTGTGCCGCAATCGGCTGCGTCGCGGCGCGAATTGATTGTCTCATTACCCATTAATCCTTAGAATGTTGCGATGACGGATTATAGATGATTTATCCCCGAATACGAGAATCACCATGTTAAATTGGCAATGGCGCAGCTTTAACGATTTAACTACGCGAGAACTGTATGCAATATTAAAATTGCGTGCCGAAGTTTTTATCGTCGAACAAAACTGTGTATGGCAGGACCTGGATGATCAAGACCAACTCGCCATGCATTTACTAGGTCTGCAAGACCAGACGCTAGTCGCTTACGCACGGGTCTTGCCGGTCAACCCGCAGTACCCCGATTGGGTCAGCATAGGCCGTATCGTGACAAAAAATACCGTGCGCGGCCAAGGTCTTGGCAAACAGGCGGTAACTCAGGCACTGAACTATTTGCAAGAACAAAATAATCAAATGCCGGTAGTCATTTCCGCGCAAATTTATTTAAAAAAATTCTACATGTCATTCGGTTTTCAACCGGAAGGTGAACCTTATGATGAAGATGGTATTATCCATACCAAAATGCGTCTGGTGACACCATGAAAAAAACTGACACCGCCGTCGCCAAGGCGCGTGAATTACATATAGACGGTCAGTTTGACGCGGCAAAAACAGCTTATCTAGCTATCTTGCGCCGTGACCCCAGCAATAGTGAAATATTACACGCGATGGGAATTTTATCCGCGCAGTCGGATGATTTCACCGCCGCCGCGGATTATTTTCAACAAGCGATTAAACACGATCCCGAAAATCCCATATTGTATTTGAATTTAGGCAATGCGTTAAAATCCCAGGGTTTATTCGCGCAAGCCGCTGACGCTTTCCATCAAGCCATTACCCTCAAACCAGATTATGCTTCGGCGTTAAATAATTTAGGCACCGTTTATTTCGCGCAGGAAAATTTAACTGACGCCATCCACTATTATCAACTGGCCATTGAAAAACAGCCAAACTTTCTCGATGCTTATTACAACCTCGGCCTTGCTTACACCCGTCAGCTCGACCCTACCGCAGCCATCACGACTTATGAAAAGCTACTGCAACAAGCACCGTTACACGCCGCGGCGAATTTTCAACTTGCCACGCTTTTGCTTGCCGAAGGCCAGCTTAAACCAGCGCTGCCGCATTTTTTAATTATTGATGAACATCATCCCCACCATTTTGAAACACAGACCAATCTGGCAACCTGTTATTTAAAACTGGGCATGTTAAATGAAGCTAAAAAACATTATCTAAAAGCGGTGGAAATTATTCCTGACGATACCCAAATACTTTTTAATCTGGGTGTCATCAACATGCAGCAAGGGCACACTGATAGTGCAATCCAAAATTATCAACGCGCTTTAAAAATTAATCCTGACTTATTTGGCGCGCAAAATAATATCGCGGTCGCCTTCCTCGCTAAAAACCATTTAGGCTTTGCCTTACAGCATTTTCGTGAAGCACTGCGTTTGCAACCGGATAATAAAGCCATTCAATACACTGTCACTATGCTGTCCCAGGACCAGCGCCTGCTGGCTTCTCCGCCGGACTACATTACCAATTTATTTGATGCTTATGCTGATCATTACGAATTACATTTGTTACAAGGTCTGGATTATAAGGTCCCGACTTTGCTATATGACGCGGTCGGTCAGGTAAGCAATAATAGACGCAAGCCAATGGATATCCTGGATCTGGGTTGCGGCACTGGTTTGGCTGGCGTACCCTTTCAAGCGCTGGCAAAAACCTTAACCGGTGTGGATCTGTCCGAAAAAATGTTGGCGGTAGCCGCGGAAAAAAATATTTATACCCAGTTAATCCAAAGCGATATCGCTACTTTTTTAAACCAGCAGCAGGAGGCTTACGACCTCATTATTGCCGCTGACGCGCTAGTCTATGTTGGCGACTTGACGACTATCTTCACCGGCGCGGCGGCAGCGTTGCGTAATGCGGGATTGTTTGCTTTCAATACCGAAATCACTGACCAGACAGACTACACCATGAATCAGTCCGGACGTTTTTCCCATCAAAAAAACTATATCGATTCCCTGGCGGAGCAACATAATTTCAAAGTTCTGTATTATCAAAAAACCGTTACTCGCCAACAAAACAATGAGCCGGTTTATGGTCATTTATACGTATTAGGCAAACAATCTGATAAGTAAATGACTGCGTTAAGCTTTTTCACTTTTCCATACCACTACGCTTATGGTAAATTCGAATAATTCGGATCAGTGCGTCATAGAGGGAACCTATGAAAAAATCAATCTTGCTTGTTATCGCCTGCCTCTGCTTTTTATTTCTGGCCGGCTGCGCCTCTAACCAAGCTTCTTACAAAAAGCAACTCGCCCAAAATCAAATGCAGGAAAACTGGTTAGGCCGTATCAATCTTGATCCTAACGTTTGGACCAGTCACGCAGACAGATGGTTTTACACCGACGAACCACGCAGCTTTAATGAATATGCCGTACACGCTCCCGATGGCGCCGCCATCACCGCAATGACGGTGCGCGTACCCGATTTCACTAACATTGTTGTATCAGGGCCATACAGAATAGAAATTTATGGTCGCCAGCTTCACAATAGTTTATTTATTCTTGGCCCCAATGAAGCCGCGCGTCACGTAGCTGTTGATATTAATGGGTCCCAGATCAGCATCCATCCCGCCTCGGATTGTTCCCGCAGCAGTTGTGGCAACAGCCAAATCATTATTCGCATGGGTATCCATGAATTACAAAGTCTTACCGCCAATGGGGCAAACTTCATTGAAGGTAAAGATATTACGAGTATGGGGCTTACGGTTAAATCGACCGCCAAAAATGAAATTTTATTGACGGGTAACATGAATGTGACTTGTGTCACCCAAAACGGTCCCGGCACAATCAGCATCATAGGCGCTTATTCACCTGAGCTGGATCTCATTGATAACAACGGTAACATCAACATTAGCGGCCATATTGGCTTGCGTAATATCACCAAACAGGGCGCCGGCACGATTAATGTGATTGGTGTGGATACGGATGGCGTGAAAATCAATTCGACCGGGTCGGGTATAACAGCCCTGGCGGGTTATGCCAATCTGCGGAAAATTACGGTGAAAGGCAGCAGCCGCGTCTATCTCTATTGGGTGTCCAGTGGTGGTATTTATATTACCTTGCATGACCAGGCACATTTAGGTTTGGCCGGGGCGGCCAGAAATATTGATCTTGAAGCGGATGGCAGTTCGCGTTTTGAAGGCAAGTACCTGCGCGTCGATAATGCCTATGTCACTACTCGCGGTAATGCACACGCCAATGTTTACCCGCAATCAAAACTATTTGCCAATGCGTCCGACTACAGCAGCATTTACTTCTTTGGTTCACCCAATGTCGTGTCACGCTATACTAGCGGCAGCGGCATTATCGTACCTATCTTCAATGATAATTGCCCAGTACCGGTACCCGCGCCACTGGCGGCATGCAAAACCCCTGCGTTTAAGGGTGAAGCTTATCCACGCAGAATGAATTACAAGGATGAGGGTAATTTCGGCAGTTATAGCCGAAGTCACACTTATCATAAACGCAAGCATTCGAATGTGGATTATACGAAGTATTGATTTGTTACTGTCATGTGGTCATGACAATGAAAGCCCTCGACTGTCATTCCCGCGCAGGCGGGAATCCATTGTGAGCCTCTAGGAATGGATTCCCGCCTGCGCGGGAATGACAGGTGGGTCAGTACGGGAATGTTTACTGACATGACATGGTTTATTTCACCGGCTCTAAAACTTCTCAAACAACCGCATTTGCTCACTTCTCAGTGGTAAACCCAGCATGGCACCCATCTTATTCGCCAGCGTTTTTATAATGTCGCCTTCCGCGGTGTAATCTTTAAACCGCGATACTTTAAATTCATTTTGCATCACATCCCACAGATTACCCAAGCCATCCGCCAAGCCTAATTTCACCGCTGATTCACCCGTCCAGAAATCACCGGAAAAAATTTCCTTGGTATCACCGACCAATTTACCCTGCCGTCCTGCCGTTACCACTTGAATAAAATTGGTATGCACTTCATCTAACACATTATGAATTTTTTGCGTATCGTCAGCTTGTACCGGCAAGAATTCATCTAGACGGTCTTTATGATCACCCGCCGCATAGACGCGGCGTTCCACGCCGATTTTTTTAATAGTCTCTGGAAAACCAAAACCCGCCATGATCACCCCGATTGAACCGGTGATAGTATTCGCATTCACATAAATTTTATCGCCACTGACCGCGACATAGTAAGCTCCAGAGGCAAGCATGTCTTCACCAATCACTACGACTTTTTTATGGTATTTCTTTTTTAACTTCACAATTTCATCATGAATAATAGCCGCCTGCACCGGTGTGCCACCGCCGGAATCAATATCTAAGATAATCCCTTTCGCGTCTTTGTCAGTGAATGCCTGCCTTAACTGGGGGACGACTTGTTCGGCGGAAAAACTCGAATCCGGGGAAATGATGCCGTTTAAACGCAGCATGGCGACATAATCTTTCCCGGCGCCCGGTTCCGAGTCAGACATAGATGGGCTATTACTGGTAAAAAACCCAATAACAACCACGAGGAATAAAGCAAAACCCGCAAAAAAACGTAAATTGCGCCAGCAACGGTCCCGGCGGCGTTCTTTTATCAAATCCTTGACCAGATCAGCGGTTAGATCCATATTATTAATTTTATTGGCGTCTGTATCAGACATGTTTTGCTACCTTCCCGATTTAGTTATAATTTATAAATGAGTTATTTGTAATTCATTTCATGTAAGACTGCAAGCTCTGACCAAGGAAGGTACAGCATGCGCCTACAGTTCAACTTGTTTAGCCTGCTACTCGCAAGCGATGGCGCTATCGCTAGTTCATCTTATAACTTAACGGAAGGTGTTACGCCCATAAGCCATGATATTTATGTCTTACACATGACCATCCTTTGGGTCTGTGTAGCTATCGGTATCCTGGTTTTTGGCGTGATGTTGTATTCGATTATTTACCATCGTAAATCCAAAGGCTATCATGCCAAACATTTCCACGAACATACCTGGCTAGAAATTACCTGGTCTATCATTCCATTAATTATTTTGATTCTGCTGGCAATACCAGCAACTAACGTCTTAAGACGTATGAATGATACAACAAAAGAAGATATCACGATTAAAATTACCGGGTATCAATGGAAATGGCGTTATGACTATTTAAATGAGCACATTACTTTTTTCAGTAATCCTTCAACACCGCACGATCAACTCATAGGCAAAGTTAAGAAAGGTCCCTTATATTTACGGACCGTGGACCATCCTATGGTGGTGCCTGTTCATCAAAAAATCCGCTTTTTAATGACTTCTAATGATGTTATCCATTCCTGGTGGGTGCCGGACCTGGGCGTGAAGCGCGATGCATTGCCGGGATATATCAATGAAGCCTGGGCGCGTATCAATAGACCCGGCACGTATTACGGTCAATGCACTGAGTTGTGCGGTATGAATCATAGTTATATGCCCATTGTGGTGATTGCCTTGTCGGAACAGGATTTTAAAAAGTGGGTGGCTTCACAAACCAGTGACAAACCCGCAGCGGTCGTCGCTCCTACCACTGCGCCACCACCGACGGCACCTTCAGCTCCTGCTGCGCAACCTGCGCCGACGGCGGCAACTCCTGCGCCAGCTCCAGCAACTCCTGCACCCGCTCCGGCTACTGCAACACCTGCTCCAGCAACGGCAACTCCCGCGCCTGCTGCAACACCTGCTCCACCTGCAGCAACTCCTGCACCTGCTGCTGCGGCCCCTGCTCCAGCAGCGGCAACACCTGCTCCGACAGCAGCTCCAACAACAGCAACTCCTGCGCCTGCTGCAACATCTGCTCCCGCAGCGGCCGCTCCTGCACCTGCCGCGGCACCCGCAGCCGCAGGGGCGCAAGTTTCCAAAGATGATTTAATGAAAAAAGGTCAGGAAATATTTGAAGGCACTTGCGCTGTCTGTCATCAATCCACTGGCGAAGGCATGCTGCCGACTTATCCCGCTTTAAAAGGCAGTCCGATTGTGACTGGGCCGCTGGACGTTCATCTTAACCGCGTACTGAATGGCAAACCTGGTACTGCCATGCAAGCCTTCAGAGATCAATTTGATGATAATGATTTAGCAGCGGTCATCACTTATGAACGCAATTCGTGGGGCAATAACGCCAGCGTTGTGCAACCCGCTGATGTCACCACCGCCCGCAACAAACCACCAACAGGGAATTAACTATGGCACACGCCGCACACTTACAAAAAAAAGGCTTGGTCAGTTATGTGGAACGCTGGCTGTTCACCACCAATCACAAAGACATAGGCACACTTTATTTAATGTTTAGCCTGTGCATGTTTTTTTTCGGCGGCATACTGGCGCTGTTAATTCGCGCGAAACTTTCCCAGCCTGGTCAAACCTGGATTAACAACAATGCCTACAATGAATTAATCACGCTGCATGGTTTGATTATGATTTTTGGCGCCATCATGCCCGCGTTTGTCGGCCTGGCAAACTGGATGATACCGCTGGAAGTCGGTGCGCCGGACATGGCACTGCCACGCATGAATAACTGGAGTTTCTGGATTTTACCTCTAGCCATGGGTATTTTAATCAGCACGCTGTTCATGCCAGTCGCGCCTAACTTTGGCTGGACTATGTATGCGCCCCTTTCAACTACTTATGGACCACCGAGTACCGATTTTTTAATCGTTGCCATTCACTTGCTGGGAATTTCTTCTATTCTTGGTGCGATTAATATAATCGCCACTATTATAAATTTACGTGCACCCGGCATGACCTTAATGAAAATGCCAATTTTTGTCTGGTCGTGGCTAGTCACCGCTTTTTTATTAATTGGCGCTATGCCTTTTCTGGCTGGCACGGTAACTATGATGTTGTTTGATCGACACTTTGGCACCAGCTTTTTTAACGCCGCGGGTGGTGGTGATCCCTTGCTGTATCAACATTCTTTCTGGTCGTTTGGACACCCGGAAGTTTATGTCATGATTTTGCCGGGCTTTGGCATAATTTCAGAAATCATTCCTACGTTTAGCCGGAAAAAATTATTTGGTTACAAATTCATGGTCTATGCGATCGCTTCTATCGCATTTTTATCTTATATCGTTTGGGGACATCATATGTTCACCACCGGTATTGCACTGCGCGCACAATTATTTTTTATGTATACGACTATGCTTATTGCGGTGCCCACCGGCATTAAAGTTTTTAATTGGGTGTCAACCATGTTCCGCGGTTCGTTAACATTTGAAACGCCTATGCTATTCGCGCTCGCCTTTATTTTTCTGTTCACCATTGGTGGTTTTTCTGGTTTGATGCTGGCGCTAGTACCAGCTGATATTCAATACCATCATACTTATTTTGTGGTAGCACATTTTCATTATGTATTAGTATCGGGAGCATTATTTTCCATCATGGCGGCGATTTATTTCTGGATCCCTAAATGGACTGGGCATTATTACAATGAGCGACTGGGAAAAATTCATTTCTGGTTATCATTCGTCAGTATCAATTTAGCATTTTTTCCTATGCACTTTTTAGGTTTAGCGGGCATGCCAAGGCGCATCGCGGATTATCCTTTGCAGTATGCTGATTTAAACCTGACTTGCACCATAGGCGCGTTTATCTTTGGGCTTTCGCAGTTATTATTTTTATATATTATTTTTAGCACTATACGCGGTGGCAAAAAAGCCAGCGCGCGAGTTTGGGATGGCGCGGAAGGATTGGAATGGACGATTCCTTCCCCGGCACCCTATCACAGCTTCACCACACCGCCGGTGATTAAATGATTTATTTAAAAACGATTTTTTTATTATGTTGTTCTAATTTATTCATGACTTTTGCCTGGTATGCGCATTTAAAAAATTTCGAGCACAAAGCGTTATGGATGGCGATTCTGGCAAGCTGGTTGATCGCATTTTTTGAATATGTTTTTCAAGTGCCCGCCAACCGGATTGGTTTTTTCAGCGGTGAAATCAGTCTGGCGCAATTGAAGATTTTGCAGGAAGTCATTACTTTAAGTATTTTTGTTCCCTTTGCATTGTTTTACATGAAACAACCTATTTCATGGAATTTTTTGGGTGCGGGGATTTGCCTAATCGGCGCGGTATTTTTTATTTTTCGGTGATGCCATGAATAAAGATGTCAGGAAAACAGTTGCGGTTTGTGTCATCGTCAGTTTTGTGGTGTTTTCTTTTTGTTTTTCTATGGTGCCTTTATACAATGCGATTTGCCGGACCACGGGCTTGAATGGTCGCGTTAATTTGAAACCAGTCAAAAAGACGCCGCAAAATCCGGTAAATAGCCATCGTGGAATTACCATGCAATTTGTTACTACTACGAATTCAAATCTGGCCTGGGATTTTTATCCGCAAAACAGCAGCATGGTCATTCATCCCGAAGAAAATAATAAAATGTTGTTTTATGTTAAAAATAATTCGAATAAAACGGTAACCGTGCAAGCCATACCCAGCATAACGCCTTGGCAAGCGGCAAAACATTTACATAAAATCCAATGTTTTTGTTTCACGCAACAAACTTTGGCTGCAGGCGCCAGCATGGCGATGCCGGTAGTGTTTCGTATTGATAACGATGTTCCTGACGACATTGCCACTGTCACCCTGTCTTATACTTTATTCGATATAAATGCGCCCAAGAATGGGAGGGTTTCCGCATGAAGTACCGTCCAGTTAAATATTATTACCTGCCGCAACCGAGTCGCTGGCCGGTCATTGGGGCGCTGGGTTTATTTTTTTTAGCGTTAAGTGTTGCTAATTTCGTGCATGGTAATGCGATCGCGCATTATATGTTTTTTGGTGGGTCGTTATTGTTGGTTTACATGATGTTTGGCTGGTTTAGCAGTGTGATTAATGAAAGCATGCATGGCTTGCACAGTGCGCAAATGGACCGGACATATCGCTGGGGGATGGTGTGGTTTATTGTTTCTGAAGTAGCGTTTTTTACTTTATTTTTTGGTGCATTGTTTTATGCGCGGGTTTTTGCGTTGCCAGTTTTGGGTGGGGATTTGGCGCCTCTGTCTACGCATCAATTATTATGGCCGCAATTTAAAGATATATGGCCATTGTTAAAAAATCCCAATCCGCAATTATTTCCCGGCCCTAACGATGTGATTGCCGCGTTTGGTATTCCAGCGTTAAATACTTTTTTATTATTGAGTAGCGCGGGCTTTGTTACCTGGGCACATTGGGGCTTAAAAGCTAACCGACGCTGGCAAATGAAGCTAGGCTTGGCCATCACCATTTTACTTGGCGCCACGTTTTTATGTATGCAGGCTTTTGAGTACACTGAAGCTTACACTAAATTTGATTTGACTTTGCATAGCGGAATTTACGGCACGACGTTTTTCATGCTGACCGGTTTTCACGCCGCGCACGTGACTTTAGGCTTAACCATGCTAATTGTCATTTTCATCCGCTGCCTGCTGGGCCACTTCCAACCCGAACACCATTTCGCGTTTGAAGCAGTGTCCTGGTACTGGCATTTTGTCGATGTAGTCTGGTTGTTTTTGTTTATCTTTGTGTATTGGTTTTGAGATCAATCTTTCATGCCAGCGCAGGACGCTTCTATAATTTTGTGTGGATATTTGTTAAGATATCAGCCAGATGCATTAATCACGCTTATAAACAGCATCATCTTTTTTTGGATTAATCGGGTTTCTTTTATCGGCATCCAAATCAGTATTTTTTACCGGTTTGGTGGAATCAGGATCTTTTCGATTGGGAATTTCTGATGGTGGTGTGCCTTCATTCGGATTGCCCATGGTTAATCTCCTTATTTTTAGCTGTTATAAATATCTTATAAGTTACCATGGATTATCTCAACAGTAGCTTAATGCCGGCACATCTTTTATTGCACCAATAATGGCCATATTAGTATACTTATTACTCATTTACACGAGATGACAAGTTACTATTTAAAACATATAGATTATGATGGCCAAAAAGAATTTTAAAATACCGGTTTTCGCATTAAAATCCGATCTTTACTGAATGAGTATAAATGATGCCTTGGTTAATCAATGCCGCGCAAGTCGACAAATTCCGCAAAAGCCAAAAATCTTTGATTATTCTGGATGCCAGCTGGCATATGCCTGACGAAGGGCGTGATGCGCGCACGGAATTTCTGGAAAATCATATTATGGGCGCGCAGTTTTTTGATATAGATGCTTTTAGCGACCCCAATCCCAACGCGCCGCATTCACATATGTTAATCACCGATGAAGAAGAAATCAGTAAAAAATTAGGCGCGCATGGCATTCGCAATGATTTTAAAATCATTCTTTATGACAATAGCAATTTGCACAGTGCCTGTCGTGCATTGTGGATGTTAAAAGTATTTGGCCACAATCCACAACAGCTTTACATTTTAGACGGTGGCTTGAGTGCCTGGCACCAGTACGGCGGTAAAATTGAAACTGGCACCGCGACCAATGTGGCGGCAAAACAATACAACGCCATGTTGCAACCCGAATTCTTGCGGACCTTGCCGCAAATGAAACACAATTTGCTGGAACAAATGGAACAAGTCGTTGATGTACGTCATGCTGTCCGCTATGCGGGCGGTCAGGAAATTCGTCCAGGGCTGCGGCAAGGTCATATGCCGGGGAGTTTTTCATTTCCCTACACGACTATGTTTGATAAAAGTGGCAACTGGAAACCTTTGGAAAAAATCCGTCAGCAATTTACGGGTATCAGTGCTGAAATTAACAAGCCTATTATTACTACTTGTGGCAGTGGTATGAGTGCGCCGGTGTTGAATTTCGCGCTGGATTTATTGGGTAATACACAGAATGCGGTTTACAATGGTTCATGGACTGAGTGGGGGTCGGAAAAAATATTTGCGGGTGAAAGTAGTGTCGCAGAACGGCCAGTCAGAACTTCGCTAGATGAAGAATAAAATTATAGAGCACCCCTCACCCATCGCCTTTGGCGCCGACCTCTCCCACAAGGGGAGAGGTGAAATCAAGTGGAACTATCCTTGTCTATCGAACCCCATATTAATGCGTAGCTCTGTGTATCATTATTTTTGACAGCAGTGGCTGGTGATCGGCCTCGTTAGTGGGCACATCTTCTTCCTTAACTTTTTTACTGCGTAAAGATTTACTCCAGAATCCTGCCATGCGGCAACATGAATTGGTGACATAAAGACATAAGCCTATCGTGAATGCAATCCCAAGACTCAGTCCCACTGTGCTTAAGTCAGGTTGAAAATAGGAAGACACAGATATGCTTGGTGCTGGTAACAGATTAAAATCAACTGGCTGACTATAATTAATAAAAGGTAATGGTTGGCCCATAGCAAGTACATTAAACCCTTGCTCCGCTTCATTTAGATTTTTTTCTTGTCTGGCGATATTACCGTAATCTGTGTGATTGCCATTGCAGTTAAATAAAGGCAGTTTCGGCAATTGCAACACGGTATTGATAAATTTGTCAGTCACTAATAATTCAGAAAGAATCTTACCAGCAGTCCTGGAAATTTTAGCAGCATACACATCTCTCACCTTCCCTCTTGCCCAATCTAATTCTTCTTCAAAATTCTGAATCGGCGAACCATACATAAGAGTAAATTTTAAAGTCTGGCACGACTCGGCAAAACCATCAAATTGTCTAAAAATAATAGCTGCCTTTCTTAAGATATTAGCAAGCGTAGGCAGGTTAGCGATTTCTACTGCTTGAATATTTTTAAGTATCTCATCTCTTTCGAAAGTATTCAGTAGCAGAATATTTTTCAACGCTTCATTCGCGGTATAAAATTGCGTGACTACTTCGCCTTCAGGATTTAACAATACTTGCTGAATACTTTCAGGGATATGTTTAATGTTGTGGAGAAAAAATTTCGTGCTATTCAAACCCGCAAGCCGGTCTTCGATCAAACGCGCTTTTGCCGCATAAGCATAATCGGTAAGTTCGGCTATAGCAGCTTCATCCATGGTTCTAATCAAATTAAAAGTTAGAGTAACATCAGAAACACCAAGCTGATTCTTTACATCTTGTAAGCCAAATAATAATTTTTCCAGTTTGACATTGATAATGTTTACTAAAACATTCTCATAAAATTTTAGAAATTCATAAGTGAATGAAACCGAAAAATCAGCAGTACTACTGCCATTTGAATAAGCGCTAAACCCATAGGGTAAATAGTAAATGGTCTTTACTAAATAAACCATCGGGTGCGGATGTTGCAATAGCTCGCCCGACTGTAAGAGAAATAAATGATACTGCATGAACTTAGGTAAATTTTCTTGAATCAATAAATTCGTTGTATTAGCACTTAGCGTACTATTATTATGAATTTGACTGAGAAAATGGGTGGCCGTGGTATTGCTTACGGCTAACCAGTTTTGCAAACAGTTTATCGTGCTCGCATCATCAGCCGCGCTATGAGTCACTGTTACGTTGTTCGAAAGCATTATTACACCTGCCAATTTAGTGGTCAATAATTTACCACAAAGCCAGGGCTAAAGCAATACATACGGGTCTTATTTGCGCAAAGCTTCAGCTATTTTAACCAGGTTTTTCTGCAAATCTTTCAAACCGTAAATAACGGCCGATAAAGTCATGGCATCCTGGGAAGTGTCGACTAATTCAATAGGTAAGTCTATGAATGCACGATAGTTATTTTCCAGCTGGGTTATTTCATCCTGCAAATCTGAAACCGGTTTATCAAAGCTTTCCGTGCGTAAGCGTACAATTAATGCGGCAATAATATTTTGGGCGCCATCAATACTTTGCTGCATCGAAGCTTGCAAACCTTTTAACAAATCCGGCGTCACTGGGCGTCTGGCAGCGTAATTCATCGCAAACAGTATTTCCCCGATTTGCTCTAACCTCACTAAAAAGTGTCTATGCCCCTGTTGCAGCACCGGATTGAAGCCACGCTGATAAACCCAATGCGGAAATTCCGCCTGCAATACTTTCTCAACCGCAATTTTCTGTTGTTCACAATGCAAAGCCGCTTCCGGCTGCTGCAATAACAATTCGCCAATCGCGGATAAATATTGCGAATAAACATTTAATACCAACACCACTCGTTGCCGAAAATCCGTTGCCGCCGAGCCAGAAAAAAATAAACCGCGCGCCACTACCCCAATAATTCCACCCATCACCACATCGTGCATTAACGCATAATTATCAATATCCCCAAACATAGGTGTGACCATTAACATAAATACACAAGCCACTGGCATAAACAAAAACGCATAAAACAATTGTTCCAACACACAACACAAGACCACTAATACCGCCGCCAAAATAAATAATGCGCTGGTCGCGTGCACCACATGACCCAGCTTCGCCGCCACAAAAACACTTGCTACCACTATCAGAAAACACTGTATTACTTGTTTGATGTCGGCATCATAACTCACCAACATAATTAATACCGCAGTGACCGATATCCATAACTGAGGTGTGTCCGCATAAAAATGCTCACCCATAAGTGCAATCACCAGTGCGGCTGCCGCGCCTAGCGCCCGCCGCAATACAATCAATTTATTTAATGGCTGCAGAACTGTCATGCGCGCTGCACCTCATCAATCACTTCAACCATTTGGGCAAATATTTCATTCAACGCCATAAAATCCTGAATAAACAAAATAAAAACCATAGGGTCCGGCGCCACTACTTGCAAAGCATCGTGATTAATATCCTGCAATTCCTGAATAGAATCCGTAAAAGTGGTTGGCGCTGCAAGCTGTCCGCGTTGTAGCTGTGCGGCCAATGCTAGTAGATATGCCTTAAGACCTTCGTTCAGGGCGAGAAGTTCTTTATTGGCAACTTCAAAAGTACTATGATCCGACACTCGATAAACCAGCAAGCCTATTGCCAGCAAAATTTCATAAATCTGTTCCACAGATTGTAACAATTTGACAAAAGACGGACGCTTGGCGTTATCAAACTCCATCAATGATTCCCGCACCGTGACCAGACTGGTCAAGAAAGCATTACGCTGCCAATGCAATTTCTTTTCATAAACAAATAGGCGCTGCTCATAATCCCGCGCTAAATACACGGAAAAAATCGCCTCCGATAAGCTGGCTGCTTTTAGCAAGCAGTTCGCTAAAGCCCATTTTAATTGTCGCGCTGACGTTTTATGAAAAAAAATCCAGCGCAGCCCGGCCACTAATAAAAACCCCAGCATCACAAAGAAATAACGCTGCAGCGCAGCTATGCTATCCGTGCCAAAAGCCGCGGCTAGCAGCACCAGATAATTGGTAACAAACACGGCGCGCCAAAACCGCGGCTGCCACACGCCAAAAGCCACGGTGATCAATACCGTCACCACTAAAAAACTCATCTGCAAAAGCGGCACATTAACCAGATATCCGCTAAGAGCTGCCAGCAATGCAATACCAAGACCTATGCAGATAAAAGATGGATTGGTTTGCGGGATAATTTGCGTATCAGCGAGATAAAATGCCGCTAAAACTGACAACAGTAGCCAGTACGATTCAGCATAAGGGGCTATTACTGTTAAGCCTAAACCCAGCAAGGCGGTCAACAAATAAAATAACAAGGGCTTAATTAACAACAATTATTTAACATCCTTCCAATACTCGCGTTTTAACAAATAAGCAAAAATAAAGAATATCACTAAAAACAATAAAACTTTCCAACCCAGCCGGTGTTGTTGTTCTTGATAAGGTTCTGAGGCATAAGCCAGGAAATTCACTAAGTCGGCAACCGTCGCATCAAATTTCTGCGGATCCATCGTGCCTTTCGATTTCAACAATAATAAGTCATACCATTGCCAATCATGATTTATTGTTTCCGATTGTCTATTGTCCGTCGCCAGTGTTTGCAAACCCTGATAAGCCGTGATGATACCGGGCATCATGGTATTTGCCACCAATAAATTATTCATGCCCGTGGGACGCGCCTTATCTTGATAAAAACTATGTAAATAAGTATAAATCCAGTCAACTCCCCGCGCCGATGCTTCCAAAGATAAATCCGGCGGCACCGACCCCTGCGGCCATTTTACATTGACGGGCATTTTCGCGTAAGTAACACCCGCTTTTTCCGCCAGTTTATCGTAACGTAAATAAATTAACGTATGACAAGCCATGCACACCGTCGCGAAAAATTTCGCGCCCCGTTCAATGGACTTTTGATCAGCCCTGTCAACCGGCGCTTTTTCCAGGGAAATCTCCGGTATCCCCGCCGTAACGTGGCCGCTCAACAACAGCATTAGCAAACCCGTCAAAAAATATTTCATTAAGTTAACTGCTCCGGCAACGGCAAGGTTTTTTCATATCGCGTATAAAAAGGCATACCTATAAAAAATGCAAAATAACCCACTGCAAAGAATTGCGCGGCTACCGAACGCAACGTTGAAATCGGCATCACGCCTACATAACCTAAACCAATAAAACAAATGACAAACATGGCTATCGCTGCTTTCGACCAATTACCTTTATACCGAATTGAGCGCACCGGACTTTTATCCAGCCATGGCAATACAAACATGAAAGCGATCGCCGCCGCCATCGCGCACAAGCCTAATAATTTGTTTGGCACCGCGCGCAAAATCGCATAAAACGGTGTCATATACCACACCGGTGCAATGTGGTCTGGCGTTTTCAAAGCATTGGCCGCTACAAAATTATCCGGTTCCAGAAAAAATCCGCCCATGGTCGGCGCATAAAACACAATAGTAAAAAACACCAGCAAAAACACGATAGAACCCGCTAAATCTTTTAACGTGTAATAGGGATGAAATGGAATACACTGTTTTGGCGCACCCTGCGCATCTTTTTTATGTTTGACATCTATGCCATCCGGATTATTGGAACCGACAAAGTGCAACGCCGTTAAATGCAATAACACCAAACCTAACAACACCAATGGCACGGCAATCACATGCAAGGAAAAAAACCGGTGTAACGTCACCCCCGAAATACTGTAATCTCCGCGCAGCCATACCACTAAATACTTCCCGACAAAAGGCAAAGCACTGGCAAAAGACGTGATAACTTCCGCGCCCCAAAACGACATTTGTCCCCACGGCAACACATAACCGGTAAAGGCTTCCAGCAACAAGGTTATATAAATCGCCATCCCCAGTAACCATATCAATTCACGCGGTGCTTTATAAGAACCGTAAATCAACCCTCTATACATATGTAAATAAACCACGACAAAAAACGCCGATGCCCCAGTGGAATGCATAAACCGCAGCAGCCAGCCGTAATTCGTGTCACGCATGATGTATTGCACCGATGCAAATGCCTGGTCCGCCGTTGGCGTGTAATCCATCGCCAGCCAAATGCCGGTAATAATTTGATTGAGCAGCACCAGCAGAGAAAAAGAACCGAAGTAATACCAAAAATTAAAATTTTTCGGCGCGTAATAATGCGAAACATGTTTGCGCCAGAATTCACTTAATGGAAAGCGATCATTGACCCAGACATTCAAGCGCTTCAAAATTTTATCCGTATGCAGCATGCATTAATCCACCGTATTGCCTTCCTTGTCCTGCCCGATTTGCACATGGGTATCCGATAAATATTGGTAAGGTGGAATCACTAAATTTTTTGGCGCGGGCACTCCCTTGAAAACACGTCCCGCCAAATCATAAAGTGAACCATGGCAAGGACAATAAAATCCGCCTAGCCAATCCGGCGACACCCCACCTACATCGGGACGATACGTGGGGATGCAACCCAAATGCGTACAAATCCCGATGGCGATAAAAAATTCCGGTTTGATGGAACGATAAATATTTTTGGCGTAACTGGGCTGTTGATCTTCTTCCGAATTGGGATCACGCAATAAATTATTTAATTTCGGCAGCGAATCCAGCATGGCCTGGGTACGACGAATCACCCAGATGGGTTTACCACGCCAGACTACGGTTAATTGTTCAGTGGGTTTTAAGGTACTGACATCGACTTCAATCGGGCCACCCGCCGCTTCCACATCGCGCGCTGGCAACCAATAAGAAATAAAAGGAATGGTACTGGCAGCCAGGCCGATCCCGCCTACCGTCGTCGTGGCTCTACGTAGAAAACAACGTCGCTCTTCATCGACTTCTTCGTTTGAACTCATCCGTGTTCATCCTGTTGACGATCCCGCTAATCGTAAAAGTTTAAATCTTTGGGACAGCCATGTCACCTTGGAAAACGCGGTACCACTCTCGCACTGGGCACCAAAAATTTCGCCGCCAATAAACCCACTTCAAATAACAGCCACAAAGGGACTGCTAACAAAGTCTGTGACAAAACATCCGGTGGTGCCAGCAACATGCCTATTATAAATGCTGCAATGATGACGTAAGGACGAATCTTAACCAGCTTTTCCCGCGAAGTGATTCCCGACCAGATCAATACCACGGTCAACACTGGCACTTCAAAAATAACGCCGAAAGTTAACAGCATTTTCAGCGTGAAATCCAGATAAAGCCCGATATCAGGACTTACAATGACACCTCGCGGCGCCGTTTGTGTCAGGAAATTAAATAACATAGGCAGCACCGTAAAATAAGCAAAAATACTGCCTGCATAAAATAATAAAGTGCTAATTAATAATAAGGGCCAGATCAGCCTACGTTCATGGGTATACAAGGCAGGCGCGACAAAAGCCCATAATTGATATAAAAAAAAGGGCACGCCTAGATACAGCGAAAACACCATGGTCAATTCACAGGGCACCATAAATGGCGCGGTAATACTGGTGGCAATCAAGCCGTGACCTTTAGGCAGCCGGTCCAGCAATGGTTCAGCCAGCAAGGTATAAAGATCATTCGCAAAATAAAATAACCCACAAAAAATCACTAATAATGCCAGCAATGACACGACCAGCCGCTTACGCAATTCAATTAGAAACCGCAGCAGGGATTGCTGACCCGCTTCATTCATGGGGTTTTTCTTCGGTAACATGGGCGGTAGGCATTTCCAAAGGACTGCTTATTTCATGTTTAATTTTATCGGAAGTTTGCCGCAACCAGCGCAGCCATTTGCCCAGACTGTAAGCGGCATCCGGAAGTTTTTCCGGCTTGATCACCAGTACCGCCACCAGTAAAACCATAACGACTTCACTGACGCAGATACTCATGGATTTTTATCTTCTTCGGTCAATCCTTTGCGAAAACCCCGCACCGCAGCACCCAGATCACTGCCCAGATCCCGTAAGCGGCGGGTCCCAAATACGACGACCACAATCAATAACACTAGAAATAATGACCCAAAACTGATGCCTCGAAACATTTGCTAACCTCCGATGATGCCATGCGGTGCAATCCATCCCAGGGAAAACGCGATAAACAATAGAATAAATAATAACATCGACAACCCAATTCGCCAGGTCAATGCCATGGCGACACGGTTGTTGTCTTTGCCCTTGTCACGAACTAGATAAAAAAGCGCACTACCAAGGCTATAAAGGATAATTAACAGAAACAAAATGATAATCGCTTTGACTAGCATGCTAATCCCTCTTACAATTTACTTATTGGCAGTAAAGACAATGGAAGGTCTGACTCCAACACACAGTGTATTCGGAAATTTGGAGTTGTCACGTTCTTTCCGGAAACATGGTCTGGCCTCTGTTAAATGGAAGATTAGCCTTATGAAATGTAGAGGACCAGCTATTGACTAGATTACTGTTCATTTCTACTAAAAACCGCTGGTTTTTCCGCTTAACATTGCTAACCAGTACGCTCGCGTTAATACTCGTTTTGCTTAGCGCTTACACCCGCCTTACTGGCACCGCGCCTGCTTGTCCGGATTGGCCACAGTGTTTTGGAACATTTGTTATTCCCCATACGCAGGAGCAGCTTAGCGCTGCTGCCGCCAAGTTTCCCCAAGCCACTATGGATGCCTCCCGCGTAAGCCTGGCCGTGCTGGAACGGTATTTAATCTTCATTGAAATGCTGTTGCTGCTAGGCTTGACTATCATGGCGGCCTCCATCAAACGCCAGATCAGTGTGCGACCTTTATTAATTTGTTTACTGCTGCTGGGCCTTGGCGCCGCGGAAGTCTTTTTAAATAAATTAGCTGTTACCCCTAAATTCTCGCCCCTGATGGTGGTTGGCAATCTGCTGAATGGCCTGGCCATCTTAAGTTTATTGTGGTGGGTTGCGCTGATCTCCCGTCCCAACTCTTATTCTTTTTCCCATCCATCGTTAAAACGCTTGCGGCCCTGGGCTTGGCTGGCATTATTATTTATTGTCATGCAAGTGACCTTTGGCGGTTGGCTGAATAATCATAGCGAAGCGGATACCTGCAAAAACTTTCCCTATTGCAGCGTAAAAGTAACCCCCACAGTAGATTGGCAAAAGACCCTGCATGTTTCCCCAAAAAATTCCACGCCAGATACGGTGGCGTTTATCCATAGCTTGCATCGTATAGGCGCGTTATGTGCTTTCGGCTATTTAGCTTTATTTAGTTTTCTATTATTGTTTAACCGTTATATTTATCATATTGCTTTTATCATTCTTACGTTGCTCACCGCCCAATTTTGTGTGGGCATGTTTGACTTTTCCTGGCTGCCGCAGAATACCGCATTCATTAGTGAAACCGCGCTTATCGCTTGCCTGATACTTGCCGTCGTCAGCCTGTTGATCAGCCTGTATGACCGGCCGCAAGATTATTGGTATGGTTAAATCCGGGGATATTCAATGTCTAAAAAAATTCTTACAATCATTATCACACTCTTTCTGACATTGATAACCCAAGTTGCATTCGCCAAAGCCGATTCTTATGATATTTATGGTAAACCCCATAATTTTTCGCTAAGCAAAAAAGGGCAATGGGTCATCATTAATTATTGGGCGGACTGGTGTCATGCCTGCGTTGAAGAAATTCCCCAGCTGAATAAACTTGCCGAACTTCTCAAAGACAAGCCGGTGGTTTTTTATGGGGTAAATTACGACAGCATGCCAGACCGTAATCAACAAGAATTTGCGCAACAATTCCAAGTCAATTATTTGCTGATGCGCGATAATCCTTTTAACGAATCCACACCGCCACGGAGTCAAATTGTCAGTTTACCGGTAACCTTTGTCATTTCACCTACTGGCCAGGTGCGGGAATTAAATGGTGAACTTCAAATCAACGAAATTTTAAGGATTATCGGCTAAAGAAGGGCTGTTGATATGCGGCCTCCCACGCTATAATGCACCTCTTTGTTAAAATCAGCAGCAATAATGAAATCTAAGCGTCTGACCCTAGCATTGCAATATCTTGCTCCGCAACATGCACTTTCCTGGTTTGCTGGATGGCTTTCATCCCGTCGCTGGAATTGGTGGAAAAACTGGCAAATTAATTTTTTAATTAAACGTTATGGTGCGAACCCTAATGAAGCGCTAGTCAGTGACCCGGATGCCTATGCTGACTTTAACAGTTTTTTTACGCGGCAATTAAAACCAGAACTAAGACCTGTTGCCAGCAATCCTGGTTTAATTGTTTCACCCGTTGATGGTTGTATCAGTCAGCTTGGCGATATTCAAAACGAGACTATTTTTCAAGCCAAAGGTTTTGATTATTCATTAACGAGTTTATTGGGTGGCGTCGCGGAACTCGCCCAACAATTTAAAGATGGCAAATTCGCCACACTTTATCTGGCGCCTAAAGATTATCATCGCGTGCACATACCCTTCGCAGGCACACTGCGTGAAACCATTTATATACCCGGAAAGTTATTTTCTGTGAGTCAGCAAACGGTCAATAGCATACCGCAATTGTTTTCCCGCAATGAACGATTAGTCTGTATTTTTGATACCGAGGTTGGCGCCATGGCGGTCATTTTTGTGGGTGCCATGCTGGTAGGTAATATTGTCACCGCCTGGAACAAGTCCCCCGCCAGCTTAACGATCCAACGCCTGTTTTATAACCTGTCTTCACCCCTGACCTTTAAAAAAGGGGGGGAATTGGGCTATTTCACCATGGGGTCTACCGTCATCTTATTGTTTCAACATGACAAAATCGCGTGGGAAACTAACCTAAAAGCAGAATTTAGCGTCAAAATGGGCCAGCCCCTAGCAGAAATCTTATCCTCTTAATTTTATCTTAAGCAAACCAATCTAAAATAAGCCAAGTTCAGGATAGTCGCTATGGTAGCGAACTATGGATGGGACATAAAAAACCTACAGATAATCATGACTACTTTTAAAAAGCAAAAATTCAATAAGAAAGGTTCTTTGAACCTGGGTGGTATTATTTGCTTAACCACCGCTGTTTATTTTATTTATTATTTATTGGTGCAGCATATTTTACCTGGCTCCGTGCATTCTTTATTGTCGTGGAATAGCGGCAGTGCCAAGAAATGGCATGTACTTGCGATCGGATTAGTACCAATTTATTTATCTTTGATTATCTTTGGCACGGCAAGTTTTAGTTTATATGTAGGGTCTTCTTTGCAACGCTGGCTTACTCACTTACGAAAAATAAAATAACTTCATTCGCGCACTAACCGAAACATTTTTCAGAATAAAATATTATAAGTCTCACATTGCTGTAAGATATTTATGATATGCGCTGTAAGATTTAATCTATGAAAATTCCCGCGTTAAATTAACTGTTAATAATAAGCAATTGAATTCAAAATATTTCTTCTGTATTCAAGGATTTAATTACTTCGCGCTTTATTTTTGCGTGAGTTAGTTTATAGTTGTGGCTAGAAACTTCTTTGCTATGATTAGTTTCATTCATGGATGAGTATGGACCGATATTACGGAATAGATATTTTTCAGGATAGTCCGCCACGGATCGGCAGTTAGGGCCCGGAAGCCTTAGAAAGAACAAAAAAAAGGGGTGATCATGGAGATCACCCCTTTTTCTTTTTTGTGTGTGCAAATGTTTTTTATGTGGCACCCCAACCCCACACCCGTCGGCTTCGCCGCCAACCTCTCCCATGAGATTCTGTCATTCCCGCGCAGGCGGGAATGACAGGAGAGATTACTTCTTATATCTTTTCTGACTAGCGAGAATTTCAGCTTTTGCTTCCTTCACATCGCCCCAGCCCTTAGTCTTAACCCATTTGCCAGTTTCCAAATCTTTGTAGTGCTGGAAAAAATGTTCCACCGTCAGCAAAAATTCGCGGCCTAAATCATCCGGTTTTTGCACATCACTATAACGCTTGCTGAGCTTGTCGATTGGCACCGCGAGAATTTTGGCATCGGGGCCGGATTCATCCGTCATTCGCAACATGCCTATAGGGCGGCAGCGAATCACCGAACCGGGAAATAAGGAATAGGGTGCGACTACCAGCACATCCACCGGATCGCCATCCTCGGACAGCGTTTGCGGCACAAAGCCATAATTACAAGGATAATGCATAGCCGTGCCAACAAAACGGTCGACCATTATCACGCCGGTTCTTTTATCCACTTCATATTTGACTGGATCGGCATTGGCAGAAATTTCGATGATAACGTTAATATCATCCGGTACATTCTTGCCCGCATCCACTAATTCTAAACCCATGTTCCATTCCTCTTTTTTTAGTTAACAGTATTGGTCGCACAAACCGGACAGGAAACAGTAGCCTCATAACTCGCTAACTTCTGCTCCTTTACCGTCACCGGTCCCTGGCATACCAGACATTGCGCCGTGCCAGTCTCCGCTAAATTAGCATTGACCGCAATACGCTGATCGAACACAAAACATTCACCATCATAATGCTCACCACCCACTTCAGCAAAATAATTTAAAATACCGCCTTCCAATTGCAACACTTCTGGAAACCCGGCATTTAACAAATGCAACGCGGCTTTTTCACAACGAATACCACCCGTACAAAACATCACGACTGGCTTCTCTTTCGGCAACGTCGCCACATACTCAGGGAATTCGCCAAAGTCGGATAAATTACCATGCACCGCATTATTAAATGTCCCAAAACGCACTTCATACCCATTACGCGTATCCAGCAGGGTAAAGTCGCGCTGCTCATCCAGCCAGTTTTTTAATTGCGCGGGAGTGATGTTAGGGGCGCGTTGTTCAGTGGGTTTCACTTCATCAACACCCATGGTAATAATTTCTTTTTTAATTTTCACCTTCATGAAATTAAAGGGCTGCTGGCGGGAAAAACTTTCCCGGTAAGTCAAATCAGCAAAGCGCTCATCTTCACGCAGATAATCTTTGATCGCGACAATGCTTTCAGGCATCCCGGCAAGATTAATATTGATGCCTTCTGTACTCAACAAAATCGTGCCCTTGCAGCCTAGCACGGTACAATGATTCAAGAGCCGTTCGCGCAATACAGATAATTGATTTAAAGGGATAAATTTATATCCCGCAATATTGATAATTTGCATGTCTAAAAATAGTCAAAAAAGGTTCGCAAACTTTACTTGAGAATGCCCGAATAGTCAATTTTAAGGTCAACATAGTAGCAATTTCAGCCATAAACCCTTAGACTACTCGCTCGCTGAAATATAGCTCTGTCATTCCCGCGCAGGCGGGAATCCATTATGAGCTACTCAATTTTCTGCGGTTACAACGAATGGATTCCCGCCTGCGCGGGAATGACAGTGATGTAAATACAGATAAGGAGAACCCTAAAATGGACTGCTTGTTTTGCAAAATCGAGAAGGGAGAAATTCCCGCTGACATTATTTATCGAGATGATTATGTCTTTGCGTTCCGAGACATTAATCCGCATGCGCCGCACCACTTATTAATCGTGCCGCATAAGCATATCGCCACGTTGAATGACTTGACTGACGACGACGATGCTTTAATTGGAAGAATGGCGCACGCTGCGAAAATTTTAGCAAAAAGGCTCAAAGTTGAAGACCAGGGTTACCGCCTGGTGATGAATTGCAACAAAGGCGCGGGACAAACTATTTTTCATATTCACATGCATTTTTTAGGTGGCAGAGATTTGAATTGGCCACCGGGTTAATTGGGTTATTAATGGAACAACAGTATAAAGAAATTATCCGTTCGCTAGGGGAAGACCTCAATCGCGATGGCTTAAAAAACACCCCCGAACGCGCCGCCAAGGCCTTACGTTTTTTGACGCAGGGTTATCAGCAATCTATCGAAAAAATCGTCAATGGCGCCTTGTTTGAATCAGACAACGATGAAATGATTATCATCAAGGACATTGAATTATATTCTTTATGTGAACATCACCTGTTACCCTTCATCGGGAAATGTCACGTTGCCTACCTGCCCAAAAACCAAATCATAGGCTTATCGAAAATTCCCCGCATTGTTGACATGTATGCGCGGCGCTTGCAAGTGCAGGAACGTTTAACGAAACAAATCGCCGATACGGTGGCGACCGTCACCAAAGCCTCTGGCGTGGGCGTTATCATCGAAGCTAAACACTTATGCATGATGATGCGTGGCGTGGAAAAACAAAATTCGGTGATGACTACTTCAGTCATGTTAGGCACGTTCCGTCAAGATAGACGAACGCGGTCGGAGTTTTTAAGTCTGGTGCAACAGCGAAATAGTTAACCCACTTCACGTCTTCCCTTGTGGTTAACCCACTTCACCTCTCCCCTTGTGGGAGAGGTCGGCGGCGAAGCCGACGGGTGAGGGGAGCTTTTGCATTACTCAACACAACCTGCAACTACTTTCATTCTCTGAAGATAAATCTTCATCTTCTTCATTTGACAATAAAGCTGCAGCTTCTCCATTTTGCTCGATATCTTTTTCTTCTTCTATCACCATACTGCTACGACGTGACGGCGCTGGTCTGCTGGAAAACAACATCAATCCTTGACTTGCCAAATCACTCAAAACATATTGCCCCAAAATCAAGCTGCTGCCTACCGCCAGCGATCCCAATAAATATCCCGCCGCGTTTTCACCAAAATTATCTATGGCGATAAAAACATCGCTGCTGGTAGCAAACAACATCATCGTCATCACTAATACTTTAAAAAGCAATTTAGCTAACGCTTCATTTCGGGTCAAGACAGCTTCCTCACCTTCATCGGCAAACCCCTCTTGAACTAATTCATAAGCGCTAAAAACTTCCAGCGAAAACTGCGATAACGCTAACACAACAAAAGGCAGCGCAAAAACATTGTGACCAACAACTTCTTCACCTGCTTGAAATGACAAATAAGAATTAACGATTAAGTTACCTATCGGAAACACCATGATCATTTTTTTCAACAGGCGTTCGCAGTCTGACGGGCTTAAATTTTCTAATTCATTATGGTTACCAACAGCAGTTACATAACTAATGAATTTGTAAAAACCCGAGGCATCCCAACCAAACCAGTTGGTAAAAGTAATTAGCGGCATCAGTAATGAATTATTATTATATTTTTTGACGATATACATATTCAGCAAGCCGGAACAAGTTGCCAGTGCACAAGCACTCACTACATGCTTGATTGAATTGCGGTTAACATGGATTTGCCGGGTATGATATTTTTCGGTTATTTCTTGCAGAAGATTATGCCACCCCCAGGTAGAAGCCCCACCAAAACAAACAATAGTCCCGCCGGCAAACATAACACCTAGCACATGCCATTCGCCTGCCGCTCGATAAGCCGGCGAAGCATAAGGTATACCTGCGGAACCACCGAGAAGGAGCGATGCGCTAATGTTTAAATATCTTTCGGACCGTGACAGGACTATTACTTGTTGCGGTGAATCGGTATGGTTAACATCATCCCTGTTCTGATAACTTTGCATAGCTGGAAGCACCACTTAATAAAATAAAAGTTAAATTTAGATCAAAAAGCTTATTTTAGTGCGATAAGTTAGTCAATGAAAATATTTTGCGTGCCCTGCCAGCGCAGGAATGACAGTAGTGCAGACAGAAGTGCAGACAGAAGTGCAGACAGAAGTGCGGACTGGATGCCAGCCTGCGCTGGCCACCCCTGTCATTCCCGCGTAGGCGGGAATCCATTATGAGTAGAACGCAAATGTGGAAGTTCCCAAGAATGGATTCCCGCCTGCGCGGGAATGACAGTAGTGCAGATAGTAAGTGCTTAACCCGAAGCTGCTTGCTGCGCTTCCGGTTGTTCGACTTCTTTCATGCTTAAACGAATCTTGCCCTGACGGTCGACTTCCAGCACCTTCGCGCGGATTTGCTGGCCTTCAGACAATTTATCAGAAACTTTTTCCACACGCTCATTGGCAATTTGAGAAATATGCACTAAGCCTTGTTTGCCCGGCAGGATTTCAACGAAGGCACCGAACTCAACAATCTTGACGACTGTGCCATCATAAACTTGACCAATAGTCGCTTCCGCCGTTAACAATTCAATACGGCGCTTCGCTTCTTCACAAGCAGCCAGATCAGCCGCCGCGACGCGAATGGAACCATCATCATCAATATCAATTACCGTACCGGTTTCTTCGGTCAGCGCGCGAATCATCACGCCACCTTTACCGATCACATCCCGAATACGATCCACCGGCACTTTCATGTTCAAGATGCGCGGCGCGTAAGCTGACATTTCCTGACGCGGAGAAGTAATCGTTTTTTCCATCAAACCAAGAATATGCACACGGGCAGTATTGGCTTGTTCCAAGGCATCTTTCATGATGGATTCGGTGATGCCATCAATTTTGATATCCATTTGTAAAGCAGTTACCCCTTGCGCGGTACCAGCTACTTTAAAGTCCATGTCACCAAGATGATCTTCATCACCTAAAATATCGGTCAACACCGCGTATTTATCGCCTTCTTTTACTAAGCCCATGGCAATACCCGCCACATGACTGCGAATCGGCACGCCAGCATCCATTAACGCGAGGCTGGTACCACATACGGTAGCCATGGAACTTGAACCATTGGATTCAGTAATTTCAGAAACAACGCGTAAGACATAAGGAAATTCTTTGTGCGTAGGCAACACTGCAGCAATACCACGTCTGGCTAAATTACCATGACCAATTTCGCGACGCTTGGGACTACCCACAAAACCTACTTCGCCCACAGAGTACGGAGGAAAATTGTAATGCAGCATGAAACTATCTTTACGTTCGCCTTCCAGCGCATCAATGGTTTGCGCATCACGTTCTGTACCTAGGGTAGCAACCACAATAGCTTGTGTTTCACCACGGGTGAATAACGCGGAACCATGGGTACGCGGCAATATACCGACGTTGATGTTGATAGGGCGCACGGTTTTCGTGTCACGACCATCGATACGCGGCATACCTTGTAACACGCGGCCACGAACAATTTTACTTTCCAGTTTACCAAAAGCATTTTTCATTTGGTCAGCGAGGAAACCTTCATCTTCCTTGCCAGCATTTTCACTCATCATTTGATCGATCAACGCTTCACGCGCCGCGGCAACCGCATTTTGACGTTCAACCTTGTCAGGAATTTGATAAGCCTGCACCAATTTGGTTTCAGAAATTTCTGCAATACGCTTGCTGATTCCTTCGTTGCTGGTTGCCGGTTCCCAATTCCAGGTAGCCGCACCCGCTTCTTTCACTAATTCTTTAATGGCGTTAATCGCCGTTTGCATTTGTTGATGGCCGAACATGACGCCGCCTAACATGACATCTTCAGGCAATTCTTTCGCTTCGGATTCCACCATCAGTACTGCTTTTTCCGTACCCGCGACCACCATGTTCAAACCGGAAGTTAGCAGTTGTTCATAGGTTGGATTCAATATGTAGCTGCCATCGAGATAACCAACGCGCGCCGCGCCCAAGGGGCCGCCGAATGGCATGCCGGACAACATTAATGCTGCCGATGCGCCTAACAATGCTGGGATATCTGGATCAATTTGCGGATTCATCGACATAACAGTTGCGATAACTTGCACTTCACTGTTGAAACCTTTGGGGAACAAGGGACGGATAGGACGGTCAATCAATCGTGACGTCAGCGTTTCTTTTTCACTAGGCTTGCCTTCACGCTTGAAGTACCCGCCTGGAATACGGCCGGCAGCGTAAGTGCGTTCTTGATAATTAACAGTAAGGGGGAAAAAGTCGCGTTCTTCAGCGCCTTCCTGGCCGACTACAGTTACCAATACAACGGTATCATCCATAGTTACTAAAACAGCACCGGTTGCCTGACGGGCAATCGCACCTGTTTCAAGGGTTACGGTGTGTTCACCGTAGCGAAACGTTTTTTTGACTGCAGTCACGGTATTATCCTAATTTATTGGAGCAAAAATATATTTTCTTCGGTCATGTCATTATTAGTTAACAAAAGGGAAGATAGAGAGCAAACGCAGAAGTGAAGCTTAACCGCGAACATCAAGTTCTTTAATTAGCTTACGATACGCTTCTATATTCGTTCTTTTCAAATAGGTCATCATACGGCGACGCTGGCTGACCAAATTGGTCAATCCGTAACGGGTATGAAAATCATGCGCATTGGTTTTCAAGTGCTTGGTCAAGTACTCGATACGCGCGGTTAATACGGCAATCTGGACTTCCGGGGAACCGGTGTCATTTTTGGCGCGTTGATATGTTTTGATGATCTGCGCTTTCGACGCAGCTGTTAATGCCATGTTACACTCCCAAATCTCTGAATATCTTAATCAAATTAAAAAAATAAGGCCGTATTGTAACGGGGTTCGGGGAGATGCTCAAGTATTTTAATGGGGAAGAACGGGCGGAGTAAATATTGACCAACCCCTTAAGCCAGCCTGGCGTAATTGGTGCCCTGGGTGTCGGAAATTTCAAAGGGGGCAACTTGTTGGTTACGGAGTAGTTTCACATCAAGTAGCCTTTTTGCTTCCGCAAGAGCGGCGCTGAAGAAACCCAGACGGCTGTTAGCTGCCACGGGCGCAAGGTCAGGCTGGGAGTTTAAAGCGGCGCGCACAGAGGCTAAATAGATTTCAATTTTTCGAGGATATTTACTAAAAACATAATGCTCCCTGTCTAATGGCTTACCTTCAAAAGTAATCCCTTCCTCAATACGGCCCCGAATATTACCCCCGATAAATGCTACGGAATCAAAAGAGTAAACTGATCCAAGAATTTTATCCGTGATCGTCAATGGATGACTTAATGCGGCAATATTTCCAGCCTTCACCAAATGTAAATGTAAATGTAATGCTTCATTGGCTTTGCAGGCGGAATAAATTGGCAGCCTGGTGTCAATATAGTTTTTGTACTTGGCTATTTCTTCCAGACTTAATAACTTTATGTCGCTCTTGGCCGCTAACACGGATTCAATATGCAATATTAACAATTCATTGGTTTTTTCATTTTCTATGATGATTAATTGCTGCTCCAAATATTCCAGGTTTGCAGCTAAGACTGAGGCACTTAAGTTGCGATTTAAACTCATAAAATAATCCAACTGACGCTCCAGGTAAGCGGAGCCTGCAGCAGCGACTGCAGCCAAATTTGAATGGCGATTTAAACTCATAGCTAACATCACTCGTTTAAAGTTAAATAGGTGCTTATTTTAATTGATTTTTAGCCATTATGGAAATAATTTATACATTTTCGAGGATGGGGCAGAAATATTTTACACAGCTATCTTTTTAAGATTATTAATCAATCGCTTAGGCGTGACGCGTCCATCTTCCAGCATTTCCCCAATACCCATAAAACTGCCATCATCCGCAAAAATCCTGATTAAGCCGCTGGTTTTAAGCTGGCCGGTCATGACCGGATTACCCATACGCAGGTAAAAAGCGGCCGCCGCAGACAATTTGATAGCCGGAAAATTCTGCGCCGAAGTTTCAATCGGCAGCAGGCTACGGCGTAATACCGTCAAACCATGCTCGGCATGAATTGCTATCAATTCATCCACCGTTGACATCTTGGTTTGCCTGATAGGGTGCCACCGCCATGCGGCGCAAAGCCGCGACATGGCCGCCGCATTGCAAAGCCTGACCTATATCATCCGCCAAAGCGCGGATATAAGTGCCCTTACTGCAATGCACATCCAGCACAAAAGTATTTTCGTTAAATTCAATTAAATCTAATTTTGAAATCGTCACACGCCGCGGTTGTCGGTCAATTTCAATGCCCCGGCGCGCTAATTTATACAGCGCTTTACCATTAATTTTTACCGCGGAAAACATCGGCGGAATTTGTTCAATACTGCCGGTAAATTGCTTCAACACTTGCAGCAACCGCTCATGCGTCACATTGATTACCGGTTGCGTAGCAATCACTTCACCATCCGCGTCACCGGTAGCAGTACGCACCCCCAGCCGCACTGTCACTTGATAATTTTTATTGGCTTCCAATAAAAACTGGCAAAGCTTGGTCGCTTCGCCAAAACAAATTGGTAACATGCCAGTGGCGGAAGGATCGAGACTGCCGGTGTGACCGGCTTTTTTCGCAGCGAATAAACGTTTAATGACTTGCAGCACGCCATTGGAGGTCATGCCGGTGGGTTTATCCAATAACAAAATACCGTTTACATTTTCGGCGAGCAGTTTATTCATCTTCAGTCTTAGTATCTTTTAATGCCTTGTTAAGCAAAGAGGAAATGCGATTGCCACGCACAGTGGAATCATCATAAACAAATTTCAACTCGGGGATGATGCGCATTTCAATTTTGCTTTGCGCCAGCGCGTAACGTAAATATTTGGAAGCGTTGTTGAGCGCGGCAATCGTTTCTTTGACTTTTTCTTCATCCCAGATACTGACAAACACTTTGGCACTGGACATATCACGCGCCAGACTCACACTGGTAATAGTTACCATACCAAATCGAGTGTCTTCGGATTCTTTCAATAAAATATCCGCTAACGTAGTCTGCACCAGGTTAGCGATGCGCGCCATGCGATTGCCTTGTGCCATTTTTAGAGTGTCCGCTTGATCTCAATTTTTTCGAAAACTTCAATTTGATCGCCTGGTTTGATATCGTTGTAACTCTTCACACCAATACCACACTCCATGCCCGCGCGTACTTCACCTACGTCATCCTTGAAGCGACGCAGTGATTCCAGTACACCTTCAAATACCACAATGTTATCACGCAATACGCGAATTGGATTGTTACGCTTGATCGTGCCTTCCAACACCATACAACCGGCGATCGCGCCAATTTTCGATGATCTGAATACATCGCGCACTTCGGCAAGACCGGTAATTTTTTCCTGGATTTCCGGCGCCATGAAGCCACTGATCGCCCGCTTCACTTCATCAATCACATTATAAATAATACTGTGATAGTGAACATCCACACGCTCAGCTTCAATCAGCTTGCGTGCTTCAACGTTAGCACGGACATTAAAGCCTATGATAATCGCATCCGAGGCCAGGGCCAGGTTCACATCCGTTTCATTGATGCCGCCTATGCCGCTGGAAATAATTTTAACTTTCACTTCATCACCCGATAAATCGGATAATGCCTGTGATAAAGCTTCGGCGGAACCTTGCACGTCAGTCTTCAATAAAATATTCAAGGTCAGGCTGCTGGTTTTTTCTTCGCCCATACGCAGCATGATATTTTCAAGCTTGGAAGCGTTTTGACGCGCGAGTTTGACTTCGCGGAATTTGCCTTGACGGAACATCGCCACTTCACGCGCGCGTTTTTCATCGGAAACCACAACAAATTCATCACCGGCGTTAGGTGTGCCAGACAAACCGAGTATTTCTACTGGAATAGAAGGGCCTGCATCGTTAATGTTTTTACCGGTTTCATCAAACAGAGCGCGTACGCGACCGTATTCAAAACCCATTAACACCAAGTCGCCTTTATGCAACGTGCCTTGTTGTACCAGTACACTGGCAACCGCACCGCGACCTTTATCCAGACGTGATTCAATCACTACGCCTCGCGCCGGACAATTTACAATAGCTTTCAAGTCCAGTACTTCAGCCTGCACTAAAATCGAATCCAGCAAATTATCAATGTTAGCGCCGGTTTTCGCGGAAATAGGCACGAACATGGTTTCACCGCCCCATTCTTCCGGAATCAATTCGTATTTCGCTAATTCATTTTTAACACGGTCTGGATCGGCTTCGTGTTTATCAATTTTGTTAATCGCCACAATAATGGGAACATTGGCGGCTTTGGCGTGATTGATAGCTTCAACGGTTTGTGGCATAACGCCATCATCCGCAGCAACGACCAGTACGACAATATCTGTCAACTTGGCGCCACGTGCGCGCATTAACGTAAATGCCGCGTGACCTGGCGTATCCAAAAAGGTAACTACACCTTTAGGAGTTTCCACATGGTATGCGCCTATGTGCTGGGTAATACCACCGGCTTCACCTGCGGTAACTTTCGTGGTGCGTATGTAATCGAGTAAAGAAGTTTTACCATGATCAACGTGACCCATAATGGTAACCACTGGCGCGCGGAATGTAGCTTCGCCGGCAACTTCAATATCTTTGGTTAATGCTTCTTCCAGCGCGTAAGAACTGATGGTCTTGGCTTTGTGTCCCAGTTCCTGCACGACTAATATCGCGGTGTCCTGGTCCAGCACCTGGTTAATCGTGACAATCGCGCCCATCTTCATCATGACTTTGATAACTTCAGCCGCTTTCACGGTCATTTTGTTCGCGAGGTCAGCCACGCTAATGGTTTCTGGCACACCCACTTCATGCACAATAGGTGCGGTGGGTTTAGTAAATGCCTGCACCTGTACCGGCTGGTGTTTGCGCATTTTGCCACGTCTACGGCGTTGGCCGCCTAACATGTCATCGCCTTCTTCGCTTAATACTAAACTAAGACGCGCGGGGCCTTTGCCCAATACTACTTTGCCAAAATTATTTTCTTCTTCACCGCCTCTGCCGCGACCTTTCTTTTTCTTTTTCGGGCGTTCATCTTCAATTTCAGGGGTGTCATGACGTTTGTGACGCTTATCGCCAACGACAGCGCCAGCCACTTTAGGTTTTTCTTCGGTTTCGGTAGTGGTTTTTTCAGTACTCACTGGCTCGAGCAACGCTGCTTCCGGCGTCGCGGCAACCGTTGCGCCAGCATCCAAAGCAGTAGTCGGAGTGACTTCTACGCTGGATACTGTCGTATTTTCTTCACCCGCCGGTAAGCTTTCCGCTTCAGCAAGTTTGAGTTTAGCTTCTTCTTCCGCTAACGGACGTTTTACGAAGGTGCGTTTTTTGCGGACTTGAACGCTAATGGTTTTTTTTGCGCCCTGGGAACCGTGTACTTTGATTTCGCTGGTTTTTGCACGGCGCAAAACAATTTTTTCTGGCGCGCTGTCAGACTTCGCGCCATGATTTTGTTGCAGGTAACGCAATAATTTTTGCTTTTCTTCTTCTGAAACAATATCGTCAATGCTAACCACATTAATGCGAGCATCTTTAAATTGCAGCAGCAAGCGTTCTTCAGACACGCCAATATCCGTAGCCAGTTGTTTCACTGACACACCGGACTTAGTTGCTTTCTTTACTGCACCTTTTTTTTCTGGCGCTGGCATATCATTGTTTACCATCTTGTCCCCTACTTCCCGCTCAAGCGTGATCTTCATCAAACCATGGTTTACGGGCTGTCATTATTAACTTGGCGGCTGTTGATTCGTCAATTTCCCCAAGCTCTAGCAAGTCATCTACTGACTGTTCAGCTAAATCTTCTCTGGTAATGATGCCATTGCGCGCTAACATATAAGCGATTTGTTTATCCATACCATCCATTTCCAGTAAATCTTCCGCGGGTTCACTATCCAGCTCTTGCTCTTGCGCAATCGCTTTGGTGAGTAACGCCGCTTTAGCGCGTTCCCGCAATGCTTCAACCAGTTCGGTGTCGAAGCCATCAATTTCCAGCATTTCCTGCACTGGCACATAAGCAATTTCTTCCAGTGAAGAAAAGCCTTCGCCCGCGAGGATTTGCGCGATGTCATCATCAACGCCTAACTTGTCTCTGAATAAACCGAGGACGGTTTCTTCTTCGGCAGCGGTTTTAGCTTTGGCTTGCGTTTCTGTCATCACATTCAACGTCCAGCCGGTTAACTCACTGGCCAAGCGTACGTTTTGACCGCCACGACCAATCGCTTGTGACAATTGTTCTTCTTTCACGGCGAGGTCCATGGTGCGGCTATCTTCATCAACAATGATGGAGGCAACTTCCGCGGGGGCCATGGCATTAATCACTAACTGGGCGGGTGTATCATCCCACAATACAATATCAATACGCTCGCCCCCTAATTCACCGGACACGGCCTGGACGCGTGAACCACGCATACCTACGCAAGCGCCAATCGGATCAATACGGCCATCGTTGGTTTTCACGGCGATTTTAGCGCGTGAACCTGGGTCCCGAGCGGCACCACGAATTTCAATGAGTTCTTCACCAATTTCGGGCACTTCAATTTTAAAAAGTTCGACCAGCATTTCTGGGCGAGTGCGGCTCACTACCATTTGCGGGCCTTTTTGATCCGAGCGCACTTCAAATAAATAAGCGCGAATTCTATCACCCATACGCATAGCTTCATGCGGAATCATTTCGGTGCGTGGCAGCATGGCTTCGGCATTATTACTTAAATCCAATAGGATGTAATCGCGTGTTACTTTTTTCACTACGCCATTCACTAATGTACCAAGGCGTTCACGGTAAGCATTCGCCACCTGGGAGCGTTCGGCTTCCTGGACTTTCTGGACGATAACTTGTTTGGCTTTTTGCGCAGCAATACGACCGAACTCCACGGATTCCATGGGTTCTTCCAGATACTGTCCGGCTTTCAATTCAGGATGCTTGTCACTGACTTGTTTTAAAAACAAGTTGGTCAAACCATCATTATCCAAATCTTCTTCGTCAGCTTCATCCAATATCAACCAGCGACGCACCGTATGATAGTCGCCGGTTTTACGGTCTATAGTCACTTTGACATCAATTTCTTCACCAGCACGCTTTTTGGTGGCCATTTCCAGCGCGGCTTCAATCGCCTCGAAGATAACGTCGGGGTTAACACCTTTTTCGTTGGATACTGCTTCTACTACTAATAAAATTTCTTTGTTCATCGCTTAAAGCCCTCAATCACTTAGCAATATCCGCAACCAATTTTGCTTTTTCAATGTTAGAAAAAGGTAGCGTAAACTCGGTCAAATCAACCAAGATCACAATCTTGTCTTCTTCCACGCGGAGCAAAACACCTACAAAATTACGACGACCATCCAATGGCGCATACAATCGTACCTTAATCTGACTACCCATCACTTTCCGGTAGTGCCCGATTTCAAACAGCGGCCGGTCAAGGCCCGGTGATGAAACTTCTAAGGTATACTTTCCCTGGATCGGGTCCTCGACATCTAACATCGCACTTACTTGACGGCTTACAATTGTACAATCATCAATTGTGACACCGTTTTCTTTATCTAAATAAATACGCAACAAGCCACCCTGCCGGCTTTGATTCAATTCACAGCCAACAAACTCATAACCCAACCCTTCTATTAGATTGGCTAATTGATCACGTAGTGTCTTTTCTTTTAAACTCATAGCTCTTTTCTGTTATCTGAAAATAAAAAACCCCATTCGGGGTTTAAAATTTTGTTAAATATTTGGTAGCGGGGGCTGGATTTGAACCAACGACCTTCGGGTTATGAGCCCGACGAGCTACCAGGCTGCTCCACCCCGCAATAACAGCGACATTCTATAGAAGTGAGTCTGAATATTCAAGTAAAAGAAAAATCTATAATCAGGGAGCTAGCTACCGGGAAAGTATAGAGTAAAGAAGGGATATATGCCAATTAATTTGCCAATATCTGTAGGGCTCTTTTGGTATCTGGGTAAATATTATGCCACACAAAAAAGGCGGCGGCGGCTTGTTCTACCAGCATGCCTATACCGTCCCAATGGTTTATGCCTTGTTGTTTTGCCCATTGTAAAAAAGGCGTAGCCTGGCCATAAGACAGGTCATAACAGCAACTTTTAGCGATTAAATTAATAGGTGGTACGGCAGTCAAGTTTGCCGCATTAATCACAAGGTCGACTGGGTGGTTTGCCAAATCGGCTAATGGGCAGGCGATAGGCTCGTTAAATTGATGGGCCAGCGCAACGGCTTTCGCATAAGTACGGTTGGCAATTATCAGGTTAGCGGGGGATTCATTTAATAGGGATTGAATGATACCTCGCGCCGCCCCGCCCGCGCCTAGAATTAAAATTTGTTTATCTTTTAAGATTAGTTGCTTGTTGATGGTGAGATCTTTTATCAAGCCCGCACCGTCGGTGTTATCACCGTAGCGGGAGCCATCGACGTTATATTTGATGGTATTGATAGCTTGCGCACGCTGGGCGCGGTCTGAAAGCTTATCAACGAGGTGACAGGCTTGTTGTTTATAAGGCTGGGTAACATTCAAGCCTTGACCGGGAAAATTTAAGACCGTCTGCTTAAAATCAGCGTTTTCGACTTCCAGCGTGGTGTAAGTCAATGCAATGCCGGTTTGCTCAGCGAATAATTGATGAATGAGCGGGGATTTGCTGTGGTGGGCTGGATTTCCGATTACGGCGAAGTGCGGCATAGGCAACTGACATTTTTGAAAAACTTAACAGTCATTCCCGCTTGCACGGGAATGACAGCCAAGTGGACGACCGTGTGTACTATTCGCTTTTCACTTTATCAATCGTAGTTTGCAACGTCTTCTGATCAACCTGGCCAGGAATAAATTCTACGCCTTTAGCATCTTTAGGCAGCGCTGTGGTTACGATAAAGAATGCGGGTGTACCATAAAGTTGTAAATCCTGGGCGAGTTTATAATTCGCTTTGATTTGCGCATCAACATCTGGGCTATCCATATCCGTCTTTAATTTTTTCGTGTCAAGACCGATTGATTTTGCCAACTCCATGATTTTCTCTTGCGATAAAGATTGCGCGTTTTGCATTAACAAATCATGAAACTGTGGATACTTGCCTTGTTTCAGAGCAGCCAGCGCCGCTTTGGAAGCCATGACCGAGACTTGACCGCGGATAGGGAATTCTTTATAGATGACGCGCAGATCAGGATTTGCCTTAATCGTAGCCATCACATCCGGTTCCATATCGACGCAATGTGGGCATTGGTAATCAAAAAATTCTACCAGTGTCACTTTGCCATTGGCATTACCAGCGGATGGATCGTTGCTTTGTTTAAAAAGTTGGTCCGCATTTTTTAATGCTGAATCTTTACCTTTGGAGCGCATTTGGTCCATTTGTTTTTGCTGCAGGCCTTGCACAGCTTCGGCGATTATTTCGGGATTTTTCAAAAGATAATCATGGATGATGACGCCCATTTGATCTTTTTGGGCCTGGCTAAAACTTTGGTCGTCGGCTTGCGCTAGTGGAGCAAATACTAACGCGCTGGCAATACCAAGCGTCGTGAATACTGAAGCTAATTTCATGAAAGTCTTCCTTTATTCGATTAGTTTGAAGATGCCACAGTAAAATAGGTGTTGGAAGTTGTCAATTCAAATAATAGTCGCGTTTAACTTAGCTCAGGAGCTGGGCAACTTTCCGCTTTGGCAGCCAGATTTTTTAAAGCTTGTGGTAAACCTTTCGCAATTTGTTTACCTATAACGCGAGAAAAAAACCAGGTAAGTATGCCCATGATTTTTACGGTATGGGTAACTTGAGTATGACCGGGGCTTATCTCAACCATAACATGCTCAAAAATTACCTGAGTCAGTGGCAAACGCGCAATATCTGTAAAACTCTCCATGTAAAACACAGGATTTTACCTCCAAATCCCAGGCTGGCCACGCATGAGGTTTATTCCAGATATTCCAGATAGTATTTTTATCGGCTTTTATAACGATAGACTCACTGATTTGCCACATTTTATTCTCCTTATGCAAGCATCAACATTTTATTGCTGGGCTTTATATGATGAGCGGTTACAGGAAAGAGATTATTATCAACGAATCTTTGCCAGCCGTTATGAACAGCCCACAGGCGGCAAACACAATATTTGGAGTAACAATGTTTGGCAACGCGTTTATTCATTAATTAATTTGTTAACTGCAAAATTGCAATTTTTAGCAACCAACCAATATATACAGGAGTGAATATGTCATTAGTCAGAGCAGCTTTAAACAGGAAACGGTTCGCATCATTATTTAAAATTCTATCTTCATTGAATGCAAACCTTGAGGTAATTAATCCACCGAAAAAACCGGTGCTTAATCCTAACCGTATTTTCAAAAAAATTAACGATCAATTAACCATTTGTCGAATGGATGCCAGTGACATGCATTACGCGATGAGCACTTGGTCATTACAGGAAAAATGGACACCAACCCAACATACTATCGAACCTTTTTTAGCCGCGGATACCAATGGTTACTACATGTTGTTTGCCGATAACGAGCCGGTGGGATCATTGGCGGCGATATGCTACCACCAGTTAAAGCTAGCCTTTTTAGGTTTATTTCTGGTCGATAAAAACCACCGTCAAAAAGGTTATAGTAAAATTTTATGGGATAACATCGTACCTGATATACAACAACAAGGTTATACATTGGGTTTAAATGCATCGCCTTATGCCTCTCTGGCAACTCCCAAATTTTATGAAAAGCTTGGCTTTAAGGAAGCCCATACTGATCAGGCGTGGCAACTCACTGAAAACAAACCTTTAACTGCACCCGACATGCCGCAAGGTTGCGAAATTGTCGCTATCGAAACGGATGAGCTGTTAGATCAAGTTGTCGCCTATGACAGCCGCATTTTCGGCCAGGAGCGTAAAGATTTTATTAGCCGCTGGATGATGAAACCAGACACTTTCACTTTCGCGGCGTTGACTAATGGCAAAGTGACCGGATATATTGTCGCCAGCTTACGGGTACTCCCTTTGGAACCCGATAAAAAAAGTTATCGCATAGGCGCACTATTTGCCGATAATGAAGCTTGCGCATCTGGACTGGTATATAATGCGCTGCAAGCTGTGCATGAAGCCCGGCCAGTGGTGATAGACTTACCTGGGAATAATATTCCAGTGGCGAGTAAAGTGATGCAAGGTTATGGTTTCAATTTCTTTTATAACTCTGTACACATGTTTACTGATCCCGCATTGCAAACCACTAATGATGAAAAAGTATATGGAAAATCATCGTTGACTATTGCTCACCGATAGTTTTTTATTGACTGAGTGTCAAGCTATGAAAGCGGTAAAGATAACGACTGACAATGAAATGCTAGCCATACTGGATTCCAGTATGGCCGTTATCGTGTTGAGTGAAGATTTAGCTATATTACAAGCCAATAGCAATTGCCAGCAATTATTTAGCTGTTCTCGCGACTTGCTGATCGGTCAGCAAATCTCTGATATTTTCAGATTACATCGCGCCAATTTTCCATTTACGCTCACTGAGCTGGCGCAAGGCAATGAAATACATAAAAAATTTACTACTTCTTTCAAATTACATAACCACCCCGAAAAAAAATCCATAAAGTATTTTTAATATTCGCATCCTTTACAAAAAACTGTACTCTAACCAGGAAATAGCCCACCAAAAATTTCTGGATTATTTAGGCTTACCACTGGTTTTACACACCAACCAAAGCCTTACTGAAAAGGAATACGACATTTTATTTGCTTACTGTCGCGGCATTCCCGCCAAAGTCTATGCCAGAGAATTTGCCCTTTCACCTCGTACCATTGAAAAACGCTTAGAATTAATTAAAGAAAAATTTATCAAATTTGACAAGAACCAGGTCATTGAATTGATTTTACTGAGCAGCCATGAAGAAATATTAGCACCCGGGTTTTAAGGTGACAGAGTCATCCGCCGTTGCGTTACCGCCAAACACTCCGCCCTGGAAAATTCTGTTTTTATCCCCTCTTTAAATAACCCTTGTTTTATACAGGAAAAAATCAAAACTCTCTTGTCCGTTAAATCAGCGCCAGGCTCTACATTAAGTAATAATGGCGACGTCATAAAATTATTTAAAGCTTCGGCAAATCTGCTTAATTCCTTGATTGATGCATTTAATAATTTGCGGATAGAAACGGGTGGTATTGGGGCCGGAATAGGGAATTCCCGCATGGCAGAAAAAGACAACAGTGCGGGTATCAATCTTATTCTGGTTACTTGACAGGGTACTTTAATCAAAATAGCTTTAGCTTCCTTTTGTGTTGCATCATACAAAATATTGCAATTCTTAAGGTTAATCTCAACAATTGCCGGCACGACGTGTGATGCCGTACCTTCATAAAGCAATGGGGGAAGCTCGTCTAGTGTTTCACGCACCACACGGGGAAGAAACAACATGCGCTTTGCGTTAATACAAAACCCGTGATTGAGAAATGAAGTATATTCGGATTGGGATAATTGATATTTAGCAGTATTGCTGTAGAGCATGTGACAAGGAATAGGCTTACCTTTAGCAGTGAAGTAAGTAAACTCACGCTTCAGGTAATGCCAGTATTGTTTACCATAATCAAATCCGACCATGGTATTAGGACAAATATCATTCCTTGCCAAAAAAACGCGGATTGGAACAATAAAACTTTCATTATCGCAATAGATTTTAACGTAAGCACAATTACTACCAAAATTTTCATACGCGGGTATTTCACCATCAAAGTCAGTGATCGCATTGGCATCTCGCACTGGCAAATGTTGAAAATATTTTGCGATACACTCGGTATATTTTGCATCTACATGAAGCTCGTTTTCGCCTGCTATATGCAGAAAATAAATCCGTTCTGCTATACCTAAATTACGCTCTAGTGTAGTGTCAATCAACTGCCCTGGGTAAATTATTAAATCTCTAGCTATTATTTTATTTTTAGCAAATGCGCCGACACCAAATTCGCCCATATTTATCAGCATGAGTTTTGCTTCAGTTTTTAAATGCGCCGCGAGTATTTGCTGCCAATTCATCAGTCGGTGAGAACTGAAGGAAGGTTGTTTTGCTCTGAGCTGTTCGAGATTGTAGACGAGACAGTTTTTGGTTGGATCGGTGCGGGTGAGGTGGGCTTTGTAGGGTTGGGATTGATTGGTTAGGGGGATTACCAGGCATTCGGTTTGGGGTGTGGGCATGGGGGTCTCTAGTTTTAATTTTTCTTTGGTGATAAATTTTATTGTAAATTAGTTGAGGTTGCTAGAAATAATCTCATGAGAGTTAAAATTTAAAAAGTTGCTAGTATTCTTTATTTAATCTTTACCTGCTATTCTATCACTATAGCACTAAGTGCTATAGTTAAAAAGATGCATTAAGGGGGGGCAATGGCGAAAAGATTACTTAAAACCTTGCATGCAACAGCACAAGGCTTACACAAAGCAGGTTTAATGCATATACAAACAATGCATGAATTCGATGCATTGTCCTTGCCGCCGATAAAAGAATACAGTCCAGCGCAAATTAGACGCCTGCGCTTGCGAAATAAAGCCAGTCAGGCAGTGTTCGCGGCTTACTTGAATACAAGTGCTTCAACAGTGCAGAAATGGGAACAGGGACAGAAAAGGCCAAATGGGCCTTCATTGAAATTACTTAATTTGGTGGACCAAAAAGGGTTAATTATTTTAGCGGCGTAGAATCCATAAATAATTATAGTTCTTTCGCTAAAAAGATTTTACATTCTCCATAAACAATAAAACTAATATCAAGACCCCTGTTTGCGTTCATTTGGCGCAGGAGCAACACCGGGGCCTGCGGCGGCTCGGGCGTCTCTTTCGCGTACAGCGCTCCCTGACGCAAGAAGTTTGCGGCCAATTTCGTTAGCAATCTCTTCTAGCTGTTTATGTTTTGGCGCACAAGCCTTATAAAACTCATTTGCTTTATCTTTTAATTTTTGAGTTTCGGCATGATTTTTAGTTATTTCTTCAAGTAGTGTTTTTTGTTTCGTGCATAAAGTTAAAATATCTTTATGTTTCTGAATTACACCGGGTTTAACATTTGGTTGTCGGTCTTCAATGGGGATAGGTGTATTATTTAATTTTTCTTTTATTTCAGGTTTATTAAGAATCGCTATGATTTCATTAATTTTAGGAGCCAGTCCATCGAGGGATGGAAGGTTATTAGTTTTAGCGGTAATTTGTGATTGTAATTGTTTGAAAAAAGCTTCATATGCTTTTTTGGTTATTGGATGCTGTTTTAAATATGCATTAGTATCAGTTTTTGCTAATTCGGATTCTAGCTTTTGTAATTCGTATGCCTTGTCCCCTAGAGGAACAGCTAATACATACCCTTGTGAGGCTAGTGATACCTTAACTCCTGCCGTTGCTAGTTCTTTTTCGAAATCTTGGATTTTATGATCAAGAGACATGAGCGCTAAATCAGTGTCAGTCATTCCTGTAATTGAAGTTGCCATATATTTCATTGTTTTCATGCCTTCCGCAATCTTTCCAGCCATAGCTTCAATTGCTGGGTATCTTGGAGCGCTCATAATAACCCTCCTTATTTCAATTAGGCATCTATTTATCCAGTATAACCCTTAATACTCTCTCAACTCAAATATTGATCAAAAATACAGATTTAGATAATTTATCAGTTACTTATGGTTCAAATAAATATAGTGCCAATTATTTAAATTAAGGATTTATTAATACAAATCATAAAGTTATTAAAGACGTTGCAAATGGTGCTCAGAACAACTTTTGGACAAAAAGGCTATACTATTGTTATATGGCCTTGATCAGTCAGGGAGTATTTAATGGCGGGTGACAATTTTGACAGTGACCGCTTTAACTTTGAAATATTCCGCAAATTTGCAGAAGTTTTAGACGCGATCATTAAGATCTTTCTTCAAAATATCACTCTCATCCAAACAACAGACTTCAATAATAAAAAAGCCAATGAATTGAAAAATTATAACCAGCTTTTATATGAAGCAGCGGATTATGGAGCTTTCTTAGAAAAAATTATCCAAAATCAAATACAGCAACTAAGCATGGAAAGTAAATTAGAAGAATTCAGGATGATGGAAAAACAAATTGAACAGCATTTAAGAGAACAGCAGTTAACAGAAATACTAAGTAATAATGCGGTGGCTATCCCCTATCAAAACCAAATTCTCAAAGAGTGCAATAAAAGAATAAAAGACTTAGATACAAATATCGAGAAAGCACGAAATAACATAGCAACTCTAACAGTCAAACTAGCAGAAAAAAATAATCAAATTAAAGAAGATGATAAAACTGTCTTAAATAATATTTCGTCTATGTTCACTCAGGCAAGACAATTTTTAGTAGATAATCCAACAGCTCTTAATTTGCATATTGAAGGTGAAGATATCCATATAAATCATGCACATTTAATTGATAAGTTTGAAGATCATTTAAAAAATAACTCAGCAAACATTACCCCGAATAATTTACTTGAACATAAAAGGAATTTCTTTAGTACCTATACTAATGCAAATTTCAGTCACAAATCTGCTGAAGTTAAGAACAAACTAACTAACCATTTGTTTGATTCACTCTCGAATATTATGCATAAAGCAGAAGCACTTTTACTTACTTCTTTGAATATCAGAGAAAGACATACGACAGAGGCTAAAGTTATCCAAGAAAACATTACCGTTTTAAATAAATCGGTAGATAAAATGCTTGATGACCGCCAAACTCTAATTGAAACAAAAGAAAAAGTTGAAAACAAGACTATAGCAGTTACATTGGACTCCATGGATGAGGTTCGCCAAATATTCGAGAAAAGTGACACCAATATGCAAGAAAACCAAATTAATCTTGCTGCCGCAGCCGAATTTCTTAGATCTCTTTCACCAAACATCCAACAAGCCGTCCAA
>JAZKAT010000002.1:3281-18839 GCA_040389045.1 Pseudomonadota bacterium | reverse complement strand
GCAGGCTTTTAACCTGTTGGTCCTGCGTTCGAATCGCAGACGGCCCACCAAATTCCCCTTCAGAGTTGTCCAAACATATTTCGAGATATCAAACCCTCGCATAATGAATTCCCGCTTGCGCGGGAATGACTTTTCCCCGCATTCCGCTGCGCTTCATACGGGCTACAATTATTTATATCGGAGCTCGGTTTTATCGTAGCCCGTATGCAGCGCAGCGGAATGCGGGGAATGCTTCTTTTCTCATTACTCAACTTTAATATGGGTACCACATATGGTCTTCTACCGCAGAAACTACCAACCCGACGGCCTATACTTCTTCACCGTCACCCTGAAAAACCGCAATACCACATTACTAACTGACCATATAAACCTATTAAAAAAATCCCTACAACGCGTGCAAAAAGAACATGCTTACAAAACCAAAGCCATCGTCGTCTTACCCGAGCATATCCACACGATTTGGCAAATGCCTGGTGATGACCAAAACTATTCACTACGCTGGGGCAAAATAAAAAGTTATTTTACTCATTCGCTCAATACCTTAGGCATACCCATAACAAAAAACACCCGCGGCAGATTCAATATTTGGCAAAGCCGTTTTTGGGAGCACACAATTTCAGATGAAAATGATTACGAAAACCATATTAATTATATCCATTACAATCCTGTAAAACACGGCTTGGTTCAACATGTCCGAGAATGGCCATACTCATCGTTTCATCGGTACGTGAAGCAGGGATTATTAGATTTATCGTGGGGGAGTTCGTATAAGAACTTGTTAGGAGATTTTGGCGAAGCTGATTAGAACCCCGCATTCCGCTGCGCTGCATGCGGGCTACGATTCTTTAATTTTAAATAAATGTAGCCCGCATGCAGCGTAGCGGAATGCGGGGAACCTTGACAGCCTTTTACGATCGCAGCCACATCCTAATGCGGGCTACTTGCTATGATTAAAGCTTTTGTTTTTCCATTATCTATCTGAAATTTAACAAGATAAGTAAGATATTCATAATTTATAGATTAACTTTAATACATAATATTAAAAATAAAAAAAATATTGTGCGATAACTAGTTTTTAAGGTACGATATTTTCTTCTAAAAAAGGACTTATAGATTATGCAAAACATATTAGAGAAAAATCATATTGCCTTAACAGGGACGAATGGTGTCAACATAAGTAAAATCTTTCTATATATAATTGCGGCATATATCACTATCAATATGGTGGCTTTGGCCGTCGATTATAGATACGTAGCTATTGGCCAATTATTTTTTTCGGGTGGCGCATTAATCTTTCCGATTACGTATTTTCTAGCAGATATAATTACTGAGATTTATGGTTATAAAGCAGCAAGAAACGTAATTTTTTTGAATCTAGCTTGTTTGTTAATGTTCTCTCTACTGACTAATATAATTATAAATATGCCGACGCCGGCTTTTTGGCATGAGAATAATTCTTTTATCCTCGTATTAGGTTCTTCTTATCGAATTTTCCTGGTAACGATAATATGTGCTTTTGCTGGTAGCACTCTGAATATTTACATACTGCACAAATGGAAAATATTATGGCGAAGTAAGTATTTTATAATTCGAAGTTTTTTTTCGAGTATTTCAGGTGAAATTATAAATTTAACAATTTCAATGTATATTCTATTCTTTGACAAATTTCCCTCCCATAAATTAATGGAAATGATTTTGATGGCGTATGCTTATCGCATAGTGTTTATGCTTTTTCTTGCCTATCCAATATATTTTCTAATGTTAGTAATAAAAAAACATGAGCCAAATCAATTATTCCCCAATTTTGAAAATTCGTTTAATTTAACAACATGAACTTGAGATACTAATGTACTCTATGAAATCACAAGCAAGTTTTTGGGGTAGCAAAGCTGAACAAATAAACTTTGTGAATCCTTGTATCATTGAAGAACTTTCAAAATACGTGGATAAAGATTCATTTATTTTAGAATATGGATGTGGCTATGGCCGAATCCTGGCGGAACTTTCTGTAAAAGGTTATAAAAATCTTCATGGCATAGACTTTTCAGAAGAGATGCTTCAGCGTGGCCATAAACAATATCCTCAATTGGATTTACAGTTAAATGACGGTTATAAAATTCCTTTTCCTGATAATAGTGTTGACGCAGTTTTGTTATTCACAGTGTTGACTTGTATAGCGAGTGATGCAGATCAAGTAGCAGTCTTGACAGAAATTAAGCGGGTTTTAAAACCAAATGGAATATTATATCTTAGTGATTTTTTGCTTGGAGAGGATGAAAAAAATTTAAAAAGATATGAAGCAAATAAGGAAAAGTATAACACCTATGGTGTTTTTGAATTAGACGGCGGGGGTGTATGTCGCCATCATACCTTAACATGGATTAATCAACTGCTTGCCAATTTTGAGCAAATTTGGAATAAACAAGGGGATATTCCTGTATTGGCTGGTAATACCTCAAAACCTTTTCAGATAATTGCTAAATTTAATAAACCTCCTCAATTTGCAAACCAAAACAATAACACCGCCACTTCAGTTAACCTCAACAAACCAAGAAGTATTTAATCATGAGCCTATCTAGTAAAGATCAATGGTTGGATTTATTAAAAAACCATAAAGATAAAAAAACAATCTTAACTTTATTTTGCAAAAATTATTATTTCTTTTCATTACATCAAATACGCGCATTTTCAAGAATTATTAAATTATTTCCTGCTGAAGATTGCAATTCTCTTTCCCTAATTGCATCGGTCGTATATGACGAATTAGGGAAGGGTATTCCTGAAAAAGCCCATTCTTACCTATTTCATAAATTTGCTCTGTCTGTGGATTCTCGGATAAAACTGTCTTGCGAAGATAATCAGGTTGTTTTAGGAGTAAAAAAGTATCTGAATGATTTGTGGGATTCTTTTGATGGAAATTCTTTACCCAAAGCTTTGGCTGCATACGTGTTCCTTGAAGAAACTGCTGTAGCTTTTTATCCTAAAATATTAAAAATTCTTGAGAGTTGCTCATTTAAATCAGGTGATAGTTTAGAATTCTTTTACCTGCATGCTATTTTAGAAGTAGAACATGAAAAAGCTGCCAATGAACTCGTTATACAGCAAAATTTCTCATCCGTGGAACAAAAAATTTATAATATTCAATTTGAATATCTAAAAAGATCTTGGGAAGTTTTTTGGCAAGATATTCTCTCTGAAGCTCGTATAACTTTGGAGGCAATCGATGAATCAACATCCAAGATAGCAAATTAACAATACTCCCTTCATCTGTTTGATTCTCTATCTTAAATTTAGATATTGGAGATTATTTCAATGAGTCTGTTATTTTTCATGCCCCTCAATAAAAACCGAAGATGAAACACCAAACCTTTTAGATAGATACTTAATATGCTCGACAGTAAGTTGTCGCTCACCATTCAAAATTTTTGAAACGAGCGACTGGCTGCCAATTTCAGGTAAATCATTTTGATCAAGTCCATGTTCTTCCATAAGAAATTTTAATACTTCGATGGGAGAAGCAGTTTTGGTTGGGAAACGATGGGTTTCATAAGCCTCAATATTTTTGGCGCAGATTGTTAGAAGACTTGTTACTCGTTCGTCATTTTTATTTTTTTGCTGACGGGAGATTTCCATCAATTCATCAGCAAAATGTAATAGTTTTTCATATTCCGATGCCGTGCGTGGAATATTGGTATAGGGAAGAAGATATCCCCAATGGTTAATTGTTTGTTTTATTGCGGCGCTCATATTTTATTCCTCCGGATAGCGTCTTCATTTTTTTTCATGCCATATTCAGCATGTGTCCAAATTCGTTTTACATTAACAACGCTAGCAAGATAGTCAATTTCAGAAATTAGTCGATACTTGTTGCCACCAATATCAAAAATAGTATATTGGTGAGAAACGTAATCCGCACTTGGGAAAGTTTTTTTCAACTCATTAAAGTTATTATAATTAGTTTGCTTTATAACTTGCTCCCAAACAGCTAATGGCTTTCGGCTAGGCGGATGAGAGCTTCCAAATGCTACAATTGTATTTTTCCCTATTAGTATCATATTTAAAGTATATGACAATTTGTCATATTTGTCAAAATGGTTTATTGAATATTTAACTGAAATATCCTTAGTGACTTTCTCGTGATTGGATTGTATTTAGTTATGTACTGTTGTGCGTTTTGCAATGGCCGAACAGTCTTAAAAGTTAATATTAATCAATCACATAAACACAAGCCAGTAACTTTTAATCTGTTGGTCCTGTGGTCGAATCGCAGAAGACCCACTAATCATTCGATCAATCTTTTTTCCTATTTTGCAGCGCGTTGCTATGCGGTATCGCTGCTCTCATATAGGCTACGATTTTTTATAAACTCTTTACCTCTCCCTTGTGGGAGAGGTCGGCGCCGCAGGCGACGGTGAGGGTGGCTTTTTCGTGATTGGGTTATAGTTCGTTATGCTCAGTAGCGCCGCGGTCTACCAGCTATTCCCCGTATCAGCGCAGGGGTAATACTTACCTAACTTTCTTTATTGCAGGCAGGCGAGGCACAGTGGATTTGCTAGACTGTTTTTTTTCGTTAAATAGACTTTTAGCTTGTAAGGATGATTTTATAACGGGTAATGCTGTGGGGGACTTGGTGTTAAAATTGTTTGCTTTAGCCAAGTTATGTTTCGCTGTTGCGTAAATACGGTTAAATTTTCCCTCGAAAAGCTGTGCGTGACTTTTTTTGGTAAACAAATGATTTTTGCCCATAGTGGTAAAATCACATAATTCTATAAGCGATTCTTGAGCATGTTTTTTACCAGCAGAACTCGTAACATATTTTTGAAAGCTTGTTTCATTTAAAGCGGCCTCGCGTAAGTGATCAATACGTTTTGAAATTAATTTGGTAAGTAATTTTACTTCTTCTGGATCGTTAGTATAACTGCCGACAAAATCTTTTATGAAATGAGAGGGTATCATTAATACTTTTAAAATAGCTTGATTGATCTCCAGGCGAAAATGTGGTTTATTTTTTAAATCAGGGTCAATTAAAAGAGGTTTGCCATCGGCAATACCTTCGCTATAAGCTGGATTAGGTTCGCCATTTTTAATAATATCTAGCCAATTACCTGCGTTAAAAATATTGAGAAAAGGTAAGTTTAACAAATCTTCCGTGGTAATTTTATAATCGTTGCTATATTTTTCCGGGTGAATTACACCAGAAAAACATCTATCGCCATCAATTTTAACCAGGCGATTATTTTTATCGACTAATATGTTACCTAATTTGAGGTCTGTTTCCTGTAGCAGTAAAGCCAATACCAGGATGAAGCCTAGGCCTTTATATTTTCCTGAATTGATATTATGTCGGACTTTTTCGGGGTCGGCGTTTCTTAACTTTTCTAGACTTTCTACGCCAACGGCGCTTTTAGACACTACATAAATTTTTCCTTGGGCATTTTTATAAATTCTAGTTTTAGGTTGATAATTGATGATAAGCCTAAAAAATTCTTGGGCAACCACTTCAGGGACAGCAAACATCTTATTACTGACTAACTTGGCGTACCAAAGATAAAAATGTTTAGGCTTAAAATTTTCATTATCATGCATAACTTTCTGCATAGTTGCAGCCGAATGAGAAAATTTGCCACTCGCGGCTCCAGCAGATAAAGTTAATTCATTTTCTAATTTATTATAATCTTTATGCTTGGGATCATTATGATAATCTGCCAATGCTTGCTTATTTTCCTCTAGCGCATTAAATGATTTAATTATTTGTGAGATATAATCATGAACGCTTAAATCAGGTTTATTGGTAAATTGAATTTTTTTATAGGGTGGGTAAGATTGTAATGCAGCTAATATTTCATTTTCCATTTCACTGTTAGTGATTTCTTTAAAACGCTGGTGCAAATCCTTAAGGATTTGCATATTTTGCATAGCTTCAGATAAGTTTGTATCTAACGAAAAAATTTCTTGTTGACGATTTTCTTCGCTGAGTGCTCTGCCATAAAGATATTCTGCTAAACTGATGCTGACTTCTTTGTCCTTGCGTTGTAACGTTTTAGCTTCTAATTGATGATGATACTCACTGAGATGATTCTGGCCTATATCTTTAATTTGTTGAACCAAATCTCTAATCATAGAGCCACCTATTAAGTAAAACACATTTTAATAGTTATTTATCAATTATAGCCCTTTTTCGAGAAGCCTGATTGAATGAGAGCTTGAGCACCAGCAAGGCCCTGATTTATCGAAATATTTTGTCAAATTGCAAGCTATGCTATAATTTAGCATTAAGTTTTCAACTTGGTGAGGCTGGTAAATGACTGCTTCCCGAACGAGAAAAGAAGAAGCGCCCTACCATTATCATCATGCCATCATTCGGTGTATGTATAGTTTAGGCTATCTGACAGGCCCCGAAGGCAAGTGTGATGGCATCAGTTTCATGGCATTGCAAGCCATATTCGGTAATGACGTAAAATCTTTTAACGACCGTCTTGCCACTATCTGCGATTTCGATCATCAGCTATCAATTGCTAAAAGTACTTTGTTAAAAGGGATAGATATTGAATTCCAGCCTAAGTCCCAGCAAGAGAATTTCTTTAACGTTTTAACCAATCTCTGGCTGCTCAAGGCGATTTCTTATAACCTTAAAAGTGAAGTCCTAAAAAGGACGTTAATTGAGATAGAACTTAATCCAAAATATTCCCCGCAACAATTCATAAATGTCTTGTCAAGCACAGGTTTGTTCGCAGTACTCAGTTCTGAACAGCCACTCATAAAAGATTTGGAAGAAAAATTCGCCCAAAAAGTTTCTGAAATACTGCTGAACATTCCTGATCGTGTAAACCTGTTGGCTTTTTTTGATGGCGTAATACTCTATCAAAGTCCGCAACATTATGAATTTGGCGAAAAAGATAGAAGAGTCTGGTTAGAAAACTCCAGATATGCAATTAGTAAATTAACGGAAGACATGGGTGGCTTTACCAGCATAACGGAGGAGAAATTCTCGGGAATATATTCCTGTGCAGAGTTAACAACTTTATTAAAAACTTTAGGGGAAGCTTTAACCGATTATGAACATACTATTGTTCTACAACTACATAGCTGTAACCATGCTATCTATGTCGGTTATGATCCTAAAGCCAAGGTATGGTATTTCTCTGACGCCAATCAATTTCCCATAAAATTCATCAGCGAAGAAGATGATGTAAGTGCCAAGATCATGAAAGGTTTTTTTACGGAAAATATTGTTACGTTTAATACCAATATTCTTGCCTTAAAAAAATTTACCAATGAATTGTTACCTTTTATCGCCAATTGGAAAAATCAATCTGTTTGGCAAACCATGCACGCCCTCACTCCCGAAAAAGCCAAACAAACCGAATTGGAAGGCGCTAACTGGTTATATATTGCTTGCGCAAAGGGAGATATTAGCACCGTAAAAGCTTTACTGCTCGCCGGCGCAAATCCTAATCCTTTTTTAAAAAAAGCCAGACCCATTTTGGATACGCTAGGCAACATGACTATTCAGGATCCTCATTTAGCCAATGAACTTGCAATATGTTTATTACAAAATGGTTCAATCCCTAATCGTAGCGCTGTTTTATCCTTGGGCTTCCAAGGTAATGCGGAGGTTAAATCCCTACTCGAAAATGAAGATTTCAGTAAGCGGCGCGATGTAATCCTCACTAAAATAAGTTACAAAGAAGAATCAATGGTAAAGTCATCTCGAGATAACATTTTACAACAAACTGAAAAAATGTACCTTGAAGGCGCTCAACCTGAGCTGATATCCGCGGCTTTCATTGATCTACAAAAATTAAATTTACTTACTTCTTCTGCTCGCGCAAATGCTGTGCTGAAAATTAAAAAAATGTGCATCCAGGAACCTGATGTCGCCGAAATTGAAGCGTCATTTCTTAGGCTGCATAGTCTAGATTTATTGGCGCAAGAAATTCGGGAAATTATAAACACGAATAAAGCATCGTTCTCAACCCCAGCAGAATTTGAAATCGCAATCAATAATAGTTATGATGCATTCGCTATTTGTGAACCTGCGCGAGAAGCCTTTGAAGTCGAAAATTTTAAAAAAGCCATTGAAACGTTATGCACGACTCAACGACAAGGTGTTTTACCCAATTTGTTTGGTTTTTTTGGCGTTAAAACCGGCCCTGTAAACCAGGTATTAGAGTCCATTCACGACAGTAATAATTATGATGCGGCATCAATCATGAATCGTATAACACGCTAACCTTTACGTCAGCCCTCTTTGCCCCATTTTGCAGCGCATTGCCAGGTGATGTTATCGCTGCGCTCATACGCGCTACGAGACTACCTGCACGACCCATACCTTTTATTATCATCAAAATCAGCAAGCAAAGGTAGTAAGTCATCATTTGCCGGGCGATTAAGTTCTGCCATTTTTGCTGCGTTTTTTTCTAAGAATTGAGTCCGGGTTTGTTCGATATAATCGCCCAGCGGAGTATTGCAAGAGATAAAATATTTGAATACACCCCAATTTAATATGGGATAATTTGGCTGCATCGTAGTAACTTTGGCTAGCCCAACAGGATGAGTAGATATATCAAATTCTTCAGCTGCAAGTAATACGCATTCGTTTACGGTCAAATTGGGTTTTTCACTGGAGAGTGTCAAGACTCGTATTAAAAATATTTTGCCTGCATTGAGATTTTCACGAGGAATAATAGGCCATTCGGATGCAAGGTCGAATTCAATGTCTAGTAGTTTTTTATCTAATTCGAGATATTCATGAGAAAGAATAGGCATAAGAATTATTTCCTTTATTTATAATTTATTTATTAAAAATAGCATAACAATATTAAGATAATATTAAATTTATAATTTATTCCTGGCATAGCGAGCTAGTTTAAGTGGATAATATTCCATATTTTATAATATGGGATTTCATTATGAAGACATTCTTAACGCTGACTTTTACTTTAATTTTATGCGTACCTAACTTTGCGAACGCATTTAATAACGCCAGCTTTAAAGGTAGTTATGCTTTTGGGCTATTTGGGCCATCTGGAATGGTGTTAGCAAGTGAATCACAAACAGTGGCTACTGGCATAGTGGTGGCTGATGGCCGTGGCCATGTCACCGGGCATGGTAACTTTCGTAGTGCTGGGAGTACTTGCACAGGCACTTTCACGGGTAAATATAATATCAATGTGGATGGGACTGGCAGCTTGTCTAGTAACATTAACACTAGCACGCCAGGCTGCATTCCATCCGTGCTTGATCTTGCTATGGTCTTGGCAAATAACGGAGAAAGTTTTGATGTTGCCAGCGTTGAAAATGATTACCTGGCAGGAACGTTTATTAAACAAAACCAAGTGAACTTCAAGCTGAGTGATCTCAAAGGAGGTTACGGATTACGTCTGTCTGGCACTTCAACCATTATAGGCAACGATAAAACAACAGTGGGAGTCATCCGTATTATTGCTGACGGCGCGGGCAAAATAACTGGCACGGGTACGCTACGCAGCGACGGTGTTACCTGTCCTGGGTCTTTGCTGGGTAATTACGCTATTCATCAAGATGGGGCTGGCAGTATCAATACCAACTTTACCACAAGTACGCCGGGCTGCAGGAACACTGTGGTTGATTTAGGCATCGCATTATTTAATAAGTCTAATGGCGCGTTAATCGCTAATACCGAAAATGATTATATGACGGGTGCCCTGCATAAACAGTAAAAACCGAAGGAGAAACACCAATATTAGTTAAAATAAATTCACTGACATCATTACTCCTATTTAATTACCAGGTTACTTTTCCTTCAATCCAAATAACCCAACCGTTTTTATGAGAATTAGCTCCAGAATCCTCGCAAAACTGTCCGGCTGCATTTATTTTTTCGAGATCATCAGTGCTCAGTGTTTGCCCATCTATTTTTTGTAAATCAGCAACCGAATGAATTTTGCCTTTATTCATGGTTATTTATCCCTAAAAAGTTATTAGTTAATATTACGAAGATTTGGTTGTGTTTAACCAATTCTCCCATGCTGTATAATCTCGGTTACCAAATTTATCCCCGCTAATCTGCTTTAAAATTTGGTAAGCGCTGTTATGTATTTCTGGTTTTTGCATTTTTAATTGAGTAATAAGCTGACCTTTGGCGTGTTCTTTAATATATTGGGCATAGCGGGGTTGCAGAGATATGGCTGATAATAACCACAGCGCTTGTTTTCTATCCTCTGCATCTGGGTAATCCAAGGCATCAATTGCATTTTGCACCGGAAAATCAAGTGTTTTAAATTGCATTAAAGCATAACCTAAAACAGCCATCACATTGCTTCGTACTTTTGCACTTGAATCTCGCATAGCAGGTAAAAGAGTTTTTATTAACTCATTACCATCTTTAATATGTGCTAATAAAACAGCAGCATCAGCGCGATTTTCTGCATTGCGGTCTTCACGCAGAATCTCAATTAGTTTTTCTTTATTTTTAGGTACTAGTGTGGCAAAAATGCTCTGATATTTTTTAAATTCAGGCGCTTCAAATCCAAAAAAACAATAGTAGGCCGGACATTTTTTATAGGACAACATTGGTTTTTTTTCATTGATAACTTTCATATATCCAGTTTGTAAATAGCCCTGCCATAAAGTAATAAGATTGTCTGGATCTGGAAAATTTTGCGATGGTTTTGGTAAAAAGTTTGCTAGCCTATTTGAATCTTTTTTATCAACTACATCCAGTACCAAATATACATCTTTACTGCCCGCAGATTTGGTAAAAGACCCTTGAATATAAGCAAAATCCCCCATATTTTTTAGGCCAGATTTTATTTTATGCCCCAATTTTTCAAGTTCCTTCTGTCCACTCTGAGCCGGCAAAATAAAGGAGCCAGAAAAAATTTTAGCGACAGTTTCCAAATCATCGCTAAAACGATTTCTAATAATTTCGGGAGTTATTTTATCCGTGCGATAAACATCAATGAACACATGTGGTTCTGGTTCAGCAATTATTTTTCCGGAAAAAAGTATCACAAGAAATCCGATTAAAATGGTGGATATTAGTTTCAAAATAGAATTAGCTAAAATTTTCATGGTGATGTCTCTAAATAATGTGCGAAAAAAACTTGATAGGATTGTATAGTTCATAGGCGAATATAAATAACTGCTAACTACATGCTAAGCGACAGCATTATCAGGAATACAGATTTTGAGAACAATACTGTAGAAATACAGTATCAGGTGAGGGATAACGCATTTACCGCCGGTATGGTGTTTATAGTTTCACTACAACACCAGCGCTAACTGCGCAATTAACTCATTCGCATACAAATGATTTTGCGTCAATGTTCCCGGCACGGGAATGCCATCAATGGAGGCGCTGCCTAGTGATACCTGGCCCAAATTGGTGAATCGGTAGCCTAACCCTAACCGTACCTTGTCATGAATATCTACATCGACACCAAAACCAAGCGCCCAGCTGAATGAAGTGGTGGCCCTGGATTTATATTCCTGGGTAAACGTTATATCAGGTGGCACAGTGGTCGAATAATTCGATGCCTCGTTAAAACTGGGGCCCAAACCGGCAAAAAGGTAAGGGTGAAAGATCTGGTGACAAGTATAAAGAATTTTTGCATCAATCAGTAATTGCTGGATTCTTATATTGTACTTATAGGTATAGTTATTTTGTGATACGACTTCAGCGCCTTGCGTTAAATTACCGTTGACATGAAGTGCGGCCGTTTCGGAAAATTCCAGGCCTGCCTGCATCGCCCAGTAACGATCAGCGATGAGCCATTCATTTCCCAGAAAAAAACTGATAAATGCAGCGGTCTGCGTAGACCGGTTAACAGAATAATTATAAAAGGAATCGGTAACGGGATCTAGAACCGGAAAATCCTGCGAATTGCCGGTATTTTTTGTTATGTAACCACCGGTCCCTACCGCGATTACCGGATGGTTGCCTTGAGCAAGCCACTCATTAAAACCGTTGTAGTAACTGTCAGTGGCATAGGCAATATGGGGAAAGGTAAAAAAACTGCTGAAACAGCATAATAAAACGGAGCAGGTAGGCAACCATTTTCTTTTGAGCAAAAGCTGCGTTTTTATCATACTTTATCTCAGATTTTTTCCGTTCAAAAAGATTTAAAGCATTTGGAAACCACTATATCACTGCTTTTATATCATTCACAAGAAGTGCGCCCGACTTGCTAAACACAGACCTCCCATACGGTAAGCTACTAGAATAAAAAGCTTTTCTATCAGCGCCTTATTTGTTAGCATTTCAGCCAAGCTGGTACAGATTCATACACATGATAACGATACTTATCCCATCAACATAACATGAATTGTCATTCGAGCCGCATGCAGTTTTGGGGTAAATAGTATTCTTCGGTGTATTCTCGTTCTGGGTAAAAGGAATTTTAGAAATGCTACGAAGCTACCTGCTTGCCTTACTCGCTGTTTTCTCCCTATTGTTTAGCAGTGCCAGCTGGGCGCTGCCGTTTACTGTTGTTGTTAAAGCAGGCACCCAATTACCAACACAAGTTCAGCTGGGCTCTACCACCACCGCTTACTACACCGTTTTCAATAACCAGGCTTCGCAACGCAATAATAATTTTGTGAAACATTTACCGCCTAATGTCACGCAGGCAACCACTGGCACTTTCCCTAATACTTGTGGCCGGTTATTTAATCTGGCGCCAAAAGGCAGACCCGGCGATAGCTGCACGTTACAATTAACAATTTCCGGTCCCGTTAGTCCCAGTCTACCTCCTGACCTGCATTTATTTGTGTGTTTCCCGGGAGGCAAAACCTGCGCCGGCACAGCTCAGCCACTCAACGTCATTCAAACTTTTCCGGTATCAATTGCGATTACGCCAGTCAGTGCCAGTATTGATTCGCAAAACACGCAGCAGTACACAGCAATTGGTACTTTTGCTGACGGCTTAACGATAAATGTGACGCCATTATTAAATTGGGCTAGCAGTAATAAGGCAGTTGCCACAATTTCTTCTTCCGGCCTTGCGACCGGCACTACGGGTAGTGCCGGTGGTACGACAACTATTACTGCTTCGATCAATGGTGTCACCAGTAATCCGGCAACCTTGAATGTTGCTGGCGTGTTGATACTCACCGCGACACCGTCAACTAACACAGAAGTCGGCGCGGTTTACACACAAACCAATGTAGCCCATGGTGGTTTCACTCCCTATAGTTACAGTGTTGCCAGTGGCGGGGTACCTACCGGTACTACTTTAAATCCTGCCACAGGCACTGTTTCAGGCACGCCCTCAGCAGCTGGCACCTTTAACTATACAATTAGAGTCACTGACCCTCAGGGAAAAACTGCAACCGCGTCCACCAGCGTAACCATCGCCGCAGCAGTAACTATCGCAGCGACCCCATCCGCTTTTACCCAAGTCGGCATAGCCTACTCACAAACTAATGTGGCAAGTAATGGCATCACTCCTTATGTTTATAGCGTTTCCGCGGGAGCACTGCCGGCGGGTACTACTTTAAATACTGCTACGGGTACAGTTTCTGGCACTCCCACAGCGGCAGGCGCATTTAGTTATACGATTACAGTCACTGATAGTAACGGGCAAACAGCTTCTGTGTTAACCAGCGGGAACATGGTAGCAGTGTTAGCGCTTGTAGCGACCCAGTCAACTAACACAGAAGTCGGCGCAGTCTACTCACAAATCAACACCGTCAGTGGCGGCACCGCTCCTTACACCTATACGCTTTCCGCAGGAGCGCTACCCGCGGGTACTGCTTTAAGTCCTACTACAGGTAATGTTGCAGGCACACCCACAGCGGCTGGGCCATTTAGTTATACGATTACCGTTACTGACAACATAGGCGCAACCGCGAGCGCGTCAAGCAGCGGGACTATCGCTGCCACAGTAACGATTGCCGCAACTCCATCACCCGCGACGCAAATCGGAGTTCCTTACTCACAAACGAATGTAGCAAGCAATGGTGTCACGCCCTATCTTTATAGCGTTGCCGCGGGAACACTTCCTACGGGTACAACTTTAAATACGACTACGGGTACTGTTGCCGGTACACCCACTGGCGGCGGTGGCACATTTAATTATACGATTCAAGTCACCGACCATGATGGGCAAACCGCCAGTGTGGCAACCACTGTGACCATTGCGGCAGCGATAACACTCACCGCGACTCCATCCGCTTTTACCGAAGTCGGCGCAGCCTATTCACAACTCAACACAGTCGGTGGCGGCACCGCTCCCTATACCTATACTCTTTCTGCGGGAACACTACCAACCGGTACCAGTTTAAGCGCTACTACGGGTACTGTTGCGGGTACGCCTACAGCGCCTGGCACATTTACTTATACGATTCAAGTAACCGATGCTAATAGTAAAACCGCCACTGCGCCAACTACGGTAATCATTGCCGCAGCGATAAGTCTCGCAGCGACTCCGTCAACGCATACCGAAGTCGGCGTAGCTTATTCACAAGTTAATACAGTAAGTGGTGGCACGGCTGCCTATACCTATACTCTTGCCTCAGGAGCATTACCTGCTGGTACTACTTTAAGTTCTTCTACAGGCACCGTCTCGGGTACACCTACTGGATCGGGTGGCCTGTTTAATTATACGATTCAAGTCACCGACAGTTTTGGACAAACCGCTACTGCAACAACGAGTGGGACTATTAACCCAGTGTTAGGACTTACGGCGACTCCGTCTATTAACACAGAAGTCGGCGCAACTTATTCACAAGCTAATACAGTGAGTGGCGGCTTAGCTCCGTACACCTATACCCTTGCCTCGGGAGCGTTACCAGCCGGTACAACTTTAAGTGCAACCACGGGTACTGTGTCAGGTACGCCCACTACACCGGGTGGATTTACTTATACGATTCGAGTCACAGACAGTGACGGGGGAACTGCGACTGCAGCAACTACTGGGACCATAGCTGCGGGCTTAGCGCTCACTGCGACACCGTCAACTTTTGCCGAAGTTGGCGCGGTTTATTCACAAGCTAATACGGTGAGTGGCGGCACTGCGCCCTATACTTATAGCCTATTCGGAGGAACGTTGCCCAACGGCACTTCTTTAAATACTTCTACGGGAACTGTTTCCGGTGTGCCTACAGTAGGTGGACCATTTAGTTATACGATTGCTGTCACCGATCTCGCTGGGATAACTGCCACGGCGGTAACCAACGTAACAATCACGGGAGGAGTGTCGCTAACAGCGACCCCATCAACTGACACAGTTGTTGGCAGAGCTTATTCACAAACTAATGTAGCAAGTGGCGGTACAGCTCCTTATGCCTATAGCCTTTTCGCGGGTGCATTACCGGCCGGTACTTCTTTAAATACTGCTACCGGTACTGTTTCAGGTACACCGACTGGAACAGGGGGCCCAATTAGTTATACGATTCAAGTCACTGATCATAACGGAGCAACTGCTACTGCAGCAACCAGCGGAACGATGGCTGGATTGATAGCGCTCACGGCGACCCCATCAACTTTCAGAGGGGTCGGAGCACCTTATTCACAACTCAATACGGTAAGTGGTGGCAAAGCGCCCTTTACTTATAGTGTTTCCGCGGGAGCGG
>JAZKAT010000002.1:0-3181 GCA_040389045.1 Pseudomonadota bacterium | reverse complement strand
ACCGCGACAACCAATGGCACTATGATTGCGGCAGTATCGCTTAACGCGACACCATCACCTAACACGGAAGTCGGAGCGAGCTATTTACAAGCTAATGCGGTCAGTGGCGGTACGGCGCCCTATGTTTATAGTGTTTCCGCGGGAGCATTACCAGCGGGTACTACATTAAATACTGCTACGGGTACTGTTTCGGGCACACCTACTGCACCTGGCGGCGCATTTAGTTATACCATTCAAGTTGTCGATCATCTGACGTCAACCGCCACGGCGTCCTCAACTGGTACCATCGCTGCCGCGGTAACGCTGGTAGCGACTGCCTCACCTAACAAGCAAGTCACAGTAGCTTATTCACAAACGAATGTAGCGAGTAATGGCATCACACCCTATACTTACAGCGTTTCCTCGGGAACATTGCCTGCCGGTACAACGCTAAGTTCAACTACAGGGACTGTTTCGGGTACACCTACCACGGCGCAGACGTATACTTATACGATTAAAGTCACTGACAATGACGGCATAACCGCTACCGCGTCAACCACTGCTATCATTGCCCCTTTCCCTTTAATACAGGGCAGTACATCCTCCACTGACGAGGAAGCTAAACCATCCACTAACAGTAAAAATTCTTCAGTGAAATATACTTTTAATGGTACAACCGGCGATACCGTCAATCATATCCGTTTCTGTCTGGCTACCGATGCTTCATGCAAAAGTTGCAGCAACCCAGAAGATATAGCCACATCAATTGAGATGGGAACACCTTATCATATTAGCAATGAGACGTTGACCCATTATCTAATGAGGTATACCTCGGTACTGAGTCCTCCGAGTAAGCGTAATAGCACTTATTACATCGGAGTCTATGTTTCTTCTACCGGCTCAAACTGTTCAACCCCAAATGGGACTAGCGCTTATTGCGGTACCAGTAATGCCGGCCGTAAAACCCAAACACCTATGTGCATCACGGCAAATTCTATTAATGGAGCCACTATCACCAGCGTATCGAATAATGGCAGTGAAGTTTACTTAACGAAACCGGCGCAATACGTTTATGCCAGCAATCTGGCCGACAACAATATTCTGCAGTGTGTACCAAACGCCAATGGTTCTTTTAGTAATTGTGCTGCAGTGGCATCCATTATCAGTCCATACGCTACCGCGTTTACCAATGTAAATGGAATTCAGTATGCTTATGTCACCGCAGGTGATGGCAATGTTCACCAATGTGTATTGAGTAATGATGGGGCGAACACGTTTACCTGTAATCCACTGCAGCAGGGTAGTGTGACGCCGTCATCTCCCCAGGCAATGGCTTTTTTAACCGTGAATAGTAACCAATACGTTTATCTCGGCAACTCGAGTGGAAACGTTTACAAGTGTTCGGTAAATAACGATGGCAGCTTTGGTGCATGCAGTAGTACGACTATGAGCAATGGTTCCAATGCGATTGCCGTGCAAGCGCTGAATAGTAAGCAATACCTCTATGGGGTAAATAGTAATGGCAGTATAGAGAAATGTACGGTTAATTCTGCCGCAGGCGCTTTAACAAATTGTGGTATTCAATCTGGCCCCGCGGGCACACCTACCAGTCTTGCGTTTGAATCTTTCAATGGCAAACCTCTTGCCTACGTAACCAGTAATAATTCGGCAGGCAATTTTGTTTATTATGCAAGATTGGATGCTAATGGAAACTTTGCGCCATGGACATCCAGCAATAATCCAAAAGGAGCTGGCACTTTAATTGGTATTACCTTTGCCACGGTGAATAACACTTTATACGCGAATGTTAGCGCGCAAGATGGTACGGTTTATCAATGTTCGATCAACCGCACCAGCGGTGACCTCAGCTCTTGCGGTCTTTCATCAAAAACCAGTGCAACATTAAGCTCAAGCGTCATATCCGGTTATGCGCTTGCGACAAAATCGTAGCGACAGACAGGAAATCAAGCTTAAAAAAAGTGCCAGGCTTGTCACCGCTTATTTTTTAGTCTGTTGACAAAGTAATTACTTAAAATTAGCATGTCTTACCACCACACTAAAATTATAAGAATTATTTATGCCTAAACTTTTGCCAGCTACTTACCCGTTAACCTTGGATCAAGTGCAACAATGGCTTGGAAATTTTAGAAATCCCCAGATCACTGCCGATGAATTACTTCGAGAATTAATTGCGGCTAATAAAAATCTTGCTGCGTTAAACTTGAATAGGGCGGTACTTTATCTTCAAGAAAATGAAGAAGCTAAAGTGATTGCTGCTGCTGAAGACTCTCTGGCTTTCTTAAGCTGCTATCAATTAAACTTTCAGACCCAGCAATCCTTAGCTAAGCTGCTGGGGATTTATTATGCATACTACCGATGCGATCACAAAAAAGCTCAAGCATTCTTCATTACTTTTTTGCGGAATATTCAGCAAGCAACAATTGAGGAGGCGCAAGCGTTTATGTATATGGCGTATGCTAATTCCTTGCAGGAAGATTTTCATGAGGATTCGCATTTGCAAAAAGCTTGTGAAATATTTGCTGAGTTAGACAAGAACGAGACTCTAACACCCGATGATAAAAACACAATATTAATCGAAAAAGCTCATACTAATTTCTTATTAGGTTTATTTCATTATCGCAAAAGTTATCTTAAAGCTGCCGAGGATAAAGCAGCTTGCCAAGTTTATTTAGAAAATGCCGCAGATTTTATGCGGCAGGCGATTGATTGCCAAGACCAGGCGTTAACGACTATAGATGATATTGATTTAAAAACCCAGGTTTTATCTGAATTGACTTATAGTTACCGTTTAGCTTGTGTGATTTCTTATAAAATGAATGATGCAGATAAAACCGCGCAAGCTCTACAAAAAGCGCAGGAATTTGAAATGCAGGCGGTAGCAGGCTTACATCAAATCCAAATGACTTCTTTCTATCTTAGAAATGCGACAATTCGGGATAAGTATGCAGTAGAGTTTGCTAACATTCAAACTTCCGCAAGGCTTCAGACTGGCAGCACGGCCAACAATCTTGGGATATATCGTAACAGCATGCCAGCTCCCGCAGCGGTCATACAGCAACTGCCAAGTGTGGCTAATCAGCGCCAATTAACGGGAAGTTCGTGGTGAAGAAGTAGGGGGAAGCATCCTATCTTTCCTTTACGGGGAACTTGATTAAGCTTGGTTCCCCGTAAGTCGGTGCAC
>JAZKAT010000001.1:16045-25726 GCA_040389045.1 Pseudomonadota bacterium | reverse complement strand
AGCGTTACATGATGTGTGCCATCGCCTAGTAACGCCAGTCGTGCGGCATTTACCGCTTTGACCGCGCCCATGGCGTTGCGTTCGATACAGGGAATTTGCACTAAACCATTCATAGGATCACAAGTCATGCCTAGATGATGTTCCATCGCGATTTCCGCGGCATTTTCCACTTGGTAAATACTGCCACCCAGTATCGCTGTCAAGGCGCCTGCCGCCATAGAACAAGCCACGCCAACTTCACCCTGGCAACCGACTTCCGCGCCAGAAATGGACGCGCCTTTTTTATATAACACCGCGATCGCGCCAGCGGTGAGTAAAAAATCAATGGCATCTTCCGCTTTTGCTTCTGGATAAAAATTTAAATAATAATATAACACCGCAGGAATGACTCCCGCGGCGCCATTAGTAGGAGCAGTGACTACTCGACTGCAGGCGGCATTTTCTTCATTGACTGCGATGGCATATAAATTTAGCCAGGCCATGCTGTCAGTGTGTTCATGGGTTTTCGGGGTATTTTTTTCCGAGATTTTTTTCAATAACTCGGGTGCACGACGTTTGATGTTCAAGCCACCCGGTAAAATTCCTGGCGAGTTACAACCTTTTTCTATGCACTCTTTCATGACTTTGGCGATTTGCATGAGACGGTTACGGGTTTCCTGCTCAGAACGCAAACTCGCTTCATTCGCCATGACTACATCTTTAATCGTGCAATTATTGGTTTCGCAGTGCTGCAGTAATTCGCGGGTATTCGCAAAAGGATAAGGTACCGGCACATCGTAGGGGGTTTTGGTTTGCATCGCTTGTTCTTCATCAATAATAAAGCCGCCACCGATAGAGTAATAAACTTTCGTGCTCATTTCTTCTTGCTGGGCGTTATAGGCGGTGAAGCGCATGGCATTGGTATGCATGGGTAATGTATCTTTAAAATTAAAAATAAAATCCGCTTCATAATTAAAAGCCACCGGATGCACGCCGCATAAATCAATAATATGTTCCTGAATAATTTCCATCGAGCGGGGGCGTATGATATCGGGGTCTACGCTGTCAGGGGCGTGGCCTTCGAGACCCAGCAAAATTGCATAATCAGAACCATGGCCACGACCGGTAAAAGCCAGTGAACCAAATAATTCAATGCGAATGCGTTTGATTTGGGAAAGCTGATCTGCCGAATTTAAATCGGTCACAAAGCTGCGCGCCGCTTTCATAGGGCCAACCGTATGCGAACTGGAAGGGCCTATGCCGATGGAGAATAAGTCAAATACGCTGACAGTCATGTGAATGCCTCTGGTTAAAGTGTGTTGATTTTAACTCGCATTGAGGCAGGGCGCTATAGTCCGCTGTCATTCCCGCCTGGGGGGGGATGACAGTAGTGCATGAGCGCGCGCGCAGCTAAAAAAACATTCTTTTTAAGGGTGACACTTGCGCAAAGGGATGGTAAAATATTGCGCTAAAGCATTCAATGAAATAATTTTCTGCCTTAAGGGTTAGGCTAAAAAATGTACGCACATAATTTAAAAAATCTATTTTTAAACCCGCGCATGTTGGCGATAACCTGTTTGGGTTTCGCCTCTGGTTTACCTTTAGCGCTGACTTCTTCAACGTTGCAAGCCTGGTTCACCGAAGCGGGTGTGAACCTGGTTACTATTGGCGTTTTATCACTTATTGGCCTGCCTTATATATGGAAGTTTTTATGGGCGCCATTGATGGACCGTTTTACCTTACCTGGCAGCAGCCGTAGACGCGGTTGGATTTTACTGACTCAATTGGCCTTGTGCGCCACCTTATTCTGGTTAGCTACATTTAATCCCCAGCAACAACCCTGGGCGATGGGTATGGTAGCGCTACTGGTAGCATTTTTTTCCGCATCGCAAGACGTCGCCATTGATGCCTATCGGACTGATGTACTGCCCGCGGATGAGCGCGGTATCGGTTCCGCCTACTTTATTTTTGCTTATCGCATCGCCATGCTGGTAGGCGGCGGCATAGTCTTGGTGATTGCTGATCATCTTGGGTTCCGCACGGCTTACCAAATCATGGCGGTTACCATTGGCATATTTACTATTGCGACTTATTTCGCGCCTGAAATTAAACACGAAGTGCTGCCGCCAAAAAATGTTTGGCTCACCATCAAAGAGGCATTCCGTGATTTGCTGGCACGCGATTCGATAGGGTTGATACTATTGTTTATCGTATTTTATAAATTAGGTGATGCGCTGGCGACTTCCTTAATCAGCAACTTTCTGCTGCATGGTTTGGGATTTTCATTAACGCAACTGGGCTTGGTTTTTAAGACAGTCAGTCTGGTAGCAACGCTGGCGGGTGCATTCGCCGGCGGCGCATTGTTAGTGAGCTTACGCTTGTACCGATCATTATTATTATTTGGTATCGCGCAAGCCTTGTCGACCCTGACGTTTATGGTATTGGCGATTGCTGGAAAAAGTTTTAGTTTGATGGTGGCTTGTGTCTTCATAGAAAATTTTTGTAGTGGTATGGGCACCACCGCATTTGTGGCATTTTTAATGAGCTTGTGTCATATGCGCTATACCGCCACCCAGTATGCCTGTCTCTCCGCTCTCGCCTCAGTAGGCCGCGTGTGCCTGGGGCCGGTCGCGGGCATCATGGTGCTGCACTTGGGTTGGATAGTATTTTTTGCCTGGGCGTTTGCTTTATCATTTCCGGGTTTAATGTTATTGATGCTGTTACGAAAAAAGGTGAGTTTCAATGCAGAAGTGGCTGAATGTTAAAATTCTGTTAACCAGCATTCTTATGCTCTGGTTTAGTTCGTCAGTCCTGGCGTTGCCAGCTGATGCGTTGAATGTCGATAAAACCAAATTAATTTCCCAGCAAACTGAATTATTAAAAAATCGCTTAACGCAGGCGCAAAACCAATTTGCCTTGTTGAGTTATCAAATAAGCAACGCCGTGCCCGAGCAAGTCAATGAACAATTGCAAAACCAGGCAGCGCTGGATGTTTCCGTCGCCAAGTCCAATGTGGATAGTATCAATATCGAATTATCCGAATCGGAGCAAGCTTTAAATCGCCTCACGAAAGATCTTCAGGAAATAGAAAATCAAGTCAATGTGTTTAGTGTCTTCGGCATCAAAATCGCACGCACGGAAACGCTTAACATTGAAGGATTGCGCGAAGAATTGAATTATCAAAAAAGTTTGCTCATGCTGGAAAAAACCCGCGAACAATATTTATATCAACTGCAAAAAATTGCGGATGACACGTTTCAATTACAAAAAGAGCGCTACATCCAAATTAACGGGCAATTAAAAGGACAGTCGATCAAGCAATTGAAACAACGCCAGGAGCAATCCGAAGCGGGTTTTCAACAACAGCAAAGTTATTGGCTGCAAAAATTAAATAATTTTTATGTCCATTTGAATCAGGTTGAAACCGCCAAAACCAAAGATAAAAATGCTTATGCAAATTTACAGCGCGAAATTTTTTATGCCAATGAAAATCTTAATTACTCTTATTTGCAAATGCTGGTGGTGCGTTATCAAGATCAGCTTGCTCAATTAAAAATCGCTATTGCCCATAATACTTCGATTACCTTGTTGAATAAAACCAATGATCAAGTGCAATTGTTAAGTAAGCAATTGTTGCGAGTCAATAGTTTGCTGGATGGACGGGTGGCGATTTTAGAACGCCATAAAAACTTCATCGCGGAAAATCCCGCTAACAGCGCGGACAGTGTTGATATTAACCGGCTGCTATTGCTCAGTCATCAATATCAAAGCACCAGTCTAAATGTAAAAACCCTTGAGAAAAATTTAACGGATTTTCGCGTGATCCTGGATAAAGATTTGCAATATGAATTGTCATCGCGCCAGGGCTTGCCTGGCTGGAATGCTAAAGCGTGGCTGGATTTGGGCGCGGAAGTCTGGATGGTGCCGGCACTCACTTATCAAATCGTCAAAAGTCTGACTTATACTGTAGGCAGCACGTTGCAATCGTTAAGCTATTTTACGGTTGCGATTATCCTGGTGCTGGAACTCGGTTTGATGATGTTATTTAGTTTTGTGAATAAATTACTGGTGAAAGTCATCGCTGGCATGGCAAAACAGGAATTAGGTCATGTGAATTTGAAACGCTTAACCATTCAAGTTTTGCGGCGTAATTTAATTGATATATTTTTGATTGGCAACATGATGGCGTTGGCCGATATCAGTAATATTCCATTGCAAACTTCCGGGTTGTTGTTGAATCTGGGGCTAGTCTGGTTGTTCTTTAAAGTATTAATTTCCATGGCGCGCATCTGCCTGCTGGAAACCGTTGATGATAAAGCAGGTAGTGATGTCATTTTATATCATCGGTTAAAATGGAGTTTTATGATTGGCGGCTTCATTACCGCGTTAACTGTTTTAGTGCATCAACTGCCAGTGATTTATGAAGTAAAAGACTTGTTTAACCGCATGTTCTTATCTTTTTTATTGGTGGTATCGGTATTTTTGCTGCGTTCGTGGGAAGTATTGCCCGGCTTGATTTTGCCGCATATTGATGAGCAGCGTTTATATTTTAAAAGAATTGTTCGTTTGCTCGGTTTTTTAATTCCACTGATTTTATTGAGCAACTCGGCCATAGGTTTGTTTGGTTTTGTAAATCTGGTACTGACCATTTCCTGGTATGAAAGTATTTTTGTGATGGTACTGGCAGGTTATCTGGTGGTCAGGGGCTTGTTCATAGAAGGTATGATGTATTTATCCAACCTGATTATTCGCCATGTAGTTAACGGTTGGTTGTGGACTGAAGCATTGCTAAAACCATTGGATAAAGTATTAAGGATAGTGTTATTTTTTACCGCGTGGGCAGTGCTGTTTTTCTGTTATGGCTGGAACCCGCAATCGCCAGTCGTCATGTTATTAAATAATTTATTAAATCATCACATTGTTGAAGTATTCAATACATCAATAACCCCCATTAGTATTCTGGAAATTGGCATGATCGTTTCGGTATTGTTTTGGGCGGCGCGCTGGACCCATGAATTTGTTTACCGCATGTTGGCATCACGCACCAAAGACATGGGCTTGCGTAACAGTATTGCGATATTTAGCAAATACACGGTCATCATGGTTGGTATATTTATTTGTTTGCGCGTCATCGGCATTGATTTCCGGGCGCTGGCGGTAGTCGCGGGTGCATTTGCTTTCGGTGTGGGTCTGGGTTTGCGTGATTTATTTAATAATTTCGCCTGCGGTTTTCTATTGTTGATTGAACGGCCGTTACGCGTGGGTGATACGGTGACGATTTCCGAATATGAAGGTGAAGTGATTCAAATTGGCGGCAGGGCGGTCACGGTGCGCACCTGGGACCATATGGATGTGTTAATACCCAACGCAGAAATTTTCAGTAAGTCATTTACCAATTGGACTGGCAAAGATTGTATTGTGCGTAGTATCGCGGTCATTAAAATTAATCGCCATGACAGTCCGCATGAAGTGCAGTCAATTATTTATAATGTGCTGGGCAGTCATAAAGATGTGTTAAAAGAGCCGGTACCGGAAGTCTTGATGAAAGAAATGAGTGATTCACTGATTGAATTTGAAGTGCGTTACTTTATTAATTTACGCCAGGTGCGTTCACGTCTAGTGTTGCGTTCCGAAGTATTGCTGGCGATCTGGGATGCCTTTGAAAAACGCGGTATTTTACCGCCATATCCACATCAGGAAGTGCATATGCGTGGCGCGCTGCCACAGCAGCAATTGCTAACTGCTGATCGCGGTTCCTTGCTCGGAACGCCCTTGACTATTCACGAGTAAGTTATAATTTTCCTGATAAGCGATGATAGTGCCAGAAATCGTTTTATCCGTCGTTTTAATATCAATTAGCGCATCGCCATCCATAGACGCGGCGAATTTACGCATGATATCGCGTATCGTTGCTTCCTGTCTTTTTATGCCAACCACATTAAATTTTGAAACAGTGGCTATGCCTAATACCTGGTAAGGGCGGTCAGGTTTTGCTTTGGTTATCAAGCTTACTTGTAAGGGATTTTTGTGACGACGATACAGACAAGGCGGAGTAATAGTGGTGGTTTGTGTAGCAATTCGCACGGCGGGAGGATTTTGCATTGAGGAACCACAACCGGTGAGAATCAACGCTGCATAAATGACGGTAAAAAGGTATAATATTCTCATCACAGTATCCTTTGTGTATCGAACTTCCCTATGTTTATTCTAGCGCATTGGCGAAGCTTGGCAAGTGACATGAAGATAGACATGGCTGGGCAATTTTTAAACTGACGAATACCACCTGACAGGGAACACTAAATGCAAAATACTTTTCTTGAAATTGCGAGCCACGATTTACTTGAACCTGCTGGTTTAACCGAGAACAAGTTACAAAATGTATTGGGTTCGATGATGGGTAATAGTGTTGATAATGCAGATTTGTATTTTCAGGCAGTGTATTCCGAAGGCTGGGTGCTGGAAGATGGAATTATTAAAGGTGGTAGTTACAATATAGACCGTGGTGTAGGCGTCCGTGCCATGAGTGGGGAAAAAACGGGTTTTGCCTATTCCGATGATATTTTGATGCCGGCGTTAGAACAGGCGGCCGCGGCGGCGCGTAGTATTAGCCAGCACGGTGGCGCACAATCCGTAAAGGTTTGGCAGAAAGCGCCTAGTCACGAATTATATTTACCGGTGAATCCGCTGATTTCGTTAAATGAAAATGAAAAAGTCGCGATATTGCAGCGCGTAGATGCGTGGGCGCGTCAAGCCGACCCACGGGTGATTCAAGTTAGCGTTAGTCTGGCAGCGGAATATGAAACCATTTTAGTGATGGCCAGTGATGGTCATTTGGCTGCGGATGTGCGGCCTTTGGTTCGATTAAATGTGAGTGTGGTGGTGGAGCAAAATGGGCGCCGTGAAAATGGTTATGCGGGCGGTGGCGGACGTTTTGATTACGTGGAATTACTGTCTAATGATCAGCCGATGAATTATGCGCTGGAAGCGGTGCGTCAAGCATTAGTGAATTTGGAAGCGGTTGCTGCGCCAGCTGGTACGATGGAAGTGGTGCTTGGCCCAGGTTGGCCGGGTGTATTGTTGCATGAAGCGGTAGGCCATGGTTTGGAAGGTGATTTCAACCGCAAGGGTGCATCACTTTATTCGGGAAAAATGGGGCAGCAAGTCACCAGTACACTGTGCACGATTGTTGATGATGGGACGTTACCTAACCGTCGTGGTTCATTAAATATTGACGATGAAGGCACACCGACGCAATGCACGGTGCTGATCGAGAAAGGTATTTTAAAAAATTATATGCAGGACAAGAAAAATGCCCGGTTGATGGGGATGGAATCCACGGGTAATGGCCGACGCGAATCTTATGCGCATATTCCCATACCGCGTATGACAAATACTTATATGTTGCCAGGCACTTCCACTCACGAAGAAATTATCGCCTCGGTGAAAAAAGGCATTTATGCGGCGAATTTTGGTGGGGGCCAGGTGGATATTACTTCTGGCAAATTTGTGTTTTCAGCGAATGAAGCGTATTTGATTGAAAATGGGAAAATTACGACGCCGGTTAAGGGTGCGACTCTGATTGGGAATGGGCCGGAGGTTTTGAATAAAGTGTCCATGGTAGGAAATAATTTAAAGCTGGATTCGGGAATTGGGATTTGTGGTAAGGATGGGCAGAGTGTGCCGGTCGGGGTAGGGCAGCCTACGTTGCGGGTAGATGCATTGACGGTGGGTGGGACGGCGAAGTGAAAATTAGGTTATTATAGAAGCGTAGAATTGAATATACTGTCATTCCCGCGCAGGCGGGAATCCATTTATAGAGGTTCACGTGCCATGAATGGATTCCCGCCTGCGCGGGAATGACAGCTAGTAGGATTTTTACAATTCTCCCTCAATCACATCGCGCAAATATCTAAACAAAGCTGTATCCGCGCCCGCCAATTTCTTTTCTTTTTGGGTATTACGAATTAATTGTCTCAGCTGTTGACTACTGCCATCGGGAAATTTCTGCAGGAATTCTTGTACCACTTCATCATCGCCTGCGATCAAACGGTCGCGCCAGCGTTCGACTTGATGGAATTTTGCTTTGCTTAACTGGCCTTTTAATTGAACTTTTTCCAGCGCCGCTGCAATCGGTTCTACATCGATGTTACGCATTAATTTGCCAATGTATTGTAATTGACGTCTGCGCGCTTCGTGAGTTTTGCAAGAACGGGCATGGGCCACCGCATCCGCTAAAGTCCCTTCCAAATGGATTTTCGCGAGTTCCGGGGCGGAAAGATTAACGAGAGATTCACCAATTTTCTGCAGGGCCAGCATCTGCCTTTTGCGTTGCGATTTACTGTCACGCTCTGGAAGCTGATTGTCTGACTCCTGCATACTTGTTTCCGACTATTGGGCTGGATGTTCTGGGGGCATTTCAGTGCCGAGAACATTCGGGGTTGCTTTTTCGCTGCTTGGGCTGGTAGCTGCTGGCGCTGTATGGTGATGATGATGGTGCTTTTTCACATGATGCTTATGGTGTTTTGGCTTCGGTGTTTCAGCGGCAGCATCACTGCCACTAGCAGCGGAATCACCAGCTGAAGCGTTTGATGGAGCTGCTGCTGCGGTACCGGCGTCAGCTATCGTAGGACCATTTTCTTGACCTGGAACAGTTTGTAAAACATCATTTGGGTTGCCAGTATTGTTATCTTCAGCAAAGGCAAAAGGGGAAGCTACTAACGCAGCTGCCGCTATTAACGTAATCATTTTCCTCATGAGCATTCTCCATAGTAATTAAATTTCAAAAGCATAGCTATTTTTCACCATATTGCAGTGGCATGCAAGTTTCATTAGCTTTATTTAGATTAAATACTATAAAATTTCTCACACAATACTTAAATGGGATAATAGCATGACCGAAATTGCGCAAGTCGATCTTTTTAACCCGGTTAAAGTACAAGAACTGGTAGCTTATGTGTTACAGGAAGCAAAAAAACAAGGCGCGACCAGTGCGGAAGTCGATGTGGCGGTCAATAAAGGCTTTACCGTCATGGTGCGTATGGGTGATGTTGAAACAGTTGAATACAACCAGGATAAAATTATCGAAATAACCGTTTATTTTGGTAAGCGCAGTGGTTCGGCTAGTCTTTCCGATGTACGTCCTGAAGCCATACGCGATGCGGTTAAAGCAGCTTGTAATATTGCGCGCTTTACCGATGAAGATGAATTTTCTGGCCTGGCCGAGCTAGACTTGCTGGCATTTAACTACCCAGATATCAATGTCTATTTCCCCTGGAAAATTTCTGTGCCCGAAGCGATTGAGCTGGGCAAGGAATGTGAAGCAATCGCCTTAGCCAAGGATAAGCGCATTACTAATTCCGAGGGGTCTTCCGTTTCGACGGTTAGCGTTTGGCACGGTTACGGCAACAGTCTGGGGTTTATCGGTGTGACGCCGGCCACGCGCCACGAAATTAGTGTAGTGCTGATTGCGACGGAAGGCGATGAAATGCAGCGCGATTACAATTATTCGGTGTCTTGTGATCCGTCTGCGTTAGTACCTATCAAAAATATTGCTACCATAGCGGCGGAACGCACGGTGCGACGTTTGGGCGGCAGGCGTATTCCTACTTGTAAAACGCCAGTGATTTTTCAGGCGGAAGAAGCCCGCAGTTTGTTAGGACACTTTACCGGCGCTATCAGCGGCAGCAGTTTGTATCGCAAATC
>JAZKAT010000001.1:0-15945 GCA_040389045.1 Pseudomonadota bacterium | reverse complement strand
ATGATTTTGCTGGTTTGTTAAAAAAAATGGATAAAGGTTTATTGGTAACGGAATTGATGGGTAACGGCGTTAATATTGTAACGGGTGATTATTCGCGTGGTGCCAGTGGTTACTGGGTGGAAAACGGAGAAATTCAATATCCAGTTGAGGAAATTACTATCGCCAGTACGCTGCAAGATATGTATGGTAATTTGGTTGATGTAGCAACAGACGTGGATAAGCGCGGCAACATCCAAACAGGTTCTATTTTATTGGAAGAAATGATGGTAGCAGGGGATTAGTTAAGGTCTAAAAATATAAAACACAAACAGGAGTTCCACTATGGCGATGGCAGCAGGCGGTCTGACAGCGGTTGTTGAAGGCGGGGAACTAATATTAATGCTAGGCTGGGCGGGTTGTCGTGAAATTACTGCTTTGCGAACTGCCCACAAAGCAAAAGAATTGAAAGAAGAACGTGACGGCGTTCAAAAGGTTGCGACAGAAACCATAGAAAAAACCGATTTGCCTAAGCTGTTTGATAAAGAATTTAACGCATCCTTTCTTACTACAACTACACTTGATTCGCTCATCACCGCCACCCCTACGTATGAAAATAAATATCTCGATCAATACGTACGCCATGTGATGAATGCACTAGGTTATATTTATCAATATCACCGAGACAGACTAAGAGAAGGAAAAAAAATAGATGATATCACTTCAAGTGTTTTATCCTGGGCAGTACTCTATTTAAGTACAAAATGCGTAAATGTGACAGAGCATGATAAAGTATTTAATTATTTGCAACAAATCAGTGCCTTCCTTAATAAATTTTCTTCTATCAAAGATAAAACTAGTTTTCGTTTTCAAAAATTAACTCGTGTTGTTTCCGAGATAGATAAAGCTGCTTATTTGTTAAAAGACCATAGCCTCTCTCTTTCCTTGATGGAACGCACCAAACAAGTGTTGTCTGTTACTAGCACCACGGTCGCTAATTTATTTACCGCGGTTACCAAAGCACTGGTGCCGAATACCAAGTCGAAAAACCATTGGGAATATTTGCAGGCATTTATGCCGGAACAGTGGGCACAAGGTATTTTGCAGTATCACATGACCTACAAGAGGTGGTGGGGAACTCGAAATGTTGAACTTCCCTTAATCAAATTGCCAAAGTCAAAACTATCCACTTATATCCAAACCACCGCCAATGATTATCTGCGGGCACTGAATTTGGATGGGTACGATGATAGTGGTGATTTCATTGACCCTAACAAATTTAAAATTGAAGATTTTATTAATTCTCATGAATTTCCTAAAGCATTTGAGGACTGCGAAAATTTTCTCACCATGAAAGCGGTTTTAAGTGATGGTACTAATCAAGTAAATAAGTTAGTCCCTATTACCGCAGAAGATTTGCAGAACAGGTTGCCGACTATTATTGGCTTATTTCAATTAATTCATTGTTTGAATGTTTTGCGTTATTTCGCTAGAAAATTACGGGATAGATTGATAGAAGTCGGTGAGCGTTACTATAACGCTCCCGAGGAAACCATGTATATGTTCAATGTCATCGAAAAATTCCGTAATTTTATCAATGTATCAGTCGATGAAGTCCAGACTCAATTGAGTGCTATTAAGGCGCAACAGCAAAATGCGATGCTGCCAGCAGGCTTGGGAGCTGATTTATATACGGAAATTAATAACCGAGTTAGCGATATAAAGACACTGGTAAGCCCCGCTTTAACTGAATTAGTCAATCTTCACCAAAGTCGTCTATCACACAGACAGGGTGATGGTCATAATCATGAGCACGGTTCCAAACCCGTGCGGATACACAAAAACGATCCTATGTTGCTAATTCCCAAAACGATTGCGACAAAATATAAGTTAACGGGTATAGAACAGAAGACCATACAGGGTGATGTAGCTCTACCGCGGCCTGAATTGACAGCTGAACAAACCTTGTATGACTATCTCTGTAGAATACATACCCGCATAGGCGCGCTCAGTACCACCGATAGAAGAATAGATAAGTATAGAGAAGTTTATTTGGCGTTATTAATGATATTCGCCCACTCGCTAAAAATGGGAGCGGAGAAGTATTCGGATCGCCTTGATAAATCCCAGCACCTGCTAAGGCTGTTATTGAAGCAATGTACCGCTTTCGATGATTTTTTAAATAAAACTCCTTTGGAGCGTGAGGCTGATACGCATACTTTTGTGTCGAGAATTACTGCGACTGCCAAAGACCCTGACAATAAATTCATTGATACGCATAACAATAAAAATTCTTACTTGCTGGTGGGTTTATTTAAAAATACGTTTATTAATACGCAATCACGGAATGAGATTAATGAACTGGTGGAAACTTGTGAAAGGTTGCAGTTGGTGAGGTGACTTAACTTACTGTCATTCCGGCGTGGGCTGGCATGACTAATATCTGTCATTCCCGCGCAGGCGGGAATCCATTATGAGCTTTAGCAGAGTGAGCTTGCCAGGAATGGATTCCCGCCTGCGCGGGAATGACAGTGGAGCAAGCTTATTCCGCTTCCCCAAACCGTTTTCCAATTAGATCAAGTAAAGCTTGCAACGCCTGCGCCTCATCGTTCCCACTAATAATCAAATCCAGCTTAGTTCCTTTCGTCGCACCTAGCGTAATCACACCCATAATACTTTTTGCATCTATGGTCTGATCATTACGTGTCAATTGAATTTTACTTGCAAATTGCTGCGCGATTGCGACCAGTTTGGCCGCGGCGCGGGTGTGTAAACCTAATTTATTAATGATGATAACTTGCTGGTTGATCATGACACTTCATTGTCATCATGGTGGTGATGGTTAGTGAGTTTTTCTTTATGCTTGGTGATTTGCTTCAGCAGTTTGTCAACCAGCACATCAATGGTTTCATACATGTCATTGGATTTCGCGGTGGCATGGATGTCAGTGTGGTTTAAGCGTAACGAAGCTTCGGCGATATGCGTGATGTTTTCTATGCGTAAAGTGATGTTAACTTTATCGACATCAGGATCGCGGTGTTGCAGGCGCGCCATTTTTTCTTCGGTGAAAGTTTTTAACGCGGGGGTGAGTTCAATATGTTGGGTAGTGAAATGGATTTGCATGATTTACTCCGTAGGTTTGTGTTTGTGATACACTATAAATTAAAATCTTCGCCCAGATAAACTCTTCTAACCTGCTGGTTTTTCAAAATCATTTGCGGGGTGCCTTCGCAGATTATTTCGCCTTGATTGACTATGTAAGCGCGTTCGCAAATATCCAAAGTTTCTCGCACATTATGATCGGTAATTAAAATACCAATATTGCGCGAACGCAAATGGGTAATAATTTTTTTCACATCCAGTACTGAAATCGGGTCTATACCCGCAAACGGTTCATCCAGTAAAATAAATTTAGGTTCAATCGCCAGGGCGCGAGCAATTTCCACGCGGCGTCTTTCACCGCCCGATAAACTCATCCCTAAGCTCTTGGCAATATGTTCGATATTAAATTCTTTTAGTAATTGCTGTAGTAACGCCAGCCGCTGCTGTTTGTTAAGGTCGCGACGCAGTTCCAGAATTGCCATAATATTGTCGGCAACACTTAATTTACGAAATATCGAAGCTTCCTGCGGCAAATAACTAATGCCTAATTGCGCGCGCGCATGCACTGGCAGCAGCGTGATATCTTGATCATCAAAACAAATTTGCCCACCATTGGCGCCAATTAAACCGACTATCATGTAAAAAGAAGTCGTTTTGCCAGCGCCATTAGGCCCTAACAAACCGACGATTTCTCCGCGTTTGACCTGCAATGAAACATTCTTTACGACCTGACGCGATTTATAGTGTTTGCTAAGCTGATGGGCGGATAAGGTATTCATGTAGTTAATTTCGTCGGGTCAATGATAATAGTGGCACGGCCGTTTTTGTTTGCGGGTGAAGTGACTGTCTGGTCTTTGATATTATAAATTATTTCCGGACCGTTGAAACTATTATTCCCCTGAGTTACTACTACTTCGCCTTGCAAGACCACTAGCGAAGTTAACGGATAAAATTTAATAATTTTCGCATGTGCATGAAACAAGGGGTCACCTTTTTGTGGCAAAGTCCAATAATGGGCGAGGCCATTTTTGCCATAGGCTATCGCTTCCTGAATTTTATGATGGTCATTCGCTTGGGTAGTCACCAGGTCCGCGGTTAAATGCGTTTCACCCTGTAATACTTTGACGTTGCCTTCGTAAGTGTTAAAACCCGTTTTATAATTAAATAACGTGGAATCTGCAACTATATGCATATTTTTACCGCTATCTTCAGGCAGCGCCAGGCAGACAGTAGTGGCTAACAATAGTAGACAGTAGCATAAAATATTACGAACTTGGATCATATTCACCCTGGGTTTGCGAAAGTAATTTGACTGTGCCCACATCAAGATTAGCCAGCATACCGATAGCGTGCACCGTCGTATCCGGTTGCACAAAAGTCACGGCTTCATTGGTTTGGGCGATTTGCTGGTTGGGAAAAATGGTTAGCGTATTGGTGCGCAAGCTGGTCGTCGGATTTTCCGGGTCAGCTAAATGGTGAATATTCACATTGCTCCAGAATAAAATAGAATCCATACCATTACTCGCTTTCGCATAATCGGAATCAACAAACCAGGGCTGCGGTGATTGCCGATAAATAATCACCCGCGGTGTCGTGATATAAGTTGTATTGTTTTCTGGATAATGCACCATTTTAGGCGTGGTAATTTGTAAAGACGGCTGGCCCAGTTTGTTATAAGTGATAGCCTGCACTTCTTCCATAAATGAATCGATTTGTTTGGGATCATCCTGAGGGTTAACCTTAGCTGGATGCGAAATAATAATCGACCAGGCAGAAAAAGCGGTTGCCGTGAGTAGCAAAAGTGTAATTGCCAGATTCTTTAAGGTTAACAAAAGTAATTACCTGTCTAAATAAGTCTGAATGGCGGCGTCATAACTGCCTTGAGCGCGCATAATCATTTCACAAACTTCACGCGCCGCGCCCTGGCCACCGCCAGCTTTTGTTACCAGTGCCGCATGTTCATGCATGATAGGTGGCGCATTGGCAACCGTAATGCCCAGACCAACGCGACGCAATAACGGCAAGTCAGGTAAATCATCACCGACATAAGCGATATGTTCATCAAGTACATTTAATTTTTCTTTCAAGTTTTCATAGGCGATAACTTTATCGGTACAACCCTGGTAAACATGCTGAATTTCCAAGTCTTGCATACGTTTGGTCACCACATCGGAAGTACGCGCAGTGATAATGCCAACTTGCACACCCGATTTTAATAACATACGCAAACCTACGCCATCGTGCACATGAAAGGTTTTTGATTCACTGCCATTCGGACGATAAATTAAACTGCCGGTGGTGAGTACACCATCCACATCAAAAATAACCAGCCGGATTTTCGCGGCTTTGTTGAGAATATTTTTCATCACATGATTCCTGCGCGTAAAATATCGTGTAAATGCACAATGCCAATCGGTTGCTGCTGCTCATTGGTGACCACGAGTGACGTAATTTTATAAGTTTCCATGATATGCAAAGCTTCATCTGCCAAGATACCGGTACGAATAACTTTGGGATTTTTCGTCATGATTTGGTGCATCATGGTTAGATTGACGTCGGCATTATTATCAAACGCGCGCCGCACATCGCCATCGGTAAAAATGCCAGCTAATTTGCCATCTTCGCTTAGTACGGTAGTCATACCCAGTTTTTTGCGGGTGATTTCACCTAACGCGGCTTTGAGGTTAGCCTCAAGGTTAACGCAAGGAATGGCCGTGCCGGTATGCATGAGTTGATCGATTTTTAATAACAAACGTCGGCCTATGGTGCCGCCTGGATGCGACAAGGCAAAATCCTGGGCGGTAAAGCCACGTTTTTGCAACAGAGAAATCGCCAGTGCATCACCCATTACCAAACTGGCGGTGGTGCTGGAAGTAGGGGCCAGACCTAAAGGGCAAGCTTCTTTTTCCACGCTGATATCCAGATTGATATTGGCGGACAAGGCGATGGTGGAATGGGGTTTGCCGGTAATGGCTACTAGTGATATATCCAGACGTTTAATGAAGGGCAGGATAGACAGCAGTTCTTCGGTTTCACCGGAATTGGAAAGCGCCAAAATCACATCTTTGCGAGTGATCATGCCAAAATCGCCATGTTTGGCTTCGCCCGGATGCACAAAAAAAGCTGGGGTGCCGGTACTGGCAAAAGTCGCGGCAATTTTTTTGGCGATATGACCGGATTTACCCATGCCCATCACGATGATGCGGCCTTCACATTCCAATAATAAGCCACAGGCTTTCGCAAACTTGTGGTCTATACGTTTCACTAAACTCTGAATCATATCCGCTTCCGTTTGGATAACTGCGCGACCCAGTTCACAAATTTCTTCCATATCTTGCATGTTAATACCTTAGGCAGGTTTTTAAGAATTGTCATTTTACCTTGTTTACCGCCAAGGAAAAATTAAATTATTTCTTATGCTCAAGCGGAGAATAGATTAAGATATGTCATGTTGCATTAACAATAGAGTAAGAATGAATAACTTAGTTGAAATCAGCAACTTACATTTCAAACGCAATGGGCGACCGATTTTTGACGGAGTGAATATCGTCATTCCCCGCGGCAAAGTGACTGCTATTATGGGGCCTAGTGGCACTGGCAAGACCACTTTGTTGAGATTGATAGGGGCACAACTCTATCCTAACAGTGGACAAATACTTGTAGCTGGAAAAAAAATTCATCAGCTTTCACGCAAAGATTTGTACAAATTACGTCATAAAATGGGCATGCTTTTTCAAAGTGGTGGTTTATTTACCCATTTAACCGTTTTTGAAAATGTCGCTTTTCCCCTGCGCGAACACACTAAACTATCCGACGACATGATTCGCAGCCTGGTGTTAATCAAACTGGAAATGGTTGGCTTGCGGGGCGCGTGCGACTTGATGCCTAGCGAATTATCCGGCGGCATGGCCAGACGCGTGGCGCTGGCGCGGGCCTTGGCGCTGGATCCTGAATTAATCATGTATGATGAACCGCTGTCCGGTCAGGACCCGATTTCCATGGGTGTGTTGATTAAATTAATTCGCACCGTCAATGACGCGCTGGGTTTGACCAGTGTGATTGTGTCACATGATGTCGCGGAAACTTTAACGATTGCTGATTATGTTTATGTGATAGCCAAAGGCAAAATCATTGGGCAAGGCACACCCGCTGAAATTGCGCGCGATACTGGCGCGGAATTGCGGCAATTTTTAGATGGTTTGCCCGATGGTCCGGTACCGTTTCATTTTCCTGCGCCGGCATTGGAAAAAGATTTGCTGGAGAGTGCCTGATGAGGAATGGTATTGCCGCATTAGGGCGGTGGGGAATAAATAGTTTGCAGCAACTAGGTAAAGCCGGAATATTGTTGTATCGCGTGCTATTTTATTTTCCCAATATTAGAAAAAGCTTTCCGCTGCTAGTCGCACAAATTTACGCGGAAGGTGTGTTGTCTGTATCAATTATTGTAGTTTCCGGATTGTTCATCGGTATGGTGCTTGCCTTGGAGGCTTATACCCAATTAGGGAAATTTGGAGCGGCACAACAGTTAGGCCCATTAGTTGCCTTAAGTATTACCCGCGAGTTAGGCCCCGTAGTTGCCGCGCTTTTATTTGCCGGACGAGCAGGTTCGGCGGTGACGGCGGAAATTGGTTTGATGAAAGCGACCGAACAATTATCCAGTATGGAAATGATGGCGGTGGATCCATTACGGCGTGTGGTGTCGCCGCGTTTGTGGGGAGGTTTGTATTCATTACCTCTACTGACAATTATTTTTGATATTGTTGGTATTTACGGTGCTTATCTTGTGGGTGTGAAGTGGTTAGGTTTAGATGCGGGTACCTTCTGGGCGAATATGCAAGCTAAAGTCGGTTTTCATCTTGATGTAATGAATGGTATTTTTAAAAGTATCGTGTTTGGTTTGATTGTCATTTGGATTTCAGTTTATCAAGGTTACGAAGCAGATCCTACTTCGGCGGGTATCGCGCAAGCGACCACGCGTACTGTAGTATATTCTTCACTCGCGATTTTGGGACTGGATTTTGTATTAACCGCCATGATGATTGGGGGATGGTGATGTTATCGCAGCGTACGTTGGAAAGTTTTGTCGGTTTGTTTTTATTGGCGGCTATCGCGGCTTTGTTAGTGCTGGCATTTAAAGTCAGTGGACTCACCAGTTTTTTTAAAGCGGAAGGCTATGATGTCACGGCGCAATTTGATGATATTGGTGGCTTGAAAGTCCGCGCGCCAATAAAAATTGGCGGCGTGCTGGTGGGTGAAGTGTCGGGCATCACGCTAGACCCGGCAAATTTCCGCGCGGTTGTGAAAATGCATATTGATTCGCGCTTTGATCATATTCCCGATGATTCTTCCGTGGGAATTTTAACTTCGGGTTTGTTAGGTGATAATTATATTGCGATAACACCTATGTACAGCACGGCATTTTTAAAAAATGGCAGTGTAATTGAAGACACTCATTCCGCGATGATACTGGAAAAATTAATTGGTCAGCTGATTTATAAAGTCAGTAATCCCAGTGGCGAAAATGGTGCGACTAATCAAGCGATGCCGCCCGCTAACACCAAGCAATCCGATAAACCTGTGCCACCACCGGCTATACCCGCTCCACCAACTAGCCCGGATGTTGATCCCAGCAAAACGTTAAATCCATCAACACCGGTTATCCTGCCACCCAAAAAACCTGATGTTAAAGGTAAAACTTCACCCGTGGAGATTAGTTATGAAACTTTCGTCTAAATTTACTAAAATGTTTGTTAATGGTCTGCTGGCTTTATTTGCCGGATTATTGTTATGCGCGCCAGTCTATGCTGCGGGCGATCCGGTCGCGGAATTGAATGGTATTGCTAACCGGCTTATCGATCAACTTAAAGCGAATAAAACTAATTTGCATGATAATCCGCAACTGGTTTATTCATTGGCTGACCGCATTGTCGTACCACATGCGGATATCGCGGAAATGGCCAAACGCGTTTTGCCACCGCAAACCTGGAATAGCGCCACACCGGCACAGCGCAGTAAATTCGAACGCGAATTCACTACACTGTTAGTCCATACTTACGCTTCCGCACTGGCAAATTACAATGACCAGACCGTGCATTTTTATCCCGTGCGTGGCGGTTATCAAGGTAGAAGCACAGTGCAGGTGGATAGCAAAATTGAACGAGCTGATGGCCCGTCCATTTCCGTTAATTACCGCATGGTGATGCGTGGTTCGGAATGGAAATTGTATGATATGAGCGTGGAAGGCATTAGCATGCTGGAAAGTTTCCGTTCGCAATTTTCCGATTTATTGTCGCAAGGCAATATGGCGGAATTAATTAACAAACTGTCTAGTCATAATTCGGGTGGTCAATAGTGAGTAGTGCTGCAAGCATTGATTATCAAGCGGATAGTTTACAAGTTTCAGGTGCACTGAATTTTGTAACGGTAGTGGCGTTGTGGCGCGAAAGTCTGGCGAAACTTCCCGCTTATAACGCTTTGCATTTTGATATGGCTAAAGTCAGTGATTGTAATAGCGCTGGCCTGGCGTTAATGCTGGAATGGCTGAAGTACGCCAAACGTAACAATAAAAAAATTATCTTTAACAATATCCCCGCAAATCTAGCTTCCATTATTAAGGTGGCGGGGATCAATCAAATAGTAAATATCTAATGCTAAGAAATATCCCACTTCCACAACTACAACCTAATATGACCATTGAAGAGCTGGAAGCAACTGTCAGGCATGCTCAGGGGCGTTATCGTGACTATATTGAGCACTCGCTAGATAACCATATTTTTAATGACTGGCTGGCGTATCAACCGTTACTTATTTATATCAGAGTCCTGGTTGAAGGATCAAAGTCACTAGAAGATTTAAAATTATGGAAAAAGATAATCGTAAAAGTCGCTGAATTCAATTCTATTAAAGGCTTTATTTATTCTAATCATCTGGCAGGTGAATGGGGTGAATTTTTAGAAGCTTATAAAGAGATTCTAGCTTTACGAAGACAACTGGTACAACATTTTCCTCAAGAAGAATATAGATTTATCTATGGTGAACTTGTCCAATATCAACAACACTTAGTTAATCCTGACGCGCAGCCGTATGCTGCATATCTGAATAGCATTCGCTCAAGCATTTCTACAGAATTAGCGAAAACAGAGTTGACCTGGGGAGATTTTCAGACGGCTTTAGGCAACGTGCAAAACCTGCATAATAAAACTCGTACCCTGGAAGATTTAAAGTTTTGGGTTATAGTATTTAAAAAAGCGGTTGAGTTTAACACGGCAAAAAATTTAACTTATACAAGCTGGCTGAAAGAGAAGTGGGAAGTTTTATTAGATGCTCATTCAACTATGCTGCATGATCAAAGAAAATTGCTAATCGAATTTCCGTTGGATAAGGTTTGCCGTGCTAACTATGCTGCGACTAAGGAATATCAAAAAGTATTATATCCGGAAGTTAAGCAACAGGAAGCTAAGCAGCAGGAAGCGAAGCAGCCGGAAGTTAACCAGAAAAAAGGGAGTAGTGCGCTATTGAGTTGGTTTCGTAATATTAAGGCACCTGTACCAAAGCCGCGAGCGCCTGTGCAAAATGGTCAGAGATTACAATAACACGTTAAGGAGTAGTGGATGCAAAGAGCACAATCGGAGTTAAAGGATGAAGTGCGGAGACTTGCTGAAAGAAACGCGGCGGCTCAGGCAGAACTTCGCTCTGCCATTAATACCAAATTAGCGCTGCCCAATCTTGACTGGGAGCAATATCAGACATCGTTAAAATCCGTTAAAACTTTGTTTTCTCAAACCAGGACGCTTGATGATTTGAAATTGTGGCATAGTATATTTAAAAAAGCGGTTGATTTTAGTGGTAACGCTAACACAAACCAGCTTTTTGCTGAATGGCGTTTGATTTTAGCAGCTCACGAAGCCGCTATGAACGCCAGTAGTGATGCGCTTGAAGAAGATCCAAAGAATGAAAATTTATTTCGGCTTTATGAAGCCGCTGTGGAATATAAAAAAGAATTAATTTATAAAGAGTTTGTTAAAGATAGTTCTAGAGATGGGGCATATTCGATTATTTTAGAGCAAAATGAAAAATCTTTGAAAGCTTTGCGTAAAGAAAGAAGTAGTGCTAAATGGAGGGCCTGGTGTTGTTGGTCTGTAAAGCCACCAAAAGAAGAATCCTTCCCGCTGGCTGAGGAGGAGTCTCACTATGTTTCACTCAAGCTGTCGAACAAGCCAATAATTTAAAATAAGCATTCACACACCCACCCCTCACCCGTCGCTTCGCGCCGACCTCTCCCCTTGTGGGAGAGGTCGACGCCGCAGGTGGCGGGTGAGGGGTGGGATCAAGCTACTTCTTTACTAACCACCAGGAACACCGCACCTGGCCCGCGTAGCACATTCAACAACACCGAATCTTTCGCGCTGGACGCAACTTTCTGCAGGTCGCCAATGATTGGGGTTTTTTGCTGATTGGCGGAAGTGATCACATCGCCAGCGCGTAAGTCTGCTTGCCATGCGTGACTATCGGGTTCTACAGAAACCACTAACACCCCTTTGATTTCCCCATGAATCGGGCTTAATAATGAGAAATTCTTCAAAGCAACACCATAGAAATACGGATCGAGCGCATTGCTGGCATCTTTCAACGCTTTAGGGTCTGTCAGGGTCGCGCTCACGCTTGATTTTTTATTATTGCGTAACAAATCAATATTAACTTTAGTGTTAACACGCAAGAAACCCACCGTATTCACGACATCATTAGCATTCTTGATATCCGTGTTGTTAATAGAAGTAATAATGTCACCCACCTGCAATCCAGATTTTTGCGCCGGTGAATTGGTTTTAACAAGTGTGACTACCGCGCCTGAAGTATTCGCCAGTTTAAATGCAGTCGCCAGATCTGGTGTAATATCTTGCGCGCCTATGCCCAACATCCCGCGCCGCACATCACCAAATTGAATCAATTGGTCCATAATGCTTTTGGCAATGTTAGAAGGAATCGCAAAACCAATACCTATGCTGCCACGTTCCGGCGCTAAAATTGCCGTGTTTATACCAATCAAATTACCTTGAATATCCAGCAAAGCACCGCCGGAATTACCCGGATTGATAGGCGCATCAGTCTGGATAAAATTTTCGAAATTTTCTATGCCCAGTGAAGTACGACCCAGGGCGCTGATGATGCCAGAAGTCACCGACTGGTTCAGACCGAATGGATTACCGATGGCGACTACAGTTTCACCCACTTTCAAACCATTTGAATTGCCAACAGGGACCGCGGTAAGTTTCTTGCCTTTGATTTGCAGCAAGGCAATATCAGAAGGTTTGTCCATGCCAACAATACGGGCGGTATAATGCCGGCCGTCACCCAATGACACAATTACAGTTTGCGCATCATTCACGACATGCGCATTCGTTAAAATATAACCTTTGTCAGCGTTAACAATGACCCCAGATGCCACCGATAGGAAAGTATCAGGAATTTCACCGCCATTGTTAGGCGTGCCGCGTTCTTGAAGTAAGCGGTTCAGGGTCGCAAGGTCAGTAATTTTAATGTCGGCGCGAATATTGACAACCGCGGGCAACGCACTTTGCAGCATAGGCGCAAGGCTAGTGCCGGGGGTTGCAACGGGTGTGGTGACCGTGGCATTAGCATGGTAACTAATCGTAATAGCTAGCAATGCCAACAAGACGCGGCGTATCAAATGGGGCATGTTATTCTCCCTTAAACAACTTTGGTGTTTTTTAAATCTTCAATCCAAATCAAACTTAGAATTCTGCCGGTAAGTTTACCATCTCGTCGATAAGAGAAGAAGTGTTCCGGATCGCTATAAGTGCAATAATCACCACCAAAAATTTGCGTAATCCCCAGCTTTTGCAGACGCTGCCGCGCCAACATAAATAAATCCGCCAGCCATTGTTCGTCGGAAATTTTATTGAAGGCTGGTTCTGCCCCCGGATCATTGAGAGTAAAGATATCATAAACATCTTTTCTGACTTCAAATCGTTCTGGGCCTATGCCAGGGCCTAGCCATGCTAAAATTTCTGCTGGCGCAACCGGAAGTTTTTGCAGAGTTGCGTCAATAATTCCCGACGCCAGTCCACGCCAACCCGCATGAATGGCAGCGATGTGCGAGCCAGTTTTGGTAGTAAAAAAGATCGGAATGCAATCCGCGGTGCGAATTACGCATACGGTATTGGGTTTATCGGTAAATAACGCATCGCCTTCCTGTTGGGAATTTTCCGGGCTGGCTTGAATAGCGATATTGCCATGAATTTGTTTAAGCCAGATCGGTGTGGCGGGTATTTGCAGAGCTTGTTGTAACAACATTACATCACGGTCGTCTAGCGGGACGGCTGGGTCTTCGCCCACGCCGCTTTGTCGCAATGAACTAAATGCTTTAACCGAAGCGGGAGCGGGCCATTGGGGTTGAATAAACCCACTCATTACATCAATAGTCATAGTCGGCATCCTCGCTACTCGGGGTGTCAGTGCGTAAACATTCGATGAGTTCGCGCATGTCGGTTGGTAAGGGTGCGCGCCACGTCATAGGTTCGCGCGTGACCGGATGGATAATACCTAATTCAAACGCGTGCAACGCCTGGCGTTTGAATTGTCGTAACATGGCGATCAACTCTGGTGTTGCGCCTTTTGGCAGTTTCAAGCGGCCACCGTAAATAGGATCACCCAGCAAAGCGTGATGAATATGCGCCATATGCACCCGGATTTGATGGGTCCTGCCCGTTTCGAGTTGGACTTTAATTCGGGTATGGGCGCGGTAGCGTTCCATGACGCGGTAATGGGTCACGGCTTCTTTACCGTTTTCCATGACCGCCATGCGTTTCCGCTGGATAGGGTGACGGCCAATGGGTTCTTCGACTTTGCCGCCACTGGTAAAAATCCCATTGACTATGGCTTGATAAATCCGCGTGACGCTGCGGTTTTTTATTTGGTTGGTAAGATTAAATAAAGCGGCGGAAGTCTTGGCAATGACTAACAAGCCAGAAGTGTCTTTGTCGAGGCGGTGGACGATGCCGGCGCGTGGTAATTCCTGCAAGCTGGGCGCGTGATGTAAGAGCGCGTTTAGCAAGGTATTACTCATATTGCCAGCGCCCGGATGGACTACCATTCCGGCTGGCTTATTAATAATTAATACCGCATCATCTTCGTACACAATATCCAGAACAATGGCTTCCGCTGCAAAGGTATGTTGTGGTTTCAGACTGGCATTTATTATAATGTTTTCACCACCAATGACCCGCGCTTTATTGATAGGAATTTGGTCATCCAGCAGAACTTCCTGCTTTTTGATCCACTCCTGGATCTGGGTACGTGAATGGTCAGGCAACAGTTTTGCCAGGGCCTGGTCTAAACGCATACCGGCGAGGTCGTCAGGGATGGTGAGGGTATGCTGAATTTTTGCTGTCACTTTTTACTCTATTAATTATCTCGAATTTTGTTTGGTGAATAATGCCAGAATTTGATATACAATGCACGGCCAATTCGGTGGCATTTTTGGGTATCAGCAGACAATGAAAATAATGAAATTTATCGCGACAGGCTTGGCAGGATTACTCTTTTCGTTACTCGCCGCATGTACTTCCAGCAACGACCCCGCTGATGCCTATAAAGGTGAAACGGCCCAGCAAATTTATCATGAGGGCGAAACTTCCTTACGCGATGGCAGTTATGCCGATGCCATCAAGCATTTTGAAGCGCTGGATGTGCAATATCCATTTGGTCGTGATACCCGGACTGCCCAGTTACATATCATTTATGCTTATTACAAGAATGCTGATTTTGTGTCTGCTGAAAGTGCGGCTGACCGATATATTCACGCTTATCCCACAGATCCGAATGTGGCTTATGCATATTATATGCGGGGCTTGTCGTCGTATTATCAAAATATGGGGGTGTTTGAGCGTTTGTTCTCAGTGGATTACGCAACCCGTGATTTGACCCAGGTGAAAAAAGCGTTTAATGATTTTGCTGAACTTGAAAAACGTTATCCAGAAAGTCCCTATGCGCCTGCCGCGCATCAGTACATGATTTATTTACGTAATGTGTTAGCCAATCATCAAATTGAAGTCGCGCAATTTTATTTTAATCGTCAGGCATATGTTGCCGCAGCCAACCGCGCGAGCATGGTGGTAGAGCATTATCAGGGTGCGCCAGTGGTGCCAGACGCGTTAGTCATCATGGTGAAGTCGTATCATCAACTGCGCCAGACGGACCTTGAAAATCAAGCCTTGAAAGTATTGGCTTACAACTATCCGGATTCAATTTATCTGCATGAAGTGTCGGGCAAGGAATTGACTAGCCCTAAAGTCGTTATTGCACCGAAACAGGAAAAGTCATTACCACCAGAACCTAAGCAGGCATTGGCACCACCGTCGCATCCTAATGGTGCGGTAGTGAGTTCATATCAAAACAATGGCGTACGCGGTTCGACTACGACGGTTGCGGATATCGTTCAGGATATGCGGAAGTCGGGGTTAATCAAGCCAGCCCAGCCACAGCAGCCGGTAGTGCAGCAGCAGCAAGCAGTGCAATCGGTGCCACAACCAGCGGTGCAAACTAAGCAAGTGATGACAGAGTCAGTTACTTCACCGGACCATACGGTACAAACTGCTGCTAACACTCCGCAAAAAGTGACTCTGGCGGATGTGTGGAAAAAGCTTGCGCCAGCAAAGTCGGAAAATGCTTCGAAAGATGCGACTGATGCGACATCAGCTCCTGCGCATAATCAAGTTGTGCAGAGTAATGGGGATCGTCGGTAAAGCACCCCTCACCCGTCGCTGCGCGCCGACCTCTCCCACAAGGGGAGAGGTGAAAAGCGCGCGCAATAGCTGATTACTTCTTATAACCTGACGTTACCGGATA